>NZ_QDKL01000002.1:0-600000 GCF_003346865.1 Halobacteriovorax vibrionivorans | reverse complement strand
GAAATTTTGTTAAGAGTACTTTTGGAAGAAATTTACTTTCTAATTTTACCGCCTTTTTCTTACTCTTTTGCATCCTTGCTGTTTTAAATTTTATCGTTTTTAAAAAAGGTGGAATTTGGGACTTAAGTCAAAGAAAGCTCAATACGTTATCAGACTTAACGGTCAAAACAGTTGATAAATTTGATGAAAAAGTTGAGATGGTTGTTTTCTCAAATAAAGAATCAAAGAACGCTATTCTTTCTCTTTTAGAATTGTATAAGAATGAAAATACTTCACTTGTTACAAGCTATTATGATCCTGAGCTAAGGCCAGATATGATTGCTCAATACGGAGTGACAGTTTCGCCTTCTATTGTTCTTGTAAAAGGGGACAAGAAGGTTATTGTAACTCGTATTCTTGAGCTTGGAATTACTAATGGGTTAATTCGTCTGCAACGAAAAGAAGATCCGACAATTTGTTTTAATTATCATCCTAAGTTTCAAGATAGTACTGATAATGGCTTTACAGGACTTATTCATGTTCTTAAGCAATCAGCTTATAAATTAAATGTAATTGACCTTTTACAGGCCAAGGCCATACCTGAAACTTGTAATGTCTTTTCTATTCTTGAGCCAACTAATGATTTCTCAAAAGAGCAAGTTGAAAAGCTTAGTTCATATTATGAAAATGGTGGACGCATCTTTGGTGCCTTTATGCCAAACTTTCGCGGAGAAAAACTTACAAATCTTAAAAAGTTTTTTGAGGATAATGGCCTAATTATTCATAACGATGTGGTTATTGATCCGGCCAACTCTCTTGAATCCTCAAAGGGGACAGCACCCATTATTACAAGCTTTGATAAATTGCATATAAATCAAGATTTTAGAGAGCGCGTCTTTCTTCCTCTTGCTAGCTCTGTTAGTGCTGCAAAAGACTTTGTTAAAAACTTTCACTCTCTTGCAAGTTCTTCTCCTAAGAGTTGGGCCGAACAAAAGTTAATCTCAGTTATTGCAGGTGATGTTAAAAAAGATAGTGCCGATATTGCAGGCCCAATTGATATGGCCGCAGCTATTACACGTGAAGATGCGCCAGCTCTAATGGCCATTGGAAATACATCTTTTATTTCAAATAAGTTCTTTAGTTATCAATCAAATTTTAAATTTATATCAAATCTCTATCATTGGATGACGGGACAAGGACAACTTGCTTCCATGAATTCAGTGGTCTTTAAAGAGAAGCCACTTCTAGTATCAGTCATAGAGAAGCAAATGATTTTTTATTTTTCAATTGTGATCCTTCCACTGATCTTTTTGATTGTGGCCCTCGTTCTTTATCAACGTAGGAAGTTTGCTGCATAATGAAAAATGTCTATCTACTAATCATTTTGATTCTTACAATAACGGCCGCTTATTTTACGGTTGAAAGAGATGAGCAGGATCAGGCACAAGAGATTAAGCAAAAACGAGAGATACTTGCCTTATCAAGTTACGGGCAAGTGACAGGAATTAAAATTTCTGGTGCAAGTATTGATCTTAAGAAAACGAAAGATGAGAATCTAAAATTATTCTATGAGGAATTGCAAAAGCTTAAGGTTGATCGAATCTTAAATAATGAAGAAGTAAAAGAGGAACTTCTTTCTTTGGAGAATCCTCCAAAATTAAAATTTATTTTTGAAAATGGTAAAGAGGTCTCATTTATCCTTGGGCAAAAGATAGCCATTAGTCAGCAATTTTATATGTTAGTTGAATCAGATAAGAAGAAGCATTGGCTTATTGCTCGCTTTGAGACTGCCTTTCCAGCTGATATGAAGGATAAGGATCGACTTCGCTCAAGCATTCCGTATCAAAAATTTCGTGAAGTTCTCCAAACGCCAGAATCATTCTTTTATAGTGAACTAAAAGAGTAGGTCATTGTTCTATTTTCATTTATTTGGAATTCAATTAAAATAAAAACGTGATTAGCATTTATCAGCAATATATTAAGTACCTCCTTTATCCAAAACTTGTTAATTCAAATATAGCAAGCCACAGGGAAGAGCTCGAAAAGATTCGCGAAGCGCGTCTCTTTGAAATCGTAAAAGATGAGAGTCGACGAGGAGTACAATTAAAGTTTACTGATTTTACATTGGCCTCTTGGCCATTTGTTCTAATCTATGGCCTCTATTCACTGGTACAAATTCATATCGGTATTCTCTTATCTGCGCAAATGGCAAAGGAAGGCTTTCTTCCTGCAATTTTCTCATCAAGTGAATTTCAACAAAAGGCTTTCTTATTTTCGACACTATTTAAAGTTGTCTTCTTCCCACTTTCTGCCTGGGTTTTTGTTAAATTCTGGCGAGTGGTGATTTCTCTTTTTGCGGGACTCTTTGATAAGGATCTTGAGGGAGTTAATCTTGAAGATACGATTGCTGCGTCGCTCGTAGGGAATTTCTTTTTAATCATTCCAATCTTTGGGGACTTTTTAAAATTTGTTTCTCAAGTGGTCTACTTGTATTTTGGACTGCGTTATAATCTGAGGTTTTCTTTTGTGCAAAGCTTCTTTATTCTCTTATCCCCATTAATACTGATCGTAGGGCTTTTCCTCGTGATGCTAATGTACATCAGTCTCATCATAAGCTTTATTTAGGCTCACTGCACTCGTTGCGTTGCTTTCAATTTTTGATAGAAGATGTAAGTGGCCTAAAAACCCTTAGGCCGTCATAATAAATCCTAGAGACACAACACAAAAAAATCTGACATTAATAGGAGTTTAAGTCAATGTACGCAAGCCACGCACACCAAACCGGCGGCATTGAGGTCGTATGCGGACCAATGTTTTCTGGGAAGACGGAAGAGTTAATCCGTCGAGTAACTCGAGCACAAATTGCTCGTCAAAAAGTTCAAATTTTCAAACCTGTTATTGATGACCGTTATCACAAGACAAATGTCGTAAGTCATTCTTCACGTCATGTGGAAGCAGAACCGGTTAAGGATGCAGTTGAAATCTTACAGAAGGTTTATGATTCAACTCGTATCGTGGCAATTGATGAGGTTCAATTCTTCGATAACACAATTATCAAAGTCGTTTCTAAACTTGCTCGTCGCGGAATTCGCGTTATTTGTGCAGGCCTAGATCAAGACTTTAAATCAAAAGCTTTTGGTCCAATGCCAGAGCTTCTATGTATCGCAGACGATGTCATGAAGATTCAGGCCATCTGTACTGTTTGTGGTGCACCAGCTTCGAAAACATATCGACTACCAAGTGAGAATAAGAAAACTGTTCTTGTGGGAGAGGCCGATTTATATGAAGCAAGATGTCGTGCTCACTATGATTATTTAGATGAAGATCAAGATGTTAAGGCATTTTCAATTTCACTTGGAGGCTTAAAAGAGGTAAACTCTAAGAGCGAGGTGAAATTGGAAAATGAAAACACAATCTAAAATATCAAAACTTAAAGACGTACACTACGAATCTAACGATTTTAAAATAAGTCAAATCGAACACAAATATGGAGAGAATGTTTACATTCTCTCCAATCCTTTGGCAGAAAGCTTATTAGCGCGCTTTTCAAATGAAGGCGTCATTCAGCCAGAACTCAATCACTTAATACAAAAGCTATACTTTATTCTTCTTGAAGCAGTACTTGGAAATTCATTTCCTAAGGAAGTTATTGAAGTTCGCTCTCGTATGGCAGGGCTTACAGATAAGGCCGTTTTTGATCAAGAGGTCATAAAGAAAGAGCAACCTGTTGTTTGTGTGGATCTTGCGCGCGCAGGAACTTTCCCAAGTCACGTTTGCTTTGAAAATCTAAACTATTTCTTAAACTCTTCTTTAATCCGTCAGGATCATTTCTATGTTAATCGTAAGGTAGATGAAAATGAACAAGTGATTGGAGTGGATGTTAGTGGATCAAAGATTGGTGGCGGCCAAGAGGGTGCTATTGTCATTCTTCCTGATCCAATGGGGGCAACTGGTGGTTCCATGTCTTTTGCGGTTGGACACTACAAAGATCAAGTTAAGGGCAAGGCCTTAAAATATATTTCGATTAATCTCATTGTAACGCCTGAGTATATTAAGCGTATGCAAAAGGATCATCCTGATGTGGAGATCTATGCGCTAAGGCTTGATCGAGGACTTTCTCCGGAGCACGTTTTAAAAACAGTTCCTGGAACTCTTTGGGATGAGGAAGTTGGTTTAACTGGAAAACAATACATCGTACCAGGAGCAGGTGGTGTCGGTGAAATCTTAAATAACTCATTTGTATAGTAAGGAAAGTTTATGGCCATTGAAACTTATATTTCTCAAGAGAAAATTGAATCACGTATTAAAGAATTAGCTAGGCAAATTGATCAAGACTTCGGCGGAGAAGAGGTTGTGGTCGTTGGTGTGTTAAATGGTGCATTTATTTTCGTGGCCGATCTTATTCGTCAGATGAAGTCTCCTGTTTATTTCGACTTTATTGGAGCTAGCTCTTATAAGGGAACAGAAAGTACAGGAAAGATTACAATCACTAAAGATATTAAAGTTGATATTAAAGGCAAGAACGTTGTTCTTGTTGAAGATATTGTGGATACAGGACTTACAATTAGTGAGTTGAACGTTCTACTAAAAGAAAGAGAACCAAAATCAATTAAACTTGCAACATTACTGCATAAGCCTGCAAAGACTGCACATCCAGTTTCGATTGATTATCTTGGTTTTGAAATTGAAGATAAATTTGTTATTGGCTACGGCCTAGACTTTGACGGACGCTATAGAGAGCTGCCGTATATTGGAATTTATAATGGTTAAAAGTGCTTCAAATGAAGGATCTGTAAGAGTTGATCTCTTAGGGGGAACTCTCGATATTGTTCCTATCAATCAGGTTCTTAGAAATACAATTACACTAAACTTGGCAACATCACTTAAGGCCAAGGTTATTGTTGAAGAAATTGACTATGAAGGTGTTGAGTTTGTTTCAATTGATTATGAATCAACAACTCGCCATTCTAGTGTCGATTTCACAAATGAAGATTTCGAAGGTGAGACCTTTGGGCCACTTTCATTTCTTGCTCAAATTCTTCACCACTTTCAGTTAACGAGTGGAATACGTCTTACGACTGAATCGGGATCGCCTCCTGGTGCTGGCCTTGGTGGCTCTTCATCAATGGGTGTGACTGTCTATAAAGCGCTATGTGATTTTACTGATCGGGAATTTGATCGCCAAACGGCCATCAATACGGTTCAAAATATTGAATCGAAGATCTTAAATAAGGGCCCTTGTGGCTACCAAGATTATTATCCAGCTCTTTACGGAGGGGTTCTTGCTCTAAAGGCAACAGATAGTGCGATTGCAGTTGAACAACTTTATAGTGACTCTTTTAAAAACTTCTTAGAGTCTCATTTAACTTTAGTTTATTCTGGAAAGCTAAGGCTTTCAGCAATTAATAATTGGCAAGTTTACAAAGACTTCTTTGATCATGAAAATGGTGTAAGAGAAGGGCTTGCAACAATTCGCGACTTAACATTCTCTGCTTATCGCGCAATTAAAGATGGGCAATTTGATGACTTTCTTGGACTTCTTTGTCGTGAAGGTGCACAAAGAGAAAAACTATTTTCAGGAATTGTTACTGATGACATGAGATCTCTCTATTCAAAACTTAGAGAAAGTGGGCATGTTATTGGTATGAAGGTTTGTGGAGCTGGTGGAGGCGGATGTTTCATTCTTGCTCACGGCCCACAACATAAAGAAGCTGTATTAAAGGAGATTACACGCTCAAAGATGAAAGTCTTAGAGTTTAGTGTTGAAGCGCCACTATGAACTTAACTTTTAATCGCGTCGCCGGACTTTCAATGAAGGGAGGAAGAAGAGATAATTTCTTTTTTTGCCTACTTGATCACCATAAAGAAAGCGGACGTTGGTTTCTTAAGTCTATTCTGGATGTAAAAGATGAAGATGAATACTCTGATGGAGATGATATTCTCAATCAGTGGATTGATAAATACGATTTGAAACACGTCATTGTAGATTTTCCTCTTTCTCGCCCGGCCTGTCATGAGTGTAATCTAAAGTGTCCTGGTGTTGCCAAGTGTCCAGTGGGGCATGTGGAGAAGGTGAGAGAAGATATTACGGCCATCTTAGAAATTGATCGAAAGATGGAAGAAGAAAATCCAAAAGAGTATGAGAGAAGAAGAAATTTTGAAGATCTCACTCACTTTGATCGCGATACTTTTTCTAAAGAGTCTCAGGACTTCATGTTATCAAAGTCATTTAAGAGAAGATTGAAAAAAGGTTTTGTTCCTTATTGGAATCGCTCACTTGATTTTTGGATTTGGTGCTCATATCACGATCAACTCTTAGAACTCTTTAATACAACTTTTGATTCATTTGGAAATACATCACTCATGATGCTTTCACGCTTTTCTTATATGAAAAGACACTTCCCTCAGGAGTGTTTCTTTTATGAAGGGCATGTAAACCTCATTCTTTTAGAATTATTAAAGAGTCGTATCATTCTAAAAAAGAATATCTTAAATCTAACAGATCTTGATCTTGGAATTGAGGCCCGTCTTGATATTGTGAAAAAGATTGAAAATAAGCTAGGGATCTTTATCTATGATAATGATTTAGAGATCATTGTAAAAAATGTTCGTGCCTTTGATTCATTCTTACTTGCTGTATGCGGACTTCAGAAAGCCAAAGGCCAGGCTCGCAGTATGCCTGATTGGACTCTTCCTCATTTAACAAATTTTATTCTTCCTTCATTTGTCTCTGGTACTTAAAGCCAAATGCATTAAAGAGAAGAATGATTCCTGGAATCATAAACATCAATACTAGGGGATTTGAAAAATCCCATAAGGCCACAATTGGCATCAGTACACCTGCCGTCCAACAATAGAATTTTAGGTAGCCGTCAGCAAATTTCTTATCATAGAAACGAAAGAGGTATATGAAGAGATGAATGATGAGATAGATACAAATAAGAGTTATGGCCGATTGAATCATCAGATCCACAATTTGTTTTTGAAAGACAGGGTCTTTCATCATTGATGCACTGGCCTTATCTACTTGTTCCATCATTTTTGCTGTGGTGCTTAAATAATCCTCATACAGCTTAGGATCTGTATAGAGAATATAGATATAGGCAGCAACAAAGATGTCGGCAATAAAGCACGACGAAATATTTAGGAATTTGAAATTCTTTTTGCTAAACTGAAGATAAATGCGTTTTAAATTTAACATATGTTAATTATTGGAAATAATTTATGGTTTTACAAGTTGTGTTATTAGTTCTTGCTATTGTTATGCTTTATTATGGGGCCGAGTTTGCTCTTGAGTCTGCAGAGAAAATTGGTCTTGCTTTAGGACTATCTCCTTTAGTTATTGGACTTTTAATCGTAGGATTTGGAACATCGCTTCCAGAATTCTTCGTCTCTCAGCTAGCAAGCTATCGCGGTGATCCAGGGATTGCTCTGGGAAATATTGTGGGCTCAAATATTGCCAACCTCTTTTTGATCCTAGGGGTCTCGGGACTTCTTGGAAGACTCTTTTTGACCTCAGCAGATATTAAGAGACAATTAATTCTTCATTTAATTCTTACTGCAATCTTAGGTGTTGTTCTCTTACAAGAGCAAATCTACTGGTGGGGAAGTGCTCTTCTTCTTGGCTTCATGGCCTTCTACCTCTTTGACACATTTAGAGAGATGAAAAAAGAGCGCGCCCATATGGCCGACCCTGAAAAACCAAGTCATAAAGAAGATGAAATTAAAATGAAAGAGATTCTTCACCTTTTTGCTGGCTTTGCCCTTTTATATGGTGGGGGAGAGTTACTAGTTAAGAGTGGAACTGGGCTTGCCTTGGCATTTGGCATTTCAAGTTATGTTATCTCTGCTATTTTTGTGGCCTTTGGAACTTCATTTCCTGAACTTGTTACGGCAATCATGACAGTAAAGAAGGGAAAGAACTCCGATATCATCACAGGAAATATCATCGGTTCAAATATTTTCAACGTGGCCTTCGTTCTTGGAAGCTTGGTCTTTTATAAAATTAAAATTTCAGAAAATTTTATACCTGAGGTTTGTGCTCTGGTATTTGCAGCACTTTTCTTAATTGCAATCTCTTATATGAAGAGAGCATTTTATCGTATTGCGGGGAGTATTTTCTTGGCCTGCTATATTGGAATGGTGCTTTACTGGGTGAGATAAAAGCATAAAGTTCCATCTAGGGAAAAAATTGGGCAAGTGTTAAAATGTCTTCTATGAGTTTTAACGTCTTAATTGCGGAACCAGATTTTGAATTAAGTGATATATACGTCTTAGGTATCGAGAACACGTTCCAAGATTCAAATATCACGCGCGTTGCTAGCTTTAAGGATCTTAAGGCCAAGCTCAATGCGTCTGGTAATTATCATCTTATTATTTCAGAGTACTTTCGCGATGGGGACGAGGATATTTTCTCTTTTCTCGATAGTAAGTCGTTAAATATTCCAACTCTAACGATTACATCATTCACTGAAGCAGAGTTTATAAACTTTGAACGTGATATTACTTATCACTTAAAAAGAGCGCACCTTCCAAAACCATTTTCTTATGTCTCATTTGAAAATATCGTCACGGAATTGAGTGGCCCTTCAAGCTTTGTTCAATCTCGAACAGCTTATAAGAAAATCAATACAGAGTACTTCCTTAGAGGAACCATTGCTCTTTGTGATACCTATGTAAAACTTAGTGATTCAAAATTTGTTAAGGTCATCAAAAGGGGAGATACTTTTACAATCTCTCAAATTGAAAGTTATCTTGATCGCGATATTAATTATCTCTATATCAATAAAGATGATCTGGATGAATTTGTCGTTAATGCAGGTGAAGTTTCATTTCTAAAATACGACCCATCAACGCCAGCTGAACATCTTGATATTGCTCAAAAGTCGATTATGACTCTAAAGAGACTCGTTGGAAATTATGGAATTAGTGAAGGTTCCATGGCCGTGGTGGATAGTTATGTATCAAATCTTAAAAAACTATCCCAAGGTAGTGTGAAACTAAAGAATCTCTTGGCAGAAAGAGAGCAGATGACAAATTACCTCTATGACCACTGCTACCTAACAAGTATCTTAGGTGTTGAAATCCTAAAGCAGCTGGCCTGGGGAAAGAAAGATAATATTGAAACGATTATTCTGACTTCTGTTTACCACGATCTTCTCTTAGAAGATGAGTCACTTGCTCGCATCTCTTCTCAAGGAGAGCTTCTTAAGGCCGAGCTAAGTGATTATGATAAGAATATTGTTCTAAGTCACGGGCGTCTGATATCTGAAACTCTTGAAAAAGAGGGGATAAATGACCAGAATCTTTACGAAATTCTCATCAATCACCACGAAAGACCTGATGGAAATGGTTTTCCCCGTGGGCTATATGCTAAACAAATTAAGCCCTTAACAGCAGTTTTTATTGTGGCCCATGAGCTAGCTAAGAAGATGGAAGAGTATCACTACGATCTTGAGTATAGTGAAGACATCGCAAAGCATATGCAGGCCAACTTTTCCAAAGATCACTTTGAAAAAATTGTCAAAATTGTCGATAAAATTCTCAAATAGTGATAGGGTGCACCTAAATAAATCAATAACTTAAAAAACGGTAATAAGCTGTGAGTCAAAAGTATATTTTAGGCATTGAAACAAGTTGTGACGACACGTCTGTGGCGGTTCTTAAAGGTGATCCAACTTCTGGGCAGGCTCCTGAAGTTTTGGCATTTGAGTTATTTTCACAAGAACAAATGCTTGCCCAATGGGGTGGGGTTGTTCCTGAAATTGCTTCTCGAAATCACCTCGATAAATTGGCCCCGCTCTTAGATGTAACCATTAAAAAAGCAGGTGTGACACTTTCAGATATTGATCTTGTTGGTGTAACGACTTTCCCAGGACTCCTTGGTCCACTTTTAACGGGACTAAATGCGGCCAAGACGATTTCTCTTTTAAAGAAAGTGGATATCTTTGCGGTAAACCACCTCTTTGCTCATCTTGAAGCAGTTCATCTCACTCATGAAGTGACTTATCCATATATCGGGCTTCTTGTAAGTGGAGGCCACAGTCTCTACACTCTTGTTCGCGCAAGTGATGATGTGGAAGTTCTTGGCTCAACAATTGATGATGCCGCAGGTGAGGCCTATGACAAAGGCGGAAAGCTAATGGGACTTGGTTATCCTGCTGGCCGAATTATTGATGATCTAGCAAAAGAAGGTGATATCAATCGTTTTGAATTCCCTGTGGGACTTAAGACTTCAAAAGATTGTAACCTAAGTTTTTCAGGTGTGAAGACGGCCCTGAGAACGTTTCTAGAGAAGAATCCAGACTATTATGTGAAGTCTCCTGAAGATATTAATCAGGATACAAAAGATATTTGTGCTTCTTATCAGCACGCTATTGTGTCGGCCCTAAAGCTTAAGCTTCGCTATGCAATTGAGAAAGCTGGAGAGTTGGGACATAAGAATCTCCCTGTTGTTGTGGGAGGCGGTGTCGCTTGTAATAGCTATCTAAGAAAAGTTTTAAAAGAGAAGTATAAGAACGTATTCTTTGTTGAACCTAAATATTGTACAGATAATGGTGCCATGATTGCTAATTATGCCCTAAGAAATTATGAGAGTCGTATTAAGTATCCTGCTACACTTAGCATTGATGCACGTTCTCGATTTATTAATAAGAAAGAACATAGGAAGACTTAGTGGAAGATAGCAAGAAACTACCTTGGGCCAATAAAGATCTAGGACAACACTTCTTAAATAATCAAAATATTATTTCAAAGATAACAGATGACTTTGCTGAAGTTGCCGAAAGTATTATTGAAGTAGGACCAGGCCCTGGAATTCTTACTAAGAATCTTGCTGCTCATAACCAAGATATTCACGTTGTTGAAAAAGATGAGCGCATGATTGAATACCTTGCACCAATTGTAAAAGCTGATCATATCAACTTTACGGATGCATTGGCCTTTGATTTTGAGGCCTTCATTAATGAGAAGGGACTAGGTGATAAGACATGGCTTGTTTCAAACCTGCCTTATAATATTTCAACGCCACTACTTCTTAAATTTCTTCAAACACCATCAATTAAATATATGACATTGATGTTTCAACGAGAAGTTGCCGATAAGGTCTTTGCCTTTGCTTCAAAGAAGAATTTCATGGGCTCTCTAATGGCCTTATCACAAACATATTTTAAAACGTCACTTCTAGTTAAGGCGCCTCCGGGAGCTTTCACGCCACCACCAAAAGTGGACTCGGCCGTTATTAGCTTTGAGAGAATAGACAATCCTGTGATTGCTCTGGACGAATTTACAAAATTTGAGAAATTCTTAAGAGCAGTGTTTCAATTTAAGAGAAAGCAGCTAGGAAAGGTTCTAAAGAGCTATACTTCTGTTGAAAAAATTCAAGCGGGACTAGCACATATCAATCAACCTTTGACAGTTAGGGCAGAAGCGCTAAAATTAGAAGACTTGCAAAATCTATATAAATTTTTAAATGAGTAAATATGGGAAAGAAAATAATAGCCAAAAATAAGAGAGCAAAGTTCGATTATCAATTACTTGAACTTTACGAAGCTGGAATGGTTCTCGCTGGAACAGAGGTGAAGTCATTGCGTGCTGGAAAAGTCTCAATTGGTGAGGCCCATATTACAATTGATAAAAATGGCGAAGTTTGGGCCAATAATATCAAGATTCCTGAATATGAATTTGGAAATCAATTCAATCATGAAGAGGCGAGAAAGAGAAAGCTTCTTCTCCATGAAAAAGAGATCGCTGAAATCGCTCACCGTGCAAAGGCCGAGCGCTTAACGATTGTTCCAACGATTATCTATTTTAAGGGTTCTCGCGTGAAGTTAGAAATTGCCTTAGCTAAAGGTAAGAAGCTCCACGACAAGCGATCTGATCAGCAGAAAAAAGATGTTGAAAGAAAGTTAAGAAGAGGTGACTACAACTAAGCTCTTAGTGCACCATCTTCTTGTACATTTTTTCAAAGTAATCTTCATCAACACCTGAATAAACTCCATCGCGATCTTTCTTATACCACTCTGGTGATTGGTCACTTGTGTGACACTCAAGGCATTTATTCTTTATTGAAGCTTTTGTGTGGGCCAGTTTTTGCTCATCATTTTCAATAGCAAATGGGTGATCAGTAACAACCTCATGACAATTTAAACACTGAACATTGGCATAGCTATGCTCAACCTTATGCTTCTCATCAAGCTTATCCCATTCAACACGAAGAGCTGATACTTTCTTATCAGAGAGCTTACGAATTGATTTTACATCCTTGAAGGCCTTTGAAACATCTTGCCAATACTTATTCTTATGGCCGCTAAAGCCTTTATCTGTTGTCTTTAAGTCTTTGAAGTGAACAATATCGTTGTGATTGATATAACCACCTTCTTCATTCATTCCAACAGAGTGGCACTTCATACAAGAGGTCTTATTTTCTTCTCCTGCAATCATAAGCGTTGCAAAAGAAACTGAGTGAGGAGTCTTTGCCCAGTGTTCTCCTTGGGCCTCGTGACATTCAAGACAGCTCTTAGCATCTGGAATCTTTTTGATTTCATTACCGCCTGAGTACATCATCTTTTGTTCCTCATCACGAATCTGATCTAATTTCTTCTTTGATTCATTGATATAGGCCGTAAATGGGTTATTTGGAATCTTCTCTCCTAATTGCTCACGCATTTCGTGGTATGAAAATTCTTTTTCTAGCTTCTCTTTTCCACTTGAGATGGCAATCTCTCCAATGTAGTGGTTCTTTGAGAGAACTTGAACGATTTGAGTATCACCAACATCAATTGAATAATTAGTAAAACTTTGTGAGTGAGAACCAATAATCCAATCGATCATAGGAAATTTCTTAGCAAAGCCTTTATCGTAATCAAGTCCTGCATGAGACATAACCACAAGCTGTGTTAGTGGGTTTTTCTCGTCGTATCCAGCTTCTTTAAGCTTCTTTAGGGTTTCTGGAAAACTTGCTTCAGGTCTTTTAAAATAACCTTGTAATGGACCTTGTATAGTACTTGGTTCAACAATTCCTGTTAAATAGACTGTCTTCTTTCCAAATACAATCTTAGTAAACTCTTGATGAGGGAAGTCCTTCTTTTTTTCATCACTTAAGTTTGAAACAAGGGGAGTGAAGCTAACTTCACTTAGAACTTCTTTATAAAATCCAACACCAGCAGCAAGATCCTGATCTCCAGGAAGAGTGTATTTTAGGCCAAGTTTATCGAGTCCTTTAGCAACATCCTTTGCTGCTTGCATTTGTGATTTTGCAATATGAGTTGGAACGATTGAAGAAGGAAAGAGCATATCTCCTGTATCAACATAGAGAAATTGTTTTTCTTTTTTTAGCTCGTGCATAAAGCCTGCTACTTGTGGAAGTCCTCCCAGAGGGAATTGACGGCATCCACAAGGATGTGTTTCACCTGAGATTGAATGAGAGAAGAGGATGGAAAACTTAGGGCCTTCAATCTTTAGCTCTGAGTTTGCTTTATCCATGTCGATAATACTTTGGCACGAAAGTGCTAAAGTTAAAGTAAGTAATCCAAATATTCTCTTCATTGAGTGACCTTTCTTATTTTAATCTTGCTAGTAATTTCTTTGCTGCAGGAACGTGGCGACTTTTAGGAAATGACTTAAGCATCTCTTGAAGAATCGCTATGGCCTGATCTTTTTGTCCTTTCTTTTCAAAAGAGCGGGCAAGGTAAACTAATCCATTAGCGTTATAAGGTGATTTTGGTTTTTTCGTATATAAAGACGAGAAGTAAGTGATGGCATCATCATATCTCTTTTGAATATAAGCAACCATTCCAAGGTTGTGGTTGATACGATCTCTACTTTTGCCTTTGATCTTTCCGGCCTTATAAAGCTCTTCTAGGATAGGGCGAGCTTGAGAATACTTACCCTTTCCATAGAGATACATGGCCTCGTTATAAGGAGAGCGCTTCTTTGCAGCTGCTTTTGCTCTTCTTTGCTTATCTTTTTTTTTTAGGAGAGCAATAACTTCTTTAATATACTTATCTTGCTCTTCAATTTTTGCAGAAAGCTTTGTTACTTCATCAGTTAGGGAAGTGTTTTGTTCTTCGAGCTTATTAATTTTATTTTGTAGCTCTTCAACCTTCTGGTCTTTACCATTGGTATACTCTTCCATTTGTCCTTGGAAAGCGGCGATCGAGGACTCTAGCTCTTGCATCTTAGAGATGGCATCTGCATTAAGTCTTTGACTCTGCTGCATTTGAACTGACATTGTATTGATTTTCTTTTCGCGCTCAATTTGTTCCTGTGTCTTACAAGAAGTCATTGATCCCATTAAAGTGATTAATGTGATAGTCGATAGTAGGGAAGTTTTCTTCATGAGAAATTCTCCAGAATATGATTAGATGCTATCGAGAGTTTTTTTACGATAGGCTTTGAATTCGGCCTTTTCAGAAAATTGTTTTGATAAAATGGCGTATTTCTTAGCTTTATTAAAAAACTTTCTCTTGTAGCTTGATTTAGCTTTTAAGTAGTAGAATTCGGCTTTTCGATAGAGGTTAGGGGCGAGTGTTTGGCCACCAGCTTCCTTTGCCGCAAGGAAAGCAACCTGTGCATAAGTCATTTCTAACTTAGGGCGTACGGTCGTTAGACCGCAACTACCCAGAGTTAGAAGTAAAAGTAAAAATGTAATTTTAGACTTTAATACTTTCATTTATTCTTCAAATTACTTAGAAACAACAACGAAGTTTCCTCTTCTGTTTTGTGACCAAGACTCTTCAGAGTGACCAAAAGCGATTGGTCTTTCTTTTCCGTAAGAAGTCGTAGAGATTCTTGAAGCATCAACACCAAGAGCTACTAGGTAGTTCTTAATTGCACGTGCACGGTTTTCACCAAGTGCCATGTTGTACTCACGTCCACCTCTTTCATCACAGTGACCTTCAACTTGTACTTCAACATCAGTGTTCTCTTTTAAAAATTCAGCGTTAGCTTCAAGAGTCGACTTAGTAGACGAGTTTAGGTTTGAAGAATTAAATGCAAAATAAACAGTTCTTAGAGCACCTGCTTTACCAGAGTCTGAATCACCGTTTAACTCAAGTGATGAGTTTGCGTACTCTACTGATTCAACAGAAGATGAATCATTTTTTTTAGCATCTGAACCACATGAAGTCATAACTAGTGCAGAACCTAAAAGTAATAACGTAAAAAGTTTTTTCATTTGTTCCCCCTTTCCATATATAGAGATTATTCTTGTTAATGAAAAAATTAGATATACCCATAAAGTATATAATAAATTTAGGTGTTTAGATACCGGCAGAAAAGGAATTAAATCCTGATAAAAGTGCTCAGCTTCATGAAAACCTATAGTTGATATGATTATTTATCGGGATTTCACTATTTATCTAAACACGTTTTTTCGCAACTTTTTGCCAAAATTTTATGGGTTAACAGTTAAAGAAAAAGTAAAGTTTCTCAATCTCTATTTACAATGTGAAACGATCAAAATAATGTTTATTTGAGGTTATTGAAAAGTCCTTATCTTGTGTGTAAAAGCCTGGCCGCCGTCTTTTCCTGTCTCTGCTTAAGTTGCGGCCAGGCATTTTCTCTAAACTCAATTCTTAATATTCCACTAACATTGCAAATAGTTCTTCAATAATCCTTCATAGTTACAGGGCCTATTTTTAATAACTTGTAGGACCACTTTGTCCCTTCTGACACCAGAATCCATGAAGTCTTTACAAGGTTAGGTGTTATATTCTGAAACTTTCTTACATTTAAGGTATTTTCACAATGTTTTCTATGGGCCGTCTCCACAAAGGAAAATCAGGGTTATAGAACTAATTTAACGAAACATGATCTAAAGGAGAGGGATTCATGAAGAGATCGACTAAAAGTTTAGTTTTATTATCGCTATTGGCATTAAGCGCCAACGTTCACGCACAGTTACCTGATGAAATCGATTATCCGACGTACCTATCAAAGTACTCTCAAGCAAAGTCCGATTCTGATAGTGCTCGTATGAGTGCCAATCAGCTTAAGAGCATGCTTCAGCAAATCGCTGCAGACTTAGAAGCAAATGGTTCTGCAATAGCAATCTCTAAATCAGAAATTGATGAGGCCGTAGCTATCATCAGTCAATTGAGTACAGAGAATATGGATCTCGATAATACGATTGCCATGCTAACGGAAGAAAACCTTGGCCTTGGTGATGAACTACAAAGACTTGCTCGCGCTATCTCTGAATTATCAAGTGAGCAAAGAGAAATCCAAGATGATCTAGTCGGTCCTCAAAGAAATGCACATAATCTTCGTTCTGCCCTTGATTCAGTAACAAAGAATCTTCACCAAAATGGTGATCGTCTTCAAAAGGCGCAAAAGAAGTTAGATCGTAATCGTGATAAAATTAAAAATCTTGAAGGAAATATCAAAACGGCAATCGATGAGAGCGATCGCCTAAATCTTAAGCTTCCTAAGATTCAAAATAATATCAAACAAAAGAAAGAAGACCTTGATAAGGCCACATCAAAAATTTCTCAATTAGAGAATCAAGTGACTAAATTTCAGGCCGAGCTTGTCAGTGCAAACCAAGAGGTTAGTGCGGCCAAGGCAAAGGTTGATCAATTAGAAAGTAAAATCTCAAAGCAAGAGGCCAAGGTAGCTCCTCTTGTTGAAAAGAAGAATAGACTAAACGCTCAGGCCATTAAGGCGCAATCAACAGTATCTTCTAAGAAGAGTGAATTAAATAAGGCAAAGAATGAGCTTTCATCAGCTAAATCAAAGCTTTCTTCTCTTAAAAGTGAAAAGCAACAACTTGCAACTCAAAAGAATGCATTAGAAGAGAAGAAAACTAAGTTTGAAGAAAAGCTTGCCCAAGTTGAAGCAACTCTTAAAGAGCTAATGGCAAATCGTGATCGTGGAAATGCTAATAAGATTAAAAACCTTAGAGAGCAAAGAAAACTTCTAAGACAAAAAATTGCAGAAGTAACACCACGTCTTAATAAAGTTGAAGCAGATTTAAATAAAACTTCAGCTGAACTAGCTCAAGCAAAGAAGGTTATTGCTGGTGGAGATACAAAAGTTTCTAATCTCGAGCAAGAAGTCGCAGCTGCTGAACTTCAAGTTAAGAAGCTCTTAGCTGATATCTCAGCGGTAGAAAATGAAATCGCACAGGCCGTTCCTCAACTTGCAAGACTTAAGGATCGCCTAGCGAGTGCTAAGACTGAATTAAGAAGTGCTCAAAGTGCACAAGCAAGTGCAAAGTCTAAGCTTGATCAGAAGCAGACGGCCCTTGCTCAAGTGAAAAAAGATATCAAGAGAATCGAAGGAGATATCGCTTCACTTAAAGATCAAAAACAAAAAGCGCAAGAGAGAATCACTATCATTGCAGGTGATCTAAAGCGTATGAGACGTGAACTAAACCAAGAAAAGAATGACTTCGATGCAAATCGCCGTGTGGTTGGAACACTTCGAAATACACAAAATGCTCTTAAGTCAGAGCGCGATTCATATCAAAGAAGACTTTCAATTGTTGAAGATGAAATCCGCCACCTACGTGGAGAGCTTGATAAGGTTCAAGCGCAGCTTCTAACTCTTGAAGATGAGCACAAGCAAAGAGATCAGCAATACGTTTCAAACGTACAAACGATCCAAAGCTCACAAGATCGTATGCAGAGTAACTCTTATACAATCTCTTCTAAGCAATCTCAGATTGCACAAAATGAAAATCGTATCCAAGAGCTTGAGTCTCAAAGAAGCGCACTTTTAGAAGATCAACTTGTAAAAGAAGGTCAATTTGCACAAGCTGATGCTGTGGCAAGTGATTTAGAATCAATCACTCAAGAAACTTATGAGGAATATGAAGATCGTAAAGAATTATATGCTGATTACAAAGTTGAGGCACAGCAAATGGGTGCTTCTCAAGGTCAAGCGGCCGGTGCAACTGCTGGTGAATACGCTGGATCTGCTGATGTAAAAGAAGATGCTTCTTTATATGGATCTAAGAATGGAACAACTCTTGGTGAGTTAAGAGGATATCTAGCAGGACTTGTTGATGGTAAAGAGCAAGGACTTGAGGCTGGGTATGACGAAGGTGTTAACTCTCAGGCCAGTTACGATGAAGGTTACGCAAAAGGTTATGAGCAAGGACTACAAACTGCTGTTGCTCTAGCTAAGAAAGAAAATTTCCCACAAGGATATGCACAAGTTAAAGAAGAGAAATTTTCAACACTACCAACTAATAAAGTGGTTCTTGAAAATAGTGTAAACGGAAGCTTATTTATGGAGAAGGCATTTGCCTTTGCCTCAACAGCGGCCCAAACACTTACAGAGAGCTTTGGAATTGAGACACCTGATTATGTTTCAACTGAGGCCTTTGCACCAGTAAGAATCAAGTCAAAGGTTGATGTTGAAATCGCTCGCGTTGAAAAAGAGATTGCTCGTCATGAAGATAATGATCAAGTTTCTAAGGCCAAGCCTCAGTATGTTTACACTGCACCAACTCGTATCGATGTTGATGAGGATTTCAAAAATTGTTTTGATGTCTACAAAGGTGTTTCTGATTTTAAAGAAGCCTGTAGTGATTCTTATGAGTCTGCTTATAAGTCTCAATTTGTTAGAGATCACAAAGACACTTTCTTTGCTGCTTATGAAGCATTATTTAAAGAAGCAAGTGATGAAGCTGCAAGCGGTGACTTCTCAGGTGAGACGAGAAAAGCTTTTGATAAAGCTTATAAGACGGCCTTTGCTGAAGCTCGCTTAGAAGGTGAGGGAGTTGCTTACCAAAATGGTGCAACTGATGGTGAAGAAGCTGGATTTGATGAGAATATTGCAGCTAAGCGTTCTGAGCAACTTGCCAAAGGTAAGAGTGAAGCAGCTAACTTATTTGCAAGTAGCGGTGTTGTTCGCCTTAATAAGTACGCACAAACAAGTGTAAAAACTGAAGATCCAAAAGGTCTAACTCAGGATGGAAAATTCTCAGTAGGTCTTGGTCTTGTTAACTTTGGTAAACTTGCAACAAATCGTGGTGCGGTATCAGCAAAAGTGATCGCTGCTTCATCAAATGTTTCGATTTCAAATACACGTGCTAACTTAAGAGTTCTACCGGCTTCAACTCAAATCGACTTAAGTGATGTTATCCAAGCGAAGGTTACAAATAACGCTCGCCCAGGATCTGAAGTTAAGATGCAAATTGAGCTGACTTACCCTGGTGACGCTTTACGTGGAAGCTATACTGAAGTTGCAACATTTGTTTCAAATGTCATGGTTAACCCAGAGGTACAAGTTGGATTAGAATTTGATGATAAAGTAAAAGATCGCAAGTGTTTCCTAGGTTTATTTAACTGTAAGTTTAGAAGCCATGATGTAAAAGTTAAGCTAACAGGTCTACGTGACTTTGTTCCTGGAAGCTATGATGTTGCAATCAGTGTTTTAGAGGGTGGAAAGTTCATCAATCTTAAGAAAGCTCAAACTCAAGTTGCTGCTCCAGGTAAAGGGGTTGTGGCCACAGGAGCTCTAACTTATAAGTTTAAGAAGAAAACAAAAGACGATAAACTCAAGTTTAAAGTCGATGTTTCTTACAAAGGCGAATTACTTCAGTCCAAAGTATTCGATGTAAGAGCAAAATAGAAAAAAAGCCTCCGCAAGGGGGCTTTTTTTTTGCTAGTATGCCACTATGAAAAATCTATTATTAGGGACACTTACATTATTGAGCCTTGCGGCAAATGCTAACCAATGTGCAAATCTTGAAGAGATTGCCAACACCTTCAAAAAAGATTTAAAGGCAGAACTTGCTAATACAGTCTATCCTGAAGATAAGGCCGGGCAACAAGAGTTTCGCGCCAAGGTGGGAGCTAAGATCAATTATCTTAAGGGCCTTAAGCACTCAATTGAAGTTTGCTATGAAGATTACGGCACGCCAAAGATGTATAGCTGTCAGATGGGATCAGACCTTTTAAAAGGTGAGCACCATGGTAATTTGAGAACAACTTATACATCTTCGATTTCAGTTGATTATGAATGTAAGGCGGAACTCTTTCTAGGTCATACAATCACAAGAAATATGGAAACAGGTAAGACAATCTATATGGAGTCAGGGGGAATGCATATTCTCAATACTCTCTATAAGTGTTCTGGAAGCTATACAAATGAAGAATACTCTTTTAGAAAGGTTCTCTTATCTGAAGACAATGTTTTTTTCATGGATCAGTATTTAATTTATCGCACTGATGTGAAGGTCATTGCAAAGAAGTATAAGACAGAAAATAATTTAAGAGTTGAGTATACAGATTCTGAAGTGATCTTTCACTACGGGGATGCTTTTGTTGCTATCTCAAAAGAAAATGGTGAGGCCACGCGTTCTAACTTCATCTCAATGGATGAGTTAACGGAAGGCACTTGTCAGACTCGCTTTGATGCTGAAAAGAATATTATCTATCCGCGCACAAATATTGATGAAAAGCGCTGGGGCTTTGAATTAGAATATGTCACGCACTAAAAAAATTCTCATCACAGGCTTTGAACCATTTGATGGAGGGGAGATAAACCCCTCTGAAATCCTCGTTGAAAAATTCGATAGTGAAATTCCAGGATTTGAGATCCACAAGCTTATCCTGCCTGTGGTTTTTAAGAAGTCTCTTGCAATCCTAAAGAAAGAGGCCTTCTTTTTAAATCCAGACTTTATCATTTGCTTGGGATTAAATGCGAAGGTGAGTGAGATTAATTTGGAGGCGATCGCTCATAATCTTGATGATGCTCGCACTGATGATAATGAGGGCAATCGCCCGCAAGAGGAAGTCATCTTTGAAGATGGCCCTGAGACTTTAGATTCCACGTTGCCACTTAAAGAGATGGAAGATGCCATCCTAGAAGCGCAGATTCCTGTTGCCATCTCTCGCGACTGTGGCCGCTTTGTTTGCAATCACGTCTTCTATGGAATTCGCCGTATCATTGATATGAAGAAGATGCGGGCCAAAGCCGGCTTTGTGCACCTTCCGCCATTTGAAAAGCTGAACGTCGCCCAGCAGAGCAGGGCGCTTGAAGTGATGCTTTCTGCGCTAAAATAGAAGGGCGCAACTTTCGCTGCGCCCCCGAAATCACAACTTCCGTAAGATCAAAATAATTTGAACTACATAGATCATGATTTCTAAAAATGACCAGAAACTTAACCTCGTTTTTACGGGGTTTTGTTATTTTGGGCCATGTCATCTCATTGAATTCATTCAAATTTTTCATCTAAAGAAATATCTATTCCAGATAGGGAATTTTTCGTTTTTGAAACGTGTTTGGAGTAGTTTTCGTTAACTTCAAAATTAACGAGGGAGACTCTATGAAGAACTTAATTTTAATATTGGCGATACTTCTAACAAGTTCATCTTGGGCGAAGTCTTTAAATGATTGTTTAGATGCTGAATGCCTTAGAGAAAGGGCCACAAATTTTAAAGCATTTTTGAAAGCTGAAGAGGATTTCACAAATGAGCTTGGTAAAGCTTTCCCAAACTCTATGCTTGATAAGCTTGTGACAAATTTCGTGGATGAAATCCGCATGGATTTTAATAATGCAAATAATGATCGTGAAACAACATTGTCTCAAATGAAGGATAATATTCGAGACAACGGAATTCATGCAGCTTTTGTTGATCCTGCTATTGTATTTATGGATATGTACGCATCTCTTGGTAAGAAAGACAAAGTGCAAAGCATGGCAAATATCGTAAATACACTAAACCCTGCCATTGGGGACACTCTTGAAAAGGATTTTGGAATCGAAATTGATCGAAATTACGATCCAAATTTTGATGCTCCAAAAAGACAATTGAATCTGCCATCCAATTTTAATCCCACAAAACGTGAGCAAAGTAAGGATCAATTCGGTGGTCCTCGCATGGGACAATTTGGCAATGAGTTTGATGGCAGTCTAGGTGCACCTGAAATAGATAAGGAAAATGGTATGTCTAATGGTCTAAAGCCTCGTATGGGAAATAGTGGGCCCGGAATGAATGAAGGTGAAATGATTAGTCCGATTCTTGCAAATAAACTTGAGCAGGATAAGAATAGTTTGCTTTATTCTGCTGCTAGTGGAGTTGATACAGGTGGAACTAAGTTGTGCTTTGGTATTTGTGGGACTGTTACAGGGATTACTGTAGTTGGTAGTGTTCTTTCTGGTGGAGCTTTGGCGCCTGTCGCTATTAAGACTGGCCTAACTTGTAGCATAGGGTGCTTAGGAGTAGCGTACTCAGCATTAAAGAAAGTAAAAGCTAAAGAAAAAGTAGAGACACCAAAGCCTGATCAACCAAGGTCTGGAACGGGAGCTCCGGATACTCCTGAAGTCGAACCAGAGATGCCGGAAATTAATAGTCCTCGTGTTGGGGGAGGTGATCAGCCTAAAGCTGACAGTGAAGACAAGCCAAAGAAAGGTGAGGATAAGCCAAAGAAAGATGAGGATAAGCCAAAGAAAGATGAGGATAAGCCAAAGAAAGATGAGGATAAGCCAAAGAAAGATGAGGATAAGCCAAAGAAAGATGAAGTTAAGCCAAAGAAAGGTGAGGACAAGCCAAAGAAAGGTGAGGACAAGCCAAAAAAAGGTCATGTGAAGCCTAAGAAGGATGATGAGTGTAAGAGCAGTAGTGGTTGTAAAGGAGATGAGGTTAATAAGACTCTTGGCCGAGTTAGAGATGGTGCTCCTGATCAATTTGATAATATGTTAAACTTAAGAAATAAAATTGAAATTAATTTTCAGGACTTACAAATAAACTTTGGAAGACCACAATTTGGAAACTAGGAATCAGTCATGGTTAGTAAGAGAATGTTGTATTTATTAATTTTCGTACCTATCGTTGTATCCATTCTAGGCGGAGTTGATAGCTATGGAAGATATGCCAGTCATTCAAGCGCCGAGTTATTATGGGGATATGTTTTCGTAGAGTCCTTGTTATTCCTTGTCATTTCTTTTGCACTTGAGATTGTAATGCTTGGAGTTTTATATAAAGCGATAAAGAGAGTGAATCCAAGTATTGAAGCACCTTTAATTCAGGATGATGAGCTTGGCCCATTAATTAGAAGAGTTTTTTCTAAATCTGAAAATATTGAGCTAGTAGGCGCTATTTTGATTTGGAACTTTCTAATTTATAGCAGTGTAAACTTAACCCTTGGTTCAATGAAGGGATTGATAATTCCAGTGCTCGAGGCAAGTTCTTATGCCCTAACGTTTCTGCTTTTATGTGAAATCTTATATTTTGGAGGAACAATTCTTGGAAAAGCGAATTTAAAAAATGAATGATAAAAAGGGCGCAACTTTCGCAGCGCCCCCGAAATCACAATTTTCTTAGAACCAGAATTAACTGAATTATTATCACTGTGATTTCTATGACTTGCCAAAGTCCTTCCATGAACAACTCCTGAAAGAGTCCTCCTCATTGAGGAAGAATGGAGGAAATTGGCAAAATATGGTATATTTTTTATTAGTAGTTTTGTGCCTTCGAAATCACAATTCTATGATTTGCCAAAGAAGTACCCCGTTTTATACGGGGTCTTTTTATATGGGGGCTATTCAAATAATCTTCTGAACCGATTTCTTTCCACTTTTGAAATGCTGTGCTATACTGCCGCTTACGAATATTTGTTCCAATATCCGTGTCAAAATCTAATGGGGGTGCCCTGGTTTCGACGGGATGGCTGACAGGTATCCGGGCGTGTCCAGGCTGGTGTCCATGGTCCTGGTAAAAAGGAGACCGACGTTTAATTGCAGACGATTATGCAATGCCAATGGCTGCCTAATTATTTTTAGGATCTAGTCTTGTGAGGCGCTACTGCCAAGAAACAGAATGTAGCGACCCAGTTGAATCTGCTGGCTAACTAGGTTCCGAGGCTGCCGGGGCATCTCGTTAATCTGTCACCGGGGTTCGCCGAGGTCACCTATCTCGGACAGTCTTGTCTTCTGACGATAAATGAAGACTACGCACGTAGGCCGCTATCAAGACGTCATTTCGGACGTGGGTTCGATTCCCACCACCTCCACCACGATCTTCTAACTATTTAATATTATTCAGCTTTTCGTGGTGGTTGCCTTGTCGTGTGGCAACGGTGTGGCAGGGGTTGTAATTAGTGTTCCTTGATAAAAATGATTGAATTGATGATCTGAGTTATAATTATCCAAAAGGTAAATTCTCTGAGGTCTTCATGAATAACATTACTAAGCAACTTGTGTATGCAACTCCATTCTTTATTTTTCTTATTTATACTATAGTTGTTGCAGGTTTAAATGATAGCTTCCTTGGAAAAGAAGGCCTAGAGATTAGTTTTCAATTTGATTGGTATCTCTATTCTCTTATTTTATCAGTTCTTATTGCTAGCTTTATATCAAGACTCTTGAGAAGTTTCCACCCTGATAAGCTGGGTAGGTTTTATATATTATTAAGTACGATTGGAGCTTTATCATATTGCATATATGGAACTACTCAATTCTTAAACTATAAGTTCGCTAACAAGAAAGCTGTAAGTGATATATACTTTTTAGGTCCTGAGGTAATAAATAATGACGGTGGAAAATGTTATTATCTTTTAAACAAGAAAAACGGTGAAAAGATATCAAGCCAAGCCTTTTGTAAGAAAAGCCATCAAAATATACATGAAGGATTTCCTGTAAAAGTTAAAATTCAAGAAGGTTGGCTTTCGCGTACTTGGGTAAGTCAATATGTTATATCGCTTTAAGTAAGGACACCTAGGAGCTTTTCTTTTTGCAAGATTAATGAACAAAGTAGCTGTTACTCATTTCGTTCTAAAATTTTGTCAATATTTTCAATATCTTTATCGCTTAAAATAATATTGTTAGTAAGAAGAATTTTAGGTTTTTCGTTATTGGGAATATCTTTTAACTGATAGGTAAGATCTTTTTCTAGTTTTTCTCTCTCTTGAATATTGGGAACAAAAATAGAGTGAACATCTTTAATAGTGAATGGAAGTCTTCGTTCTTTTTCTTCTTTTTCTGTGTTCAACTTATTTATATCGAAAGGGTGAACAATTCTCCATTCATATTCAAATGAATGAGCTGCTACTTCTACAAAAGCTAATACATTGAAAATTTCTTTATGAACGTATGTACTTTTAAATCCTGCTAGATGTTGAGTACAGTCATCGAGTGTTTGTAAAATACTTAAAGTGCTTCCTATAAGGTTTGAAAATTGAAGGCTTGGATCAACATATACTACAGGAGAGCCTCCATTTTTAATCATCCATTCATGTTTCATTAAAATACCATATTCACCAAAAAAACCTGTATGTTGAGGATGAATCTTTTGGTTATTTCTAATTTCAGTGAAGCACTTCATACCTATAAAATCGCAATTATAGGAAACGAGGTCTCGCAAAAAATTGACTCCAAATGCTTTGCTATTAGATAACTTATTACTTAACTCATTATAGAAATTAGAGTTTATTCCCTCATGTTTCTTGTATAAGTTTACGAGAAAGTCTTTGTTTGGAGATTTTATTTTATATTCGTCCCATAATGGAATTAGCTTACTGAGTGTATGTTCTGTTGAAGGTTTATATTCAATCTTATGATTCTGAAATAAAAAACCATTTTTGATATTATCAATTAAATATTTGTATTCTCTAGTAAAGGTTATAAACATGTTCTTTATCTTAATAAATATATCTCCTCTTTGAAAGAGGAGATATTTTTAAAACGAAACAACGTTAGCGGCTTCAATCATAAAATCTTTGTCTAAGTGAGCATAGATCATTGTCGTCTTGATGTCGGAGTGCCCTAATAATTTCTGCAATGTATAGAGGTTTCCTCCATTCATCATAAAGTGACTCGCAAATGTATGCCTTAGATCGTGAAAGCGAATTATTTTTGAAAGGCCCGCAACTCGTTGTGCTTTTTTAAAGTGTCTTTGGTTAATATGGCTGTAAGGTAGAGCTTCGCCACTAGGTGTAGAAAAAACGAACTGCGAATTTCGTGTTTTAAGACGATTTTCGAGTATGGCCCTAACCTTATCATTCATTGGAATGTATCGGCCTTTATGGGTCTTTGTCGTGTTTCTAAGGCCCTCTCTTGTTAGAGAGCGATTGATGCTAATGAAGCCACCATTGAAGTCAACTCTATCCCAACATAAACCACAAATCTCGCCAAGTCTTAGTCCTGTGTTAAGAGTCATCTGATAAAAGTCGAGCAAAGGATTATTTTGATTCTTGTCGATGAATTGTTTTATCTCTTCCTTAGACCAGTATTCAAGTTGTGAAGGGTCTTCCTTTAATTCCTTAAAGCCACGAATAGGGCTTCTAACTAAGTAATCAAGTTTAACCGCTTCGTTGATAACAGTCTTTAAAACCATCATCACTTTATTAACTGTTCGATTCTTTTTGCCTTGTTTGAGAACGTAGCTCTCAAGTTTTTTGGCATGGTGGTAGTTGATGTGTTTTAACTTCACTTCACCAAGAACTGGAAGGATATACATTTTAAAATTCGACTTATATCCACGAATCGTTTTCTCTGCTTTTCGTCCTATGACGTGTTCTCTAAGCCACATTTCTGCAAACTTTTTAAACGTGATTTCGCCGTCTATGTTTACGCCTGTGTCGATAATACGTTGCCTCTCAACGAGCATCTTTGCACGGAATTGGTCAGCATCGTACTTTCGGTAAAAAACTTTTGATATACGCTTGCCGTGAGGCATACGAATATCAACTCGGTACTTTTTTTGTTTTTGAGCGTTTTCGCTCGTTTTCGAACACTTTTTGCTCGTTTTTGTACCTTTTTTGTCCTCGTCTAATTTAGCCATTTTTACTCCTTTTTTGAAAAAAGGATTTGTGGCCTACTGTCGTCCTGATTATTCGAATGTGAAAGAGCACTAGACTTATACCAAATATAGAAAATAAGAAAAGGCCTTTCATACTTTTTACCAACTCTTTTGGAAGCTTTTTGTAGTAAAACGTTGCGATTTGTTGCGAAAAAACAGCTCTTTAGCGATCTTGTTATCTATTTGCTGATCTTTTACATAAAAACCTTCATTTTTGTACTTTTTGTAGCTTAGATCATAGTAGTTACCGATGATATCGCCATCAAGACGTGATTTAAGAATTGATAAGACTCGCTTAGACTGATCTTTGTAATTACAAAAGTTATTCAAGGCATACACGAATGAAGGGGAGTTCATAAAAGCTGAATTTGCACGAATATCTTCAATTGTGAGTTCTTTATCAGGTGCTACGGACTTGGCTTGATGGACAACTCCTATTAGTGCAATTTGATATCTCTGTGTTGTAGCACAAAGTGTTTTCATGAAATTCGCTTGAATTTCGGGGGAAGAATCACCAAAAGAGCAAGTTGAGAAATTATCAATATAAGCTAAGTCAATCTCATACTCTTTCACAAACTTAAATAGCGAAGCTACCCATGATTGTGGGTCATGAATAGTCGCTTGATCTAAGTCAGACTCATCTATAAGTATAAGGCTTCGCATGATGCGATTACGTTCTTCAACAGATTTATACTTAAGAGATAACATTGTATCTATACGTCGTTTAACATCGCCTTTCTCGCCCTCTGAGAGAAAGAGTAGGGTGTTCTGACCTCTAACGATATTCTCGCAAGCAAGAGACTGTACAAGAGCTGATTTACCTTTGTTTGTTCTTCCTAAGAAGACATGAGTGTGTCCTCTTTGAAAACCTTTGTGAGCTTTTAAAAACTTATACTTCGTTTTAAATTCTTCTTTTGGTTCTTTTATTTGAATTTGATCGAGACTATGTCTCTTTATTTGTTCTTTTGGTTTTAATACTTCTTCATCAAGCATGAAGCGTATATCCTTAACTGATTTCATGTGCTTCATAGTAAACTCCATTTTTTGCACTAATATTCTTATATTATCTTTTAATGTACCCATTTATTGCTCATATAATATGAGCAGTTTTAGCTCGTATTATTTGTGCAAATTTTGGGTATTAGGAGAATATAGCGACTATTTCCTGTGAAAATTGATCCTCTTCTAAACTCTAGAAAGTCATAGACCACAAGTTCATCAATCAACTTTTTGAGCGTTGATTGACTGCCGATACTTAAGTCTTTCATGATCTTTTTCTGGCACGGAAAGAAGCCTCTCGTATGTCCTGTGTAAGATCGATACATAAGGTATGCGTAAAGTCCGATGGCCTTAGGGCTTAGTTTCTTGCATTGAAACAGCTCATTTGGAATCTTCGTGAAATTCTTCGTTACCAAAGCCATGATGAATCCTCTTCGTTTGCTTTGACTGTGTTTGAGTCAATCCATTTTAGAAGTTCTTCTTTCTTGAAACGTACTAGACGGCCAAATTTTACGAATGGTATTTCTTTTCGAAATACTGCTGTACGAAGTCTTGAGACTTTGACTGAGAGGAAGCTAGAAGCTTCTTCGATGTTAAGTAATGCTTTTGTGGAATTTTCCATAATCAATATCCTTTTAAAATTGTCAGCATCATTGCTGAGTTGTTTAAAAGAATAGAGATTTGGTAATGGTCTAATAACCAGAAGACTGGCCTACAAAAAAAACGGCCAGTTTTCTGGGGGTACTATTTAGTATTTTCGGATAGTTGTAGGTCCTTTAATCCTTCGTAATATCTTAGCCTTTCTTGAAAGTCCTTTACGTCTAGGAGATTAAAGTCGAGTTTTTTGATGAAGACTTCACCAATATGTTTATGACAGAGCTTTAGGAAGCTTATGTATTCTTTCCAGTAGTTATCAGGAAATAAGTCCTTGTATATTTTCCTTGTAATTACATAGAACATATACTCATAGTAGAACTTATTTTTTCTATTTAATTTAAAAAACTTTGACTCGTTTTTTTGTTTGAAAAGATACTCATATGTATCAGGAACTTTTAGATTTTTCTCAATTCTTTTTAGCTCTTCTGGCGGAAAATCAAGGTCTTCAAACCTAAGTTTCATTTCTTCTTGCTTTACTTCATCTACACTTGAAGGAAGATTATAGATAGTCGATCTGAAATGTTTTTTTGAGTAGTACTTATTAAGAGTTAAAATGATATTGAATTGCTTAAGTATAAAAACGATTACTTCAACTTGATCTCCATTTGAAATAACTGTTTTAAGGTATTCTCTAAGTTTTAAAATACCATCTGTCTTAAACTCAAAGATATTGCGATCTTTACCATCTAGCTGTTCTCCAAAGAAATCTAGAGCCTCTTTGGCAGTGATTGATATCGTTTTGTCATTGTCGAAGTAGAGATTGAATTTTTTTTTCATTTCTTTGTCTATCAGTATTCTTTTAAAAGTTCAAAATGGATGTGTAAGTTGCTGTTATTATATGGTTAGTATATGTACTGCTAATCGCTATTTTATATAAGATATATTATTATTAAAATATATAAAACGGAGAGATTATTGATGAATGTTATAAGAAATGTGGTTCCAGAGTACTTGGAAGAGACAAATAGACTAGTAAGTAATTTTGATGTTGCAACGAAAGTGATAGGTGTACAGGAGTCATTCGAGCATATTAAAGAAAAGTGGGACTCATTTTATATTTCATATCTAGAAGAAGCTAAAGTTGTAGAGAGATTTCCCTTGTACAAAGAGAAGATACTGAGTGATTTTAAGATTTTAGTTAAGAGTCTTCCTTACAAAGAAGAAATAAATGCTTCTGTGTATGCAGGTCATAGCGATGTACAGATGAATCAGGTTAGAAATACCGTAAAAGCAAAGATCGGATCAAATGAAGCCTTAATTGATAATTTGATATTTAATGCTAGTTTTTATAAAAACCTAAGTTATTTTGACAACCATACCGTAATTGTTGGAGCGAATGGTAGTGGAAAATCATCTTTTGCATCCTATATCAAAACAACATTAAGAACAGCTGGGATAGTTATCTCTGCACAGCGTTTTTTAAAAATTGATACCTTTAAAGTCCTCCAATCGACGAAACATACTTCAGATCTTTTAAAAAGAACTCAAAGTCAACATAGAACCTACAAGGAGCCTAACTCATATACTAATGGTGCATCAGAATTTAATGTTTTATTGAGTAACTTAATAGCAGACCAAGGTAGACATAATTCAGAGTTTTTAAGAAAAAACCTCGAAAATATAAGAATTGGAGTACCAACTGAAATGGAAGAGAGTCTTCTGCAAAAGGTTTTTAGAATTTGGAATACTGTAATAAAGCATAGAGAGATTGACTTAGATGAAGATAATATAAATATATGTGTCTTTACTGAGGGGAGAAAATCAAGATATCACCCTATCTCAATGAGTGAGGGCGAGAAGGTTGTACTATATCTTGCTGCTCAAATCGTTCAGGCACCGAGGGACAGCTTGATTATTGTAGATGAGCCTGAGATACATTTACATAAAACAATAGTGAATCAGTTATGGAGACTTCTTGAAAAAGAAAGACCTGACTGTATATTTATTTACTTAACTCATGATTTAGACTTTGCTGTTAGTATGGAGGATGCTCCAAAGTTATGGATGAAAAGTTTCTCTAACCCAAATAAATGGGATTTTGAAGTCGTAACTTCTAACGATATTCCTGAAGAGTTACTTTTGCGATTGCTAGGTACCCAGAAGAAAGTAGTCTTCTGTGAAGGGGACTCAGAAAGTAATGACTTTAAAACATACCGCGCTCTCTTTCCTCTTTTAGAGGTCCTACCAGTCGGCAGTTGTACTAATGTTATAAATTATACAAAAGCTTTTCAAAATACAGGTCTTTTAAACTCTGAAGTTTTCGGGATAATAGATGCTGACTTTCGATCAAGTGAAGAAAAAGAAAAGTTAAAACAAAGTAAGATTTATACCTTAAACTGTTCGGAAATTGAAAGTCTATTTCTATCAGAGGAGTTCTTAAAATATATGGATACAAGATTATTACATAATTCTCTAAGTTTAGATGATTTTAAGAGTCGAATATTTAAAAAATTTGAAGATGAAATAGAGACTCAATCTTTAAAATATATTTATCGAAAATTAGAGTTTAATTTAGGGCGAATTAGTCTAGGAAAGGCAAGAAAGCTAAATGATTTATTAGAACGATTTAACGAAGTGCAATCGGGAATAGAAATTGAAAAGTGGAACTCATCTAGAATTGATGAACTAAGGTCAATATTAACAAATAAAGAATATGATAGTGTTTTAGGTGTTTATAATAATAAGGGACTTATTGCTATAGCTAATCAAGAATTCGCTGTGACTAATTTTGTATCAAAGTGTATAAATGCACTAAAAGATTGTGAGAACGCAAGGACATTGATCAAGAAGGGGTTAGGCGAAGGTTTTATTGGGGAAGTTTATGTCTGATCATCATGGTTTTGAACAATCACTTTTACATAATGGGTTAGATTTCATTTTAGAGGGAATGATTAAGTTAGGAGAGGATAATGTTCGGTCAAAAAAGTATGCACTTCTAAATATCTACTCTGGTTTCTTGTTAGTAATGAAGGAGTTACTTAGGAGAGAGCATTGGTCTTTACTTTTTAATAAGCGAAAAGAGCCTAACTTCAAAGATTTTCAAAATGGTGACTTTGAGTCAATTGGAATCAAAGATACAATTAGCAGACTCAAAAATGTTATTGGTCTTGAATTAACAAAAGAATTTGAGTTTGAACTAGAAAAGATTAGAAAAATTAGAAATAGAATCGAGCATTTTGAGTTTTCTGAATCAAGTACAGTATTTGAATCTTTATCTGTAAAGGCAGTCATTGAAGTTTTGGAGTTTATTTCTGAACACATAGATACAGAAGAGATATTGGAAAATGAAAAGCAAGCTCTACAGAAAATTCGTGAGCAATTAGGTGTAAACATTAGACTAGTTGAAGAAAATACAAAGAGAGCGAATTTAGAAGTTAGAAATGGACAGTTATTGTTAACTTGCTACCTTTGTGATCAGAAATTTCTAGAAGTAGAAAATGGGGCATATTGCTATTTCTGTCATGAAAAAAATGATGATCCAAATGATGCTGCTAACCTATACTTCAATAAACATTCTGCATATATGGATTATCATCCAAAGCACAATCCAGTAGTTGAAGACTCCTATATTGACTGTCCGAGTTGTGGATTTGAAACTTGTGTTGTTGATGAGGATTCCCTTTATAGTTGTTTTACTTGTGGAGGAAGCTCCCGTGATGGTCGTTGGGACAAGTGCTCACATTGTCAAAGAATGTTCTGTCCTGAAGAGCAAGAAATGATTTGTAATTTTTGTTTTGAAGAAAAAATGGCACATGATTAATTTTGTGGCAAACCGTGTGGCAAAATTCACTAAATTTTTAATGAAAAGTCTCTGAGAAATTTCAAAAATGATAAGTCATTAAATTCTGATTGGTGAGATATTTCTAGGACCGTCGCCATTGGCCGTTTTTCGTGTGGCAGATATGTGGCAAAATAGAATATTGCCCTCCACACTAGAATAATGAAGGAGACAGTAGGCCCAAATCCTTATGTGATTTTGGTTAGTTATTTGATTGTGGTCTAGTTTTGCCACACGTTTTCTGTTGTAATCGTCGGTTATTAGCTTTGTTTGGCCATTCTTGGCAATCCCACCACCTCCACCATTCCAGATACCATGCGCACCGGAGTCTTAAAGACTGCCGGTTTTTTTTCGTCTTTAAATTCAAATGTTTTTGCTTTTTTATAGAAAGGTAGGACAACCCCTGATTGGGTTGGCTGAGATCGTTCAGGACGCTCAGGGCGGTTTTTACCGCGGTCACTATCGGTATGAGCCAAGTCTTTGACTCAAAAGGTAGAGGGGCAAGGTTCTTTTTAAATCCAATAAACAAGCCTATCTTTATTGGCAAAACCCCCTATATGAGTAAAGAAGACTCAAGGAGACTGATTAATTCATTAAAAGAAATTTATTTTAAAGTGGATACCAATGCAGAATTAAAAAAATTGATAATTCACAAGACAACTCCTTTTATCGAATCTGAGATTGAAGGTATTTTACAAGCAACAAAAGGTATAGATGTTGAATTATTGCATATTCAGCATTACCCCTTGTGGCGTGGAATAAAGGGAGACAGGAAAAAGAAGCAGCCAGCAAGTTATCCAGTTGACCGTGGAACGACAATTCAGTTAGATGATAACTCGTTCCTTTTGTTTACTCACGGAAATATTCCAAGCACTGATTTTCTAAATCAAAAAAAGGATTACTATAAGGGAGCAAGAGGAATCCCTGCGCCGTTAAAAATCACAAGATATGCAGGAAAATCATCTTTAGATGAGATTGCTAATGACATAATGAAATTAACTAAAATGAACTGGAATGCTGGTGAGTTATACAAAACTCTACCTGTCACAATTGATTTTTCTAAAGTTTTATCACGATATTCAAAACAGGATGAGTTGTTATTGAATATTCCTTATGATTTTAGGTATTTTATATAAAGTTGGGGAAAAAGTGGATATTGTTAATGTTAGCTCATTTGAATTATTTAAAAATGTTACTGGAAAAACGACAGATGAAGTTATTTTGATGATGCTTAATTCAACTTTATTTATAAACCCTCAAAAATTAGTTAAAACACCTGTTAAGTTTCCAGATGCAGCTAGAGAATCTAATGAACATCATAAAGGTGTCAAAAGAGGAAATAAGAGCACATGGGACGGTCGAGAAATAAATATTTACGATAATAACAAGGCTCGTACAGCCTTTGGCCAATATGCAGGTTTAAGAATGGGGGGCAAAAATAGAAATGTCTCTAAAGGGCTTCATGTCGCTCATATTTGGGAAAGGGTTTTTGACCCTAATTTTTTTACAGCAGGTTGGAATATCTGCCTAATGCCTGATTTTTTAAAAATTTACACAGAGAAGCAAGCTGGTACTGATGAGGTTGCTAAGTGTCTAAGGCAGGCTGGTTATGATATTTATTTCAAATCAGGCATAGTTCAAAGCAACCAGTTTGTAGAAGATCAAAAAATTGATCTTCAAAAAAGATTTCCAAGCTGGAACCCGACCTTTACTACTTAGTCATTTTTTTAGTAAAGCTCTCTAACGATGGAAGTCCTTTTTGAACCTTTATAAGAGCTTCTTTTTTAATGGTCTTACTTGATAAGTTTAAAACCGTAGTCCCTGAAACCACTGTAAATAATATCGCAAGAAATATCTCAATTATCGCACGCATGCTATGCCTCCTGATTTTTGTTGCGGTTGATGATGTCTCCAACCGTTGTTTTATTCCATTTTCCACCAAGAACCTGTTTTTCATTAAGAGAAGCTTTTTTGAAATTTATTGCTAACGAGATGAACGATCTAGTTATTTTTACTTATTGAAGAGTACTCTAAGTTATCAAAATCATTGCGCTTTAAAAGGTCTTGAGTCTGGACTATACTCCATGGTTTATAATAGATCATGGAGCTAGTTATGAAGAATCTACTTAAAATTGGTGAGCTATCTAAAGAATCTGGTGTTTCTATAGATACAATACGTTTCTATGAAGACAAAGGCTTAATCAATCCTACTAATAGAAGTGAAAAAGGATATCGTTTTTACGATTCATATACTTCGAGTGTATTACAGTTCATAGTAACCTCAAAGGAGCTTGGGTTTACGTTAAATGAAATTAAAGACCTTATTAATATTAAAATAAATAGAAATGGGAAATGTTCGCTCACATTGGATAAAATTAAAGAAAAAGAACTTGATATTGATAGAAAAATTACTGAGCTAAAGAAAATTAAGAGTGCATTAAAAAAGGTTTCTAAAAAGTGTGAATCTTCTAAAGGTGATTCAAATTGTCACTTCTTAGAACTATTAGGATGAATGGTTTATGGAAAATAAAGCTCAAAAAGCAACATTGATTAGCGGTATATTTGCATCAATTGCAGCGGCATCTTGTTGCATTGGCCCAGTTCTTTTTGCTGTATTGGGAGTCTCAAGTGCTGGCGTTTTGTCAAAAATGGAGCCATATCGTCCATACTTAACATTTATAACAATCATTTTACTCGGCTCTGCTTTTTATTTTACCTATCGAAAGAAAAGTACTGAAGAATGTGATTCAAACTCCTATTGTGCGAATCCAAAAGCAGACAAGTGGAATAGAATTATTCTGTGGAGTGCCACTGTTTTAATTTTGGGATTTTTAACATTTCCATATTGGAGCATTTACTTAATTTAGGATTCTTATGAAGAAAATAATTTTATTACTTACATTTTTGATTTCATTTTCAATTCTGGCTGATAATACCGTTACCAAAGACTACTATATTAAAGGAATGACTTGTGGTGGTTGTATTTTAGGCGTTAAAGTTGCATTAAAGAAAGCTGAGGGAGTTAAGTTCTTAGATCAAAATGTATCAGTGGGTATTGCCAGTATCAAGTTTGATGAAAAGCAATACAATGGAGCGGAAACTGACTGCAATGTAAGTAAAGCAATCGAAAAATATACCGAATACAATGTGTTTCTTGATAAGGCACATAAAAAACTTGCTTGTGGTCAACAATAGAGGTTTTAATGGGATGTTGTGATAAAAAACAAATAGTAAATAATAAAGTCAGTGGTGATTTAGACGGATTAATTTGTTATTGTTTCAACCATTCCAAACAGTCTTTGTTCGATGCTATTCACTCCAATAATGAGCAAGAAATTGTAAATGATATAAAGAAGAAAATGAAAGACCCTGGTTGCTTTTGTGAAACTTCAAACCCATCTGGAAAATGTTGTATGGCCGATGTCATGGGCTTTATAAAACATCATAAGGGTGGTTCTTTATGAAAAAAATAAAGTTTATATATTTTGATGGTTGCCCTAATGCTCAGAAAATTATGAATATTCTCTCTGAGCTAGATATTGATTTTGAAAAAATTGAGCAAACATCACTGCCAGATGGAAATCAGTTTAAAAACTATTCTTCTCCAACTGTCATTGCTGATGAGGAAATTATTTTTGGATCACTAGCTGATGGCGGAGGTTGTTCATTGAATTTACCTACAGTTGATTTTTTCAGGAGTAAATTACTTAGTTAATTTTTGTGTGAACATTTCCAGAGATGGCAGCCCCTTGTGAACCTTTAAAATAGCTTCCTTTTTAATGGCTTTACTTGAAAAATTTAAAACTGTTGTTCCTGAAATCACTGTAAATAATATCGCAAGAAATATCTCAATTATCGCACGCATGCTATGCCTCCTGATTTTGGTTGCGGTTGATAATGTCTCCAACCGTTGTTTTATTCCATTTTCTACCAAGCTTTGATGGAACCCTTTTTTCATTTAAGTAATTTGCTATGGCCCTGAACGAGAGTCCCTTGTTGCGAAGAGTTATAATCTTCTTAATAACTTTCTGTTCTTCTTTATGGGGGACACGCTTACCACCAACGAGTTTTTCCCCAAATTTGAGATTTGGTGCTTTTTTAGTCTCTTTAGATAAATCTAGGATTCTCAAGGCATCACTGATGCTAGTCCTAGACCAACCAGAAACTTCAGCGATCTGATAGCTGGATAAATCCATCTCGATATAAAGCTTCCTTAAAAGTACTTCATTTTGAATTGGCGTTGAAAGGTAGTGAAAAGCCAGTATAATAAGGCTTGAGTAATTATTATCAACGGATGAAGACTGGTGCGCGTGGCATCTTCCTTCGTCCACCATTTTACTATAGTCCAGAAGATATCAATTTCAGGATTTTGTCTTAAATCATTAAAACTAAAAGGGTAATGGTTTCGGGCAGTTAAGGTTTCAACTCATCTCTTTTATTTCGTGAGATTTCTCGAAATTTCTTAAAAAGGCTACTTTTGGCTACCTCGGTGGCTACCGGAGTAGCACCCCACTTTTTCAAAAATATTCGTAGCACTTTTTCTTAGTCAACCTGTTGAATTTTTTAAATTTAAACCGTCATCACCTCACTGGCAGAAATTGCTATTTCTAAACCAGCATAGTGATGGCACTGCGGAGGTCGCAAGTTTTAACCACAGGAGGAAATGTGCGAAACGAAAACAAAATTGAGGCCCTAGCTCTTAAGAAACTAAGAGGAATAAAGGGTGTGAACCGAAGAGAAGCTGGCGTTCTTTTAGGAGTCAGCTTTAAGACAATTGAAAAATTTGAAAATGGAAGAACCGCACTTACTAGATCAAAAATTGACGAAATTTTATCTGGATATGGTTTTTCTTATGATGATTTTAATAACTGCTGCAATGGAAAAAGTGACAAAGTTAAAGCTAAGTTTGTCACAATTCCAAAAGTAATTGAGAACAAAAAACTCAGGCGTAGTTACAAAAGGGTTATCACTAAAGAAGCACAGGTTTTAAAGGCCATTAGAAAACTCAAAGGTCTTAGCCAATACAAGGCAAGTTTTCTTTGTGGCTATCACAAAACCGCCATTGGACACATTGAAAACGGCAGAGTTGAAATCCCTAAAAGCAGGATTCAACACATTTTAGAAGCCTATGGATTCACAATGGATGACTTTGATTATCACATGAAGTCAGAGGTCTTTGTCACAGAGATTCAAGACGATTGTATTTCTATAATTAGGTCACTTGGTGAAGATAAACTTAAAGCTGTTTATCCACTACTATCAACATTTAAAAACTAAAACCTTTAAGGAGAACAATACTATGAAAACATATGAAACAAATTCAGCAGTGAAAAATGACAACTATACCTCTATTAGAGTTAAAAAAAATACAAAAAAAGATGTAAATAAATTCTTGGACAGGGCAAATAAGACTGAGGATTGTGGGAAAATTACATTTGATGCTCTCATTAGTTACTTTCTTGAGAATGTGACAAAAGACGATATTGAAAAACTTCAGCTTCAATCTATCACTTGGGCGCACGAAGATAAGCGACTTTGGGAGAAAAAGAAAGGCAAAGTTTCAGAGAATAAGTGGAAAGAAATGCTTTATTTAGGACAATCAAGTGAATTTATTAGCAAACATTCAAGACTTGAAACAAGTTATACGAGTTAGCAGTCTAATTTGACATTATAATGATAAAAGCTCCAAGGTTATGCAACAAGGATCACACAAAGAATTGGTATTCTATTTACTGTTTGTTATTAGATGATTGATCGTAAAATTATGATTTGAAATCTAGCTCTCAAAGAGGATCGTCAATAATAATAGAGTAATCGTTTAAGATATTATTGATTCTGTGATCTTTTTGTTGTAGATTGGTTGACATGAGGTTACTTTTTCGCTGTTTTTTGATTTTAAATATATGCTTTCTTTCAGGATTTAATTTCACTGGAAGTACATATAATAATGCTGAAGCCAGTGAAATATCTAAATATAGCACATCTTACGTAGTCAAATCGGTTGGTGTATCAAATAGCCTATACAATGGAAATCAATCTCAATCTGAAAATAGTGATTGTTGTCAGGACTGCTACGACTGCGCTACATGTTGCTTTAGTTTCTTAAATGCAAAAGGTTATTCTTTACGAATGGCCTTCAGAAAAAACAGTGCTTTAATTGCTTATGAGCTTACATTCAAAAGCACATACCTCCTTGAAATTTACAGGCCCCCAATCTCACACGTTTAAACAACTCGCTTAAACTTTAAGCGTAGCTTTAAATGCACAATTGCGTGTTTTTACGTGATTTAATTAATCTATTTTTTAAAATTTAATAATATCCCGGAGGATATAATGAAAAGTTTTATTTTTATCTTAGTACTTTCACTTTTTACTGTTGGCTGCGCAAGTAAGCAGAAAATTAATGAAAACTGTACCAAAACAACTGATTCATCTGGCCTAAAACAATGTAAAAAAAGTCACTCAGCAAATGATCGGGTTAGAAACTAAGAACGTTTTGGATGTCATCGAATGTAGTTGACCGGTTTTTTAACTTTGTGAAGAAGCTTACGTGGTAATAATACTGAAGTTTTAGTGGAAGCTGAAATAATGAAAGAGGAATGATTTGATTTTGAATAATAACTTATTTAATCATTTAGAACCAGACTTTCTGGAAGAAAATAAATGTTTTATGAGCTTGAAGAAAAAACTTCTTCAAATGCTTCCAGAGGCCCAACAAATCTTTAATTGGGCTTCTGGGGAGCATTTGTTATTTATTGAAGATAGATTGAGATTTTCTATTAATAAAAAGTCTGCTTACTCTGACTTCTCATCTTTTTTCTCAAAAATTTCATTAACTTCCCAACACTTTGTTTTTCTAAACTTTTTATTCAGACGACCTTTTTTCTCTATACATTTATGGATTTTTTCTGGGGTCTTCTGTTTTTTACAATGCTTCTGGCAATGTTTAACAAAGTTATCAGTTATTTCATCTGCTGATGCACTTATTAACGAAAAACCTAGAGTTAATCCGATTAAAATAGCTGTCTTTTTCATTTTTACTCCTCGTACGATTGTTTTGTTTGACACACTTACATACTTACACTACGGTGCAAGTATGTACAACGTCAATATAGAACCTACAGAAATATTTAAAGCTTTATCAGATAGAACCAGACTTAGAATTTTAAGAGTATTGGTCTCCATGCCTAATGAAGAAGTTTGCTTATGCGATCTGACCGATGCACTTTTAGAACCAGAAGTAAATATTTCCAGACACTTAAAATCTCTCAGGAATTCAGGACTTCTTATGGCCGAAAAAGAAGGTCGAATGGTTTACCACCGACTAGTTCCAACTAAAGAATCAAAACTTTTTTACAATATGATAGCAAAACTTCCTGACCCTGACGGTAATTTTAAAGAGGATCTTTCTAAGTTTAAAGTTGAACTTAAAAAGAGATCTTATGATCGTTGCAGAAGAAGTAGTGCTAATAAAAGTAAGAATCAAAGTTTTGGAAAAGGATACAAAAAATATGTATAAATACATTTTGGCAATTATGCCCTTTTTAATAATTTCACAAACCATATATGCTACCGACTGTAATGAACCTATTAAGTCTGCAAACGATTTCTACGTTTGTGCACTTTTAAAGGATAAGAGAATTGTTTCACTAAAATTTAGTCGTGAAGAGAGAGAAGGACGTAGTACAGAAGCGGCACAAATTCCGAACCCCGAAGTGGAGTCTGAATTCAATTTCGACTCTAACAAGAACCAAAATATCTCAATTTTACAGCCTATCGAAATTGGCGGGAAAAGATCAGCTAGAATTGAAATTGCAAATGCAAAAAACAATGAATCTTTAATAAAAGATCAATCTATTAAGGCCAGAGTTGCGACCGATATTTCACAGTCTTTAGTGAAATATAGACAGCTTTCTACTAGAATTTCTTTACTTGAAGAAATGAAAAAATCACTTAAGTCATTTACAAGGCGTCTAAAAGGAAAGGCCGTACGTACACCAGAAGAAAAAACGGCAGTCACGATTTTTACTATGCAAAGTACAGTTTTAGACACTCAGCTCCTTTCATTAAAACAAGACTTTAAGTTGACCAAAAATCTCTTAGAGTTGTCAATTGGTCGAAATATTAAAGAGTCCGAAAAGTTAATCTCTAGGGAAAGAAAAAATTGGCCTGTACTAAAGAAAAACTCGGTAAAAGAAACATTTAGCAGTAAGTTAGCTCTAGCCTCTTTAGCTCAGGTCAAAGGCGAATTTGAATATCAAAGAAGTAAAGCGTGGCCAGAAATATCAATTGGCCCGGTTATGGAAAAGCAAAGTGGAAGTGATATAGAGTTTGGCGCAAAAATTGAATTTGTACTACCTTTATTTAATACAAATGGCGGCGCGAAACAAGAAAGTCGTGCCAAGCTATCGAAAGCGCAATCACTTATCAGCAGAACTAAACTTAGAGAGTCGACTAAAGTTAGAACATATTTTGAGCAATATTATGATATTGCTCAATTTCTAAAAAATAGTCCTTCTCAAAAAAATATAAAAAAATCTGTTTCTAAGTCACTAGAACTCTTTTCCAAAGGAATGATTCAGCCATCTGGCATTGTTGAAAGCTATCGTTCAACCCTAGAAACACTAGAGGCCGTACAGGAAAAAGAGTTAAGTATTTATAAATTATACTGGATGCTCCAATCATATTCTGGTGAAGTCCCAAAGGAATTTTTATGAAAAACTATTTTTTAATTATATTTACTATCTTCTCAGTATTTACAGCTCAGGCCGAAGAAGAGTCAAAGTCAAAGGATCGAATAGGCCCGGGCAAAGCAGTTATCGCTGCAAATGAAAAGGAAGGCTTTAAGTTATCGGAGAAGGCGAAAAATAACCTCAATATCACTGTAAAAGAAGTCAATAGTGCGATTGTAACAGTACCCAAGAAATCTATTATTAGTTTTTTAGATTTTTATTCTGCATATAGGCTTCGAGATGGCTGGTATCGCGCTGTTGAAATTGAACCAAACTTTGAGGGAGATAAAGCTATTTTTAGCTCTAATCAGTTCAAGGTTGGAGATAAAGTAGTGATTGAAAATAGCGGCCTATTAAGGGTTGTAGAACTTGACGTGTTTGGCCCAGAAGCCGATGCATGTGTAGATTAAAATTAGGTAACTTAATATGAAAACATTAATATATTTTTCCGTTTATCACCGAGGAGTAGTACTCTTTGTTACATTCCTGTTAGCTTTAGCTGGATGGTTTAGTTTTACTCAACTTCCTATTGATGCTGTTCCAGACATAACGAATACTCAAGTACAAGTTTTTGCTCAAGCTGGAGGACTTTCAGCAGAAGAAGCTGAGCGATCAATAACGTTTCCAATAGAAAATTCAATGGGAGGAATTTCAGGAGTAAAACAAGTACGGTCAATCAGCCGTTTTGGTCTATCGGTTGTAACCGTAGTTTTTGAAGATGGATATGATATTTACAGAGCTAGACAATTAGTATCTGAACGCCTTCAGTCAATCTCATCTGACTTGCCGGAAGGAGTAGAGCCAAACCTAGGCCCAATTTCATCTGGTTTAGGAGAAATCTTTTTTTATGCACTTAAGTACGAAGAAAGTGATGACTCAAAAGAAGAACGTTTTGAAAAACTAATGGAACTAAGGTCTGCGCAAGAGTGGCTTGTTAAACCAAGACTTCTTACTATACCGGGAATTGCTGAAGTAAACACTATCGGGGGTTATGAAAAGCAATTTCATGTTATCCCTGACCCAAATAAGCTTTTACGTTTTGGAGTTAGTTTTTCAAGCATAGTTGATGCCCTGAAAAAGACTAATATGAATGTTGGTGGTGGATATGTACAACAATCTGGAGAGCAATTTGTTGTAAAAGGACAAGGTCTACTATCTGACCTTGATGATATAAAAAATACCCCCCTTCAACCATTAAACTCAGTAACAACATTACTAGTTAAAGATGTTGCACAAGTAAAAATATCATCAGAATTGCGAACAGGAGCTGCGCTCGTTCGTGGAAAAGAAGCAGTAATTGGAACGGCAATGATGCTTCTTGGGGAAAATAGTCGTGATGTTAGTCAGCGAGTTGCTGAACGAGTAAAAGAGATTGAAAAAACTCTTCCCAGTGGAATCAAATTGGAGGTCTTGTACGATAGATCAGACCTTGTTAATAAAACTCTCGGTACGATTGAACATAATCTCTTAACTGGTGCAGGACTAGTAATCCTTATATTGTTATTTTTACTTGGAAATGTTCGAGCCGCCGTTATCACGGCCGTCGTTATTCCACTTTCTCTTCTTTTAACATTCATTTTAATGAAGCTATTTAATATTTCTGGAAACCTATTGAGTCTAGGTGCTCTTGATTTTGGGATAATTGTTGACGGTGCTGTAATTGTACTAGATCACTGTGTGCGAAAGCTTCATGATGCAGGAAAAGAATTAGGAAGGCGTTTATCAAGAGAAGAAATACAACGAACAATTTATGAAGCAACTGTTGAAATTCGTACCGCTTCTGGGTTTGGTGAGCTTATAATAATCGTAGTTTTCCTACCAGTACTTGCATTGACTGGTATCGAAGGAAAAATGTTTCAACCAATGGCGGCAACATTTGCATTAGCAGTTTTCTGCGCATTGGCACTTTCCTTTTCAACCGTGCCAGCTCTTGCCAGTACTTTTATGAGCGGAAATGTAGTTGAAAAAGACCCTTGGCTCATGCAACAAGTAGAACGTTTCTATAAGCCTCTCCTTAATTTTGCGATGAGATTTAAGTCGATAACTGTTACAGTAGGTGCTCTAGCGATATTCTTAGGAGTTTTACTTTTTAGTCGACTAGGAGGAGAATTTTTACCTCAAATGGATGAAGCATCGAGAACTATTCAATTTGTTCGTCCTGTAAATATTTCTCTCGATCAGGCCATAAAGTTTCAAGAAAAATCAGAATCTATTATAAATAAATTCCCACAAGTAAAGAGTGTTTTTAGCCGCATAGGAACTGCTGAAGTTGCTACTGATCCGATGGGGGTCAACTTAGCTGACACATTCATTACGTTTAAGGAAAGAGAAGAATGGCCAAAGGGAGAAGGTCAACCTGAAACATGGAGTGAGCTGACTAAAGATATTGTTAAGCGTCTTGAAGAAGAAATTCCTGGACAGCGAGTACTTGTAAGTCAACCTATCCAAATGCGCTTTAATGAGCTTTTAGAAGGTACAAGAGCTGATGTTTCTGTAAAAGTGTTTGGAGATGACTTTGAATCTTTAGTTGAAACATCTGAACAAATTGCTAGTGTTATTCGTACCGTTCCCGGTGCTGGTGATGCAGAGACTGAGCTTCAAGGTACATCACCAATCCTTACTGTTACTCCGAAACAAGAAATTTTAGCATCACTTGGAGTTCCAAAAGGAGAAATTCTTGAGGCCATAAGTATAGCAATGGGTGGAGAAGAAGTTGGGCACATCTATGAAGGTGTTCAGAAGTTTCCCGTTTTAGTTCGTCTTGACGAAAAAAACAGGTCAGATTTGAATGTCATTCGTTCATTGCCTGTGGAGCTTGGAGAAAGAAATCTTGTACCATTAAGTCAGGCTGCGGAAGTTGAGTTTGATGAAGGATATGGACTTATTAACCGAGAACAAACTAAACGTAGAGTCGCAGTACTAATAAACCCAAGAGGAGTTGATACTGAAACATTTGTCCGTGCAGCTCAAGAAAAAGTTGAAAAAGAAGTAAAACTTCCGCCGGGTAGTTATTTAGAGTGGGGAGGAAACTTCAAGAACCTTATTCAAGCAAGAAATCGCTTGGCCATTTTTGCGCCCCTAGCATTACTACTTGTATTAGCAATGATTTATATGGCTTTTGGAAGTGTAGCACAGACAATTCTTGTATTTATGGGAGTCCCCTTTGCCCTAGTCGGAGGTGTTCTCGCTTTAAATATTAACAATCTTCCGTTTAGTATTTCAGCTGGAGTTGGCTTTATTGCGTTATCTGGAATCTCAGTCTTGAATGGTGTAGTCCTAATGAATTGCTTTAATGACTTAAGAAAAACAGGCCAAAGAGGTATAGATTTAGTTAAGCGAGGAACTGTTTTAAGAATTCGTCCAGTATTAATGACCGCAATGGTTGCAATGTTTGGCTTTGTCCCAATGATGCTTTCTACGAGTGTTGGAGCCGAGGTCCAAAGACCATTAGCTTCAGTTGTTATTGGAGGGTTATTTTCATCGACAATACTTACCTTGGTAGTTTTGCCTGTTTTATATTTAATATTTGAAAAGTTTATGAAGCTTCCAGAAGAAAAGATGAAACAAGTGTGAATACATGAAGAAAACAAAAGTAAAAGTAGACAAGATGGACTGCCCTTCGGAAATAAAAATGATCGAAGGATTGATGGAAAACTTAGACCCAAGCGTGAAGATGGTGTTTGATTTAGAGTCTAGGACTGTGCAGTTTTATCATAGTGTAGATAAAGACCAGATACTGGACTCTTTAAAGGCTATTTCTCTTCCCGGTGATTTAATAAGCTCTCAAGAGGTTTTAGATCATGATATTCCAGATATCGCTCCTAGTGTAGAAGCGAAAACGCTAAAATACTTACTCGGTATAAATTTTACGATGTTTGTTGTTGAGATCATTTTAGGGTTTTATGCTGAGTCTACTGGGCTTCTTGCTGATGGGCTAGATATGCTGGCTGATTCATTTGTGTATGGTTTAAGTCTTTGTGCCGTTGGAAAGTCAATTGCAATGAAGCATAAGGCGGCATATTTTAGCGGAATTATGCAAATCTCTCTTGGCCTGCTTTGCTTGGTCGAGGTTGGTAGAAAATTCTATTTTGGAAGTGAGCCACTGTCTAATTATATGATCGTGGTTTCAGTAATTGCACTTATCGCTAACCTTTGGTGTCTTATTTTGATTCATAAGCATAAAGACGGAGAAGTTCACATGAAGGCCAGCTGGATATTTTCTGCTAATGATGTAATCGTTAATACCGGAGTGATTTTTTCCGGCGTTTTGGTATATTTTCTTAAGAGTAATGTTCCTGACCTTGTTATTGGAGGAATTGTCTCTCTTGTTGTAATCAAAGGTGGCATTAGCATAATTAAGCTATCAAAAATTAAGAAAGCAGAGCCTATAAAAGAATCATGTTGTTCAAGTAACTGTGATTAATTAGTCATTTTTTATAAAACTTTCTAATGAATGCTGATGATGGTGAAAAGCATATCGCAGATGTTAAAACAGTACATGGTTCAGTAATAGAGTTTCAACACTCATTCATTACAAGCGAAGAAAGGTTATCAAGAGATAATTTTTACCCAAAGTTGGTATGGGTCGTTGATGGCCTCCGTAGGAAAAGAGATAAGGAGCAATTTTTTAATGCTCTAAAAGATGGTGTACAGATTACTCCTAATCCAATGCTGATGAAAATATATACCGAGGAAAGCAGGATTCTTAATGAATGGAGTAGTAGTAAGGTTCCCGTGTTCTTTGACTTTGGAGAAGAGCAAAGAAATTGGTGGTTATTGCCATTTAAAGAAGGGGGGTGGTCTTACATTGTCCCGTTCAGTAGACAAAACTTTATAGATTTTAATTTAGGAAAAACGAGAGATGAATTTAATAGCTTTCTAAGAAATTTTATTCAAAGTTACAAACAGTTATTTAACCGAATAGAAGCTAATAGAAGAAGACAGCAAGTAGTAATAAATTCTAGAAGAAGATTTCTCCCCAATCATGTTCTAAGAAGATCAAGACGTCTTTAATTGCGATCAGTGACTTGCCTACACTTATGATTAGTATTAAAATGAACACACCCAAACGTTACACAAAAGAGTAGTGATAACGTTTATCGAAAGTATGGGCCGTCGTGGCTATTTTGGCTACACTTCGCTTTGTGACCTTAATGAAAACAAAGCTTTGCAAGTCTGTCGGCACCTCCACCAGAACCTAGTAACTCATTGAAGTTAAAGACTTTTTTCTGGTGGTTTTGCCCGATTGTGGCAAAATTGTGGCAGAGTTAAATGCTTATTAACCTTTTAATTAACTCGTTGGCCCTTTGAACATCAAGTCGACCTGATGACCTTTTAATGGATAATGTTGTTATAAAATAATTTATTACCCATTGATATTTATCAAAAAAATCTGGAACTTTGAGATTGTTTTGTAGGTTCTCAATAACCTTGTCTATTTCTTGGGTTGATTTTGTATCAATTGAACTCATGTAATCAATGAATAAATACACATCACTTGCGATTCTGTGTGATTCTTCTGTGAAAAACGATGATGTTTTCCATTTAAATATTACGTTATTTAATGTTCCGTTATGTCCACCTCGATTGACATTATCAATGAAGGTCGTTCTATCTACTTCTCCGCAAGGCTTTAGGACAGTACCATCTATAATTATTCGCGGGAATTTCGCAAACTTCAGCTCTTGCTTGTAAGCCTTTATTAGGGAACGACCAAAAGCAATAATACCGTCTTGTTCATTGTTGGAATTAACTGGAATGATGTCGAAGTCTCCATAAGAAATACCACCACGTAGCCATATATCGTGTATTGCAAGATCAAGTTGAAATTGGGATATCGCTGAACAAAAGTTCTTGAAAATGCTTATGTTCTTAGATGGGTCACTGTTAGCCTTAACTGATATAACTAATGAATCGCTAAATCCAAAAAACTGTAAATTTAATGTACTTTTCTCATTTGTTTCGGAGTTCCAATATTGTCTTAGATTTGAAAAAATTTCAGTATATTTCTTTAATTTATCCTTATTATCGTTATTGATTAAGTTTTCGAAACCAAGGATGTCAATGAAGCAAACAAAGTGATTATTATTAGTGCTATCCATAATGATTATAAAGAGATTACACTCTTTTTTTCTCCTTTAGCTCCTGAGCCTTTTTATATAAGTAAGATTCTCTATTATTAAATGCAGATACTCTTGTTGCATTAGAGTTACGCTTTAGTTTTTCATTGTCATTATTTATGATTCCATCAAGGTCTACAACTTCTTCATAGCTAGAGTCTAGGAAAGAATCAATAATGTCAGGACTGTTCTGGAAGCTCTCTATTAGGTGTGGAAAGGCTGCAATTAGTTCAATTATTTTATTTATAATTTTCTCTGTAAGAACTTTGTTTGATAAATGATATGCACCTTGATGAAAAGCATCTGACTCATAGGATTTTAATTCAAAATCTAATAGTTTTATAATCTGATCTTCGTATTTAGATACATTGTCTGAAAAGTATATAAGTAAACTATGATATGGATCTGGTGAGTATTGATTATGAAAATAAGAGATCTTATTTACAAATGATAGTAATATTTGATCAATGTTTTCATCATTTTTTATATTTGAAAGACATTCAATTAGCTGTGTTAAAGATCTTTTGTTTTCTTCTGAGGAGCTGGCGAAGAGTCTATCGATATGCTCATTTAACATATTAAAGCATGTTGGGTCACACTTATTGTGTAAGATTAATTTTAGTGAGGTTGCACCATAGTCATTTCGGTAACTTTTTGCACTTAGGTAATTTGTAAGTAAATCAATCATATCAATTTTCTTTTGCTGATTAATTAATTCGAAAATTTTCTTCTGAATATGTGATTCAATTTCATCCTTCAATTCTTTAATCTCTTTTGCCGAAAAAAACTGTTTAATGCTAAAAAAGATAGTCATGAATCCTAAGACAGCTAGAAGTATCGTTATAAAAGTCGTTTGTGATGCGATTCTTGACTCTGCTCTTAAAAGAAGTTCTTGATCAAAACTTGATAAAGATTTGTAAAAATGCTCTTTGTCATTTGATTTTTGTTCTATTTTTTTCGTGTTAATATCAATAGACTTTTGTAATTCTTTGATCTCTTTAAGTATTGAGCTGTTGCTTGTTACTTCATTATTTTTTGCCATATTTTCCAACTGATAATTTTTATAAGTACTAATCGACAAAACAAGCCAGCTACTTAAATAAAATTAGTAGCTGGCAATGATTAAAATGAAATAAACTCACACGCTCGTTGCATGAACTTTTTGTCCAAGTGAGCGTATGTCATTGTTGTCTGAATTTCGTTGTGACCTAAGAGCTGTTGTAGCACGTAGATGTTACCGCCATTCATGACAAAATGACTTGCAAAAGTATGTCGTAAATCGTGGAGTCGAATGATCTTAGACACGCCTGAATTGATTTGTGAGGGCTTAAAGTTTCTCTGAGTGATATGATCGTAGTGAACTGGAGTTCGATCTTCTTTTGAGAAAATAAATTGAGCTCTCATTTGTGATTTAAGACGATTTTCGAGTATGGCTAGGAATATGGGCAGAATACACATAAAATTGCCAATGGTAAAAACTTTGGATCTTTATAAATTATATAAATTAATGCTTCAGATAATTGAATTCTTTAAACTTAAAGAAGTACTGCTAAATAATAATATTTAGTTTTTAATATAAATACTTATTATTCGTTAAAATATAACTTCTAAAAATTTTTAGGAGTGTTGTTATGTGGACAAAATTTCAATTTGAACTCGCACTGGAGAAAACTGCTGAGGACTTTTATTTAAATGGTGCTTCTAACTTTGCAAAACTTAGAAGTGGAAATTCAAGTGAAAATGAGCAGTATTTTAAAAATGTTGCAAAGAGTATAAGGGAGCAACTTGGTTGCCAGCAAATACTACTTAAAAGTGGAGAATGCCCAGATTCTGGTATTTTTGGTGAATTTGATTATAAGCATGAGGAAGAAGTTAACTGGGAGCTAGTCAAAACAAATCAGCTAGTTGCATTACAGGTAGAAGGTGCAAATAAGCAGGTTCGATACATTGAATTAGACGCAGGAATCTTAAAAAATGTAAGCCTTCCAATTTATTCAAAATATTCCAAAAAAATAAAAGATAAACACAACTCTATAAAAATTTTTCTAAATGAACTAATTAATCAGAATGACTTTTACGGTGTTGAATATAAAGCATCAGAGAGTAAGTATGAAACTTCTATAAATGTAGCGTCTTTTAATTCAACGTGTCCTAGTAAAACAAAAACAAACAGCTTGAAATTAAAGTTGATACATAACTTTAAAGCTTCAGGTAGATTTAAAGTAAATGGATTCAAGCTAAAGTCGTGCACAGTAGAGGTAATGATTAATTTTAATGTATATTATTTAATCGTAAATGATTATCCGAATGGACGACTATCTGAAATTAAGCAAGTATTTGTTTGTGATGGGGGATTCTTTGCTCCAAACATGAGTGAAGATGAAGCTAGTAAATTATCAAAAGAGATAAAACCAGATGAGTTAGGGAAAGAGTATAATCTCTATAGAGTAAAATTAAGATATAGGCCATTTTTTGATTCAAGAACAATAAAGGCAAATGGCTTTGGTTTGTATACTTCTTGGGATCCAAAGATACCTGGAGCAATAGAAGAAGAGAAGCAAAGAGAAGAGGTCTTAAAAGAAGTCAAGAGAGTACAACAAAATTTTTCAGATGTTGTAGGAGAAGAACAAGAGACTGAAGTTATTGAAGGGACGGAAGATAATCCTGATAATGTTATCTATTTATCTTTGAGACAAGATAGAATTAATAAGAGGGCGGCTTAGATTAAACCGCAACCTCTTTATTATAGTGAAATGCATTCTTTTTAAAGTCTTGAACCGTTTGTATGTCGACAACTTTACCTTCTATGGAGTCGATAAGAACTTCTCCAATAGCTTTGGCCATCAATACTGGAACAGCATTTCCGATTTGTTTAAATACTGATGTTGTACTACCAAAGAATTCAAAGCTACTAGGAAATGATTGTATTGACGCTGCTTCACGAGCAGTTAAATATCTATTTTCAACAGGGTGAAAGTACATTGTTCTAGATGTCAAAATTGTAAAGGAAGGTGAGTTAAAAGATAAACGTTGTAGTTTTGTTTGTCTAAATCTTCCTTCTCTTAGTTCATTCCAATCAACATCATAATATAAGTTTTTAGGAAGTAGTTCGATTTGGTCTCTTTCGTATCTAATTCCTCTACCTTCCGGAATATGTTTTAGCCTTTCTCGATCTAAGTCATTTTTTACTTGTGCTGTTTTTGGATCATTATAAGTTGCATTCTCTTTAATAGTACTGAAAGCATCTTTTACAGTTCGAGTGGGCTTCTTTCCTCTTTCTCCATGTGTTACGATAGGGAAAAGGTGAGTATATTCTTCCTTAAGTCCAATTATAATAGTTCTTCTTCTTTTTTCTGGTACACCATATTCATCAGATGAAAGAACTCTTGCTTGAAGTTTATATCCAATTTCTTCAAATATTGAAAAAATCTTTTCAAGTACATCTTTGTTCTTATTCGCTAATAAGCCCGTAACATTCTCAATTACAATCCCTTTAGGATTTAAATGTTTCACGATTCTCACAAATTCTAAAAATAGAAAATTGCGAGGATCATCTGCCTTACCCTTTCCTACAGTTGAGAACCCTTGGCAGGGTGGCCCACCGACTACAAAGTCAACCTCTGTATAATCAATAAGCTTATCAACCTGCTTATTATCAAGCTCTCTTACATCCCCACAATAAGTCTCAGCATATTTGTGATTGAGTTTAAAAGTCTCAATAGCATCATAATTATGGTCAATACCAAGTAGACACTTCATACCAGCTTGTTCTAGCCCATAAGAAAGTCCACCACATCCACTAAAAATATCAATAAACGTATATTCTTTTTTCATAAATTAATTTTCTCATTGATTGAAAAATTGGCCAAGACTGTAAGTTATGCCGGCCTTGACAATCCATTTAGATATTTAAAGTCAGATATTTAAAAATATACTTTTCTGTAAAGTTAGTTATTAAAAACTACTGAAAACAATATCAATGAATAAATACAGTTACTTATAATATAAAACTGTGTTGTTACTTAAGTTATTGAAATTGCTTAAGTCTTAAGGCTTTGGTTCCGACCTGTAGGTTAAATATATCAAAGTGAGGAAGTAATTATGGCCAAGAGGTTTGATTTCACATCTGTGTATGAAGATGAAACATGGACTGTTGTTTTTGATGATAACGAAGGAATACAAGATCGATTTTATGAAATTGTAAAAGATGAAATTAATAAAAGTCAGTTTCCTGGTCTTGAAGTCAGTATTGAAGAGTATATTACAGGTGGAATATTCTTTAATAAAGAGTCGACAAAAATGTTATGCGTAAAAGCGCAAGATTCAACATTTGAACAATTTGAAATTTATTATAGAGCACAAGTTTTTGGTAACGTTGTGATCTTTACAAGAATGGAATGCATGGAAAGAGGCTTTTTCAGTATTCTTGCAGGTAAGAGTGGTAACGAACTGAAGGCGGCACTTAGGTTGAAGTGTAAAAACATGGCACAGTACGAAGAGTTTATTGCAATTGATAGTCTTGCAGATATTGTATTCCGCTGTGCTCTCCAGAGAGTTGATCCTGAGTATCGAGAAAGAAAGGTATTAAATTTAAAAATAGCTTAAATTCAGAATCTTGTTTTTTTCACTTTGACGTAACGTCTAGGAGAATAATCGAGAGGAAATATTAAGTGTTAACTAGAAAGAGGTGAGTGTAGTATGGAAATAGAATTGGGTCATATTGGAATTATTCTTCTCGATCATTCAAAAACGAGATTAAGTAAAGTAATTAAAAAAATTAAAGGTAGCGATTTTAATACGAGTAAATTAGTAAAAGAAGAAATTGTTGATATATTACAAAATCAAAGTTTAGAGACCTTATTTCTTGCTTTTGATGGAGCAATATTTGCACGTAATTCTGTCTATCATTTTGTTAAATTTGGTCGTGATGCAGAAATGAAAAAAGTAAGAAAATCGAGTGAAAAGTTTTCAAAAAATATAAATGATTTTGTAAGTTTAAAAGCTGAAGGAGTCAAGCCTTTAAGAATGAAGAAAGAACCTACTTTATTGAAAGTTTTTAATGGTAAGAAAGGGGTACTCTACTTTCTATTTGGTAATAAAGGAAAGCATACCTATATTAGGCAAAACTTTAAGTTAAAAAGAATTAATGAGCCTTGTTATGATCTTTGTGTGTGGGATTCATCAACTTCAATATTACAAATTCGTAGTGCTCACAATACACAATATTATATAAATTACTTTAAAGAGGCATTAACAAATAGCCCAGCGCCTGTATATGACTTGTTGGAAGTTACAGAGGATAATTTTAATGAATTTGTAGAAGGAATTAATGGAAAGGTGAGGTCTGTAAAAGGGAAGGATCCTTCTAGGACAAAAGAGTATGTCCAAAAGGACTACATGTCTCGTGCAGATATTGATATAAGAAATGTTGATTCTTATGATGATGACTTAGATGGTTATGATATATTGAGTCATGGAGTAGATTTTTCGTGGAATTCAAAACAATACACAATATATGTTAGCCTTAAGAAAGGGTCTTTTTGGTTAAGAAAAGGAGACCCTTCAGAGGGGCTTTTAAAGTATTTACAGGATGTGATAATTGAGCTTGCATAAAACTGAAAAAATAATTGAATTTTTAAAAGAGCAAGATAGGGATTCTTTATCCTTAATATCCCTTATTAATGAATTTGAAATATGTAAAGATGAGGCATTAGTTGTTTATAATAATATAAAATCATTAAATATATATGATGAATATTACTACATAGATTGTCCTAGATGTGGAGCTATTAATGAAGATGGTGAAAGCGTTTATCTTGAAATCAATGATATAGAGAGAACGTGTAGTTATTGTGATAAAGTCTTTGTAAGTAATTCTTCAAATATAACTTATGCTTTATATAAAAGTAAAAAAAAAAAAGTACAAGAAAAAGTACGAACCAAAAAGAAGTTAAAGCCTACAGTAAAGCGTTTCCCATCAATATTTGAAAAGTGTCTAGAAAATCCAATTGATGATTTTTTAAAGTTGGTCAAGAACGATAGTTTGATATGGCACCTTTCTGATCTGCATTATGGTAATACTGTAAGTTTTTTTGGATTGTTAAAATCAAAATGCTTTAAGCAGTCATGGGAAATCTTTCTTTCAAAGGTTCCATTTGCTAGAAAGGTATTTTTTAAACTTTTTGGAAAAATAGTGAATCCTGGACATTCTATATATTTAGAGAATGAGTTCTTAAGCTTATTAAAATACATTGAAAATGATGAACAAATATTTTGCATTACTGGAGACTTAACTAAAACAGGCGACTTAAAAGAAGTTATTGAATATGTTAATTTTAGAAATAGGCTTTCTGAGAAAGGAAAGGTTTTAGAAGTGCCAGGTAATCATGATTATTGGGTAGGTAGAAGCTTTGTTTTTAGACTTTTTGACAGTCTTTTCAATAATATTTCGCGAAATAAAAGTACAACAAATGCATTGAAAGCTTTTTTTGATAACAAAATATTTTTAAACTTGGAAACAAATCCTATTTCATGGGAGCAATTACAGTTTAAGAAAAAAATGATTAACTTTCTATGTATAGATTCTAATTTTAGACATAAGAAAGCTATCTCACAGGGGATATTTCCGTTAGATAAAGAGTTTGAAATTAGAAAAAATACTTCTGCAAATTTTGATTTTAATATCGTTCTACTTCATCATCATATTGATGATTATTTGGATGATTGTGAATCAAATTCAAAGTATTTGAAAGAAGTCTTAGCAATGAGAGTTGTAAACTCCTACAAATCATCTAAATTATTGAGAGCTATAAATGTTGACTTTGTTTTGCATGGCCATAAGCATAAGCAGGATTATAAACACTTAGTTGGTGATCAAAAGGTCGGTACTGTGATCGCATCACCTAGCCTTTTTTTAGATATTTATTGCCCTGATGAGCGTAAAGTTTATCATGAAAGTGAGTATATTGGTTTTAATATTATACATCTGTTAAATAATAAATTGTATCTATTACAAATACGGCTAATTGATGGTGTATATAAATTATTTAAAGTTGATGAACTCGGAAAATGTCACTGTAGTTAATTTCTTGATATTTGTAATTTAAAGTATCATGAAAATATGGGAACAAGCAATTAAGCCTTTGTCTCCCAAGGTTAGTTGTAGAAGATATAAACTTTGAGCGTCTGTTATTGTGTTGCATTGCCCAGTGCATAAATATACAAAAGAGATACTCTATTATTATGAAAAATATTGATATTAGTGAAATTTCAAATGAATTAGAACAATTTGCAATAGATAGGGACTGGAACCAGTTTCATTCAATTAAAAACCTCGCAATGGCCTTGAGTGTAGAGACTTCAGAACTTGTTGAGATCTTTCAATGGATGAGCGAGGATCAATCAAACTCGATTGTCGATAATCCTAAGAAGTTTAAAGAAGTAGAAGAAGAAGTTGCTGATATATTTCTTTATCTTGTTCGTATCGCTGGAAAGCTTAATATTGATCTTGAGTCGGTGGCCAAAGCAAAAATACAAAAGAATTCAGAAAAGTACCCTGTCGAAAAAGCGAAGGGGAATGCAAAGAAATATACTGAGCTTTAGATGTCTTCTTTTAACTTTATAGCTGAAACATATCGTTTTACAGAAGATGATATTGAGCTAATTGATTCAAATTATCATGCAAAAGAATTATATCCAGTTATCTATATTCTTTTTGATGATAAGAAGCGAATTGCTTATGTAGGTGAGTCTACAAATATAAAGTCGAGGCTTAAAAGTCATTTAAAAAATAAAGAGAAAAATAAACTTACTCATTTTTACTTAATTTCGAGTGAGTATTTTAATAAATCTGCCGCATTAGATATCGAGTCTTTATTGATTCAGTATCTTCCTCCCGGAGCAAATTATCGCCTGTTAAATGGAAATCTTGGGATTGTTAACCATCAGTATTATCAACAACCAAAGTATCAAAATCTTTTTAGCAAAATTTGGTCTACATTAGAGTTAGATGAGAAAATATCTAAGAGTTTATTAGATGTAGAAAACACCGATCTCTTTAAATTCTCCCCATATAAATCATTAACTATTAGCCAATTTGAATCAATTAAGCTTGTGCTAAAAAGTCTTCTAGGAAAAACAAATTCAGTCTTTATCCAAGGGGCAGCAGGTACTGGTAAGACGATTGTTGGTGTGACACTTGTAAAGCTTCTGACTTGTTATCATTTATATGAAGAAGACGATTATAATTGGGACGACTTAGAATTAAAGTCTCTTATTGTAGAGTTGAAGTCGAAATATCCAAATGGATTAAATGTCGGCTTTGTCGTGCCAATGTCTTCTTTAAGACAAACTCTTAAGAATGTTTTTGCAGGTATATATGGTTTAAAGAAGTCCATGGTAATTGGCCCAAGTGATGTTGATAAGAAAGATTATGACATACTTATTGTAGATGAGGCCCATAGGTTACAAAGAAGAGTCGGTATTACAAATTATAAGAGCTTTGATGACTTTAATCGAAAGCACGGCCTTGGTAAGAATGGTCATCAGCTAGATTGGATTAATAAATGTAGTAAGAAGAAGGTTCTCTTCTATGATACTGAACAATCGATAAAGCCTGCCGATGTAAGACATGAAGATTTTGCAAAGCTAAAGAAGTCGAAAACTAGTACAGAGGTCCTACTTCAGTCTCAAATGAGATGTATTGGTGGAAATGGATATATTGATTTTGTCACAAATCTACTAAACTGCACTCTGAAAGCACCATTTCTCTCTAGCGCCTACGACATAAAGATCTTCTCAGACATGAATGAGATGGTAAAGGCGTTAGCTGAAAAAGAAAAAAAACATGGTCTATGCCGTATGATGTCTGGTTACTCTTGGGAATGGACTTCAAAGCATGATGATAAACCTGACTACGATGCAAAAATTGATGGTGTTGAGCTTACTTGGAATAGAGAGACCAAAGACTGGATTAATTCAACGACAGCTATGTCTGAGATGGGATGCATTCATACCGTGCAGGGCTATGACTTAAATTACGCGGGAATTATCTTTGGTGAAGAAATTGATTATGATGAAGAAAGTAATTCTATCGTAGTCGATAAATCAAAGTACTTTGATGCTAAAGGGAAGGTTAGTATCGAGAACCAGGAAGAGTTGAAGGATTACATTATTAAAATTTATAAGACCCTTATGTTTAGAGGGATTCGAGGGGCTTATATTTATGTTTGTAATCCGAGTTTGAAAAAGTATATTGAGCGATTTGTTTAGTAATATATTTAGTTATATTAAATAGTTAGTATGAGAAGATTGAAAGAAATTTATTCAAATGTATCCAAACCACAAATAAAACGACATCTTAAAGAGCTTGATAATATAGTCGAAAATCAAGGGGAATTTTCTAAGATATTTGATAAGGTTGTAGAAATCTTTAACGGTATTGTTTTGTGTAGAATAAAGCTTTCAGTTGTCGAAAAAAGAGATAATCCACTTTTTGGTATATTTAGGGCACGTGAAGTAGATGGTAGCTTTGATATAAAGGATCTTGATAGCTATTGGGCAAAGCCTCCTGAATTACAGCTTGATTATGGTAGATGCAACACTATAAATCATAGCGTTTTCTATAGTTCAAATTATAAACTGTCGACCCTTTTAGAATGTCGCGCAAAAGTTGGGAGTGAATGGGTTATAGCAGAATTTGAGAATATTGATGAAGCCTTTTTCGAAAGTGTTCTACTTGGTGGTTTTGGAAAAGTATTTGATCGAATGTGGGGGCACCAAGGAAGAATGGATTCTTTTTTTGATCATTTAAGTAAAAGTGAAAAAAAGAAGAATAAAATTCTATACAAATATATAAGTAGTAAGCTCAGTGAAAAAACAAATTCAAAAAAGAAGTATAAATTAACTTCTGCAATTAGTCGTTTCTTTCTGAAGGATAAGAGAAATTCTGCAAATGTTGAGTGTATAATATACCCTTCTATTATGACTAAGAGTCGATCGCTAAATTTTGCAATTGATCCTTATGTTGCTAAAGAAAAGCTTCGTATCGTTAAGCTATATCATGTACGAGTTTTAGATATAAAAGAAAATCATATTGATATCTTTCATATCAATAACTATGAAATTAAGTAGTTATTGATAAATTACTTTAAAATGTTCTTCCTATGCCACTCAATATTCCCAACACTTGGAAGTAATTCTTCATTTAGAATAAACCTTCCAATCGATTCACCAATATAAGGAGTAAAGAATGTATCATTCTTGCGATCAATTAGAATTGAATTACTAAGCTCAATTCTATAGTCAGAATTAAGTGTCCAGATACCACGATCAAATGTGTAGTGGTGAGTAGGGCATAGAGCGAGGCCGTTATGTTCGTTGCAGTCTCCGCCGCGAGCTTTCCATTTGATATGGGCTGCTTCCATTGAAAGCGCCGTGTTGTTTTTGAAATTAATCTTTAATCCACAACAAGCACATTGGTTACCGTAAAGAGATAAGATAAGCTTTGGAAACCTTGGATCTCTTTTTACTTTTGTCACTGTTGTCGTGATGGTTTCTTGGGTTGGAGCTTGAGCCTCTAGGTCAAAGACACCAAGTAATTCCCAAAGAGTTTCATGTAGGCTATCTGGGAAGTTATCCTCTGTTATATAGCGAATGAGGGCATGGATATGAGCTTTATTGTCTTTTAGCTTGTTGTAGACCTCATCACTGAAGCCAAACATCATATTGTTTTCTCTTGCTGTTGTAACAGAAGGAATACCACTCGCTCCTAATATTACTTTTTCGGGAATTGACGACCAAAATTTGTAAACTTTAGAGTCATTTTTAAGTCTCCATAAAGGATCTAACTCTTTTGGTGACGAGGTGAATTTAGTGAATTCTCTAATGATTGACCTTAACTTCTCGTTGTCACTGTTATACTCAATCCAACGGACATCACTTGCTGCTTTTACAAGGGCATACAAGATTGTGATAGGCTTGTGAGGTGCATAATAGTCTTTTGCACGTGCCTTATTAATATTTTCGTACCATTGGATAAATTCTTCCATCATAGTCACATTATATCGTCTAAATAGATTTGATGCGATTATAAATTTCTAGTATTCTAGTTATATGAATTACTACGACAAGAACAACCAAGAATTCATCGATTCAACACTTGATCTCGATCTCACAAGTCTATACAAACCTTTCTTAAAAGAAGTGAAGGCAGGAGGGGCTATCCTCGACATCGGCTGTGGGCCGGGGCGCGACTTAAAGTATTTTGTCGATCATGGATATAAGGCAGAGGGAGTGGAGCCGAGCTCGAAGCTTGCAGGCTTTGCTCGTGAGCATAGTGGTTGCGTCGTACATGAAGGCTTACTTCAAGACGTGAGTATTGAAGGAAAGTTTGATGGAATCTGGGCATGCGCTTCTCTTTTGCATGTGCCATCAAATGAACTTAAGGATGTCTTTTCAAAAATTTCAGATCTTATGAATGAAGATGCTGTTTTCTATTGTTCTTTCAAGTACGGAGAGTTTGAAGGTGAGCGCAAAGGGCGCTTCTTCAATGATCAGACTCTTGAGACGATTAAGGAGTTCTTGCCTCATGAGCTTACGATCTCAAAGGATTGGGTTACTGAAGATAAGAGGCCTGATCGTGATGAGAGGTGGCTAAACCTAATTTTGAAGAATAAGTAAACGCTTAGTTGTGATTATCACGAGCATTTTTTCTTTAGATTTTCTTGAATCGTTAATTCTAAGTCTCCGTTATCACTTTTGAAAAACACTGTTTTAGAATCTGTTCAAAATAGACGATACGTTTCTGTATAATTAGAGAGGAGAATGTATGAGTGATGAGCAATTAGATAGTGCCCGAGTTGAAAAAGTATATATAATTCAAAAGGAGTCACACTCTCGTGGCGTAGCTGCTGTGTTGAGCTTCTTAATTCCTGGTTTGGGTCAGTTATACAAAGGACAGTTTCTTAACAGTATTGCCTGGTTTTGTTTAACTCTTGCCGGTTATTTCTTTTTCTTTTTTCCTGGCTTAATCCTCCATCTACTTTGTATCTTAGGTGCTATGAGTGGAAAGAATAATGAGACTGTAGAAATAAAGCAATGAGATTGTTATGATCTATCATTTAAAGATTTCTACTTGTTTCTAAATATATATTCGTGTGCGAAAAAGACCATTGTTCTATGCAAAGCATCTAAAAGTTGCATTAATTTATGAAAAAGAGAATAGGATTTACATTGATTGTAGTTGCCACTGTTTTTTGGTTTGAGTACTACACGCTTGGTGGGCTGGGGATCGCTTTTCTCTTTATTGATATTTGTACTACTTGCTATCAATTATCAAATGAAAAAGATTAGGTATGATTTATAATGAAAAATAAAAAAGTATGCTTAAATTGCAAGCAAGAGATGAAACTGCCTTATTTCTTCAACAAGATTGAACTTAATTGTGAGAACTGTGAGCAAGAGTATATCTTTAAAAATGTATATTTAAAAAAGAAGTGGGGATATTTCTTAATTCTTTCTATATGTTATATCTCTCTTCAATTTATATTCAAAAATGAAAATATTAATAGCATCCTCTTCTTCATATATTTCTTCATTATTTTGTTGATTAATAGTTTTATGAAAGAAATCGTACAGATTGAAAAGAATGTTTAAATTATGGATATTGATAAAACAACAAAACATGCACAAGCTCGTTTCTTTTCTCGCTATGGCTGTGAGATTACGGTTGAGGAGTTAAGGTACATTCAAAATATGCTAAGGCATGAGTTAGGTGATACGCAATATATTGGTCGAGTTAAGCGTGGAGAAGAGGACTCATATCTTAGCTGTTATCATGGAACCTATGAAGGCATTGAGTTCTTTGCCTTATGTGATCCGGAGACTCTAGTTATTGTAACTTTCTTAAAAGAAGATCAGATCAGCCATTTTGAAGAGATCGAACTCTGATGGTTTTTTGTGCACTGTTTACGTAAAAGTCTGCTGGAGCCTTTTTTTCATGGTTTTTAGAAGGATTAATTAAGAAGTATGACTATGATTTACTATTTTTACATGAACTTAATTTACGCAAATGCGGCTCTTTTTGTATTTATTCTGATAGGTTATCTTTTTGAAAAAGGTTCAAAAAAGAAGAGAAATATTGAGTTATTACTAAAGGTTCAGTTTTTTTCATTTTATTTTGCACTCTTTTTATCATTACCAAATCTATATTTTAATTTAAATATTGTAAAAATGACAAATCTTAATCTATTAGATTTCTCTGCTGCAATATTAGTTACATTGATCTCACTGTTAGGTTGTTTTATTGTGGAGTTTATAGATTCTAACTATAGTTCTCTTACGGACTTAAGTATTATTGAAAGAGCTAATTTAATAATTATAGGTGTGGGCTTAAGTATATCAATGTTTTATTTGTTCAATGAGATCATACCAAAGAAGGATGAGTGGAGTGTTTTATTATTTTATATGTATATTTGGATTACTGATCTATTGATATCAATTAAGTTATCTCGTACACTTAGATAAGACCTTATAACTAATTATAGCTAGGATTAAATAACCATGGAAGGAAATGTAAGAGACCACATTGAAATAGGCGAGCGAGTTCGCATCGTCTTAAAGAAAGATCAGCGCACAGGTGAGTTAACAGAAGGTATTGTAAAAGATATCCTGACAAAGTCAGATTATCATCCACATGGGATTAAGGTTCGTCTTGAAAGTGGTGATGTTGGGCGAGTTAAGGAAATCCTTGATTAATAAAGCTGGGACGCATATCGAAAAGTATGCAGGAACTTTTATATGAAAGAAAATTATAATTTAGACTTTTCAAAAAACTTAGCTATTAATACTTCCGAGATGGATTGGGTAAAATCTCCTTCACCAAATGTATTAAGAAAACCTTTAGAAAGAGAAGCCAAAGAATCTGGTCATACGACATCAGTGGTACAGTATTTACCGAACTCAAAATTCAGTGAACATTCACATCCGCTAGGGGAAGAGATCTTTGTTTTAGAAGGGGTGTTTTCTGACGAACATGGTGACTATCCGGCCGGTACTTATATTCGAAACCCGCCTGGATCATCTCATTCACCTTTTAGTCGTGAAGGCTGTATTATATTTGTAAAATTAAATCAATTTTCTCCAGAAGATAAGAAAAGAATCGTAGTGGATACTAAAACAACTCAATGGCATCCAGGTCACGGAAATTTAGAAGTAATGCCTCTTCATCGATTTGGAACTGAGAGTGTCGCTTTGGTTAAATGGCCAGAGGGTGAGAGATTTATTTCCCATACCCACTTTGGAGGAGAGGAGATATTTGTCTTAAGTGGTGAATTTCGAGATGAACATGGCGTTTACCCAAAAGGAACTTGGCTTAGAAGTCGCCATCTCTCCAATCACCACCCTTGGGTTGAGAAGGAAACGATAATCTTTGTGAAAACAGGGCATTTAATTTAAATCGAAAAGCACCAAAAAAAAACGGTTTTACACTAACTAAAAAGTCTTAATCACCCTTTCGCGAGCTTCTGCGTCGAGGCTACCGACACTTCCGATACGATGTACCTTTTTAACTTTTATACCGCAAAAGCCAAGTATATCTCGTTTAAGGATTGTTGCGGCCGGGTCTTTTAGTAAGTAGCGTCTGTACCAGGCCAGCGCATCACTTAATAAGACAAGCTCTGCTGTTTTACCTGTGAGAAGCTTTTCTTGAACCATTTTTCCTTTGTGAAATTTGAAGGCAAAGCCAGGAAGAAGCGTTCTATCAAAGAAGCCCTTTAGGATTGCAGGATATGTTGACCACCAGATGGGAGTTGTGATGATAATATGATCACTTTTCTTGATTTGCTTTTGAGCGGATTCAAGGTCTGCTTCAAGGGTGTCAATTTTCTCTCGATCAGAATATCCCTTAAAGCTTATTTCAAAGTCAATTGACGCAAGATTTAATAGGGTTACATCGTGGCCTTTAGCAAGGTGAGTCTCATAGATTTTATTAGAGATACTTGTCGTAAAGCTTTCTAGGTCTGGATGTGCGTTAATAATTAATACTTTCATATGATTCTCCATTGAAATTTACTGTATTTTACAATTGGTAAGTATATAAATAAAATGAATATTGATAATTTTAGGTATTAATCATATGAATATTAGAAGTTTTGATCTCAATTTATTAGTTATCTTTAAAGACTTATTTAATACGTTAAGTGTAAGTCAGACGGCAACAAATCTTGGCCTATCTCAGCCTGCTGTCAGCCATGCTCTTAATCGTTTACGTGATAGTCTTAATGATGAGCTTTTTATTAGAACAGCTCGAACTTTTATTCCAACTGATAAGGCCATTCAACTCGGCTCATTTCTGGAAACTTATTTAAATGAGCTTGAGAGTAATCTCTTTGAACAAGAGGGGTGGGATTCTCATAATTCTAGCAAGGAGTTTAGGGTTTCTGGGACAGCTTTTGATTCATTTATGTGGGTTCCTAAGTTGATGGAGTCATTAGTAGAGAGCGCGCCTAAGCTTAAGGTTACGATGAAAGGGATTGTTCTTGAAGATTTTTTGGATCGAATGATAAGAGGTGAGATTGATTTAAGTTTTGCTGGAAACCTTGAAGAAATTAATAATTTTAGTGTCGAGACTCTTGGTATCCACGACTTTTGTATTATTGCGAGTAAATCCAATTCTCAATATAAAAAGAAGATCTCGCTGAAGCAGTATTTAAAGGCCGGCCATGTTCTCTATACTCCAACAGAGAAGCCTGGTAGTGATATTGATAATTACCTTAGTAGCATTGGCGAAAGCCGAAATATATTGGTTAAGACTTCATACCTTAATTCCATCCCAAGGCTTGTCGAGAAGAGAAATATGTTATCGATGGTTCCTCTTGCCTATGGGAAAACTGTGGCAAAGTATTTTGATCTCAAGCTATATGATGTCCCTTTTGAAGTGAGTCCATTTAAGCATCAGATGGTTTGGCACAAGAGCCGCCAAAACTCTTCTTCTCATAAATGGCTAAGGGATTATATCCGCGATAGTTATTGGGACTTTATTCAAGAAGTCAGTTAAGGATTTTTACAAATATATGCTATGATTTAAAAAATCATATTTAAGGAACTCAATGAGCAAGCCACAATTTATCTTCGTATGTACCAATCCTGGAAATGAAATACTTTTAAAAGAAGAAATTAAAATATTTTATCCTGAATTAGTCTTTAGTTTTTCAAAGAAAGGCTTTGTGACATTTAAGAATACTGGTGTTGAGTATGACTTAAAGACAATCTCACAGTTGCAACTGACGTTTGCTACTCGTAGTGGAATCTTCTTTGGGAAGTCGACGCCCGAGACTATCGCGCAAGATGTGAAGGCATCGGGACTTGATAGTGAAAACCATATGATTCATAGCTTTGAAATTGGTTGTGAAACTGATTTTGATGCAGCTAAGACTTTTGGCCGTGAGGTGAATGAGTATAGCGCCGAAGGTAAGATTGTCATCGATTTAATTAGCTTAGGACCAAATGAAATATGGTTTGGGGCCCATAGTGTAGCAAACGGATGCACGCGCTATCCAAATTCAATTGTTGACATAGAGACGCCTAAAAATGCTATTTCAAAGGGCCACTTAAAACTTGCTCAAATCGTTAAGTTATATGCTGTGAAATTATTCAAAGGAGACCTTTGGCTTGATTTTGGTTGTGCTCCAGGTGGAGCGGCCCAATATCTTTTGGATAATGGTTGTAAGGTTGTGGGGATTGATCCCGCTGAAGTGAGTCCAGTAGTAGGTAAGCACAAGAATTTTACTCATATGAAAAGGTCTGTACAAGATCTCTCTCATGAAGATTTACCGGAAGAGGTGCGTTGGATTCATGCCGATATAAATATAAATCCAAAACAATCTATTAAAGAGATCTTAAGACTTGCTAAGAAGTATAATCGCACACTTAAGGGAATCATTTTTACAGTTCAGGTTGTAAAGATGGAGTATATTGAAAATATCGAAGAGTTCGAAGATCAGTTTTACGATTGGGGATTTAATAATATCATTAGTCGCCAGGTTCCTGCGCATAAGAAAGAGTATGTGATTTTGGCCACTCGCTAAAGTAATTCTCGATTAATTAGTATTAATTTGATTTTGTGCTTTTCGTGTTATACCCTAGGGGGGTATGTTGATGGCATACGTTCCCATAGGAGAAATCATGAAATTATTTATAGCTTTTATATTATCTTTTAACGTTTTTTGCCATGAGTTAGAGTATCAAAATTACCTAAAGCTTCAGAGTTCATTAGTTGAAGGCAATCTAAATAATGCCTTAAAGTCTTGGAAAACAATGTGTGAGAAAGAACTTGGCCACTATGCTAAGGACTATAAGTATAATGACTGTGGCAAGAATATTGAAAGTGTTAGTGCTCTAAGAGACTCATTTAAACTTCTTTCAGAAATCTATATTAAGAATGGAAAGTCACTTGAAAATAGCGAGCTAAAGATCGTTAAATGTCCAATGGCAAAGGCCCGTTGGATTCAAAAAGGTTCTTCTATTAAGAATCCATATTACGGAAAGAAGATGCTTACTTGTGGTGAAATAGAGTCGTAAGAAGTATTACAAACTTCTTACTCTTTTATTTGATTTCCAAGCTTCTAAGAGGATTAAGCCGAAAGGCACCCACCAAATAAGATCATTAAAGATGATATTCCATCCAAACTTTAGAGGAAATACATCTTGCATGATTGAATGGATAAAACCGATAGGACCAAAGATCTTTCCAAGGAAGCCTACTAGAATAATTGGCCAATGCCTTATAGGGTTTGCTGCAGCAATGATATAGCCAAGGCCATAGACTGCGACGATCATTCCCACACATTGCCAAATTTGAGGGTAGGTTGGAATCTTTGCACCTGAAAGCTCAAAGGCCATGGTTGGAAAGAAGATCACCCAAGATCCCCATATGATATTATAAAGACCAGCTGCTATTAAAGTATATTTCATCCACTTCTTTTTCATTTTACTTTTTTCCCTTTACTCTATTTTAGAGATTATGATGACAAAAAGCAGAATACTTCTTGCTGTCCAAAAAACTGTACGGGCCCAATTTGAAAGAATGAGTTTGTCGATGCTTTGATCATATCTTTTACTTCCTAGCTTCTTATGAAGAGGCATGCTTATAAAGAAAGTTATCATCCAGATAAAAATGAGAAGAACGAGATTGATGATAAAGGCCATGTCTGGTTGCTTGATTGTAAGAAGTGTTGCTGTTGCTAATTCACATAGCATAAGAGGCAATACGATGAAGCTTATGGACTTAACATGAAATGCACTAAATGAATGAAAGCTCTTTTCATCGATAAATTTGAAAGAGGGGTAGTGAACAATTTGCACCATCCAGATGACACCACTCATGAGTAAGCATAGGGAAAAGTGAATAAGTGTTAACTCTTGCATTTCTAAGCTCCACGAAACTAATGATAAGTTTAAGTTGTCTTAAGTTCTTAATCAAGACTATGTGTATAGGCTTCTTCAGCCTTTTTTTTACCTATACAGTTAAGACTTTGCGAAATCGTTTAGTAAGCTTTAAATGATTTGTGATATGGTATGAAGAAAACGGAATAACTTTATGAAAGAGTATGATGTTGTCGTTCTTGGTGCTGGTATGGGCGGGCTTGCTGCCGCTGCCTTGTGGGCCCAAAAAGGTGAGCGAGTATTGCTTGTGGAGTCTCACTATGCTGGAGGAGGTTGTGCAGGATACTTTAAGCGAAAGCAAGGATATTACGATGTCGGTGCAACAACACTAAGTGGCCTTGCCGATGGCCGCCCAGTAAATAAGATCTTAAAAAAACTAAATTTAGATTTAAAAACTTATCACTGCAATCCAGGGATAAAAGTTAATACAGAAGATGAAGTATTTAACTTCTACGCTAGTTTAGATGAACTTAACGATGAGTTAATAAGAGTCTTTAATCTAGATTGCTTGAAGACGCTAAAAAAATGGCAGGCCCTAGAGGATCTTCTTTGGGAGAGTCTTGATTATGTACAGGACTTTCCAAATATTGGTCCTTCAACAATTAAGAAGTTCTTTATGAATCCAACAAGAAAACTTCTTAAACACCCTAAGCTTTTTACATCGTCTTTTTATAATTACCTTCCTAAAGAGATGAAAAAAAATAAGAAATTTATTCGTGTCTTAGATCAACTACTTCTCATTAGTACTCAACAAACATCTAAGACATGTCCTGCATTTATGGGAATACTTGGCTTCTTCTATCCGCTTGATACCCATGCTATTGAAGGTGGAATGTGGGGATTAGTGAAATCCTTAGAGAGTAAGATTCAGTCATTTGGTGGTGAGATTAAATATCGCTCTACTTGTGAGAAAATTGAAAAAGAGGGCGGGGCGTATCTTATCTCAACAAATAAAGAGCAGATTAAATGCTCAAAGCTAATCTCAAATATTTCTCCAGAAGTTTTTGATTCATTATTTATGGATAAAGAGTTAAAGCAAGACAAGGGAAAGATTTGGGGTGCAATGACGGCCTATTTTAGCTTCTCAAGTAAAATACCTATCACTGAATTATATCAGCAAGTTCATTACCGAGATGGATCTCTCTTCTTTTCATTCTCACACCCTGATGATCAGCACCGCTCTGAAGGTATGCAAATGGTAACAGTGTCTACCCATGTTGATTGCGATGGTTTTGATCAAAGAGATGATGCTTATAAGAATAAAAAAGAGAAATTTAAAACAGACGTTCTAGATGCTTTTAATAAATGCTTTAAAGAGCATGAAATTGATGAGGTGGCCTTTGATAGTGTCGGCACTCCATTAACATTTAAGCACTATACACAAAGGCTTAATGGAGAAGTAGGTGGTCTGATTCATAATTCAGCACTTTCTCTACTTCGCTTAATTCCTAATAAAATGAAAAACGAAAATATATACTTTGTTGGAGACTATACATTTCCAGGACAAGGAATTGTCTCTGTCTTTCAGTCTGCGCTAAATACCATTAAGGAGTAAGAAATGAATAAAACACAAATACAAGAGTTACTACATCATCGAGATCCATACTTAATGGTTTCTGAGGTTACGAAATCAAATGAGAATGAAATCGAGTCATTAAAAACCTTCTCTGGGGATGAGTTCTTTGTTAAGGGCCACTTTCCAAATGCACCAGTCGTTCCAGGGGCAATGATTCAGGAGTTTTGCACTCAAAGTGCAGGAGTTCTAATTACAAAATATCACTCACCAGTTAAAGATTATAACTCTAATAAAACCAAGGGCTGGGCCTTGGGGGTTCTAAATAAAGTTCAAGGGGCAAAGTATTTAAGTATCGTGAAGCCTCAAGGTGACTTGAAGGCAAAGGTTAAACTCATTGATAAGATGGATAATCTTTTTAAGTTTTCAGCAGAGGTTTATCAAGAAGATGAGCTTAAAGCTAAGTTGAAATTTAGCCTTGTGAATATCAGTGATGACTACCTAACAGGAGAATAATTATGTTTGGCCTTGGAAGTAAGAATAAAAAGTATTAAAGATTGATACAATCGTAAGTATCAAAAGTCTTTGATTCGATATCGTAAAGGTAGAGCGCCTCATAATACTTCTTTGTGTAAGCAGCATATAGGCCTCCTGATTGTGGGTTTCCACAATAGTAGCGCGTATCATGCTCTAGTCGATAAAGTGCAGTTGAGCCGCTACTGAATTTTTCAACATCTTTTTGTGCTTTAAGATATGCGCTTTGAACTTCATCGTAGAATGGAAGCTCTGGTGTGAACTCCACACACTCGTATTCTTTTAGATCTCTTAAATCAGTATTATCAATATAGTAGTAAAGCTTAGAATCTTGTTTGAAATAGATTTTAATATGAGACTCATGCTTTCCGCAGTAAAGAGCGCCATTTCTTGGACGGGCCGAAACCTGGAACGAAATAGTGATTAACAGAATTAAGCTAAGTAACTTCATATATTTGCCTTTGAATAAATTTTCTTATTTTTATACAGCAAATTAAATATCTTGAGTTAAATAATGTATTTTTGACAATGTTTAGTTCACAGCAAATAAAGTCATCCCAAATTATTCTTGTATAATCTATAACTTAGCAAGCAAATCTCTTTTGTATCTTAAGTTGTTGATTTTGTTCATATTTTGTCTCCCTAAAGCCGATTAATTAGAAAAGATAATGATTTAAGAGGAGAGGTTATGTCCAAAGGTCTAGCGATACTTAGTTTAATGTTTTTATGCTCTTGTGCCTTCACTGATGTGAATATTCAAAGAGAGTATTATTCTAAATCCACTGAAAAGAGCAGAAGTAATACCAGAGTTTATGTCCATGTTGATAATAAAGAGGACCGAGTTGTCGGTGTAAAGAAGAATGGTTATGGAATCGATACTGCTCAGGTATATTTACCAACGTCGCAATCTCGTTGGTTAAAAGATGCCATCGAAAGTGAATTGCGTATCCAAGGATTTATCGTTTCTAAATTTCGTAAACAAAGTGATGTTGTACTTGATGTAAAAATTAATCAATTATTTGTTGAACCAGATGTTGGATTTTGGGCAGCAAGCCTGATTGGTATCGCAGATTTAAATGTAAGGGCAAAAATTAAAAAGGGACACGAATACGAAAGAAACTTTGTAGAAGTTGAAAGATCAACTGAGATGGTATGGACAGACACTGATATCAAAGAAAGGTTCAATGGTGCTGTATCAATGTGTCTAAGTGATATCGCCGTAAGACTAAAAGAATTATTAAGATCAAAAAATACAAAAGTAGCAAAGAGGTAATCAATGAGAAATTTAATATCAATTCTAATGCTTCTATCACTAGTAAGTTGTGCTTACGGATTAAAGCATATCGATGCATCTAAAAAGAGTGATTCTCAGTGGAAGAAGGTGAGTAAAAAGAAAAGTAATTAAGATAAACTCAGATCGCTAATAGGTGATTTTTTAATTTAGAATTCATGCTACAATCGCAATATGAGTAATTGCTGTTCAAATAATAATGATGAAAAGAGTAAGGAAGTTGATCTTGAGAATCTCGACGGATTGATTTGTTATTGTTTTAAAAAATCAAAGAAAGAATTATTTGAAGCTGTAAGATGTAATAATCAAACATTAATTGTGGATGAGATTAAAGCTAAAATGAAAGATCCAGGCTGTTTTTGTGAAAGAGCAAACCCATCAGGGAAGTGCTGTTTGGCAGATGTCATGGCCTTTATAAAAGCCGCGTCTAAGAATTAATATCTTAAGGGCCTTCTCGCGCTCGCACAAATAAGTACCTGTTTTTACTTGTTCCTCTTTGGTCTAGCCAATAAATTTTGCCGGTTTCAATTTATTTTGTTTGCAGTGTTCAGAAAATACTAAACATAAATAGATATAATTACGATGAGATAAAGGATTATTGTTTGTGGGGAGGCATAGTCGCTTACAATCATCTATGTGTTTTCCTGAAAATAATTTTTCTTTAATTGACGGTAGAAAATGAACAAAATATTGCTAAATTTTATTCTTATAATGTTAGCGTTCACAATGGTGTCCTGTGATGACTCACTTGAAGCTGAAGGGAGTCTTACTGTCACTCCTGGCGCTTTTGAAATCACTATTCTAAGACCTAGCTCAGATGGAAGTTCAATTTCTGGTTATAGTGTAATTTCAGGCCATTGTGGTAAGCCAGGTTATCCAATTGAGGTAACAGGTGCTGTTAATTTATACTCGATCTGTCAGAGTGATTATCATTGGGCAGCACCAGTTTCAGCACTAGAGTCAGCAGTGGGAGCTGTTACAGTTAACGTTCAATTAAAAGATAAAAATATGAGTGGAGGCTCTTCTGTAGCTTCAAGAACTTTTACTAAGCAAGACAATATCTGTGAGGATTCTGCAAATTTAACTAAATTATATGCCAACTCAGAAAGTGCAGATGGATCTTTGATTCCATATAAAATTTGTACTTCTCAGCAATTTCTAAATATCGCTCTTAACCCAAGCTCAAGATTTCAACTCGCAACCGATATCGATTTTGCTGGTCAAAATATTGTTCCTATAGCTGCTGTCTTCTCAGGTGAACTTAATGGTCGAGGATATGCTCTTAAAAATTATATTATCAATCGTGCCGCTGATAATAGTGTTGGGATTTTCAAATATATCTCGGATGCAAATATTAGTGAATTACATATTCACAACGCACAGGTGACGGGGAATAGTCGTGTTGGTTTACTCGCAGGAGACTGGAGAGGAGCTGGAACGATTAATAGCATCAGAGTTTCAGGGAAAGTAAATGCAATTACTATGGCCGGTGGTTTAATCGGTTTGGGGAATAGCTCAAGCTCACTTAATATTTCTGACTCTCAAATACAAGTTGATGTTAATGCCAATAACTACACAGGTGGAGTGATTGGTTATATCAATACTAACGACGGCCTTTTAAATGTTAGCAATACAGACATCTATTCAAATGTAGCAGGCCATGACTATGTTGGTGGTTTTGCCGGTTTAATTTTAGAGCCAAATCAAACTTTTACAAATGTTCACCACAAAGGAAGTATTACAAGTACTGGTGTTGTGGTTGGTGGTCTTATTGGAGAGAGTGCTGGGGGAAGCTTTGATAATGTTTCTCATATTGGCTCTGTTGGAACTTCAAAAGATGCTGTTGATGTAAATGTTGGTGGTCTAATTGGACACGCCAAAGGTACGCATTCCATAAGTAACTCTAAAGTCGTCTCTAATATTACCTCTGGAGGTAGCTACACTGGTGGATTAATCGGACGATTACTATCTGGATCGATAACAAACTCTTATACGAGAGGAAGTATCGTTGTTAATGAAGATTATTATAATAGTGTTGTGAAATTTGTTGGAGGTCTAGTTGGTAATATTAACTTAGATTCATCAATCTCAGGTTCACACTCTCATGTCGATATAAACTCTACTGCTTACTATGTTGGAGGCCTTGTCGGATTCCTTGGTGGAGGCAATACAACGATTGATAGCTCGTATTCTGTAGGAGCGATAGAGGCAATGACTTCAAATGTTGGAGGCCTAGTTGGTTTTATGAGTGGGAAGTCTATTACAAACTCATTCTCTCATTCAAATATCACGATTACAAACCCAACTCCAAAGGCATATATTGGTGGTATCGCAGGTTATACTAAAAAGAGTGATGTTATTTTTGATAAATTATACAACTCTGGAAGTATTCACTTTAATAATGGTATTGCAGATAATGTTGGGGGACTCTTTGGTTATGTTGAGGCCCAAAGTATTAGTAATGTTTTCAATACTGGAAATATTACTGGGGCAAGATCTTTAATCGGAGGAATTGCTGGTTATCTAAAAACACCAATACACAATGCCTATGCTGGCGGAAATATAAGTGGGTCACTTCGTTATATTGGTGGTATTGCAGGCCTTGCTTTTCAAAATAATATCAATGATGTTTTTGTTAAGGCCAACTTAGAAGGTGATGGAAATATTGGTGGTATTACCGGCTGGTATATCGATGATGCAACAAGCATTACGAATGCCTATATGGTAGGTAGTATTAATAAGTCTTCAGACTCAACTTTAGAGGAAAGTATTTTTGGGCCAGTTTTTGGAACGAGCTCAAACGTCAACATAGCTAATAACACATTCTTCTTGGATTCGATTACTTTTACAGATATGGCCTCTGCTGCACCTTTTAATGGTTTCAACAGGTTTGGGAATCAACTTACAGCTGAGGAAATGGCATCTGAATTAAGTTATGCAGGATTTAGCTTTGCTGGTGCAAATGATTGGTCCATGCCAAATATCGGATTCAAACTTCCAGGTGAAACTCTTGATTATAACTACGCTATTTTTGATTTTATGAATGAGGCCAATTATGGTTTTAATTCGATTCAAACTTTTAGTGATGACCCAATTAATGAGGGGACACCAAATTTATTTGGGATTGGATCAGAAAAGACATTAAGCGCTATTGCAGCAAATACTGAACAATTGGACATTATAACTTCTACAGATCCCGTCGTAAATGTAAGTGTGGGAACCTACTCAATTTCATTTACATATCCAGATTCTAATGGAGCTCCAATTGCAACGACTAAGTTAATTCACGGAGAGTGTGGAGTTGTTGGAGAAGAAATTAGTATCACAGGCTCAGTAACATTATCGACGATATGCCAGAGCAATAATCGTTGGGTAGCACTAATTGATGCCACAGAACTTACGTCGGGTACTATTACAATCAATGCTCAACTAAAAGATGATACAGGTGCCATCGTATCTCCACTTATTACTAGAACTCTTAATAAGTCTATTAGTAGTAACTCATGTAGTGACAGTGGTGCTAGTGGTTCTTTATATGCAAATTATAATAGCGGCGGTAATGGTGACACCATCCCTTATATTATTTGTAATCCAAATCACTTTAAAAATATTGAAGTTAATCCTAGTGCAAAATTTGAACTTGCTAATGATATTGATTTCGCAGGTAGTACAATTAATCCGCTAAACGGGAATTTTACTGGAGTCTTAGACGGTAAAGGTTTCACTGTTAAAAACTTTGTCATTAATAGGCCATCTGCTAGTAACGTGGGAATTTTTAAAACCATGAGCGGTGCGACTGTTAAGAATATTGATTTCTTAAATTTTTCAGTTAATGGATATACAAAAGTTGGCTCAATTGTTGGAAATGCTAATGGAATAAATACTTTTGATAATATTACGCTTGAAGGTAGTGTAACAGGTATTTTAAATACTGGTGGTATGATCGGTGTGGCCAGCTCCAGCGCTGCTTTAACTATGAGCAATATTTCTAGTACAGTTAATGTACAAGGGAATAATTATACCGGTGGCCTCATCGGTATCGTTACTTCAAGTGATGGAAGCTTTAGCCTTGATAATATTGACTTAAATAATACTGTTAATGGTCTTGGATATGTTGGGGGATTAGTGGCCCAAATTCAAGAACCAAATATGACTATCACTAATGTTACTTCTAATTCAAATGTCGCTGCTATTAATAATTATGTAGGTGGTCTAGCTGGAGAAATCGCTGGCGGAAGTATTTCATTTGTCACGATAACGGGAGATATTTCTTCGCCAAAAGATGCAAGTGATGGCCATGTTGCAGGACTTGTTGGACGCTCTGTTGGAAGCGTTAACCTTGATAATTGTAGTTTTACTGGAAGTATCAGTGCTGGCTCTTCTCATGTTGGAGGGATACTTGGATCGGGAAGTAGTGCGACAATAACTAATTCAACTAGTTCCGGAACAATCACTGTTGCGGATGATCGTTATAATTCTGTTACTTCATATATTGGAGGAATTGTTGGTCTGCTTAGTGAAGACTCGACAATTCATGACTCTAATTCATCAATGAATATCAATGCGCAATCTAATTTTGTCGGTGGTATCGCCGGCCGCTTTCATGGTGAAAACTCTATCATGTATAATGTTTTCTCTACCGGAACAATTGATGCAAGAACTTCATTTGTTGGTGGAGTCGCTGGATATTTCTTTGGTGAAGAATTTAGAGACTCATACTCAACTTCAACTGTTAATATTACCAATCCAACACCAAGATCTTATATTGGTGGCCTATTAGGATATGCCAATTCATGGACCTCTCGTTTTGAAAGACTTTATGCGACTGGTGACGTCATCATCAATAATGGTACTGCTGATTATGTAGGTGGATTGATTGGATATTTTAGAGGCGGCTACCTTGAAAATTCTTATGCAAGCGGGAATGTCTCTGGCGTAAGAAACTCTTCAGGAGCGCTGGTCGGTCTACATCGAGGTGATACAAGAGGCTGCTTTGCTACTGGTAATATCACTGCAAGCGGTCGCAATATTTCTGCATTGATTGGTTATCAATTAGAAGGAAGTATTACCGATTCCTTCAGTACTGGAAATGTTGAAGCCGACGGAAGTGCCGGAGGTATTGTCGGATATTTAAATTCAACAATTGTGGACTCGGTTACTGATGTCTATGCTCACGGTATCGTTACTCAAAATACAGGCTCAAGTTTCGACTCTTTAACTATGGGGGCCATTCTTGGTGAGGAATTTTCAGCAGGTTCTTTATCGGTCACTCAATCATTTTATATCCAAGAAAATAGAGATGCCTCTTTTAACTCTCTTGGAAGTGCTGTTGCACAGGCCAGTGCAAATTCGGCAGGAAGTTATACGAGTTTCGACTTTGTCTCATCTCCTGGTTGGCGTGTACCAAACGAAGGCTATAATTTAGAAGGGCATGGTGCCTTCACTGCTCCAATCCTATCTTGGATGGGGGGCTCAATACCAAATTCAAGAAAGATTAGTGGCCCTATTACTAATCTTAATCATAGTGGGATTACTTTGAATCTAAATGGAGTAGAGAATCTATACATCCCAGCAGGGGCAAGTAGTTATCAATTTGCTACTGAGCTTTTTGATACCGATTCTTATAGCATTACAATTGCTACTCCTACACAAAACCCTACAATCAACTGTAGTCTCGCTAATGCCTCTGGAGTTATCTCTGGTTCAGATATCACTAATGTAAGTTTAACTTGTCCAACTTTTACTTCAATTAGTTTATCGGCAAGTCAAACAGTCTTAGAGGTTTCAGGAAGTGCTCAGTTATCTGCAATATTAAATTTAAGTGATTTATCGACAATCGATATAACAAACTTTGCTAACTATGCAGTTTCTCCTTCTGGTGTTGTAACTGTCGATTCTACAGGGCAGGTCGTGGCCACAAGTGCTGGGACAACAAGCGTTTCTGCGAGTTTAAATGGGCTGACTTCTAACGGCGTAAGTTTTACGAGTACTATTACTGGTGGTGTAAGTAACTTATCAAGTGCTGCGGTTTGGATTAGAGGAACGCCAATTAATAGTCCTGTGATTAGTTGGACAAACCCTGCAGAAAGTTTTGACTCTATTGAGGTCGGACTTGGTTCATCTGCTGGAACTGATAGTATCGCAAGCTTTACAAATGTTGGAACGAATCAAAGTCACAGCTTCTCAAATCTTACTGGAATTGTGGAATGTTCAATTATTTATCCAAGTGCTAGAGTGAAGTCCTTAGGTGGGACATATGGAAGTGTCGTAACTGATACGCTTGGTTTCCGTTATGATAATACGAGTCCCGTATTCTCATCAAATATTTCTGTTTCAGGTGAGGCATCTCAATCGGTTGCAACAACTACTTCTTGGTCTAGTGCTACTGATAACTGTGCCATGAGATATTATGAGTTAGCAATTGGAACGGCCCCTGGCGCTAGTGATATCACGTCAGGTTTTAAGTATATTGGTAATGTGACTTCTTATCAGGCCCAAAACGGCCTTAATGGGATGAATATAAATTTAAGTACTGGTGTGGATTATTATACATCTGTAAGGGCCGTTGATTATGCCGGTAACGTATCTACTGTTATGACTTCAGCTGCATGGCAAATTACACCTGTTGAAGATTCACTTCCAAATATGTTGGTATGGCTTGATAGTGCCGACTTATTAACTGTAAAAGATAATCTCGCAATTTCAGCAGATAGTCCTTCTTTTAATGGCAATGTTTATACATGGGAAGATAAGTCAGCTAGTATCAATGTTCATAATGCTATCGCTGATGCTACTTCAGACCCGGACTTTATAAGTGGAAATATAAAGTTTAATGGATCAACTACTTATTTAAAAATTCCAGAGCACGCTGACTTAAATCTAAGTACCGATATTGAGAAAAACTTAACTATTTCTGTTAAGACTGAAAATGATATCACTACAAGACAAGTCATTTATGAAGAAGGTGATGCTAATCGCGGAATGAATATTTATATCGACAGTGGAAATCTCTATTGTGGATTCTGGAATAACTCAAATGACGGTGACGGAGTTCAGCCTTTTGTGTCTGTTTCTTCACCAATCTCTACAGACTCAACTTACCATATAACTTGGTCTCTGGATTATACAAATTATAGCGGTGCTGCTGGCCCTGATGGTTCAGTTGAGTGTTATATCAATAACTCTTCAGTTGGAAGTGTTGCGACTACTTCACGTTTATTTTCTCACTCTGGAGATATTGGACTTGGTGCTTTATTGAATAGTTCTCATTTTCATGATGGTGTGATTTATAGTAATCAGGATTACTTCTTTAAAGGAAAAATATTAGAATTTATTATTGCCGCTTCAACTCCTGACGCTACTGGAGTTAATGCTATCCATGATTATTTAAGAGGGAAGTGGTCTGGTAGTGAGCTAAGTTCACCAAATAATTTGGCCTTAACTAATAACTCAACTCAAACTAGTAGTGCTACTTTAAGCTGGTCTCCAATTCAGTCATCATACTTTATTCTTGACCATTATGAATTTGCTATTGGTACCACTGCTGGTGGTGATGATATCTTAGGATGGACCAATATTGGTACTGTTGAAAGTTATCAGGCCATTGATGGCGTGGCAGGTATATCTTTATTATTAAATGAAGGTGTCGATTACTATATTTCAGTTAAGGGAGTTGATACGAGTAATAATGACTCTCAAATTGCCACATCTAATGTGTGGCAGGTTTACGATATTGCTAATGGTGGACTACCTTCTACGATTCTACACTACGATGGGCAGGACTTAGCTAGTATCTTAGACCCTTCAGGTTATGACGCTAGTGATCCGCTCTTTTCAGGTACTGCAAATACTCTTCTCGATATTTCTGGAAGTGCAACAGTATATGACTGGAGTATTCAGTCGGGGGCAGGAGCAAATTATAATGCATCAACGAATGCCCTGGAGTTTGCAGGGGATACAACTTATCGACTTTCAACTCAAGCTGGAATTAATGATACGGTTACGACTTCTAAAAATATCACGATCTCATTAAAGACAGGGGCCAATATCAGTACGACTCAAGTTGTTTATGAAGAAGGTGGATCGACTAGAGGGATGAATATTTATATTGATCAAGGGAAGTTATATTGTGCATTTTGGAATACTGTTGATGATGGAGATGGCGCGCAACCATTTATTCAAATTAACACACCTATAAATGCTGATTCTGTTTACCATGTATCTTGGCTCTATGATTACTCTAACTATACTGGCCCTGACGGGGCAAATGGATCTTTAGAGTGTGTTGTTAATTCAAATAGTATTGGTACTGCATCAACCACAACAAGAGTCTTTCCTTCAAATGGTAAAAGTGGAGCAATTGGTCTTGGTGGCCGCTCAGGTAAAACAAATCTTTTAAGTGGAACGACTGGTGGTGGTAGTGGTGATTACTTCAATGGAGAAATTAATGAAGTTATCATAACGACTGAAACTCCAGATGTTAGTATGATTCAGTCCGTACATACTTATCTCAATAGTAAGTGGTAAGAGTGGTAAGTGCCATGCACCTTTTGTTACGCACTTGCGAAACAAAAGGTGCATGGCACCCTGAGAGTTATTTCTCGATTGCAGAAGTTTTCGCGTAGTTGATTGCTGTTGTAAGTAGTAGACCAACAAAGAAAAGTACGCTTAAGCTTGTTTGATAGTTAAACCCTTCTACTCCAGCAATTTCCATTCCTGCAATGGCAAGAATTCCAAAAAGAAGTGCAAAGAGAGCATCTCCTGTAATAAGTCCTGCTGCTGTTAGGATTCCTCTGTGAGTGATTTTAGTCACTGACTTTGTTCCTGATAGTCTTGCAAGAGAACCAAGTAGAATTCCCGTTCCAATATATGAAGGAAGATAGATCCCAACGGCAAAGGCAAGTGAGCTTAGAATGATTCCTTTACGCTTTCCAATTATTTCAACAGTTACTGCAACAAGACCAAGTCCAGTCCCAGCTAAAACTGGCATAAGAGGAATATCACTTTGAATAAATAGTGACTTTAAGACTGTTGCAAAGAAGGCCGCCTGTGGTGCAGGTAGGGCCTCACTTCCAAGAGTTCCTGTCTCATGTGCAACGTAAACTGCAAGAGGAACTGAGATAGCTCCACCAAGAAGACCTACGATTTGCCCAACAAATGAGCTTGAAACCTTTAGTCCATTAAATTGCATTGTCTTATAATCTTGTGATGAATCGTTAGATGCACAAATAGCAACACAAGCTGCAACAATAATTGGAACTAAGAAGTAAACACCTTGAATTCCTTCTAGTCCAATGGCAAGCCCCACAAGACTTAGAACAAGCATTCCCATAAATACTGTTCCTGAAACAGGTGAAGCGGATGAACCAACTTGAAGGGATAAAAGAGCACCTAGACCACTTAGAAAAAAGATTAGTAGTAGGGCAACTATACCAAGGGCCACAAGCCCTACAATTGTTGCACCTGAATAGATCATCATGGCAAGAAGTAGGATGGCACCAAAAACGATTGATCCTAGAAGCTGCTTTCTTCTATCGTCTGGGATTTCTAATTGTTCAGCATTATAATCTGCTTCTTTATCAGCAAGGGCATTACGAGTTTTACGACCTTCAATAATATAAGCGATTAGTGAATAAACAACGGCCACAACCATAGCTGCACCACCAACCCAACGAAAAGTTGTTCCTGGCATTCCTTGGGCCGCAGACATTCCTTTAACAACTGCGTTTAGAAGTCCTCCAAAGAAAATTAAGACTGCTGTTGGAACCGTAAGAAGTGCACCAATTCCAAAATAGAGTGGGTTAATTGGCAGTGGAAGTTTTGTTTCAACGCCACTAAGAGTGAACTTAAGGTCATAGATACTTGCTTTTAATACTTTGATTTGACTTAAAAACGCCATCACAAAACCAAATAATAAACCAGGTACAAGTGAAAGCATTAGTGGTGGACGTGCCTGAGGATTATCAGCTGCTGTTTGAATTAAGCGATCACAAGCAACAGCTTCGGGAGCCGGAAGCTTTGGATCAGTTAAGAATCTCTCTGTTGCAAGTCCTACAAAACCCCAACCGAGAAAACAACCGGCCGCAGAAGATAGAATAAGAGATAGAATATCAACTGGCGGAACAGGTTCACCAAGTTCAGCTGCTAAAATTTGGATAATTGGTGCGACAAAAGCGACACCAGCTGTTACTGCAACTCCGGCAGATCCAGTTACTTGGGCCATCGCTAGAAAGCCCTTCATGTCCTTCTTAAAGAAGGCACCCATGGCAACCCAACCAAATAAAACAACAAGGGGGCTAATTCCTGGGGTAATTCCTGCTTTTAGTGCAGAGAAGACAAATGCTGCACCGAGAACAAAGGAAATGACGAATCCGAAGGCGATTCCGGCCTTCTTTGATTTTAAAGATGGTTCTAATACATTACTCATACTCTTCCTCTAGTTATAAAAAAGTTATAATTATAGAATTACTTTACTAGATTGATTTAGCAAGTATTATGTATATATGACGAAAATTGATAAAGAAAAGCTTACTGAAGAGATGAATGCTAAGAATCGTGATTGGTTAATCGAATCAGGTGGGATTTCATCACTCTTTATTCATAATTTAGAAAACTTTGCATATCGTTATCTTGAAACATCCGCAGATAAGGGGATTAAGTGTTTCATTGACGGCGACCTTTATCGTGTTAGCTCTACTGAGCCATCAATCATTGAGGCCCTCAAGTGGGAGAATCCCCAGCTTAAGAAGTCTCTCATTGATCTATGCAAGAAGTTTCCTGGAAAAGCCTCTCAAGAACTTAGAGTTAAGCTAAATATTGAAACTAAAATGATAGGTGAGCATAAGAATGAATGCTCAGCTTCTATTAAGTGCTTGCTTCCAAGCGGTGAAAGCTCAACACTTTCTGAAAAGACAGCATCCATGACTTTTGAGGATCCAATTGAGCTTCGCAATAAACACGCAGCTTTATTAGAAGACGTTTGTACAATTTTTTAATATGGATCACGATAATCACACGACAGATTACAAGAAAAATAGCCTAAGCCTTTGGGGTGCAACTTCAATGGGAACTGGAGTTATGATTGGCGCAGGTATTTTTGCTCTTACAGGGCAGATGGCCGAGCTAAGTGGGAAATGGTTTCCAATTGCTTTTCTTGTCGCTGCCATCGTCGCAGGCTTTAGTGCATATTCATATGTTAAGTTATCTAATTACTATCCTTCAGCTGGTGGGATAGCAATGTTCTTAGAAAAAGCATATGGAAAAGGGACCATGACAGCTTCCTGTGCTCTTCTTATGTATTTTTCTATGGTGATAAATGAAAGTTTAGTTGCAAGAACATTTGCGACTTATACCCTGCAATTATTTGGTGGAAAAGAGTTGGATTACTTGGTTCCTGTTTTAGGTGTCGGACTTTTAATATTTGCATTTTTCATAAACATATTAAGTAATAAGTTTATTCAAACTTTTTCATTTTTTATGTCATTTATTAAAATTGCCGGTTTGTTGGCATTGGCTATTGGTGGGCTTTGGGCAACTGGTATTAACTTTGATGAAGCGATCAAAACCACTAGTCATAGTGACCCATTTGGGTTTCTCGGAGCCGTGGCCTTAGGTGTATTGGGCTATAAGGGATTTACGACGATTACAAATAGTGGAGGAGAGATTAAAGATCCACACAAGAATGTGGGCCGTGCAATTTTGATTTCTATTCTTATTTGTTTGGTTATCTATCTTCTTACTTCTTTTGCTGTCTCTTCAAACTTAACAGTACCTGAAATTATAGAGGCCAAGAATTACTCTCTTGCACAAGCAGCGAGACCTGCTTTTGGACAAACTGGTCTTTGGCTTACTGTTATTTTTGCTATCGTTGCAACTGTTTCAGGAGTTATTGCTAGCGCATTTGCCGTTTCACGAATGCTTGCAATGCTAACAGATATGAAAATCGTTCCTCATAGCCACTTTGGTATGCCAGGGAGTATTCAAAAACATACTCTTGTTTATACTATCGTGATAGCTATTATACTGACGATCTTCTTTGACTTAAGTCGTATCGCTTCATTGGGAGCCATCTTTTATATTATCATGGATATTGCAGTACATTGGGGAGTACTAACAAAACTTAGAAACAAAATAAAAGCAAATGCCTTTATTCTTATAACCGCAATTATTGTTGATATAATAATTCTATTTGCTTTATTTTGGGTCAAACTTAGGCAGGATGTTTTTATTATTTGGGCATCTCTTATTGGACTAGCTTTAATCTTTATAGGTGAATACTGGTTTCTATCTAAAACCAAAAATAACGAAAACTAATCATTTCAATACTTTGAGCGTAATCTACTAAACTATTGAGTAAAATTGTCGATAATCTATTATGCGACTTAAGTTTCTCCTTTCATCAATAGTATTTATTACAATACTTTCATTTGTAAGTCTTTATTCTTCGATTGATGAAAGTGGGATTAATAGATCCACAAGCTCTTTTAATTCCTCAAGATCTGTTGCCGATATTAGCTGTCGACAGGCAATGTCTGAGTATCTCTCTGCTTCAGTTAATGAAGAGAATATTATGCTTTGGCATCTCTTTAAAGATGATATGGCACAAGTCAATGCGAGATATTTAGACCATGAAGACTTTGATTCACTATCTGCAGATCCAGATCACAACTTTAAGCAAACAAAAACAAGTCTTCTTGAGGCCGTAAGTGGCCTTTATGCTCAGGAGAGTGGAATTCTTGCTGCAGGAATTGCTCGTGGCCCAGAAGGGACAGAATTTGTTGATGGACAGGGCGTTTTCTGGGATGTGAAAACTCCTATTGCTCCTTTATTTGATCAAAATTGGCGTTTTAATATCGAGCAGTCTGGAAATAGTATTAAGCATAAACTTGAAGCAGTGGATGGGATTCATATCCTAATTGATCTTTCATATATCCGCCCACAAAATGCCGTGAACTTAAAAGAGTGGATCAATAATAATATTTCTAAAGAGCATAGAAGTCGAATTCGCTATGTCGTTGTTCCCGATGGAATAGTTGATTACTAAATTTAGGGGCGCGGGTACGAATGGAAGTTTCAATGACTTACGCCGTATTTAAAGTCATTAAGTCTTTTCTTGTAAAGTACAGATATCTTTTGCTTTGGCTTAAAGTAGCTTCGTTTTAGACTATTACGAATACAGTTATCAAACTCAGAGCCGAATCTTTTTTCTATTAGATGCTTTGAATCGGAGTAGTTAAGATGTGGCCTATAGTTGAATAACTCTGCTTCAAAGTTAGAAAAGTGTAATGAACTATATGGGTAGTCCTTGCACTCATCACAAATTCCTGCACGAATTGGATTTTGATAAATATAACGATAGACATTAAAAAGATAACTTTGCTTTGATACAATTGACCACTTATAACGATTACTAAACTTATGATTAATTACATTTATTCTATTGGAAATCATAAAACTAATACGCCAATTAAAATGCATCATGAATCGATCAATATTCTCATGTGGTGTCGTTAGGAGAAGATGATAGTGGTTTGACATCAGAACAAAGCAATTGATCTCTACTTTTTCACGCTCTAATGCATAAATAAGAGATTCTTTGCAAATATCCCACACTTCATATATTGGAATGTTAAACCAGTCGCGGTTGTTGTTTCTTGTAATGACGTGATATGGGTACACGTTTTGTCTGATTAACTTTTTCTTGGGCATAGTTATCTCGCAAAGAAATAGCGCCGAAGCGCTTTGGGTTATTTAAGTTTCTTGTATAGACTGTAGTTAACACATGCTAAAAATGGTGTACTGATGAAAAGTCCAAGACCTAGAGGAAGTAGTGCTAGAATTGAAATAAGAAAGTATGAAGACATCATGACGAGAATCAAATTCCAATTGCTATGAAAAACTCCACGACTTTTCTCTAAAATTTCCCATGCTGTTAGATTTTTATTATTCGCATCAAGAACTAGAGGTGTTGTGAATGCATATGAGCAAAATGCATATGCACCGGGAATAATAAATGCAATAAATCCAATCATTGTTAATAGTGAAGTTAGTGCTCCTACTTTAAAAATTGCTCCAAAGTTTGCTTTTTCAATATTTAAAAAGTCTGCAAGAGTCAGTATCTCTTTTTCTTCTGAAGACTTAATCGCTGTGTAGAGACCGGCCATGTAAAGAGGGAAGACTAGGCTTGAAGCGAATGGGATTGAAGATAGTGCCCACATTAAGCCTGAAGACAGGAGAGTGTAGAGACTGTAGGGAAGTGCGTTTCTACGATAAGTTTCCCAGCCTTGTTTGAATAAGAAAGAGACTTCTTGAATTGTTTTTGAGTTGTTTAAGTTTAGTACTAAAGTTTTCATTTTTACCTCACATTTGTTAGCGAAGTAATAATGCTCTTGCTGCATTAATGCATAACTTTTTCAATTTGATATTAATTTTTTTCAATTAGGAGCGCGGGTACCAATGGAAATTTTAGCTACTTAGCGTAAAAAAATCGTCAAAATTTAGGATGAGCGGCGCGTAATTTAGTGATTTATCTTAAAATTAGAGCTGATTAACTGAGTCTCTGCTCATTTAGGCACTTTCATAACTATTTTACGCGCAAAATGAATTCTAAGTTATTGAAAGTTCCATTGGTACCCGCGCCCCTGATGGTTCTAAAAATCTTTTATTGCATCAACAAATTCAGGATTTAAGATAAATGGATTAATATTACCCTGTAGAGTTTGAATAATCTCATTTCTTTCTAACTCGCGATTATCAACTGGATCAATTTTATTCCATTTTCTAAGAGTTTCTTCTTGATCTTTATCAATGGAAAAATCATAGCGAATAGCAAAGTAGAACATCGCTCTAGCGACATTTCCTTTGTGATGATCTTGAGGTTCAAAACAGTCTTGAGAGTATTCATCAAAGCCTTGAATACTTCCATCCATTTGCCAGTAGTCATAAACAGCATCACAAAAAGGAAGATTTGCTCTTTTGCTATTGGACTCTTTACTCGTCACAAATAGGTGATGCATATCACTATTTGCTGGCAGCTCATCAGCACCTTTTGATTGAGGCCAAGTGTGTTCAATATTAAGTTTGAAGTTTCGTTTATAGCGACGCTGGTATCTTTCTTGACACTGACTAGGTGTATAGGCACTACAGACAACACCATTTATATTATCTACTGTTGAAAACATTAGTTTCTTAACTTCACTATATTCTAGGGCCAAATGATTTCTCTTTGCCATTTTGGCAATTGATTGGCGATTGATGATTTGGGCCGAAGTACTAAAGCAAAGTAGTAGAATTAAGATTTTCATATGTGTGTCATATGATAGTTAAGATATTATTACAAGAGCTAAAACTTTGACCTCATGGGAATTCAATTAGATAATATAAAAAAGTAATGGCGTTGAACCATAAGGAGCATATATGAAGAAAATATTTGTAATGGTATTATTAGGTATGACTTTTGTTTCTTGTTCTAAGAAAACACAATGTACTACTGAAGACAAAAGCAAGTGGCAAGATCAAGAGACTTTTAAATCAAATCTCGTATCACAAGGATATAAGATTAATGAATTTAAAGTAACTGAAGGCAATTGCTACGAAATCTATGGATGGGACAAAGATAAGAATAAAGTCGAAATCTATTTCAATCCAGTTGATGGTTCTATCGTAAAGAAAGAGAATCACTAGTGAATGATTTGAAATTACCTTTAAAATTTAGGCTACTCCATTGGGGAGTGGCCTTTATTATCATTTTAAATCTTTTTATTCTTGAAGAAGGCAAGCAAATTCATCGCTACCTTGGCTATGCCTGTGTTGCCTTTGTTTTCATTCGCTTATTAATTAGTAAAGGCCGCAAAGTGTCTCACTATAATGAGAAAGCAAAGTATGTCTATTGGTTAATGTGGACTGCAATTGGTGGACTTGGGATTACTGGTTTTCTCATGGGACTTGATCGCTTCTTTGGTAATCAATTATTAGAAGATATTCACGAGATCATTTCAAACTCTTTAATTGCATTGATTGTTGCACATCTTGGTGGCGTATTCTTTGATGCTTATAAGAATAAGAGAAAGACATGGCTTCTAATGTTTACTGGTGAGAAGTTTAAGTAGACTTCAAGTGGTTTTAGCTCTTTGCCCACGTTGTTAAAAACCTTTCGACCTCATTTATAACGACTTGTGCATGAGCGCTAATATTTTTCTTACTATAAAATAATGAAATATTGTGCTCGCTTTCTTGACTTAAGACTTTCTTGTGAGGAATAAGCTTTCCTTGAAGGACCCCTTCTCGTGCAACTCGATGAGGAAGTAGTCCGACTCCTAGTCCTTGCTCTGTAAGAGATTTCACTGTTTCTAAATTATCGCAAGATAAAATATGTTTAAAGCCTAGTTTAGTTGCATCAAAGTGGATTGATTCTGGAAACTTTATTATATGATCTAGAAAAGAGCTTTCAATTTGCTGAGAATGATAAAGTCCAAAGGAGTCTGAGTATATGATCTTTTCACTAAGAGAGCGACTTTTGACACCACTTGATACAATGATGGCGATATCGAGTTCACCTTTCTTTAATTCTTTCAACTTCTGTGAACTTCGCCCAGTTGAAAGTATAATATTAAGAGAGGGGGCAAGCTTTCTTAAGTACTTGATAAAGTCAGGAAAGAAATATCTCGAAATACTGTCGTATGTTCCAATATAGACATTACCGCTCGCTTGCACATTATCTCTTATTAAGAGTTGCATTTGATTTGCTTGATCAATCGTCTCTCTTGCATAGGAATAGAGTTTGTCGCCAGCTGGAGTTGGAATAACGCCATCTGAGCGTCTTATCAATAGCTGTGTATCAAGCTCTTCTTCTAATTGTCGTAGAACCTTGGACAGTTGTGGCTGGCTTACATATGCCTTTTGACTTGCCTTTTGCAAAGAACCTGTTTCAACAATATTACAAAAATATTCAAGTTTACCTAAGTGATCTTTAAGCATAATTCACCTATATCTAAAAGTTATACCACCATATCAATAAAGAATTATTCTTACAATGAGAATAATGTCATAAATGAACCTACAAAATCACAAAAAAGGAGATGAATATGAAAATACTTTTACTAACAGCTTTCTTTATAACATCAAGTCTTACGTTTGCTTCAAATGATATCGATAATATAACTTGTGCTTTAGAAACAAAAAGAGTCGGTGGGAATATGAGTAAGGGGAGAGCTCAGCAGGTTTTCCAATTAACAATCGTAGGTGAAAATGTTTTTCGTCTCAAAAGCTATAGAGGGCACTTTTTTGACAAAGGCTATAGGTCAACAAGTGGTGGAAGAGGTTCTGTTGTTGAGCTAGTTGCAAATGCAGATAAGGGCTATCAGGTTCGCTCAAGAACTTATCTGTCTTTAGACTTTTCAGAGTTACAAGACGATGTAACAACTGGTGGCTACCCTGGTGCAGGGAGTCCACCTACAAGAATTAATAATTATTCATGCATGATCAATTATCCAAAAGAACTAAGTGATGTAACTAGACAAGAAGTTGTTTACGATTTCAATCTCTAATATTAAAACTTATATGCCATGCTTCTTTGTTAGGATTCTAAGAAGGGAGTATGGCCTAGCTAATTTTGGGCGCATTCAATACAGCTAGTTGCATAAGGAAGTGCTTTTAATCTTTTGTCTTCAATTTCTGAACCACATTTCTCACAGACTCCAAAGTTTCCATTTTTTATTCTTTCTAGAGCGTGATCGATACTCTTAAGCTCTATTCTTGCTAACTCATCTAAGTCTTCAATCACTTCATCGTTTTCTACTGCAATAGACTGGTCGTCGTGATCTTTCGTCAATGGGTTATCTTGGTGTGTTTTATCTCGTGTTAACGTATTGATTCTATCTGTAATTTCTTGTCGCATTATGATGAGCTTGTTTTCGATTGCATGCAGATCCGTTCTATCTGAATCTTGAATATCTTCATCTCTTTTTATATTCTTTTTCCAATTTCGAGTATCAGTACCTTTTTCGAATGTATCATCGACATAGTGCTTAGTATGAGCTCTATGTTTATACTTACTTTGGTCACTTAAAGATTGTCTTCCCATTTGAATCTCCTTTGAGAACTAGTATCAAATAGTGTTTGATGCTCTCTTAAGATTAATATGGAAAGTCGTAACTTAGTACTTAAGATAATCTTATTTTCAACTATTCTAGGCCATCTAAATTAAGTAAATATAATAACGTTTTAATTTGAAAATTAAGCTATAAATGATGGAGGTATATAAGAACATTAAAAACCTCTGCTGTGATTATGGAAAAGAAAGCACAACTCCAAAACCTAAGAGACATTCAGATCACATCTTGCGGCCTAAGTGATAGTGAAATTTCAAAGCAACGATTAATCTTTGGTGAAAACATAATTGTTGAACGTGTTGGAAACCCTTGGCTAGAGTTGGTTTTTGATACTTTGAAAGATCCAATGGTTTGGTTTCTTATTACCATTGCAAGTGTCTTCTATTTTGTTGGTGATATCTATGAATCAATAATCTTATATACAGCAACTATTCCTCTTGTTTTTATGGATGCTTTTTTACATTGGCGTACTCAGGCATCAACTTCTAGTTTAAGAAGTCAACTTAGTTCATCCGTGATTGTTATAAGAGATAATAGAAAGGTTTCGATTGATTCTAATGATATCGTTCCAGGTGACCTTGTCATACTTTCTACTAAAAACCACTTCTTACCTGCTGATGGTATCTGGGAAGAATGTGATTCTTTACAAGTTGATGAATCAGTACTGACTGGCGAAGCATTTCCTGTGAATAAATCTTCAATAGGAAAAGATACTCTTTTAAAACAAAAAGAGTGTCTAGTTGATTCAACGTTTTTAGGGTTTGCCGGAACGAGAGTTCTTACTGGAAATGGTCATTTAAGAGTCTTAGCAATAGGGAAGAAGACTTCTTATGGTGAGATTATACATTCTGTAACAGATATTACTCATGAAAGAACTCCACTACAACAAGCTATCTTAGAACTTACTCGTAATTTAGTATATCTCGCTCTATTATTTTGTTTCGTTCTTGCTGGGGTTAGACTTTATCAAGGACATGGATGGTTAGATGCGTTGTTAAGCGCTGGCGTTTTGGCCGTCGCGGCCATCCCTGAAGAATTCCCAATTGTTTTTACATTCTTTCTTGGGGTTGGAGTCTATCGTTTAGCAAAACATCATGTACTTGTACGTCGTGCCGTTTCTGTAGAAAATATTGGTCGAGTGACCCAAATTTGCACCGATAAAACTGGAACAATTACGATTGGGAAATTGACACTGACTCATCTTGAAACTACTGAAGAGACCTCTGAGCAAGATCTATTGCGATTTTCAATGGCCGCATCAAATGCAGATGGAAATGATCCTGTTGATATTGCCATATTTGATATGTCAAAAAAACGTAGTGTGAAAATGCCTTTGAAGCTAAAGTCTATTCCGTTTACTGAAGATAGAAAGCGGGAGGTGGCATTTTTAGAAGGAAATGATAAGTCCCAGCTTTGTGTGATTAAGGGAGCACCTGAAGTTATCTTGTCAAAATCAAATCTCTCTTCTGTTGATTTGGATTTATGGACAAAGGAGGTAAGCACACTCGCTAAAGGAGGTCACAAGGTTTTAGCGGTTGCTGTTAAGGAAATAATTGAAACAACTTCATTTATAGAACCAGATAGTGATTTTCGATTCATTGGACTTCTTGCTTTTGAGGATCCTGCGCGACCTGAAGTTAAAGATTCAATTATTTATTGTCAGGAGAATGGAATAAAGGTTTTAATGATTACTGGAGATCATCCTGATACAGCATCCGCTATCGCTAAAGATATTGGTCTCAAAAAAGAATCTCCTCTTGTTATCACCGCACATAATCTGGATTGGTCCCAGGAAGAAATAAGATCATTAAAAAACATTGATGTTGTTGCAAGATGCAGTCCTCTTGAAAAACTCAAGATAGTTAAATCATTAAAGAAATCTGGAGAGTTGGTTGTTGTTACCGGGGATGGTGTTAATGATGTTCCAGCTTTAAAGGCTGCAGATATTGGCATTGCAATGGGACTTCGTGGTAGTCGAAGTGCAAAAGAAGTTGCCTCAATTATATTAAGTGATGATAACTTTAGTACAATAGTGAATGCTATCCGTGAAGGAAGACAGTTATTTGAAAATCTAAGAATGAGTTTTAAATACCTATTGCTTATCCATATTCCATTTATTCTATCTGCTGCAATTATTCCTCTAATCGGCTATCCTCTTCTTTTTTTGCCTATTCATGTCGTTTGGTTAGAACTAATTATTCATCCAAGTGCACTTTTTGCATTTCAACTTAAATCAAATGGAAAATCTATGAAGATAAAAGGAGCGAGGAACTCATTTTTTAGTAAAAAGGAGTCTGCAACTATTCTGATTATTGGAATCATATTCACATTAGTTTTGATATATTCATACAGAAATGGTTTTCTTGAGAACCAAAATATTCAACACGCAAGATCAAAAGCAATGGCCCTACTTTCTTTTTGGAGTGCTGGAGTAGTCTTATTTTTAACTAAGGGAAGAACGGTAGCAGCAAGAATAATGGTATTTATGACAATGGCCTTCTCTATTGTCTTAATTCAAAATACTTGGTTTGCAGAGATATTGCATCTGTCTCCATTACACTTATCTGATTGGGGAGGAGTAATAGGTAGTTTAAGTGCCATGCTCCTTTTATTTCTTTTTTTGAACAAAAGGAGCATGGTGAGGTAATTTATAAAGTATCTTTGATTTTCTTGTAGCCTTCTTTAAGCTCTGTTAGAAGGAGTTTGTTGGCCTCTGAGATATTGTCGATTGCTTCTTTAGTGGCCTCTTTAGTAGGAGCAACTTCATTGTTGATCTTCTCCCATTTACTCTCAAGTCCATCCCATTTTTCCTTCACTTCGGATTTTAATAAATGTGATTGAACTTTTAATTCATCTCTAGTTGTTTCTAATTCATTTAAAAAATCTTTAACTGTTTTCATCGATAAACCTCCTTTCGTTGTTTATGCTTTCGGTGGATTTTCGTTCGGCTTTTCAGGCTCCTTTATTGGCGGCTCTTTTGGCACATCTGGCGGAACTTCTATTGGCGTCCTATCAGGTGCATTTGGCGGCTCTGGAACTTCTCTTGGTATCTTCGGCGTTTGCGGCTTAGGCGAAGGCGTCGGATGCTTTGGTTTATTTGGTGGAACTTCTGGTTTATCACTCATAAATTACCTCCATCTATTATTAATTTTTTAAAGCCCTTTTTCTAAATATCCAACAAGATCATCAGCATGATGTTCTTCTTCTTTTAAAATATCCTCTAACATACGACGTGTGGTTGGATCTGAGTCTCCAATCCATCTAATGATTTCAGAGTACGTTTCAACTGCGACTCTTTCTGCCACAAGGTTTTCTTCAATCATTTTTCTAAGATCAGCTCCTTGATAATAGTCAGCGTGTGAGCGTGTAAGTAGTCCTTCAGGGTTCATGTTAGGAATTCCCCCTAGCTGACATATTCTTTCGCAAAGCCAGTCTGCGTGTTGTTGTTCTTCATTTGCATGAACGAGAAACTCTGCAGCGATTGGATCGGCATTCATTCCTTCTGCCATGAAGTGATTATTCTTATAACGGAGAATACAAACGATTTCAGTTGCTAAGGCCTCGTTTAAAACTTCAATTACTTCTTGAGCATTAGCTTTGTAAGACTCAGTCATTGCTCCGTCCATCATCTTTTCACGAGCACGGCTTTTAATCTTTTCAAGGTCAATTTTAAATTTATTCAATTGTAACTCCTTCTTAACGTTTGATTTTCATCATAGGATATCTTTTGAAATAAATCCAATTTGCTAAGTTCCCAGAATTATTCTTAAGTTGAGTTTTTTACTGCTCCATTCGATTCTTGAAAATAGATATGTTATGATCTTTCGAATGAAGACAAAGAATTTCAAAGATCAAAACCGTACAGTAGGCTTTGAAATCGAATTTCAAGGCCTAACACCTGAAAAAACGGCAAACTTAATCGTTGATTGCCTCGATGGTGACGTCGAGAAAATTAGTGATGCATGTTTTAAAGTTGATTCACAATACGGTGAGTTTAAAGTCGAAACAGATGCAAAACTTCTAAAAGAATTAGCACAGTCTTCAGAAAAAAATATCAAAGTGAAGAAGTTTGACTTTGAAGGTGTGATAAAAGATATCTTAGAACCTATCACACAAGAACTCGTTCCAACTGAGATCGTTTCTCCTCCTTTAGAAGAAGAAAATTTTAATATTATTAAGAAAATTGAAGAAAGCCTTCATGATGCTGGTGCCAGAGGGACTAATGAGTCTGCATATTTTGCTTTTGCTATGCAATTCAATCCAGAGATAACATCTAAGGAAAGTTCTTATATATTAAGCGTACTTCGCTCTTATATTTTACTTAGTTCTTGGCTGCAATCACAAATTGATATTGGGCTTACTAGGGAGTTAACTGGCTACGTTGATGATTTCCCAAATGACTATGCAGAGATTGTTCTTGATCAAGACTATCATCCAGATCTTTCAAAGCTTATTGATGATTATCTCGAATACAATCCTACTCGAAATAGGGGACTGGACTTCTTGCCACTCTTTCTCTATCTCGATGAAGAGCGAGTCCGTAATGTTGTTACTGATGAGCGAGTTAAGGCAAGACCTACGTTTCATTATCGCCTTCCTAGTTGTCAATTGGGGTTAGAGTCCTGGAATATTTTTGTTGAATGGAAGCGTTGGTGTTTATTAGAAAGAATTGCCAATGATAAAGAGATTATTAGTAAGATGTCTAAGTCATTTATCGACCTTTATCACGATAGCAATCTCTCGTTTGAAAAGAAGTGGTTAAGGCTTTGTAACCACTATGTTGAGGACTTCCGTTAATGAAGCCACTTATTGGTGTTACGAAATCATATGGATTAACTGGCATAATTCAAAACTTGGCAATTAGGGTTTGTTTATATTTTTCTAATGCAAGATCAGTAAATCTCTCAACAAAACATCCTCAATTAGATCTTGATATTGATGGCCTAATCATTTCAGGAGGAACTGACTTATATCCGGGAATTTATAATAACAAGGACATTAAAGAGAATTATAAATATGATCATAAACGTGATGAGCTCGAACTTAATTGGCTTAGAGTTGCAAAAAAGAGGAGGCTTCCCATTTTTTGTATTTGTCGTGGAGCTCAACTTCTAAATGTGTTTAAGGGGGGAACTCTTCATACAGATGTCTCAAAAGTATTTGAAGGGGCACACTATCCAAGTAGCTTGTGGGGTAAAGTCTTTTATCGAAAAAAGATAAAGATTAAACCTAATACTCGTTTAAATGAAATTTTTAAAAAGGATGAAACTGAAGTTAATAGCTTACATAGTCAATCTATTGATAAACTCGGCACAGGCCTTGATGTGAGTGCAGTTGAGGATAATGGTGTTATTCAAGCTGTGGAAAATGAAGGCCCTCGATTTATCATGGGATTACAATTTCATCCCGAGTTTCTCTTTTATCGAAAAGATATAAGGAATTTGTTTCGAGAATTTGTAAGGGCCTCTAAAGATTATTCTCGTCAGTGATTTGTACACAATATATTGGCCGTTAAGGGTGAACTAGTTTGTGAACTTAACTGTTTTGCGTGCTGTTGGCCGTTATTCTTTTCATAATATCCATTCATATGTCAGTTTTATGTCAACTTAATTGAACTTGTAAGTAAAGCTTAATAAAATTCTTTAACTTATTATTAAAAAGGTTACGATTTGAGTAATTTAGGCTTGTCGTAAAAGTTCAGGAGATAAAACTTTGAGTCGAATTTATTTATTCACTTCACTATGCCTACTGTCACATTTTACAATAATTGCCTCAGTTGAGGATCTCTATATTAAGTCTCTTAAAAAATCAAAGCAAGTTGAGGTCTTCGAATTAACAGAAGATAAGTCAATTTCAGATCTCAATACAATAGAGTCATCACTATATCCAAGTCTTGATATTGTTAATGAGAATACTTATGAAAACAGGTATCCAAATTTTTCCTCAACGAATAAGGAATTGGATTCTGAGGTTTATCTTTCGATGAAACAAAAGCTCTTTCAAGGTGGAGCAGAATTTGCACTTTATGATTATAAGAAAGTTGTTCCTAAACAGGCCCGTGCTCTAAAAGAGAAGAACCTGGCAGCTTACTATAGTCAATTTGCTACTTTATATTTTCAAGTCTCTTCTGCAATTGAAGAATATGAAAGAATCGATGGACTACTTAGCAATTTAAGAAAAAGAGTTAGTATTGTTAAAAAAAGGACGAAAATTGGCCGTGATAGAAAGGCCGATCTTTTTGCCCTCGAATCCCAGCTTCATCGACTTGAAGCTAACCTCGTTGCAACTAAAGCATTAGTTAGAAGTTCGATAACAGACTTTAGAAATTTTTCTGGGCTTGATAAGATTGAAGGCTTAAAAAATCGTATTGATCCGCTAGGACTTAAGCTTTCAAAGAATGTTGATCTTGAGAATATTCCAGAACTTAAAAGTCTTAAGTTCGATTATGAAAGCTCAGTCCTTGAAAGTAAGATTGAAAAGGCTAACTTATATCCACAAATTGATTTAAGTGCTAATTACAACCTCGATAAGAATGAGGGGGGAAATCGTGACTGGGGTGTAAGCCTAAATGTTACCCTTAATCTATTAGACTTTGGAGAGAGATCTTCAAAAGTTACTAGCAAGAAAATAGTAGAACGTATTAATAGTGCACAGGTTGATTTCACCAGACGTAATTCTATTAATCGATGGAATACTTTCGTTCGAAATTTTGAAGCCAAGAAGAATGAATTAATTACTCTTCGAAGAGCGCTGGATCGAAGTCGAGCAGCCTATCAAGAACAACTCAAAGATTTAGATAAAGGTCTAGTCACTCAAATTGAAGTCATCAGATCTCTTGATGATGTTATTGATCTTGAAAAATTAGCGATTAGATCATCACTTGAAGTTAAGTCAATCTTCTATCAGGCCAATGCTTATCTTGGAAATATTCCTAAGGGTTAAAAAAGGTTCAATATGAAACTATCATCAATATCGATTAAGAATCCTGTTTTCGCATGGATGCTAATGTTCTCACTAATCTTATTTGGGGCACTCGGTTTTACGAAACTAGGGATAAATGAAAACCCTGATGTTGATTATCCATCGATTTCTATCTCTTATGAATATGAAGGTGCAACACCTGAAGTAGTTGAAAAAGATGTATTAGAGCCTGCTGAATCTATACTTGTTTCTATGCAAGGGATTAAAGATATGACCTCGACAGCTGGCCGTGGTCAAGGACGTATTGAATTAGAATTCTCTCTTGATAAGAATATCGACTTTGCATTACAAGAAGTGCAAACACTCCTAGGAAGGGCCCAGAGACTTCTTCCTGATACTGTTGAAACACCAACCGTGACAAAATCAAATGCAGCAGATGATCCTGTTATGTATTTAGCGTTAGTTTCAACAACATTAAATGAGCGAGAGCTAAATATTTTATTCAAAGATGGAATTATTGATCAATTAACAACAATTGAGGGTGTCTCTGAGGTAAGAGCATTTGGTGCCCGTGACCCAATGATGAGAGTTGATGTTAAAGCTGAAAAACTTGAACAATATCAATTAACTCTTTCAGATATCGTAGAAACTCTCAAGCGAGAAAGTGTTGAGTTACCGGCCGGAAAATTTGAAACACCTGAGACCGAAACGAGTCTTCGTGTTCTAGGTGAAGGTCGAACAGTTGAAGACTTTAATAATATGATCATTAATCGTAGGGGAGGAAGGGCGAATTACGTACCAATAAGACTCTCAGACGTTGCCCATATATATGCTGGGGTTGAGAATCGAACTCGTATCTCTCGTGTTAATCGAACACCTTCTCTTTCTATGCCTATTTATAAGCAAAGAGGTGTAAATGCCGTAGAAGTTGCAGATAGAGTAAAAGAGCGTGTAAAGGAGATATCAAATAATCTTCCAGAGGGAACAAATCTCTCTGTTAACTTTGATCGTACATCTTTTATTCGTTTATCTATTAATGAATTATTACAAAACCTATTATTATCAGTTTTATTAACATCTCTTGTTTGTTGGCTCTTTTTAAACTCAATGTCAGCAACAATTAATATACTCCTAGCAATTCCAACGGCAATTATAGGAACATTCGCATTCATGTATTTAATGGGATTCTCTTTAAATACGTTCTCTCTTTTAGGACTGACTTTAGCAATTGGAATCGTCGTTGATGATGCCATTGTAATGCTTGAAAATATTGTTCGCTACGCTAAGAAAGGCCACGATAAAGTCCAAGCTTCTTTTAAGGGGAGTAGCGAGATCGCCTTTGCCGTTCTTGCAACGACAGCTGTCCTTGTTGCTATCTTTGCACCAATTACAATGATGCCTGGGATAGAAGGACGCTTTTTTAGAGAATTTGCTTTAACAATTTGTATTGCCGTAAGTTTATCTTCTCTTGAGGCCTTAACTTTAGCTCCAATGAGATGTTCTCAATTTTTAAATGTTGCTTCTGAAGGGATCTTTATTCATCACTGGGTTGATAGTGCTGTTGATTTTGGAAAAAGAACTTATGTAAAATGTCTAAACTTTGCTCTAGGTCATCGAATAAAAATTCTCTTAACTTCTTTAGTCGTTATCTTTGTTTCATTTACGTCTTTAAACTTTATCGATAAGGAATTTGCACCAGAGTCTGATCGAGGCTTTATGTTTGTGATCTTTATTGCTCCAGATGGAAAGAGTCTAGATTATACAAATGCAAAGGTGAAGGAATATGAGGCCATCGTTGAAAAGAATGAAAATGTTCGAAGAATGATTGTTGCCGTTGGTGGTGGACGTGGGGCCACGACTGGAAATCGTGGCTTCGGTGTACTGATCTTAAAGGATCGAAACGAGAGAACCAAGACCCAATTTGAAATTGCCTCAGATCTTAGAAAAGAATTAGCTGGGATAGAAGGGATCAAGATTATTATTCGAGACCGCATGGGATCTGCAATTGGTGGCCGAAGAGGTAGTCCAATTGAATTTACCATTACTGGCCCAGATGCTGAGATTCAAGCTCAACTTTATAAGCAGTTAGAAAAAGAGATGCGCGAATCAAAACTTATGGTTGGTGTTCGTTCTGATGATATTGGTGAGCTTCCTGAAGTTCATATAATTCCAGATCGAATTAAAGCACAGCAAAGGGGAGTTGAAGTTAGAACAATTGCTGAGGCCTTAAACGTTGGTGTAGGTGGTGTTAGTGCAACAAAGTATACAGAACGCGGACGACGCTATGATGTCTTTGTTCAATTAAAAGAAGAAGATCGCACACGTGAAAATATCTCTTCACTTCTTTTGCAAAATAATCGCGGAGAATTTGTAACTCTAAATGATGTTGTAAAGATTGAGGATGCATTCGGTCCACAATCAATTTACCGAGAAAATAGAGCAAGAGGTATACGAGTTGATGCAAACTTAAATACTGATGTTGCTCAAAGTAAGGCAATCGCTTTTATAAAAGAAGTTAGTAAGAATGTGTTACCAAAGGGATACTATATTAAGTTTTCTAAGGACCTAAATGAATCTCTCTTCAGTGTTCTTATGATCATGGTCCTAGGTCTAGTAATTGCTTATATGGTTCTTGCCAGTCAATTTAATTCATTTTCAGATCCAATTACTGTTTTCTTGGCCATCCCATTTGGCTTGGCGGGATCTTTTATTGCACTATGGTTATCTGGAAGTACGCTGAATATTTATTCAATGATTGGTATTCTCTTAACGATGGGGATTGTTAAAAAGACATCAATTCTAATCGTAGAATTCTCAAATCAGCTTAGAGATGAAGGTAAAGAATTAACTGATGCAATTCTTGTTGCTTGTGAAACTCGATTTAGACCAATTATTATGACAACCTTCACAACTCTTGCATCGGCTTTACCTGCCGCTATTATTGTGGGAGCAGGCTCTGAAACGAGAAGGCCAATGGCCCTTGTTATTATTGGTGGTGTTTTCCTATCGACAATTTTTACACTTATTGTCGTTCCTTGTTTCTATTCACTTATAGCAAGGCCAAGAAGAAAGATTTTAGAAGAGGTGTAGTGCTGAATTATTAGCTATTTTTAGTTTTAGTAATCAGATCGATGAGATCTTGTAGTTGAACATTTGATTCAAGTGAGTGTCTCAAGGTTTTCTTGGGAACAATCTTGTAACGATTTGATCGACCAACTTTTTCCTTCATTATATACCCTGCGTCATAAAGGTCTTGAATAATTCCTAGAACAGAGCGTTCGGTGATGCCAACTCTAGAAGCGATTTCTCTTACAATAATGTCCTCATTTGCAGCTATCAGCAGGTATACGTGCCCGTGATTACTAAAAAATGTCCACTTTGCTTCATTCTGGTTCATCGCCCCTCCACAAGCTTATAAGATACCGTATTTGCATGAAAAGATATACATGAAAATTATTACATGATATGCAATGCATGATAAAAAATACATGAAAAAAATTGCATGTATAGTGTTCTCCTGTTAGGCTTGCCTTGTTAAGGAGAATTTATGAACTCATTACAATACTTACTTCCCGTGCTACTTCTGTTGCCGATAATCATTAATAAGTTATCTGGTAGCTCAAAGAAGCTAAGCCTAGGCCTTGCTCAATTCCTTGGCCCGTTTGTATTTATTTGTTTTTCAATACTAAGTTATATTGATAAAAGTCCAATCCAGCTGACCATTTGGAACTTTTCTAAATACTTCTCAGTCGGATTAAAGCTTGATGTCTTATCTGGACTTATCGCTGCGACAGTTTCAACTATCGGTATAGTCGTTGCTCGTTACTCAATTAGATTCTTAGAAGATGACCCTAAGAGCGAGCACTTTAAAAAGAATCTGGCCTTTACGCTAAGTTTTGTATTCTCAATGCTTTTGGCACCAAATCTCGTCTTATTTTCTATCTCTTGGGCCGGAGCTTCATACTTTCTGCATAAGCTGCTCACTCATTTTTCAAATAGGCAAGGGGCCATCAAAGCAGCAAGACAGAAGTTTTGGATAAATCGTCTAGGTGATATTTTTATAATAATAGCAGGGGGAATCCTCTTAAATGTATTTAAAACTCTTGAGTTTAATACTATTTTTGCAATGGCCGAAAATACTTTCTTGATGAAAGATAATTACATATTACTAAATACTGCTTCAATCTTTCTTGTTCTTGGTGCAATGACAAAGTCAGCACAATTTCCTTTCCATCACTGGCTTCCAAATACGATGGAGACACCAACTCCAGTATCTGCAATTATGCATGCTGGAATAATAAATGCTGGTGGTTATTTAATAATTAGAATGGCCCCATTTTTATCGAGCACTCCATTAGCGCTTTCATTACTTGCAATCATTGGTAGCTTCACTGCATTTTGGGCAACTATTGTTATGTTTACTCAGGTGAATGTGAAAAAGAATTTGGCCTATTCAACAATTGCTCAAATGGGATTTATGATGCTTCAATGTGGATTAGGTGCCTTTTCCATCGCAACAGTTCATATAATAGGTCATGCTTTTTACAAGGCCTATGCATTTTTAAGCTCGGGTACAGCAACAGATTTTGGTAGGCTCAATCGTTATTTTCCAAAACAACAAATTACTAATAAATTTAGGAACTCTTTTCTTCTAGGCGCAACTTCTATCGTTTTAGTCGTTGGATGCCTAATGTATACAGGCGTAAATGTCTTAGAAAACCCAGGGGTCTTCATTCTCTTAATTGTTTTGGCCTTAGCTGCATCTCAAATGATTTTAAATTCAAAAGATAAATTCCAAGCGGTGCTTTTTGCAAGCTCTATTGTTTTAATCTATCTCGGTTTAACAAACTTCATGACAATCTTATTAGAGGGAATTGTTCCGGCCAATGTATTAATGCCTGGAATCGTTGGAGTTGTAACAGTTCTTATATCTGCTGGATTTTTCATAGCATTATATTTGATTCAAAATAGTTTAGACAAAATTTCTCAAACAGAAGTCGGTAAACAGATCTATGTGAAAGCACTAAGAGGAGGCTTCTAATGAACGAAATCGTAAAATTAGATAAAGAAAAAATTAGAAAAGAAGCTTTTACGTCTTTAAAGATTAGACAAGAAAAGTCTGTCATTGAGACTTTTCTTGAAGTAAGCAAGAGATTAACTCCTCTTTGGGATATACGTGACTATGTTGCTGTAAATCCTTTCTTCGGCTTTAAAGATAAGAACTTTCTCGAATTGGCCAAGTATATGCGACATATTTCAGGAAAAGATACTTTACCTAAGAAAGAGTTCTTTCTAAAGAAATATCAATCTGGTGAAGTTACAGAGTATGATTTAGAAGTTGCAAAAAAACTTTATCTAAAAGAAATCCATAACAATTCACTAAATGATATTACGATAAAAGAGTTGATGAACTTTATAAGATCATCTGAAAGAAAAGTTTGTGACTTAAAGTTTAGAGCAGTTAGTGATCTTTATGACTTAGAAAATAATGAAAAGACTACTGAGCTAATAACTAATGAAATCTCAAGATGGGCCTCGGCGTATTTTGATGAAGGTCAGGCGCTATGGAAAATAGAGACAAATGATACAAGACTTTATACTTGGTGGAAGTCCCTTGTAAAATATGACAGGCCATTTGATGGAAAAACAAATCGATTCAATGAAATTGTTGAGCTTCTTCCTGAAAGTCCAAAAAAAGCACTTGAATCTCTAACAGATAAACTTTTAGAAAAGATATCCTTAGAACAAGATGATCTTTCAAATTATTATTATCGTCTCATTTATACGACGCTAGGTTGGAGTTCATACATCCAAAAATTTGAATTTGAGGCCAATCGCTCAGGAGAGAGTTCAAAGCTTAAGGAGATAGGAGGATTAATTGATATCGTTGTCATGAGAATGGCCTATGATATCGCTCTACTTGATGAGATCTCTGTTGTAAGCCTAGAGGGCCAACATTGTTCAAATAAAGATGATCGTGATTTAGATCTCATTTATATTTGGTTGAATGCCGTTGAATGTGCCTACCGAAGGAGAGTTGAAAAGACAATTAAAAGCTCTGTTAATAGTAAGGATCTTTACTCTAGGCCCGATGTACAAATGGCATTTTGTATTGATGTTCGTAGTGAGGTTCTAAGAAGACACCTCGAAAATAGCTCAGATAAAATACAAACAATTGGCTTTGCAGGATTTTTTGGAGTGCCAATTTCAGTGAAGGGGCTTGGGCATAAAGGGAGTGATCAAAATTGTCCCATTCTGTTAAACTCTGCCTATGAAATTAGTGAAGTGGAGACAAAAGATGAGACTTCACTTAAAAATAAAAAACAAGCATTTGCACAGACTCAGTATTTTAAAAAGAGTGTTCAAGCTTCTGCTAATTCAGGCTTTTCTTTTGTTGAAACACTTGGATTTTCTTATATCGGAAAGATTTTAAAGTCTGGCATCTTTCAAAAGAAGCCTAATCTCGATATCTCTTCAATGGGCCTATCTGAAAAAGACAAAGAGAATATTCAATTTGATTTTGAAAAAATTAAAATCGAAGAGAAAGTAAACTTGGCCTTTAATGCTTTAAAGAATATGGGGCTAACTAAGAATTTTGCAAAGTTTGTTTTCTTCATTGGGCATGGAAGTGAATCTTCAAATAACCCATATGCATCTGCTTTAGAATGCGGTGCATGTGCAGGACATAATGGACAAAGTAATGCCATATTCCTGGCCACAATTTTAAATGATTTAGAAGTTCAAGCTAAGTTAAAAAGTAAAGGAATTGAGATACCTAGAGATACGTTATTTATGTCAGGTTGGCACAATACTGTAAAAGATGAACTTCATATTGATCGGTTTGAGGGATTAAACCTGAAGCAAGGCCAAGAGCTAAGTTTGTATGAAAAGAAATTTAGAGAAGCCTCTAAGAATTGTCAGAAAGAAAGAGCAAGAAATTTACCAAATTGTTCAAAGCTTAAGGATAGTGAATTAAGCGGAGAGCTTTTTCAAAAGGCAAATGACTGGTCTGAGATTCGTCCAGAATGGGGACTTGCTAGAAATGCATCATTTGTGGTTGGTCGCAGAAAATTAACAAGAAGTTTAGAACTTGATGGAAGGGCGTTCCTTCATGACTATGATTTTGAACAAGATAAAGATCTTTCGATTTTAGAACTTATTATGACTGCACCAATGATTGTAACGAATTGGATTAATATGCAGTATTACGCAAGTACAGTTAATCCCCAAAAATTTGGTGCAGGGAATAAGGTTCTAAATAATGTTGTTGGTGGAATTGGCTGTATTCAAGGTAATGAAAGTGATCTGCTTGGAGGATTAACAGAACAATCTGTTTTATATAAAGGAGACTACTTTCATGAGCCTTTAAGACTTCAAGTCTTTATTGAGGCCGAGACATCAGCAATTGATGAAATTATCAATAAACATCAAATGGTTAGAGAGCTGATTTCTAACAATTGGTTAAAAATTATATCGATTAATCCTAAAAATTTAAAATTTAAATTATTTCAATCAGACTCTTGGATTGAACCAAAGGAGGACTTGTGGAACTAAATATCGGAGCAGTTTCAAATCAAAAATTTGATTTTATTTGGGGTAGTCCAATGAATTCAACTGATGTTGAGGTAACATTACCCGATCTTTCTAAGCTAGAATATTCTGTTTGGGGGGACTGGGGACCAATGTATAAATTCAATCTTACAGATCAGGCCGTTGTTAAGATAAAGTATAATGAAGATGAGTATACGAGCTCTCAAAAGCAGCTAAAGATTGAATCTCCAATGCTTGCTAGAGAAAGGGATGAACTGCCTTTTTATATTATTATTGAAGATCAGTCGAAAAATCTAAAATTTAAGCTATATATTGATACTGATTACAATTTAGCTAAAGTAACGGAACATAGGATTAGAAATAATGTATATACCTATGAAGAGGCCAGTGAGAATAGTCAGATAACAACTCTTTAAGAATTAGGTGAGTGATTGATAAAATGACTTTCTTTGTTGATCAAGGATTTCATTTTGGTATGTTTTTGCAACTTCAATATTTCTCTTTGATTTTTCTTTGAGCATTTTATCGTTAGAGCAAAACTCAAGAATCTTCTCACTTAATTCTTCCACACTTTGTGGATCAACTAAGTCATCTGACTCAAGTAACTCTTTTATGCCACCAATTGTACTTCCAATACACGGAAGTCCTCTTGCCATTGCTTCCACCATACTTCGTGGTAGTCCCTCTGAAATTGATGTGAGGATATAAATATCGTGCTCATCAAGAACAGCTCTTACTTCTTCTCCACCGTTTAAAAAGCCAAGAAATGTAACCTTATCACTTAATCCTAAGCTTTTCACTAAGCTCTCAAGCCCAGCTCTTTCCTTGCCATCTCCAACCATTGTTAGGCTAATGTTTTTATTTCTTTGTAAGGCCTTGTAGAAAGCTTTAATTAGTGTATCAGGTGATTTAACTAAGTACTCAAGAGAACCAATAAATAGAAGCTTCTTATGTTTATTAAAAGATTCTTTTTCTGCAACAATATGCTCTGGAAGTAGAGAAATGGATGAATAGCTAAATTGCTTATCTCTATTTTGATTTGGGTAAAGTTCCTGAAGAAAAGTCTTCGTTACATATGAGCTACTCTTTGCATGAAAGATTTGTGTTTTCACATTCTTTGTTAGCCAGTACTGGAAAAAAAGTCTTAGCGGATGTTTGTAAGAGCCTTTTTTAAAAGTATCGTACGGGTTTCCTACTAACTCAATTCCATACTCGATATTATTTTTCATCAGAAGTGGTTGAAGAATATCTGCTATCGTGGATGGAACTCTCATAATATAAGCTTCATTAGGTGAGATAATCTCTTTTAATTTCTTTCTTATTGCTCCTCTTTTAAAGAAGTAATCTTTTGGCCCAAGAAAGTAGGGGATCTCTGTAAACGATACACCTTCTCCTGTTACTGGTTTTAGGCCTACTTGTGAGTCAGTGTCTTCTACCCGTGCAATTATATTTACGTGCTCAAATGTCATAAGGTATCTTTGCCAGAACTTATAATCGAACGATGACTTGGTCCAAACTTGGCCATTATATCTAACGAATCTAAAATCCAGCGTGATATTTACTCTTTTCACTTTATATATTCTCTTTTTTTGAAAGATAATATTGAACAGTTCTTTTAATTCCTTCCTCGATATAAACCTCTGGTTGATATCCTAGTTTTTCAATGCTTTTAGAAATATTAGCTTGGGAATTCTTTATATCTCCCTTTCTGAAATCCTTGTAAGTGATTTCACTTACTAACTCTTTTCCTGCGTATTCTTTTATATTGTCTAGGATGAGTTTTGATAGTGTATTAAGAGATGTTGTTTTGCTAAGGGCGCAATTATAAATTTGTCCAAAGTTATTCGTATCTGTATTTAGAGATGCTTTAATATTTAGTTGAATAACATTGTCGATATAGCAGAAATCACGACTTGTTTCTCCATCTCCATAAATCTCTAGTTCTTTACCGGTTAGAGCTCGCTCTATCCATTTTGGTATAACTGCTGCATAAGCTCCGTTTGGATCTTGTCTTTTCCCAAATACGTTAAAATATCTAATTCCGATTGTAGGGAGTCCATAAGTTAAATTAAAAACTCTTCCATAGAGCTCACATACATGCTTTGTTACTGCATAAGGAGATAATTGTGTTCCTATTGAATCTTCTATTTTGAAATCTTTTTCATTGTCACCATAAACTGAACTACTTGAAGCAAAGACAAATGATTTTACATTTGCTTGTCTTGCTGCGTTTAGCATATTGAAGGTACCATCAACATTTGATTGATGACTCAAGTCAGGGGAGTTAATTGATCTAGGGACAGAACCAAGAGCAGCTTGATGAAGAATGTGATCAACATCTTTTGAGACTTTCACACAAGTCTCAAAGTCTCTAATATCACCCTCATGGAAGAGAAAGTTATCAATATGTTCATTACAGACCATTTTTACTTCTTCAATATTTTCTCTTCTTCCATTTGAAAAATTATCAAGACCAACTACTATTTGATTATTCTTTAATAAGAACTCACAAAGATTAGACCCTATAAATCCAGCGGCACCAGTAACAAGCCATTTTCTAGGCTTCTCTCTTAGTTGCTCTGATAGAAGTTGTAAGGATTCATCCATTAAAGACTCCAATATGTGTATTCGGTATTTGTTTTAATTGTATTTGGGCAAATATTTTTAACATCAACTATAATGGGAGGTTTTCCCGAAAAGACTTTTACTAAATCTTCTTCTGATAGGTTCAAGAACTCTCGATGAGCTACATTTATTAAGAGTAAATCAATATCTCTTAATTTATTAAACTCTTGAATCTCTTTGTCATATTTTATTAGGACTTCTTCTTGATTACAATGTGGGTCCACTAAAATTGTATTTGTAGCATACTCATTGAGTTCTCTAATTATATCTTCAACTTTTGAATTTCTTAAGTCGGGACAGTTTTCTTTAAAAGTTAAGCCTAAAACTGCTATATTTGCACCTTTTACATTAACATTATTCTGAATAAGGAGCTTTATTGCCTTTTGTGATACATGTGTAGCAATGCTATCGTTAACCCTTCTTCCTGCATTTATAATTTGTGGAATAATTCCTAGTTGTTTTGATTTGTATGAAAGGTAGTAGGGATCTACGCCAATACAGTGGCCACCAACTAAACCTGGTTTAAAATTTAAGAAGTTCCACTTTGTTCCTGATGCTTCTAATACTTCGCTAGTATTAATATCCATTTTATCAAATATCAAAGCGAGCTCATTGATTAAACCAATATTTACATCACGTTGAATATTTTCAATGACTTTTGAGGCTTCTGCGACTTTAATTGAAGTCGCTTTAAAAACATCTGCTTCAATTACGCTTGCATACATTGAAGCAATTTCTTTTAGACTATCGCTACAACATCCAGACACTACTTTCGTTATTTTTGTAAATGTGTGTTCCTTATCTCCAGGATTAATTCTTTCTGGAGAATATCCTAAGAAGAAATCAATTCCAAACTTAAGCCCTGTTTTTTCTTCTAATATCTTTGCACAAATATCTTCTGTAACACCTGGATAGACTGTTGACTCATAAACGACTGTGTCTCCCTTTTTTAAAACTTTTGCAACTGCTTGAGTTGCACTTATTACAGGAGTTAAATCTGGTGTTTTATAACTGTCGATTGGTGTTGGGACAGTGATGATGAAAAAGTTGTAATCAGACGCATCTTCGATATTTGTTGAAAAATTCATTTCAAGCGCTTTTAATTCGTCTGTCGTAATTTCTCGTGTACTATCTTGATGATTTCTTAGTTCTTCAACTCGTTTTTTTGATATGTCGATGCCAATTGTACGATACTTCTTAGCAAAGTTATATGCTACCGGAAGACCTACGTAGCCAAGACCAATTACACACACACTCTTTTCCATGAATACCTCAGGCTTATAGACTTACGTCTTTTATCTCTTTCTTTTTCTTATTATACTTCTCTTTATATTTTTCTTCGATTCTCTGAGTGGAGTGAACTAAACTTTTCCATAGGTTGAAGTTGTAGTAGTCATTAAACTTTATTTTGAAACCAATAAGTTTATGATCACCATCACTTTGGATCCATACTTGGTTTAATTCCATTTTGATTTGCTTATCAGCAAGGTGGAGATATAGATTATCAATATTTTCACTTAGATTAGTTTTAATGAGACAGCCACCTAGGCTTATATTCATTAGTTTTACTTGAACTCTCTTATTGTCTTTAATCGTATATGCGACAATTTTATATGATTCAAATGGGTAGCGTTGAAAATCTCTACTGTGCTTTTTCACTTAAACTCACTTGTATATAGTATGCGGTGATAATATTTACTAACGTCTTCTTTAAAACTCTTTGTTTTTAAATATTCTAATTCTTCGTCAAGAAGCATATGAACATCGTCTATTGTTATTGTGACGACTTTTCTCAAGTGGGGCTGCCAATCAAGAATGATGGCCATTGAAAGACTTGAACCATTTTCAATAATTCTATTATCTACGTCTAAATCAATGATTTCGTTTGTAATAGCAAGAGTATTTGTAAGGGCAGTGATCTCATAGATTGAATAGGTACTGCCCTTGTGAAACTCAGGCTTTGATGATCTTTTATGGGCGCTAAATATACACTTTATAAAGTCTGAAGAGTCTTTTGAGATGAATAGGCACAGGCTAGAAGTGAATCTAGTAAAGTCTATATTATTATGTTTTGTAGTAGGACTTGTTTCAACCATCCATTCATTATATGCACAATAAAATTTATATTCTGCTATGTGGTAGAAAATGCCCTAGTCCTGCACTATGTTTTTTAGAGAGTGGAATATAGTACCCCTTTAAGGAAGAGTTAATAAATATTATGTATAATTAAGGCGAATTTGATTTTAAATAAGTCCTGAGGTCATATGACAAGTAGCTTGAAAAATAAAATCTTAGTTTTTGAAAATATGCATAATCAAAATGATTATCCTAATATCATTAATGAGAATGTAGTCGATATTTCTGAGGGCAAGAAGGATTTGAGTTCTATTTACTATCGTATCAAAAATAGAAAGGACCTTCATAGTATGTCTCGCGTAATTAGTGAGACATCAGAAGAAAGTAAAGTTTCAACTATAGTAGGGATGATCGATAAGCAAAGGCTTGAGGATATCATTGTATCAATATCAAGCTGTATTGATGTATGTTTTAAAAAGAAAGTTCTAATTATCTCTTATCAAGATATAGGTCAAAATATTAAAGATATAACACTTAACGAGGTAAGTATAGAACTTAAAGGCCCTACTAAAAGGTCTCTAAATACAAAAAAACTATCAGAAAATATTTCAGTTTTAAATTATAGCTATTTTCTTTCTTTATTTGTTGGAAACTCTCATGCTCTTGCTGGTGCAATGAAACAGATTACTTCAACATTTGATAAGGTCATCTTCTTACTTGATGATAAAGAACTCACTGATCTTGGTGTTGATGATAGAGCTCCTATTTTACTTTCTTCACATTGTGACTTCATTGTAAGAGAGCGTAAAACTAGACTTAGTACAGTGAAAAAGAGTACTGAATATCTAAAGTCTTTAGGTGTTAAGTTAGGTGGAGTTATTTACGCTAAAGAGGAAGTAATATGAAAAAACTGACGCTACTTTTAGATAAAGATTCAGTAATAAACTTCTCTCTTTTGTTTACTCTATTGAGACGTTATTGGATTGTAAATTCAATATGTGTTTTAGTAAGTGTTGGTGCACTGATTAGCTTTTATGTTAATCAAGACAAGAACTATGTTAGAGAGATTCATTTCAATTCAAAGCTAGATAATGTAAATCAAGAATCTAAAATTTCTCAAATAATTGGTATTAATAAGATTGATGAAATAAAGAGTTATCGTTCTTTAGTTGAAAGATGGGACTTTAAAGTTAGTATTGCTCAAGATATTATGGCCGTTGAAGATATTAATGAGTTCTATATAGAAGATGATAATGGCGATAAGAAAAACTTGCGCTCAGTGTACGAGTACTGTTCGTATAATAAAGAGTGTATTAGTCGATATATTGCAGAAAATATTCAAAATAATTATAGCATTAAGCAAAGTCCTCGCTATGGTGGCTACGTTCTTTATTCAAGAGGTAAGAACAAATTTACGACTCTAATTATTCAAGATTCTATTGTTAAAAATTTAAAAAGCATTAAATTCAATTCTAATTACATCTTAGCAAAAGAAAAAATCCAGGCGCTTGAGAATGAATTAGAGAAGAATGAAAAGCAACTTCTAGATAATCACAATATTATTAATGTCGGAGCTGATTCAAGAATCTCTGACCTTGATGAAGTAATAAGAGAACAGGAAAAGAGTCTTGCAAAGAATAAAGAACTTCTCTTTTCTGTCGACTCAGACTTAAAGTTTTACAAAAAAATGAAAAGGGTATCCTTTTCTGGAAAGGATCGTTCTTTAATTAGAAAGAGAGCTGAAATAGAACAACAGATTGTAGATGTGTCTAAGAATATTGATTTACTAAAGTCTGGCTCATTGGCAGGTAATTCAGAGATCATTGTAAGCTTAAAAAAGCAGCGAAGTGACTTGGCCAATGAGCTTAAGAAACTTAAGGTGAGTGATGCTTCAATAACTGATGATAAGAAGAATAAAGCTATTGAGCTTGAAAAAATTCCTGAGTTAATTCAAAAAAAGAAAACTCTTAGTATTCTAATTAGTAAATTAACAGAGCAGATTAGCGAGAATAAGCTTAAAAGGGATAAGCTATTAAAAGATAGAAATCTTAATACTATTACTAATGATCAACTCAATCCTCTTAAGAATACTATTGTCGATATTAGAAATAAGATTAGAGAAACGCGCAATAGCCTAAACTCAATACAGAATTATTTAACTTTTAATATTTTAAATCCAAAGATTGAGAATCAAAAGAAATTTACACTTAAGCTATTGATTTTATTGAGCATGGTTCTGTCTGTTTTCACGGCTCTAGTATCTTGTTTCATCTGTTATTGTATTGATGATCGAGTTTATTCACATGACGAGATACAAGTCCTTTATCATGACGCAAAAGATCTGGGGATAGCACCTGAAATAACAAAAGTTTCTTGCTAAGGTTTATTTGTTTGATTAAGATATTTCTATGAAATTGATCACTATTAGCTTAATCATCTTGAACTTTTGTTTCACTCCAGTCGTGCAAGCGGCCAATAATATTGACTTAAATTCACTCGTCTTACCAACTGAAGTAAAAGGACTTGAGAAGAAGTCTGGTTCACTTTATTTTTCAAAGTCAGTTAAGAATGAAGTACTCATTCCGACTAACTTTTGGGGGGAAGTAAAATCAGCAGGTCTACACTTTGTTCCAAAGGGAACAAGCCTAATAAACGGTCTCTCTCTTGCTGGGGGAGCAACAGGTGATGCTAACTTAAATGAAGTTAAAATTACTCGTAAGAGTGGAAAAGAGCTTAAGACAATTGAATTTGATCTTAGTAGCGGTGGTGATTTCAATAGCCACAACTTTCAATTACAGCCAGGTGACGTTGTCTACTTAAGAAAAGAGCGATTCTACGAAAATAGAATTTGGTATACATCAATTCTTTCAATTCTTGCGACAACACTAGGTTCATACCTAATCTATAAGAAAATCGACTAATTGATTAGATTATTCACTACTTTTATATTCTTATTCTTCTTGTTATAGAGAATCGTTTCCTTGTGATTTGAGCTTATTATATTACTGCTAATAACGGCCTTACTAGATTTATCCTTTTGATCGGTAATTGCAATGGCGACCTTTTGAAGTCCATTTTTATTTTCGATATTATTAGCACTTATAATACAATTTTCTACACCTGAGCTTAGAATTGCATATCCTTCATCCTTATTGCCATTATCAACGAGGTTATTGGCCGAAATCGTGACATTCTTTATGGCACCTTGATCCTTTTCAAGGTTCGCTAAGAAGATTCCTCTAGAATTATTCTCACTAATAATATTGGAGCTAATAACTAGACTCTCAACTCCATGTCTTATGAAAATTGCAGCATTTCCTTTCTTGGCACCAACCGTACCTGCTTTTTTGATAATGTTATTGGCAATGACAAAGTCTTTTACCTTTGTTGTTTTGCTCGCTCCTGAAGATATGTGAATAGCGCTATAAGCGGTGTTTAAAATCTCATTTCCTGAAATCACCACTTTTCCAGTAGCACCAGTGCTATCCGGAGAGACTCCCTTAACCTCGATAGCATTCTTAGAGCAATTCTTAATGATATTATCACTTATAATCAGCTCCTCTCCACTCCAGTAAGTATCGATTGCATCTTGTGAATCTTGATGTTTCTTTATTCCGATATCATTAAATAAGTTTTTTGAAATAATACATTTCTTAATTCTCTGCCTTAATCTAATACCATCATATAAAGTCTCCTTAATGATATTGTCGATAATCTGAAGATCCTCAACACTGTGTAGATATAGGGCCCTTGAATATTTTCCGCTGAATATATTTTTAGAGATGACAATTGATTTAACAGGGGACTTATAAGTTAATTTAAGATCTGAATCAGAATTTTTATCTGCTGAGATAGAACAGTAATGGCTACTTTCAAATTTACAATTATGAATTCTAATACTTTTGCTACTTTCTCCAATAATAATGTCAGAGACTCCATTGGTGTACTTTGAACCTTGTGATTTAAAAACAATCCCATTAACTTCACAATTGCTCCCCTTGGTTAGGAGAGTATAGCTTGATTTGTTTTTGCGAATAAGTGTTCCATTACCGTGTATTTTTGATTGATTCACAACGATATCACCGGCGATAAAACCGTGTGTCGTCATAGGTATATAGGCACTTGAGTTTGCTTTTAAACATGCCCTGATAGCACTTGAGGCATCTGTTTTTCCATCACTTAGTGCTCCATAATTAGTTATGTCATCGGCGCGTTTATCACGATTTGTATTTGTCTTAGAGTTTTTCTTCGTACTTGTTTGGCCAAATACTGGTGCAGCTATACTTAGTCCAATTAGTTTTAAAAAGTGTGATCTTTTCATTACGGGTTGACCCTTTTAAGATATTTCTTTGAAGAGTATTCTTCATATGAATTCTGTATACTCATAATCTTCTTATATATTTCTAAAATCTCTTTGGCAGTCCTTTCAATATTAAACATATCGAGAACAAGATTTTTGCCATTTAATGTATATTCAATCGCATTCTTCTTATTTTTAATTACTTCTAGGATTTTACTAGCAACTTCTTGTGGATTATCTCGTGACGTAATAAAGCCTGTATACCCTTCAATAATGATTTCTGGGATACCTCCTGTTTTACAACTTATAACAGGTCTTTGTGCAAGAAGAGGTTCTATAACACCACCACAGCTTTCTGAAAGGGGCAGGTGAATAGCGTAGTCGAGGTTTTGCCAGCCTTTTGCCGCTTCACTTGGAGGGATCTTTCCAGTGATAACGATATTCTCTCTTTCATCGACTGGAATTGATCGTCTTAGCAATTGTTCATATGAAGTTGAATCTCCCCACTGTCCACCAATAAAGAGCCCTTTTATTCTTGGCTCTTGTTGCCTGGCAATTTCAATGGCCTTAATCATGACTTCATGATTTTTAAGGCCTACTTTTTGTCCGAGAAATTTCTTAGGTGGATAGATATAACATACATTTCCAATAACAATGTCACTATCCTTGAATCCGTATTTATTTCGTAAATGATTATCTCTTTTTAAGTGATCACTATCAGAAGTGTTAAATTGACTATAGTCATTACCGTAGTAGCTGAGGTCGACACGCTCTTCATTTATTCCGCTTTTGATATAGAGACTTTTGATATGTTTAGAAGAGGCAATCCAGCGGTCATTCTTTCTTGCTGAAAATAGATCGATATATTTAAAGATAGCGTGTTCAAGATGAAGTGGTCCAGGAACTTGAAATATTCGAGTAGGTTTTAACCTAAAAGATGCCATTCTCATATGAATCGTGTTGATAAAGAAGTGGCTATGAATGATATCAGGATTAACTTCTTTAATTAATCTTCTTAAAGATAAGATAGACTTTAGGGTTTTAAAAGGGTGCAAAGGGTTTAAGATTGACTCTAGGGTATATATAGTTGCACCACTTTCTTTCCATTTATTATAGAATTTGCCAGTATTATTATTTAAGATAACATGTACATCAATTCCACAACGAACAAGAAACTTTACTTGATGAAGTGCCCAACTAGCACCTTCAGTTGTTTTTATAATTTGCATAACTCTTATGTCTTTATTCATGAGTAGCTACTTTTCCTTGTCCTTTCGTAATGAAATTATTGGCCTGAATGATTATAAAATAAACGATGATTGCGTATAGATTTCCTTTAAAAAAGGCCAAGGAATCATTTCGAAAGCAATACATCGTAAAGCCATGAAAGAATACACTATAGTATTTAAAGAACTTTCCACGATTAATATTATAGTTACAATATCTTTGTATTAGAACGATAATGGCAAATGTTATAATAACGCCAATATATCCAAAATTCATATATCCTTCAGCATCTAGGCCAAACCCATATCCAGAGTCTCCACCAGGGGCATAATTATCTTTTAGCCACGCGAGATTATTATAAGAAGATTTATAGATAAAGCTTGGAAGTAGACTTAAGAAGCTGTGTAGATAGGTCTCTCCGTAAAAGAAGTTATATTTTATATCAACCATTTTTGCTGTAAACGCGTTTACGAATAAAAGTGATCCTTGATTAAGAAATGATTCAATGTAGTTCGTTGTTTTCTGAGTAGCATCTCTTAATAAGAATATCAAAGTACCACCAATCCCAAGAAGAGATAGTGATGAGGTCAAAATTAGCTTCTTTTTAAAACTTGTTCGATGGTGAATTAGGAGATGTCCTACGATTGAAAATAACGGGAAAATGAAATCTCTTTCTCCTGTAACCAAGCAGTATGCAATATAAGTAAAGAAGTTTAAATAATAGAATCTTCTCGTTTTATTCTTTCTACACAAATAATAAAATGACGTAAGAAATAGTTGTAGTAAGAGATAGATATAGTGTATCGAATTGCCAATTAATGAAATCTTTGTAACTTTGTCTATATTGAGACCAATCGTTACAATTTTTGTAATATTAAAAAATGCTAAGAAAATAAAAGCGATAAAGATCCAGTTTAGAAGAGGGAAGTTCTCTCTAACTTCTTCAATCTCTGTGTTTCTTGGCCTTATTAGCACAGATAAAATCGACATCGTTGCAATAGCGCATAGGAAGTTCGTACTTGCTATATGGATGTAGTCCTTAGGTGTTCCAAAGTAGATTCCATTTCCGAGGATAAGGTTTAGAATCGGGCCCATTGAAAAGAAAAAGTAGAATAGGATAAAGTATGTTAAATGATCCTTCCAACCATTGATGAAGAACTTTATAACGAGAATTATTAGACATAGATAAAAATGATATTCGATTAATTCAAAATTCATGTCGTAATTCTCTAACTTTCTTTGTGATAAAAACTATATTAATTATAATATAAAATGCCTGAGCAATAATGAATGCATCAAAACTACCTTCTATTTCACTACCTTTAATTAAAACCATGGCCACCGCAAAGTGAACGATTAAGGTTAAAGAAGTGAAGAGAAAGCTCGTCTTATAAGATCTTAAAGCAATCACAAAGTAGTTTATCATGATAATAGCAATAGCCTGCGGAATGATTATATTCAAATAATGTAGGTAATGAGCATACTCAGTGTATTTCGTACCAAAGATCAAATTGTAGATGAATTGCCCAATGAGTTCATTAAATAGAATGAATGATAAAGAAGTCATAAAAGCAAAGATAATATATGACTTAATCATTTTTCGTGTCTCTACCAGACTATTAAGTGATAGTGATAATTTATTAAGTGAGACTTGAATGAACGAGTTTGTAATTATAATTATTGAAGAATAGAAAAAGAAGAATGTTGAAAAGATGGCAACACTTGTTTTGTCATAGTAGAAGTCCAGAAGGTATCGTGGAATATTTGCATTTACAGAGTTAACAAGAGAGGCCAGGGCAAGGGGAGTGGTTAGGATTGTGATTCTCTTTATATAATCAGTTTTAAATGAAAAACTTGGTATAGAGGCCTTAAGATCAATTACAAAGAAGATTGTAGTAATTAACAGTATTCCTATTAAGAAATGATCGATGGCAATATCGGCTTGAATATTGGCCACAAGACAAATGATGATTATGAAAAGACTTTTCAAGGAAAGACTTACACCAATATAGCGTATATCCTTTTGTCTTTGTTTAACTGTATAGGCCAAGTCTGAGAGTAGGTCGCCACCCCTTATTAGCATTAATAATATAAATACACTGTTATCAACGTTTGGAACGAACAATTTCAATATTAATAAAGAACAAAGAAAGTAAATTATCGTTGACACTATTCTATGAGTAAAAATATCCGAGACATTTACTTCTTCATTGTGACTGTTAAAAAAGTTTCTTAGTGAGAAACAGAAGAAGAGAGTGAGTGGTGCAAGATAAGATAGTGAAAGTGCGTAGTCCCCGAGAGTCGCCGTCGGATAATTATTACTAATTATCTTAATAATTACCCACTGACATAGTGAATATGAAACGATTCCTATTGAATTAAAAATAGGCAAACTTTTATTTTTTAAGATGCTCTTCATTCCTATTAATAATAACTTAACGGAGATTTATTTACATTAAGGATAAATTTACCTTGTTGATGTTTATATCGCAGATGGCTAAAATTTATTTAACTTTTTGAGTGGGGTATTTGTGAGTTTTTCCTATGTCGTAAATATATTCTTTAGGCCAGTTTTGGATCTGCTAATTATTAATACATATTTAGTAGTTTTAGGATTGGTGAGGCAAGAGTCTTTCTTCGACAATTATCTTGAATTCACTTCACTTTTTATCTTCTTCAGTGTTGTAACACAGAGTAATTTAGACTCTTGGAGGCATACGACTCCATTTAGTATCTTAAGAGCAGCTACTGCTCTAACTGCAACTTGCTTTTCATTACACTTTGTTTTTAATGTTGATCAGCAGTTTCTATTCAGTCTCTATTCTGTATCTCTTGTGACTATGCTTATCTCGAGAATTGTTCGTAAATTAATTTTTGAAAACGCAAATAATCACAACTTTCAAAGAACACTTATTATTGGAAGCGATAAGAAAGCAGTCTCTCTAGCGAATCATGTTAATAAAGAAACACATAATATCGTTGGGTTCGTTGATGATTTTGATGTCAATCTCGTTAAAGGAAAGTTTAAGGTTCTTGGAAAGATTGAGAACTTAAAAGAAGTAATCCAAGAATTTAAAATCAAAGAAGTTATCATTATTGATTGCAACTATTTTAATAAGTCTAAGCTTATTAAAGATGTCTGTAATGAGCTATCAGTTACGATTTCAGAAGCAAACCTATTTTCGGGTCAAAACTTTAAAATTAATAAATTAGAGCTTAATTCACTTCTTGGGAGAGAGCCTAAGGAAGTGGATCTCTCTGACCTGGCCGTTTCAATTGGATCTGCAAAAGTATGTGTAACTGGAGCAGGTGGAAGTATCGGTTCAGAATTAGTTAGACAATTGACATTAATGCAGCCTGAAGAAATTGTTCTAATTGAAAATTGTGAGTACAACTTATTTAAAATTACAAATGAGGTTAAAGCATTAAACCTTGAAGATACAAAGATTATTCCACGCATGATTGATATCACAAACATGGAAGCCTTACGAAGCTGCTTTCAAACTTCATGTCCTGATTATATTTTTCATGCAGCAGCCTATAAGCATGTGGCACTAGTGGAGAGTAATCCAAAAGAAGCAATTGTAAATAATGTTTTAGGTACTAAGAACTTACTAGATCTTTCAAAAGAATTTCCTATAAAGAGCTTTATTCTAATCTCAACAGATAAGGCCGTTAATCCAACTTCTGTAATGGGTGCCACTAAAAGGTTATGTGAAATCCTTTTAGCTTGTTATGCAAAGGAGAGTAGTTGTGAGTATCGTGCAGTACGCTTTGGAAACGTTCTTGGCTCAAGTGGATCTCTAATTCCAATTGTAATGGATCAAATCTTAAATAATGAAAAAGTAACTATTACTGATATTCGAATGAAACGCTATTTTATGACTATTCCTGAAGCTGTGGGACTTGTTTTAAATAGCTTAACTGTGTCTGAGAATGCTTCGTTATGTGTTTTAAAGATGGGTGATCCTATTCGTATCATTGATATTGTCGAAAGACTTGCAAAAACAATGGGTAAGACTCTTGATAGTCTAAATATCGTTTTTACTGGAATGAAAAAAGGCGAGAAGCTTTTTGAAGAACTTTATTTAACTGGTGAGGAACATCAGACTTCTCATGATGATATTGTCACTCTTCCAAATTGCGACTGTGGTAGCAACGTTGATGATGAGATTTCTCGTAAAATGCTAATGAAGCGTATTAATGAAATTATTCTGGCCGCAATTGAGAATGACCAAAATTGTATTTTGGAGATGTCACAATTAATAAACGAAACAAATAATACGATCAATAATAAGTCTGGCTTTATTGTTCAGCTTGGTGAGGCCGGGTAGTGAAAAGAGCCTTTGATATTGCTTTTTCAATTTTTGCAATTGCAATTACTTCTCCTATTTTAGTCCTCGTATCATTTCTAAGTTTACTTATTCAAGGGCGCCCAATTTTCTTTATTCAAGAGCGTGTTGGTTACAAAAATAAAATTTTTAAAATGATTAAGTTTAGAACGATGAGTCTTGATACTTCACTTGATGAGTCACAAAGAATTGGCTTTTACGGGAAAATGCTAAGAAAGTTTAGCATCGATGAACTCCCTGAGTTCTTTAATATTCTCTTTGGTGACTTAAGTGTTGTAGGCCCAAGACCACTTCTTAAAGAATATATACCATTCTATACAAAAGAACAGGCGAGAAGACACGATGTAAAACCTGGTCTAACTGGTCTTGCTCAAGTATCAGGTCGAAACTCTCTTTCTTGGAATGAAAAGTTTAAATTTGATATCTCTTATATTGAAGAACAGTCCTTTTTCTTTGATATTAAAATAATTTTAATGACAATAAAGCAGATGATTAAGCCTGTCGGTATTAATTCTAGTAAAACAAAGAGTATGGAACGATTCGATCATCCTTTTTATTTATTTGGGGGTGGTGGCCATTCGCTTTCAGTACAATTTGCGGCCGAGGAAAGTGGCCAAGATATATACGCAATCTATGATAAAAACTTAGATAATATTCAAGCTCTTCATTCTTATAAGGAAGCAATTTTAACAGATTCTCTGCCTGTGAATATTACAGGAGTTCGTGGAGTTCTAGCAATTGGGAGTAATTCAATTAGAAAGAAGCTTTCACAAGACTTATCAGTTAAATGGGAAACGATTATACATCCTAGTGCTACGATTCATGAAAGTGCTGTCATTGGCCATGGAACTGTTGTTCTAAGTGGTGCATATATTGGCCCTAACGCTGTCGTTGGTAATCATGTCATTATCAACACTGGATCTATTGTTGAGCATGATTGTGTCGTTGAGGACTTCTCACATATTTGTCCTAATACAACTCTTTGCGGAGGAGTTCATATTGGTGAGTTGACTATGGTTGGAGCAGGCTCTGTCGTAAAACCTCTTGTGAAAATATGTTCTGAAGTTGTTATTGGACTTAATTCTAGTGTTATTAAAAATATTGATAAGCCGGGGACTTATATAGGTCAGCCAGTAAGGAGATTACCTGTGAATAAAGAAGTTGAAAAAGCAGATATTAGATTATCAATGGCAAAGCCTGTTATTGAAAAAGATGATATTGACGGCGTTGTTTCAGTTCTAGAAAGTGGTATTCTTTCTCTTGGACCAAAGGTTGAAGAGTTTGAAAAAAATATTCAGGATTATATTGGAGTTAAAGAAGCAGTCGCTGTAAGCTCTGGTACTTCTGCTCTTTATTTAGCTCTTCTTGCCCTTGGCGTAGGAGAGGGAGATGAAGTAATAGTACCTTCTTATACTTTTGTTTCATCTGTTTCAGTTATTCTTCATGCAGGTGCAACTCCTGTCTTTGCTGATATTGAAGACGTTACTCATTGTGTATGTCCAAGAGATATTGAAGCAAAGATAACGGATAAAACTAAGGTTATTCTTGGTGTTGATATCTTTGGTCATCCTGCAAATTGGAAAGAGATTTGTAAAATTGCTAAGAAACACAACCTCAAAACGATAGATGATTCTTGTGAAGCACTAGGTGCAAAAATAGATGGAAAAATGGTTGGTACATTTGCAGATGTTTCTACATTTGCGTTTTATCCAAATAAGCAAATCACAACAGGTGAGGGTGGAATACTTGTTACTGATGACGAAGAAGTGGCAATGCATGTAAGGGCCTTAAGAAACCAAGGAAGAAGTAGCATGGGGGGATGGCTCAAGCACGACTTTCTAGGGTTTAATTGCCGAATGAGTGAGCTAAGTGCTTCACTTGGTGTTACTCAACTTAATAAAATTGATAAAATTCTTGATGATAGAGAGCGCGTTGCTCATATGTATAATGACGCCCTAAAGGGGCATGAGAATCTTACTCTTCAAGTAATTGATGAGGGTGTCACGATGAGCTGGTTTGTCTATGTGGTCAAACTTGGACGTGGTATAAGTCGTGATGCTGTTATTGAAGAGCTTGGAAAAAGAGAGATTCCTGCTCGAGCATACTTTGATGCAATACATGAGCAACCATTTATGAAAAACTTTAAAGTGGATACCTCTGGGCTAGAAAATACAATTGATATTAGTACACGAACACTAGCTCTTCCTTTTCATGGAATGATGACAAAAGAAGAAGTTGATTTTGTATCGAAAAACCTTATCGAGGTTATCGATTTACTAAAGCCTCAACTTGCTGTTGCATAGAATAGGTCGTTGATGTTTAAAGAGTATAAAGTCGAAACAATTTCAGAGGGCGGCCTAGGAACGGTATTCTTAGGCGCCTCTAATATTCCTGTAAAAAAACTAGAAGCTAGAATTAATTTCTTGGCCACACAAGGTTGGCAGGTGGTTTTTCAAGTTATCGAAAAAAAGCGATTTCTCTTATTTTGGCAAAGAGAGACAGTTATTCTCACTGTAGGAAGATAAAACGAGTATTCTATAAATCCTTCTTTTATAAAATATCATCATCTAAGGCTGTGTAATCATAGATCAAAAGCATTTGTTTGTTATTACAGACATTGTAGTGTATACTAAGAGAGTCCGAAGACGTCTTTATAGCTCATGTAGCTCATCATCACTGTTTTATAAACTTCTCTAGACCAAAATATTTTAAATATAACTCGTAACCTTTTACGAGAGAGACATCATAGTCTCATCACTTACCTTGGAGGTAAAAATGAAATCAAACATCTACGTAGGAAACCTTTCATATAATATTGAAGATTCTGAATTAAAAACACTTTTTTCTAATGTTGGAGAAGTTGTAAGTATCAACCTAATTAGAGATCGTGACTCTGGCCGTGGTAGAGGCTTTGGATTTATTGAAATGGAAAATGGAGAAGATGCTAAAAAAGCTATAACTGAACTTCATGACCAAGAATTTATGGGAAGACCATTAATTGTTAATCTAGCAAAAACACGAGTTAAAGAAAGAACTAATCGTTACTAGTCTTTTATTTGAACAAATGGGCGTCATTTATGGCGCCATTACAAAAAAGTTCTAATCAAAGGAGAAAGTATGATTATCGATTTAAATGACTATATTAAAAATAAAACTAAGGTTTATTCTTTAGAAAGCGGTGTTGGTGAAATTACTAATATCTTCAAAATGTATGATGGTATTAGTGACTTTTTTGAAATTAGATTCGAAAAAGAGGGGATTACAAAATTTATCTCAATTTCTCATTTAGAAGATATTCGTATCGCTACTTGTGAAAACAAACTACAGCAAGCTTTGATCAATCTAGAGAAGAAGATCAATTGTAATGAATTTGATTTCAATCTTGATTATCATAACCATGAAGTTACAAGACTTGATTTAATTTACATTATCAATACGATTGCTAAGTTAACAAATCAAGAAGTTTTAAGTTTACAAGATAAGGACATGCTTGAGTGCTGTGTTGATAGTCTTGTTCATGAAGTTTCTCATACATATGAGACATCAATGAAAAATGCACAGGGCATCGTAAGCGGTCACATGTGCTAATGGTCAATACCTCTTGGTAATGACGCAATTATTCCTTATAGGGGGCTTTACTTCTTTACTATATATTAAGAATTCTATTAAAATAGCTAGGTGGTGAAGCTTTATTTAAATATATTTATACTGATAATTTGTCTGTGTGTTCAGGCAAAGGCACTTGCTTCTATTTATGATGGGGTTAGTACGGTCGATCAACATCTAATTAAATATCAAAATATAAACCAAACTCATCATGATAATATTGATGATGAACCCCACACTCATTCACATAAACACTCTGAAGATGGTGAAGAGCACGAGCATCACCATGGTACGAGAAAAATCTCTAACTCAGAATTTCAAATATATAATCTTTCTAAGATAAGCTTTACGACTCCATTTCTCGAAGTCAATAAAAGTACATTCTTGGAAAAAAGCCTCGTTTCAAAATTCTTTCCTAATACCTTGTTTAAGCCTCCTATTTGTTAAAAAAATAACGATTAATTTTTTTATTTTTTACTAGGAGAATTTATGTCTAAGTTAATACGCGGATTTGTGCCTCTTCTTTTTTCTGCAAATCTATTTGCACACGGAATTAGTGAAGAAGCAAAACAGGCCATGATAGATGGTGGCCTTTTAAGATATGTTTGGCTTGGTGCTGAGCATATGATTACAGGATATGACCACTTACTTTTCTTGTTTGGGGTTATCTTCTTTTTAAAAACATTTAAAGATATTGTGCGATTTATAAGTATATTTACACTCGGTCACAGTATTACTTTAATCTTTGCAACCTTTATGGGGATTACAGCTAATTATTGGTTAGTTGATGCTGTTATTGCTATTTCTGTTATTTACAAAGGATTTGATAATAATAAAGGCTTTCAAGAATACTTTGGAATGAATAAGTCGCCAAGTTTATTGTGGATGGTCTTTATCTTCGGTCTAATACACGGTTTTGGCCTTTCTACTCGTCTACAACAACTTCCTTTAGGAGAGAAGGGAAGTGGTATGCTAATGCGAATTATTTCTTTTAATATTGGGGTTGAACTTGGGCAGATCGTGGCCCTTGCGATTATGCTTTTGATTATCACACAATTACGTCGTCATCATATGTTTAAAAGGCTCTCACGAGTATTTAATGATGGGATAATGCTAGCAGGTTTCATGCTTCTTCTAATGCAATTACATGGCTATCTTCATACCTCTGGGCCAGATGAGTTTGGCTTTAGTGAAGACAATCATATGCACCACCATATGAAATTAGAAAATGAGCAAGAATATCAACATGATAATTTATAAGGAGAAAATATGAAAAAACTATCACTTTTAATTCTGCTTTGTGTAAGCAGTCTGTCATTTGCAGGAACTGGTCATTCACATGGTCATGGACATTCTCATGGACATAGTCACTCTCATAAAAAAGTTTCAATCTCTAAAGAAAAGAGTAAAGAAGTTGGGAAGTATCATATGCTAAGACTTATTAGTGCTGGCAAGATCGATAAGTCATGGAAGGCTGCAAAATATGATACATCAGTAAAGAAAGTATTTGGTAAGAAGACTGAATGGGTTGTTACATTTAATAACGAAAAAGGTGTAAAAGGTAAGAAGCTTTATATCTTTTTAAAACTTACAGGTGAGTTTGTAGCGGCAAACTTTACGGGGAAGTAATATGTGGTTAGCAGTAGGAAAGACAATCGTTGCGGCTGTTTTAATTAGTTTTGTTTCGTGGTTATCAGGTAAGAAGACTGGATTGGCCGGCTTTATTACGGCCCTTCCCTTAACGACATTACTAGCTTTAGCTTTTTCTCATTTGGAATGGGGAGATTCAAGTCAGTCTGTTGAATATGCAAAAAGTGTGTTCGTTGCTATTCCTGTCTCTCTATTATTCTTTGTTCCATTTCTTTTGGCACAAAAATTTAATCTAGGGTTTTGGAGTTGTTATTCAAGCGGTATTGTTCTCTTGGGTGTAGGCTACTTTGTTCACACTTACGTTGTAAAATTCTTCTAAAGACATATCACAGAGGGAGGTTAACATTCTCCCTCTTCTTTCTTGCTCAAATCACTCCAGTAATGAATGAATCCTTTATACAATCATAATATTTCCTGACATTTCTTGTTAAGGGCTTGTTATTATTCATAAGTAAATTAAAGTTGAAAAAAATACTATTGAATAAATTAATACATCCTATTGGCAATATATATTTTATTGAAGTGACTTGTTCCTGTATATTAAGACAAGGTATAAACAAAGGAGCATTTAATGAGTGCCAACGAAATCATTTTCTTACTTTCATGCTTAGCTGTGATCGGAGTGTATATTTCGATACAAAAATTTATTAAAGTAAGATCATCGAAACGAGACTATCGTATTAATGCCGGAAAAATGAATAAAAGAGAAGATAAGAACAAAGGCGTTACGGCCGATCATTTAGTGGCAAAAAAGAAAAACGAACAATTGTCTAATGCAGACAAGTACAAAAAGACTTAACAGTTAAAAATATGAGGCTATGATTTTAATTAACGTAGCCTCATTCTCTCAAAGTTCTGCTTAAGAATGAAGTCCAAAGCTGGATTCTCAATAATTCTCTTACTATATATCAAATAATAACTAGTCGTTACACCTTTCAGATTGCCAATTTTTACAAGCTTTTTATCATTTACGAGATCTTTTGTAATGAAACTAGGTAAGAAGATTAGACCATCGCCTCGTGTTGCTAAGATTCTTTGAAGCGAAGTATCTTGAGTTTCTGCAATAATCTTTGGCCTTACTCCTTTTTCATGCATGAAATATTCCACATCGCTTCTAATTTTTGAATGGGAAGTTGGAACAATGCAAGGTGCACCATCAAGTGATTTAGGAAATCCCTTCTTTAAATGTTCATATTCAGCTGAAGCGTAGACACTAATTTGTTTTGTTAATATTTTTTTGGAAAAGATATTATGTCTTTCTAGCTTGTTAATTTCTTGATCCGATATCATGACTTCGATTTGATGTGTCTTTAACTGCCTTAACAGTTCATCAGGAGATCCTTCGTAAATTGAAAGGAAGCATCCCGTCTTACGATGGGCCAAGTCAACAATGTCACATATTAAGTGCTTAGGTATACTATCAAGCGCACCAATGCTTAGGTGAATTTCATTAGTAAACACCTTGTCATCAATTAACTCTATTAACTCTTGACCTAGTGAGTTTATCTTAGAGGCGTACTCAAGTACAACTTTTCCAGGCCCTGTTAATACCATTTTTCTTCTTTTACGTTCAAAGAGCTGTACACCCAAGTATTCCTCTAGGTTTTTTAGTTGAGTACTTAAGGCGGGCTGTCCAACCTTTAAAACCTCTGAAGCTTTAGATATACTGCCTTGTCTGGCAATTTCTCTGAAGTATATAAGATGATGATAATTAATCCATTTCATACTTAACCTTTTATTAATTTTTTCAATACTAAAGATTATTTTTATATATTTTATTAATATCTTATAATGCTGTTAAAATCAAATTTGTAAGTTTGTACGAAGGAACACATTGAAAATACTAATGGATAATTTATTTTCAGCTACAAGTATAGATAACTTATTTGGCACTCTTGTTGCCATAATAGGGGTGGGGGTTTTTCTATATAGTTACTTTTACATGAAGAGCTATTCTTCTCGAGTTAAAACTGTTTTTTATACATCCCTTACTCTTTTTACTATTTCAATGTTTGGAATTATATATTCCGCAAACCTATTACTACTTTATTTATTTTGGGAAATGACAAGTGTTACTTCGTTCTTCTTGATTGGACTTAAGAATGAAGACTCACAAGTTAAGGAGAAGGCGAAGTGGGCCCTCTATACTACTGTTGGAGGTGGACTCTTTCTTTTGGCCGGAATAATGATGACTTCTCAAATAGGGATGGAATCGGGTTTAACATTTTTTGAATCTCTTCACTTACCAACGTTATTTAAGGTTACAAACTTTCATCAACATGAATATTTTAACTTATCACTTTTTGCAATATTTATAGGAATTGCTTCAAAGTCTGCTCTCTTCCCATTCTCTTATTGGCTACCACTGGCCATGGCCGGTCCTACTCCTGTAAGTAGTTTTCTACACTCTGCGACTATGGTAAAGGCCGGTTTGCTATTAGGTGTTAAAATATTTCCATTATTTTCTCAAAGTATTCTATGGCAAGACCTATTTGTTTATTCAGGTGTCATTACTGTTTTATATGGTGGATTTCAATGCCTTTTACAGGGTAATTTTAAGACCATGTTGGCATACTCAACTATTTGTATCCTCGGTATGCTAGCTATTCTACTTGGACTTGCTAGTGATTACTCTATGATAAGTTTTGTCTTACTTGTAGTTGCGCATGCTTTTTATAAAGCTGGCCTATTCCAATTTGTCGGCTATTTTGCAAAAGCTTACAATACAATGGAGCGTGAAGATCTTATTAATAGTGAGAATAAAAGTATCCTACCATTCATTATTGCTCTTTTATGTGCCATGAGTATGGTTGGGTTTCCTTTGAGTATCGGTTTTTATGCTAAAGAGTTTATTTATACAACGAGTATTAAATCTGAACTTTTATGGATTGTTACTCCGACTTTCTTTCTAGGTAATCTCTTTATGGGAATTCAAGCAATTAATCTCTTGCGAGTTACTTGGCCTAGAAAGCGTGTCGACAAAGAAAGATCAATTCATGCTAAAGGTTATAAAAGCTTACTGATCTCACCATTATTATATTCAGTGATGGCCTTACTAGTTGCGATCGCTCCTAATTTATTTGGTTTAGGTAGTATTTCAGATGGTGTTTTAATTGATACTGGCCTTTTCAACGACAATACATATATTAAGTTATGGCATGGGTTTGAATATCCTTACAATATTGTTCTTATCTTAAGTCTTATAACAATTCTAGGAAGTATTTCAGGAAGCTTTATCCTCGATAAGTACTTTGTAAGTTTTGATGGCCTATCTCGAAAGTATTCTGAATTTAGTCCATGGCCAAAGCTTGTAAAAGCTCTTCATTATACACTTGATATATTCAAAAAGATGAACTCTCTTATGGTAAATGGAGACTTTGCTCACTATATAAGATGTACGGTTGGATTCCTTGCAATACTTACTATAAGTACTCAATTTGGAATATCAAATATAAGTATCCCTGAGATAGACCTTACACTTTCTAAGGCTTTATGTTTAGCTGGTGTTCTAGGAGGTCTTATTTTTGCATACTTAAGTCGTTCTGATATTAAAGCAATCCTTTACTTTGTTATATCAGGTTTCTTCTTAGTCGTATTCTTTGGTTATCATAGTGCCGCTGATGTGAGTATGACACAGCTAATGGTTGAAACACTTTCTCTCTTCTTTGTTTTCTTTTTGATAAAGGCTGTACCGATTAATGGAGATAATTATAGGCGAAATATAAAACTCAACAATTTCATCGTAGCATTACTTTTTGGTTTATCTCTATGGTTATTTGCAATAGCAAATCGCATGAAGTTTGATTTGAGTGCGAGTCGATACTTTTTTGAAAACTCAAAGATTCTTGCAAAAGGGGAGAATGTCGTAAACGTTATCTTAGTGGATTATCGAGCGATGGATACTTTTGGAGAAGTTCTAGTTGTTGCTATCGCAATCATTGGTGTTTTAGCGATCTTCTCAAAGCGAGGTAAACGTGAATGAATCTTTAATTCGAGGAAGTTTTAAAGTCGTTTGTCCACTTTTAGGAATACTTTCGTTTATCTTTCTTTTAAGAGGACATGATCTTCCTGGTGGAGGTTTTATTGGTGGGCTACTTATGTCTTTAGCTTTGATTCTTCACATCATTGCCCGAAGTGAATCAAGAACTAAGATGTGGTTGAACGATAATTACTCTTCAATCGTTGCCATTTGCATTCTATTACTAGTTCTTGTCTTTATCTCACCAATGTTTATTGGTAAGTCCGGTTTAAGTGCTATATGGACTAAGATACCTTTTCCTATTGCTGGAAAAGTAAGTTCGGTTCTACTCTTTGATTCAATTGTTTTTGCAATTGTTTCTACTAGTACAACAATGGCCTATGTGAAATTTGTCGACTTTTCAAAGAGGAATAAACAATAAGATGACATTTATAGTTGGTTGTATATTCATTGTAGTAGGTTTACTTTTCTTGTTAAAGAATACATGGGTAAATTGTATCTTTGCTATTATTACTTTAGGAAATGGTGCAAACCTTATTATATTTTCTATCGGTAATGTTTTGGCCCATGGCTATCCTTTTAACGGTGAAGGGGAGGCATTCTCTACTGTACGTTTTGCTGATCCATTGACTCAAGCACTTGTCTTAACAGCAATCGTTATTTCATTTGCAACTCTTTGTTTTGTGATCTCTGTAGTAAAGAAAATTAATGATGTTCGCAAAGAAGAGGAGGCACAATAATGATAGATAATATTTTTATTATATTATTAATGTTACCAATGATCTCGGCATCATTATCTCTTTTATTTAAAAGATCAGATAAATTACGAACTATATTTACTAATATATTCTCATTAATTTATTTCGCATTAGCAGGATACTTTCTCTTCTCTTTTCAAGAGTCTTCTACATTTGTTGCTGGTAGTTGGGAGAGTGGAATAGGTATCAGTCTTAGTTATGATCTCTTTTCTGGAGTGATGATTTTTGTAATTGGGGCCATCTATTTCACTGGTGCATTATATGCTTATCCTGGTGTGACAGTAGAAAGAAATAAGGTCTATCACTTTCTTTATAATACTCTTTTTTTAGGATTAACTGGTGCATTTCTTACTAGAGATCTTTTTAACTTATTTGTATGGTTTGAAATTACTTTAATGAGTAGCTATGTTCTCGTCGTTCTTGATGGGAATACGAAGAGACTTAAAAGTGGTTTTAAGTATATTATTCTTAATTTCTTAAGTGGTCTGATCTTTCTTATTTCTATCGCTTTCATTTATAAGTTTACTAAAACTTTAGACTTTCAGGTTCTAAACGAAAGACTATCACTTTTATATACTAATGATCCTGGATTAGTACGATCTCTTGCGATCTCCCTATTTGGAGCATTTGCTATTAAGTCTGCTTTTTTTCCTCTATTTTTCTGGTTACCGGAGAGTTACCCGAAGTTATCACCTGGTTTAAGTGGCGTGTTGGCCGGTCTGCTTACTAAGCTTGGGCTATATGCAATGATGAGAATCTTTGGCCAGGTCTTTCCTGCAGATTTACAATTATTTTGGATCATTCTTATTTTATCAATTCTTACTCTTTTGATTGGGGTATGGTGCGCAGTTGTTCAAAATAAATTAAGAGAAATTTTAAGTTATCATATTATAAGCCAGGTCGGTTTTATAGGTGTAGGTGTGAGTTTCAGTATTCATCCTAATATTGCAATTAAGAATCTCGCATTGGCCTGTGCTCTTTTTTACATTTTTCACCATATTATAGTTAAGACAAATCTCTTTTTTGTTTCTGGATTGGTAAAGAATTTTGCTGCATCAGAGAAAATATCAAAACTAGGAGGACTCTTTAAAGCATCTCCATTGATATCAATTCTCTTTATGATTCCAGCGGCGAGTCTAATTGGAATCCCACCATTTTCTGGTTTCTGGGCAAAGTTAGGACTATTTAAGATCGCTGTGGAAAGTAGGCTCGTATGGATAATTTTACCAATGATCATAGGGAGCTTTTTTACTCTCTATAGTATGGTCAAGATATGGAGCGGGGTTTTCTGGGGTGAAGAACAAGAGTCAATTGATACTCTTTCAAGATCATCAATTATACGATCTTATATTTCTTGTTTTTTACTTTGTTTATTCACTTTAGTCATAAGTTTTAACCCTCTTCTAATTTTTCGCTTAGCAAGAGATGTCGCAAAACTAGGGCTAGGTTATTAACGGGGTATTTATGAAGTTATGGTATATATTACAATTCGTTGTACTCTATCTTTGGGACTTGTCCTTAGGAGCATTAAGAGTAGCTCAGGACGTCATTACGCCTAAAGACTTATCTTCACCTGGGATAATAAAGTTTCCTTTAGAGGTTAAGACTGATTTTGAAATAGCGTTGCTATCAAATCTTATTACATTCTCACCGGGAACAATGGTTATTGATTTGGCTCCAGATAATTCATATTTATATATTCACATGATGTTTTTAGAAAATGAAGAAGATGCCATTAAAGAGTTTAAAGAACAAATTGAAAGTCGAGTTCTAAGGATTTTACGATGAGTATACTAATGATGATCTCAACTGGTATTATCATTCTAACCTGCTTATTGCTTGTTTTTGAAGCTGTAAAAGAAAGGGATGTGCTTGTTAAAGTATTAGCTTTTGACTTGATTGGTGTAACCGGTGTTAGTCTTTTTCTTATGCTTTATACAAATAATAGAAATCCTTTCTTCTTAAATATTGCCCAGTTAATAGCAATTGTTGGATTTGTGACAGCACTTGTTTTTGCATTTTACTTATCTGAAATGAGTAAGGGGGATAAATGATACAGCTTATAGGAGAAATTTTAATTTTTTTAGGCTCTATATTTGTATTCCTTGCAGTAGTGGGATTTATTAAGATGCCAGACTTTTATATGAAGTTACAAGCTGCTAGTAAAGCGTCTGCTTTTGGTGCTGCTCTTGTTCTGATTGGTTCAAGTTTAATTATTCCAGACTTAAATTTTGTAATTACAAACTTTACACTCTTTATTTTCTTATTAATTACAACGCCAATTGCAACACATGCCTTGGCGTATGCGAAGAAAAAAAGAATGAGTAATGGAGAAAGCGAGGCTTAGCCTCGCTCTTAGTATGACTCTTTAACGAATCTTTTGAATACTTCTTTGTGTTTTGCGAGATTAAAATCTGCTGCTACAGATACGCGTACAATATAGTCTTTGTCACTTTCCTTAGTTGTTCCTTGAGTTGATGTGGCAGGAACAGTCCAGTAACAACCTTTTAGTTGTCCATAACTCACACAGTGCTTGCTTTCTTCCGGAATAGCGTCAATCATCATACGGATTAACTTGTGATTTAGTTCTCGTTTATGCTCTTCGTTGCGCGCTGGTAGATCGAGAGAGAAGACAGAGGGAGTAAAAGTTGCATCTGCTAATTCATGTGAAACAAAGTTGATCTTTGCTTTTGGTAGTATCTCTTGAATATAGTCTACAAAGCCACGAGTGTTGGCATATGCCTTTGCAATTCTTTCGTTCATACTAGGCATTTCACGAGTTAAAATTTGAAGTTGTAAATCAGTTGCTTCGTTGTCACATAATCGTAGATGATTTTCAACGTAACTCATATACTCTGCAGCACTGTCACTTGCAACAGCATATCCTGCAGTACAAAGACCTCCACTTGGAAACTTTGATCCACTAACATATGAAATTACTTTTACATCATTTAGATAGCCGTGATCACCAAAGAATTTAACATTTGGACAAAATGTTTGGTCGAGATTAAAAACAGCGCCAACTGCAGTGGCCCCATCATTAGTGAACCTTGGCTTCTTTAAAGTTTCTCGAAGTTTTATTAAATCAGGTATTTCAACTCGAGGGTTTGTGGGAATTTCCCCAATAATAAAAGGGACAGCATCAGCGTGTGCTACATCTGTTAAAATTCTCTCAAGCTCAGTAACCATATCTTTTCCACTATCTACAGGAAGATCAATGATTTCAACATTGTCGATACAAGCAGCAACACGTCTTGCTTGATCATTGGTACCTCCGTAACAATTTGGAGGAACGATAAACTTGATGTCTTTTCCAGGGTGTTTATTATTAGCAAAGTGGACTTGTCCCATCATGATGGCATATTGAGCTGATAGGCCACAATTACTAAAGGCCACTTGTGTATTTGAACTTGTAATTTCTTGTATTGTTTTTGTAAGATCTGACGTGTCTGTTTTTGTTATGCCGCGGCCAGCTTCACCTAAAATACCTTTGATTGCTGTTAGGCAATTTTGCGGAGTCATAGCAATTGATTCTCGACGTCTTACATGTTGAATCTCTTTAATATAATCAATATTATTATCATTTACTGAAATGACACTTCCGAGGTTATCAAAAAGCGTTACATTTATATCGGCCTTTTCACTACCATTGATCACTATAGTAGTACCATCAAAGTCTTTTTCAAGTTCTTGTGTTTGAATAAAGTCATATTGATAAACACTACTGAAAAGTTCTGAAATAGGCTTTTCACTTACGATTTGGGTTTTCTTTCCTAAAAATTTATTTGCTCTCAGTACTGCAAGGATTGGCATGCTTTGAGAAGAGAATGAAATAACACTTTCTGGATTTAAATTCGATGCCTTGGCGATGGCCCATTCGAGAATACATGAAAGAGGATGGCCTAAGCGAATATAGTCGTAAGCTGTTGGTAATCTTTCTAACTCTTGATTTTCAAAGTTTGTAATCTCTTCAAGCTTTTGAAGAAACTCAACCTTTGCTAGTGACTCATTGTAAATATCGAGTCTATGTGTTGTTAAGCGTAGCCAATCTGAAGGCATATTTTCGATAATTTGCGCTAATTTATCCTTGATTGTCTTATCCATGAGTATGACTCCTTAAATTATATCAACTTTGATGGACCAGTTTACGTTAAAAATATCGATATGTCGGCCTTGTGAAGAAGATTTTATGTATCTTAAAGGGTTAGTGGGATTCGTTGCGTTAGCTAAGATTATTATAGTTCATAATTATAATGGACTTAGTTAATTTTCTTACTTATTTGTTCTGTGATTTCAACGTTTTAGGTGACTTTTATGAAACTTGAGTCATGTTATAATGAATTTAAATAGGGATTATTATGAGTTTAAGAAATAGAGGATTTACTTTAGTTGAAATAATGGTTGCGGCAGGCTTAATCGGCATCCTCGCTTTAGCATTAATGCGAATGACCAGTACAAGCATGAAAACCATGAAGACAGCAAGTTCAACTAGTGAAATTAATCAAATTGTAGGGGAGATGAGGTCAATGTTAGCTACTCCCACTGCTTGTGAGAATAGTTTTCAAGGTCTTAATGCTAATGATTCAGGTCCTATCTCACAATTAAGAAATGATACTAATGAAGACCGTTACATTTTAAATAAGAAGTATAATGGTGTGACGATAGAGTCAATTAGACTTAGTTCAGCAGCTAGTGAAGTTAGTGTAAACTCGGGCTCAACTGGTGAGACCCATCTTGTTATTCAATTCAATAAGGGAAAGAATACTTATAGCGAAGAGCTTGTGAAGAAGATTAAGCTATGGGTACAGGTTGACCCTTCAGATGCTATTATTGATTGTCGTACATTGAGTGATGGCGAGAGTACTATCTTTTCAAGAAGTGCCACAGATCCAAATGATATTTATTATAATGCAGGAAATGTTGGTATCGGGACAAATTCACCTGTTACAAAACTTGATGTTAACGGTGGTATTAAAATTGGAAATCAATCAACCTGCAATGCTTCTGTTGAAGGAACAATGAAGTATAATAGTAGCGATAAGGCCATGGAGTTCTGTGATGGGACGCAATGGAAAAAGGTTGGTGGAACTCCGACTTGTAAGGTTCTTGAAAAAAATCTACCACCAACTCATTCATGTGGTGGAGGTTATTGTGCTATTCAAACTGTAAACTGTGAAGAAGGATGGGTTCGAACAGGTGGTGGTTGTAGTAATAGCTGGTATGATGGCCATCGTATTGTAAAAGACTATCCAGTGGGAAGTGATGGTTGGAGATGTGTTGCACAGCCCGATAGCCGTATGACCCAAGGGAAAGTTTTTGTAATTTGTTGTCAGTAAAAACTTAGAAGGGGACTTGCCCCTTCTAAAATATATATCTTCCTGTTATTCCAAAGCTTCGTGGCGCCTCTCTTTGAGTATAGAGTTCATCTTGCCAAGTCGGAGGCATATTCGCAAAATAGAATCCACGTAAAGAATAATTTTCGTCAAATACATTCTTGCTCCAAATAGAAATATCTAGACTTTCATTTCTGTATCCAATCTTTGCATCTACTAATTGATATGGACGTGATTTTAAATCGTGTGAGTTTGAAAAATAGAAGTCATCGGATGCAAAGAAGTTTCCTCCAATATAAGCTCCTGACTTAAATTTATACTCAAAATTTAGGTTTATTTGATAGTTTGGGGCATGTGGCATTTGTCGGCCATTTAGGTTTCTTGTTCCGATATTGTAATTACGATATCTCGTGTTTAAAAGTCCAATTGACCATAGTGCATTGAATCCAAGTTCTTGTTTATAACTTGCTTCAAGTTCTGCTCCGTAGTTAATTCCGCTTGTTGCATTATCTGTATAAAAAGTGAATGAGCTTGGGTCCATTGGATCATCTTGAAAAGAAGTCTTAACTTGTGCGTCTTCTCTATACATAAAAAAGAGTGTTGTACTTAGTGAGATGCGGGAGTCATCTAATTTGGCTTTTTGTCCAACTTCTAAAGAGTAGAGAGATTCTGGCTTAAACTCCTTACGATTCTGTGGCACTGCTGATTGAGTATTAATACCTCCTGGCTTATAACCTTTAGCTATCTTTAGATAAGCAAGCTCTCCCAATAGGTCTTTTTTAGAGATTGAAATATTAAAACCATACATGAGATCTTCAGTATGAATATTTGAATTTGATCCACTATTATTTTCTTTGTAATCGACCTTTCGGAATTCTCCTCTAAGGCCGTATTCAAGAGATAGCTTCTTATTTAAATCATGAATTCTTTGAGCATATACAGAAGCTAATTCAGTTCCAATATCTCCTTGAATATTCTTCCTTTCATTTCCATCTTCGTATCCAACTTCTTTAAAGTCTTCATCTGATGACTTTATATAGATGCCAAAAGTACTTTGATTACTTATATTAAAACGTTGATCAAGCGAGAAGTCTTCGCGACTTCTTGGGAACTTTATATTGTAATCGTAGTCAGCATTATAACCTGGAAGAGAATTCCAATATGGATTATTGCCCCAGTCTTCATCATAGCTATAAAATGAGTCGTTCTTTATATGGGTAAATATTGTGGTACTCATTAAGTTTGCATTAAACTCTTTTTCAAATTTTAGGTATTGAGAGAAAGTTTCACTCTTATCTTTTCCTGGTTTATCAGATTTAGTGGTGTAGGAATTATCCTGTGTAAAAGCATCGTAGCCATTATTCTTATCGAAATAATGAAGCCCGAGGGTTAAAGTCGAGTCATAGAAATCATGTCTAAGGCTTGCTCTTAAAGCAAGTTCATCTTGTCCATTTGTATCTGTGCGATTGAGATACTCATTTTTCATAAAGCCATCACTATCTCTTTTATTAAAGGAGATGGACATCCCTGTATTTGTAGAAAGCATACCGGTGTAACTTAATGCTTCTTCAAAGGTATTAAACGACTCATATGATAGATAGGTTTTAGTCTTAGAGATTGATGTTGGGTCTTGAGATTTTAAATGAATCATCCCGGCCATTGCAGAAGGTCCAAAGTCTGTTGCCTGAGGCCCACGAAATACTTCAATTTGTGATAAACCATTAAGATTAGTAACACCAGATATTCCTGTGTAGTCGACTTCGTCTACCATTACTCCCACTGAATAATTGGAAATTGCTTCATACGCAGATCTTTCCCCAATTCCTCGAATTTGGAAAAAGCTTGAACGAGAACTTCCATTTGCTGTATTTAGATTTGGTATTATCTTGAAGGCTTCACTCATATCTGTACTTAAAGACTTCTGTATGTCCTTAGCTTGACGAACAGAAGTACTATTACTATCGCTATAATAGTCTTTTTCTATAAGTGTTCCATAAATGTAGATGGCATCATTCTTTGTTTGGGCAGTTGTGATTAGTGAAAATAGCACTACGAACAGTAGTCTCATCTGTGTCTCCTTACGCCAGCATTACCTGGATCAAGTTAGAAGGTTTTACGGCCATATCCCGTTATTCTCAGCCACATTTTGGTGTAGCTCCCTTGTGTAAATTTTCTAATGAATACAATATTGATTTTGAATATGCAAATCATTCATGGCCAAAGTTGTAAGCAAAGTGTTAGGTTTGGCCATGGATAAGACAATAGAGTTAGTAGCGTATGATGATTTTTGGTTGAAGGTTTTTGCAAAGGAAGAGGCTGCTCTTGCAAAACTTTTAAGAAATAACTTCATTGGTTGTGAGCATATAGGATCAACTGCGATGCCTAATGTTTTGGCCCGTCCTACTTTAGATATTCTGTGTGTTGTTCATACCCTTGATGGGATTGAATTATTCCGTAATGAATTTATGGCCCATGGCTTCTCTTTAGTTTCCAATGAATCTCAGCAATTTGTATTTGAGCGAAAGGCTCCAGAAGGTGATCGCGTTCTAACAAATGTTAAGATTTTAAAGAAAGGTGATGAAAGGATTAATGATATTCTAGACTTTAGAGACTATCTTAATGCTGAGCCTATGATTGCCACTGAGTATAAGAATGCTAAGCTTAATCTCGTGGAAAATCACTCTAATGACCTCGCTCTTTATGAGGGTATGAAACAAAGATTTATTGAGGCCGTCCTTTCAAAGATTCGCTAATTTTCATTGTATTTGTAATCAAGAAATTTTGGTCTTTTCCGATAAGTTTGCTATGCTTAGAGGTAAGATGTCGAAATTATTTATTAGTTTAATTTTATTGAGTAGTCTCTATGGCTGTAACCAAACCCAACATGTAATTGGGCGTGTTGAGGCATCATCAGAAATGATGATTGCAAGTCCACTTCGCCATGCAAATATTGTTAAAAAAGGTGAGGTTAAAAGAGGACAGGGACTATATCTGGCCTTAAAAAGTATTGATATCGATAATAAGCAGGCCTTGAAATTAATCAATCAGCTAAGAGATGAAGTTGAGTTTTCAAAGCTTAAAGTGGGTGATCGTCTCGAAGCAACCTATGATGAATTTAATAATCTTATTAAATTTTCTTTTTCTCAAAATGAATATGAAACACATGTCGTAACTCTTAATGAAAATTCTGGAAAATGGGATTATTCATTAGAGGAGTTGGAAACATATTGGCAACCTCGAATGATTGAGGGACAGCTTAAAACAGGATCAACTCTACAAGATGATCTTCTTGCATTAGGTCTTGAAAGATCAGTTGTAAATGAAGTGGTAAATGTTCTTCTATGCAAAGTGAACTTTAGAATGCACGCTCGAGCAGGAGATCGTTATAAAGTTCTTTTAAGTGAAAGAAAACACGATAAAAAAACTGTTCAAACAAAAGTTCTCTTTACATCTTATAGTGGAATCAAGGCCGGCAGCCATGATGCTTATTTCTATGAAGATAAAGAGAAAAGTTCCACTTATACAGCTCATTACACTCCAGATGGACAGGCCCTTATAAATGCTGGCCTAAGATACCCTTTACCGAGATTACATATTCGTTCAAGTTATGGATGGAGAATGCATCCTGTAACTGGAAGAAGAGCAATGCATCGAGGTATTGACCTAAGGGGACGTACTGGTGAAAGAGTTCATGCAGTGGCCGCAGGAAAGGTCATTATGTCGACTTATAATAAGTATGCAGGAAATAAGATCGCAATTCGCCATCGTGACGGTTCAACTTCTTATTACTATCACCTCAACCGACGAAGTGTTGGAGTTGGTGCCTGGGTTAGGTCTCATCAAGTAATTGGTACTGTTGGAGCAACTGGTCGAGTCACAGGACCTCATCTTCATTTTGGATTTAAAGATCGACGTGGTCGATGGATGAATCCTTTAAATAAACGAATGATTGCAACACCTAAGCTAAAAGGTGAGCGTTTGGCAAATCTTCATACACAAGTCCAAAAGATAAAAGGAACAATTGCTGATCTAGAAATTAGTAAAGATTCAAAGTATCTTGTTGCTAACTTAGATAAGATTAAGCGTTTTCCTAGTGCAATTGATCGCTTTGACTTTCTTCAAGAAGAAAACTAATCAATCCATTTAGGGAATAGACCAAGTTTATTATGTAAGTAGTAATCATGAGTAGGGATAATGATAAAGCCTCTGTCTTGCATCTTCTTTATCTCATCGATCTTTTTTCGAGTTAATTCTTTATCTGTATCAACGAGAATTGATGATATTGCGGCTTTATTTTGTATTGGCCTTAGCTGCCTCGTCGTCCAAATTGCATCACCAACAAAGAAATACTTCTTATCCTTAGAGTTTAGTATAAGTCCAAGTGAGCCATGTGTATGACCAAATAGAGGAACAAAGATTAAAGTTCCATCACCAAAATAGTCATAATGCTTTTTAAAGTTTAAATAGGACTCTTCTTTCCATTGAAAACTTTGTGTTTTGACGTCTTTAAATTGAGTGGGAAAGGTTCTATTTGCAACGGGGTGTTTTACTTCATGCTCTTCTTCTTTACTAATAATTACTTTTGCATTTGGAAAATCTCGAAGTCCACTCGCATGATCCCAATGAGCATGGGAGAGAATAATACTTTCAATAGTGTATTTATTATTAAGTTGTTTTTTTATAGACTGCTCTTTCTTATAAGCAAAAAGAGGCTTGGCCCACCAAGACATATCATTTTTGAATTGATAGTCGACCTCTTCTCCAAGCCCAGTTTCAAATAGAATTGTCTTTCCTTGATGTTGAATAAGAAATCCTGCATGATTTACCATCATTGTTTTAAATAGGCTTCCTTCTTCATAGATAAGTCCTTCAAGGGACTTTGCGGTTCCTGTCTTTATTATTGAAAAGCGTGGATATTCTTCGTTTGCATAGAGATTAATCATGAGGAAAATTGTAATTAATAGTTTCACTTGTATTCCTTTTGTAAGATGATTTACACTAGTATAAACCTTAAACTATACTTTAAGGTCAAGATGAAAGGTTAGCTTATGAAAATTGGTGAATTATCAAAAAAGACAGGTGTCGCAGCTTCTGCCATTCGTTATTATGAAAAGATGGAGCTACTTGTTCCTAGACGTGGTGATAATGGTTATCGGGAGTACCCAATTGAGGCAGTGGAATTATTGAATTTAATCTCACAGGCCAAGGATTTAGGCTTATCTCTTAATGAGATAAAGACTGTTGCAAAAGTTTTGGCCACCAATAATCCTAATGGAAAGTTGAGAAAGCAACTTGAAGATAAGATGCTTGAACTCGATAATCAAATCAAGGTCATTAGGAAGTTTCAAAAGAATATTAGAAATCTTCTGGACTCAAACTGCCCACTTTAAAAAAGAGGAAATACTTATGCCATATATAATCTCTCCATCGATTAAGCTTAACTCAAAAGGTGAGTGGCTTGAGGGAGTCGCTTATGAAAAAGAAAATTTATATAAAATTGAAGAGGGTAAACTTCCTCCAGTGCATTATGATGCACATATCTTAAGGCCCCATAGTTTAACTCATATTGAAACACCAAAACATACACAGAAAGAAGGAAAGTCTACGGACTTCTTTTTTAAAAATAACCCTAATCACTTCTTTGGCCCTTGTATTGTTATAAAGTTTAAAAATGAAGGTTGGAAGGAATTAGGTGATGGGCTTAAGCAAAAGGTCATTCAAGAAGAAGAGATTAGAGAAAAATTAAAAGGCCATAAAAGAATTAGTAAGGTTTTAATTTCGGTTGAAAATGTACAGGAGAATGAATTTGGTTTTCATGAGCCAAAACATGTATTAACTCTTTCACACGAGGCCGCAAGATATTTAACAAGCTTTGAGAGCTTTAATCTCTTTGGTACCTCATGGAAATCATCCGATTTTATGCCAGGCTCAAGTGAGAGGCCAATTCATAATGAAATCTTTAAGAATGCGTTAATTCTCGAAAATATTAACTTAAATGAGGTTCCAGAAGGAGAGTATTTCATTAACTGTTTTCCACTTAATATGGAAGGCTCTTCTGAATCTCCTGTTACAGCAGTACTTTTTGATAAAAATGATCTGTCGTCTTTTATCAATTAATGAATCCTTAGTGCTGCGTCGTGTTGTCTGCGCTTTGTTGAAGTAGAAATCGGTGTACTGACTCAATTATTTATTGTATCCATAGATATTATTTTGTCAGATATAACTAAATTAGGGGCGGTATGAAATCAATAATATTATTAATATCTTTTATTGCTAGTTCTTATACTTTTGCAAATGATAGTCGTTTATTCGAGGATATATTAATTCATCTAGAAGAAAATACCGAAATCATTGAAGATGGAAAAAGCTTTGGCTCTAGAAAGAAAACTTTAGAGAAATTAGAAGATAGAAATCAATATGCTCTTAAGCTACTTGAAGAACTTGAATTACAAGTTAAAAATACGAATGTGGATTTAAGCCTAGAGATCGAATCCTTAAAACACAAACTTAAGAGAAAAGATCAAGTCATTAGAAATACAAAAATTAATCTTACTCAAGAGATAAAAAAACTAGAGGAAGAATTAATGACAAAAGATCATATTATTAAAAATATGAATCAAGATACAACATGTACTTTAAATGTTTTTCGCCAAAGCTTCACTGGTGTTGCAAAAGATAAAGAATCAGCTAAAGCAAAAGCATTAATTATGTGCTCAAAAAAATATGATCTGCAACTACAATGCCTAAGAGGAAAGTTCGAAGGCTGCTAGGTAATTCTAGGCACTTAGCTACTTATTCAAATACTTCTTAATACTTTCACGTAATTGACTATATATCCCTACTTCACATTTACTTTGTGGAGATAGGGAATATTTAACACTGAGTGAAGTGTATACTTTTGTACAATAAAATTTGTATTGTAAGTTTTATACGATCTTTAATTTACGATTTAAGGCCAAAAATAATCATGATACAAAGAGTAAACAAATGGAGATTTATATGAAGCAAAAATTACTAATAGTATCAGTTATCTTTCTTTCACAATTTACGACATATGCAGAAACTACGATCTTCTCAAATAGTGAGGGATGTGTAGTTGAAAAAGAACAAAGAAGAAATGGAGTTATTTTATATCTATCTAAGGGTGATCAACAACAAGTTGTTGGTTTTACTAATGATTATCAACTTGCTGACTTTGTTTATTGTGCAGATGATAAGACTGAAATTAATTATCTTGATGGATCTCTTGGGACAGGCATTATGATTTCTTGTAATGGTCATAGAAATGGTCATGCTGTGACAAGAGGACGTGTTGATATTTCTTTAGATACTGATGGAAACCCAACAGAGGTTAAAATAGATGGTCAAAAGAAGGGCCTATTTACTTGGAAACAAAAAACTTTAATAGAATGTAATAATTTAGTTCAAGAATAATAAATATTTTTCTAAGGCCTTACTTAATCCAATGTAAGGCCTTATCTGGTTTAGCGTAGCTTAACCTACCTATATGCTTCGGCTTTGAGTATGAATCTAGGCCCGATACACAAACTGTCTGAGCTAGATGAATATCAATATGGCCATCATCACATATACAAGATTCTGGTAAGTAGACGTTCTTTATCTCGCCAATAATAAAATGTGTTCCATTCTCTTCGATTTTTATTTCTCTAACAAATTTAACTGAGAACTTAATTTTTGATTCTGCTACAAATGGAGCTTTAAAATTGTCTTTAATTTCTTCAGTCAGTTTACAAGCATTAAACTCACTTACATCTTGTGGATAGCGAGCACTTGTTTGGTGGGCCTTTTCGACTATTTCTTCATTGATATGATTAATTGTGAACTCACCATTTTCACGAATATTATTAAGAGTATCCCTTCTGGATACATCTGGTCTAATGACCATGCCAATAAGAGCAGGGGAAGCGCCTAAGTGAACGACAGAACTTACTACCGATAGGTTTGTTTGACCTTGATTATTTATTGTTCCAATTAGATTCGCTGATTTAAAGCCAGATAAAGAATTAATAACCTTAACTCTTTTTCGATCATCAAATGCTTTAAAATCCTCTTCACTGATTCTTTTTATGTTGTCTTTTACCATGGAAGCTCCTGTGCATCCCAAGATAGAAACTTACCTGTGTCATGACTATCTCGGTTCTCAATTACATTTAGTATATTCGATGCTGTTTCATGTGTCTCGTGAATCTTATAAGTAGTTCTTTTAATAAATGGCTGCGAAAGCTCTGTCTTAGTCGTTCCAGGGTGAACAGCTAAGACAACACATTTCTTTCGCTTTCTTGTAAACTCAATTGCAATAGTTTTAATCAACATATTTAAGGCCGCTTTTGAAGCACGATAACTATACCAACCTCCGATGCGATTATCTTCAATACTTCCCACTTTAGCAGAAATCGTTGCAAAGACACTTGTTACATCGTTATTGAGTTGTTTTTCAAAATGTTTGGCCAGTAATGGTGTAACAATTGAATTAACTCTCATAACCTCAATAAATGCTTCACAGTTAAAGTCCTTAAGAGATTTTTCAGGTAAGATATCATCATTATGAAGCATACCTATACAGTTGATGATGAGATCTAATCCAATATTCTTTTCTTTAATTGAATTTGAAAGGTTACAAATTTCACTCTCTTTAGTTGCATCTATTTGTATGATCTCTAAACGATCTTTGTACTCACTTTGTAAAGATAGGAGCTTTTCAGCATTTTCTCTTTTTCGATAAGTGGCCATAATTCTAGTTTTTGAATTTTTTACTAGTAGGGCATGAACAAGTCCAAAACCAATTCCATGGCCAGCACCTACTATCAATGCGTAATTACAACTGTTAAGCCTGAATGACATAATATGCCCTCGAAAAAATAGAGTTATCTTATATTGTTAGTGTTAGAATAAATGGACAGATGAAAAAAATAAATAAAATTAAAAATAAATTTATCTCCAGACAAATGGGGGTTGCCAAATTGGCCTTGAAAATGGGCAAGGATGTTTGGTCTAAACGTAATGAAGATCTTAAAAATAAGCTAAGTGGTGGGATTGGCCCCCATGTTGAATTAATAGCAAATGAACTTGGTGTAATGAAAGGTTCATTGATGAAAGCTGGGCAACTTCTTTCTACATATGCTGGTGCCTTCTTACCTTCTGAGGCCCAAAAAGTTTTAAAGCAATTAGAGAACCAATCTTATTATTTAGATTGGGAGCAAGTCAAAACTCAAGTTCCTATAGACTTTCTAGATCGTCTGGAAATAGAAGAGGAGCCTATTGCTGCCGCTAGTTTAGGGCAAGTCCATCTGGCTACATATGAAAATGCACGCTATGCCATGAAGATCCAATACAAAGGTGTACGAAAGGCCATTAAGAATGATGTGAAGGCACTTAAGATGTTAATGAAGATCCTTAATGTCATTCCTAAGGAAGTGGATCTTCGTGAAATATATGAAGAAATTGAAGATATGCTCTTTTTAGAAACAAATTATATAGAAGAAGCAAAATCAATTAATAAATTTAGAGAATTATTAAAGGACTATCCTCAATTTAAAGTTCCCGATATTTTAGAAGAATTTTCAAATGAAAAAGTTCTTACCATGGAGTATCTTGATGGCCATAGTTTAAGAGAGTTAGAACATCTAAATCTCTCTCAAGATGACCGAAATGAGTTAGGTCGTGAATTTATGCGTCTTATGTTTCTTGAACTTTTCCACTTTAAAAAAGTACAAACTGACGTTCATATGGGAAATTATATTTTACTTCCTAATAATCAATGGGGACTCATTGACTTTGGAGCATCTAAAACACCCCCTGATAGTTTCTTAAAAGGTTATCAAACTTTAATTATTGCTTGTGCAAATCTAGATCGAAAATTATTCTTCCAAAACTTATATGATATGGATTATCTATCAAAGAATAAGCAAACAAATGAGGACTTTTTTTGGGAGTATGCGAGAATTATAGCTGCCCCTTTTCAGGATGGAGTTTATGACTGGGGGCGCTCAAATGTCGCCGATAAGGTTATGGAGATGGCACCAAGATTAATGAAAGAAGTTGCTGTTGGAAATCCTTCTCGTCACACGATATTCTTAGATCGAAAAATAGGCGGAGTATTCTTTGTTCTTCAAAAGCTAGAAGCATGCTTTGATGTACGGTCTTTGCTAAAAGAAGTTTTAGAAATATCTGGTGAGTCTGATCTTATCAAATAAATAATCTATTTACGATAGAGCTGATTGTAATATTCTTTTATCGTTTCATTAATTGGACGATAATTAACAAGCTCTAACTTTAAGGATTTTGAGTTATCAAAGTATATTTGATGACCAACGTTCTTTTTTACGTACTCTCTTGTGAAATCAACAAATGGGGCAATTAACCACAGTAGAAACTTTGGAAGATGAAAGCGTGGAAATAGTAAACCTCCCACTTCATTTCTTAATATTCTTCCAATATCAAGTAAGTTACAATTTGCTGCGGAAATAATATTTCTTCCGTCAATATGGAAGTTTGTTGCTGCGTTGATATGAGCTTTTGCAACATCTCTTACATCTACGACTGCTAAGTTTATATCTGGACAGCCTAAGGCCATTGTTCCATCACAGAATTGCTTGAATATCTTTTTTGACTCATAACTTGCTTCTGGGTTCACTGCTGGCCCAATAATCCAAGATGGGTTAATTACGACTAAACGCCAACGATTTTGTTTTTCTTCGATATCCCAAGCTTCTTTCTCTGCCATAACTTTAGAATATGAATATGGTGCATGATCTAGCGAAGAGGTGTCATTCCAGTCGGCTTCTGTAAATGTTGGATCTTTTCTGGTACTGGCCTCAATAGTATCTCCGAAAATACTTGCGATACTACTTGTTAAGACAACTCTCTTTACGCTTTCAATTTTATTTACTGTATTGAGAATATTTCTCGTACCCTTCAGTGCGGGTTCAACCAATGTTTTTTGAGGATCTTTTTTTAAGTCATAAAAGAATGGAGAGGCGGTATGAATAACTACTTCACATCCTTTCATGGCCTCTTCATATGAGTTTTCAATCATAAGATCTGATTTAAAGAATTTGATTTTACTGGAGTCTTTAGTAAGACTTCTTAGGTGAGAAGTCTTTAATTCATTTTGTGGGTCTCTAACTGCACAGTGTACAGTAAAGCCATCTTCTAAGAGGTATTTTACAATCCAGCTTGCTAAGTAACCTGTAGCACCAGTTACTAGTATAGGTTTGTCTTTATCAATATGCATAAAATCCCCTTATTATACTTTCTTAATAGGGTATTTATCTGTTTGCTCCCAGTCAAGTTCTTGTTATTAATTGTTATAGGAGTGTTTGAGCTAGATTGATTCTTTCTAGTAAGTTAAAATTGATATCAATACTCAGTATATGAAGGTAGTAAAATGAAGCGATTGTCCCTGATTATTCCTCTTTTTTTATTAATGAATAATTCTAATGCTTTTCAGTTTTTAAAGAGTTCTTCATTGTTGAATAAGCACAATGTAAAAGTATTTACGGGGAAATTAGTTGAAAAAGAAAAATCTTTAATTCTTGAAAGTAAATTTTCTAAACTAGATTCTGATAAAGTTTATCAAGCAACTTACAAAGGTAAGAAAAAGATAAATGCACAGGTGAGTGAGTATTCTTATAAAAACTGTGGTGAAAAGACGAAAGGCGCTCTCTTAAAGATTAACACTTTAGACAGTCGAATGGTCTTTTACAATGTTCCAAAGGGGATGGAGATTAAGTGGAGACGTATTCAGGAAGTTCAACTATTTATGCCTCCACAATGCTTATCTACGATTATAAAATCCCCTCAGGATCAAATACGTTATTTTACGACTGTTGGTGATAAGGATCATTTCTATATGGCAATGATCTTGAAAAATAAGGAGAAACACCTTGAATATGGTCAATACGTCAAAAAGGAAGCCAGCTCTTGTGATAAGAATACAGTCTATTCTAAAGTTTATAATATTGATGGAGATATTGGAGCAGCAAATAATGTAACGAATTTCTTTGGGCTTTTAGAGATAAAATTAAACAACTCTAAGGAAGAGTGGATTATTCTCGATGCTCATGGATATGAAGGTGATGGGATTCTAGCAATTCCATATAAAGACTTTTTAAAAGGTGACTTTAAAAATCAAGATTGGCTAATCTATAACGGCTGTTAATAAGCCTAGGTTGTCATAATGTTATTTTCTTAACTCTAAATTAACTTAACTATACTCTTTTCAAGTTTTCATCGTGATAAGATTGTCTTTGTATGAAAAATGCTGCGACCTATGTTTTATCATTAAGTTTATTTGTTTTGGCTGGGGCCATTATAAACTTCACTATTGAGTTTCATAGGGCGTTTAAGCTTGTACCTGAAATCTCTGCCACAATTGATAAAGTCCCTCAAAGTATATTGCAAACCTCAAATGAAATTCAAAAATCACTTCCAATGGTTAATAAATTTGTCTCTCAATTGCCTAAGATTTTAAAAGAGGTCAAAATGACTCGTGAGTTAGTACCAAGTTTTTTAGATCGTGCAGAAGAACTTGTTAATAGAGCTGGTGATATTGTTGGTGATGCTAAGAATATAGGGGAAGAGTCAAGCTCTGGTGCCGTCGTTGGTTTTTTTAAAGGGGTTGTAAAGGCTCCATTTGCTCTTATCGGAAGTGTCTTCACCTTTAATGGTATTGAATTAACAAAATCAGATTCCCGTATATTACAAAAGACTGGTCGCGAATTACTTGAGTCGGGAAGACTTAAGAAAAAAGAGTATTGGAAGAACACAACAACTGGTAACTCAGGAAGTCTAGAAATTATCGCTCAAGATAAAAAGAATAATTGTTACACTCTAAATATTGAACTCACTATTGATAAAGAGGGACAACCTTCACAAATAGTTGAGGTATGTCGAGATGTAAACGGTACTTGGAAGATAAAGTGATTATTACTTACGACGACGATGCTTTCCTTTTGCATTCTGCTTTCGTTTCTCTTCGCGCTTAGTTGTTTTTCCACTTAAATTAAATTCTTTATCAAGTTCTTTAAAGAGCTTGTCGTATTTACTCTTTTTCTTTCTACGTTGTTGCTGTTGTTGTGGCTTTTTCTTAACTTGGGCCTTAAGGGCAGACCTTTTTTGAATGCGGTGATCTTCTGAAGAAGAGCCTTCAATTAATTTATAAAGAGATGCAATTTCTTGATCGTTGAGCTCTCGCCAGTCACCAACTCCAAGTCCATCAAGGCCTATATTCATAATTCGAATACGATCTAGCTTTGTTACATTATAGCCAAAGTATTCACACATTCTACGAATCTGACGATTTAGTCCTTGAACGAGGGTGATTTTAAATACCATCATGCTCATTTGTTCGACTTTACATTTTTTCGTCATAGTTCCAAGAATCGGAACTCCACCGGCCATGCCATTTATAAACTTATCATTGATGGGCTTATCAACGGTAACGACATATTCCTTCTCGTGGTTATTTCCTGCACGAAGAATTTTGTTAACGATATCACCGTTATTAGTTAGAAAAATTAAGCCTTGTGAGTCTTTATCAAGTCGGCCAATTGGGAATACTCTCTCAACATGGTTGACGTAATCGACAATATTATCTTTTTCGCTACTCTCTGTTGTGGAAACAATACCGCGAGGCTTATTTAAAGCAATAATAATTTCTTTTTCTGCAACTTTTGGTTTTACAACCTGGCCTCTTACTTCAACGACATCGCCTTCAAATACACGATCTCCAATTTCAGCAAGCTTGCCATTTATCTTCACGATCTGTTGTTCAATTAGGTCATCAACTTCACGACGAGAGCAGATTCCACTCTGACTAATATATTTATTAATTCTCATTGAATTATTATTTTCCATGCCAGTTATTTAACATATTTTTAACTCATAAATATAGTTTAAGACGATTTATTGCTATTTTTTGAGTAAAAGTTACATTTCACTAAGTTAAAGGTGAATTATTTAATCATTCTGATACATTAGCTTCCAAATTCTGGGGGGAATTATGAAAATCTTAATCACTTTTGCTATGTTAGTAGCAGCGTCACAAATTTATGCGCAAATACATTGTAAAGATCTTAAATCTGTAAAATTACGTCGTTTTGACTTTAAAACCAAGCCTTATCAGGCAAGTGATGTCTATGCCGAAGTCGCTGGTGGGCGAATTGAATATACATATCGCTATCAAGATAGAAGGGGAATGGGGCCAGGACAGCTTTGGGCCAATGAACGAATCTCTGGTACAAATATTTTCTATGATAAAGATAGGGGGCGTTGTAATGCTGCTCCAGGCTTTCGCTTTCTTTGCAAGTTTGATCCTATTATCGCTTATGATACTGCAAAGGTTACATATAATGAGAAGTCTCGTGAGCTTAAAATTGTAGAAAAGCGTTTTAGTACTTCTCGTTTAAGTGAATGGGAATTAGAAGAAGCCTTCTATGATTCACCTGCAGATGGAATTATAATTTTCAAAAATTGTAGAGAATACTAACTACTAGTAGCTTCTATTTTATTGTGCTATTTAAGCCCATGAGCAAAAAGAAGAAGTCCGGTATGGCATTACAAGGTGTAGGAATTGCACCAAATATATTACTTCAACACGTTGAAAACACGGCCCCTTTCTTATTTAAAGGTGAGCTAGATACATCAGGTGAGAAAAGGGCCTTTCTAGAAAAGCTCAAATTCTACAAGAAGAATTTAAAACAGCTAAATAATATTAATCTTGCTGAATACTTCCACATTTGTATCAGTGCTCATTGGGCAACAGCTGGTACTTTTGTTCCAACCGATGTGGATAACCAAATCCGTGAGACTCTTTGGAAGCATGGGCATATCTCAAAGCATATAGAGAAGATGGCCCGTTTAACGATTGAATCTTGGACTTGGGATTACTCTCAAGTAACTAGTCGCAAAGCCTACAATAACGATAATAATACAGTCATGAGTACTCATGAGGGAACATGGCTAAGTGTTGCTATTGGTGCTTACTGCGCTCTTGTTAAAAATCGTAAGACTGAACTTGCCTGCGATATGGCCGATGTCATTTTAGAAGAGATTAAAAAAGAAGAGCTTATTATGCTAAAGCTTCGTGAGGAAAGGGATCATATCAATTTCCTTAGAGCGGCTCCTCTTATGGCCCACAATTTTGGTGATCTTGACCGAGTTATGGTTCAGTGGAATATGGACCCTGAAGATGCTTTCTATAAGCGAATCTTTAAGCTTGGGCACCAGTTAAATGAAAATTATGATCCAATTCTAGTTTACACTGGAAAGGTAAATAAAGAATTTTCTTCAAAAGAAAATCACCGCCATATGGCCATGAGACAGCCAAAGTGTCTTAGAAAATCATCTCAGTTCTTAATTCCAGTTGGACCATTTATGGATGATTGGGGAAAGGTTCTAGGTGAAAGTGATCTTCTTTCTATGGAAGAAAAAGCTGAAATTGTAACGGCATTCTACGACGGTTATAAGAGACAAGATGAGGCTTTCGGTTATATTAGAGGTTACAAGAATCTTATTGAGTCTATAGATGGTGGTCTTGCTGCCCTTGAGATGTATTTACCATTTGATCTTGTTGCTGAAATGAAGAAGTCTGAGTTTAGTACTCTTGCTAAAGTTTCACGTGAAGAATTTGAAGATAGCTATAAGAAGCGTCTTGAAGAATATATTTGTCCTGTTACAAATATGAAATTCTAATTATAACTTTTTCGAGCATTTGTGTAATTATTTAAAACCGTAAGCTTCTTGTCGTATTTACTTTCCATAAGAGGAGAGTTGATAAAGAAGTCTGCACTAGTTTGATTACAGGCCATCGGAATATTGTAGAGTGTTGCAATTCTAAGAAGCGCTTTAATATCAGGATCGTGGGCCATGGACTCAAGAGGATCCCAAAAGAAAATAAGCATATCAATTTTACCTTCAACAATGGCCGTTCCTATTTGAAAGTCACCACCAATAGGTCCACTTAGAAACTTTTCAATAGTAACACCTAACTTTTCTTCTAAAAGCTTACCTGTTGTACCTGTTGCACAAAGTTTATGTTTTTGAAGCTTTTCTTTATGTTCTAAGCTCCATTGAATAAGGTCATTTTTTCTATGGTCGTGGGCCACTAAGGCTATTGTTTTCTTTGTCATAGCCTTAGTTTATGCCCACTATTTAATGAAGTAAAGCTTAGGCGACCCTTGGTCCTGATAAATTTTTTGCTAGTGAGTTACTAAACCTTTCTCTTTTCCATTTCAAAAGTTGATCATCAATTTCATCTTCTAACAGTGTGAAAGTTAGATAAGGTGTATGGGCAACTTTCTTTGCATAAAACTTCTTACCATAGGACTGGATTGTCAGTTGTCCGATATAATTCGTCTGGTGTTTCTTGAAATCAAGTTTATAAGAACTACTTACTGGGCATCGATCCATGAGCCTATCAAGTTTTTGTTTAATCTTTTGATACTGGTTTTGATTGAGTTCAATACCAAAGTAAGAAACCATTGGTTGCATCGAAAAACCCGAGTTACTTTCTTTAAACATAAAGCCTCCTTGATACTGTTGTAATGTAAAAAAGATTCTTTAGAGGTGTAAATTCAGTAGGTTACCTCTCGATAATACTATGGTAGCAAAAAAATAGGAGTCAAGACAAGATGAATTTTTTTTCGTCATTTTAAATATTTAAGCCTTGTTTATTTTATGGCGACTTATTCTTAATTGCTTCTTGTAGAATTACTAGTGAATAAAAAGTTAAGGCTAATAGGTTGATGTTTTAAGAATTTCTATGATTTTTTTACTAACTTTATTTCGATGTTTTTCAGGACGGTAGATAAGACAAATTTCATCTTTAAAGATTGGCGCAGTCTTTAGTTTATTTAAAGTAGGGTACTGAGCAGCAACTCTTGATGGAAGAAGGCCATAACCAAGTCCCAAGGATGTGAGATTGGCAACAACTTCTAAGTTTGCTGAATTAATATGGCCATCAAAATCAATTTTCTTGGCAATTTTTTTTAAGATATATTGTGACTGACTAAGACTGGCATCAAGTATCAGTTTGTTTTTTGCATTCTTTAAATGAAAGATCGATACTTCATCAAGACATAGTTTTTTTATGACAAGATCTGGGTGTTTTATTGGATTGACAACAATACCAAAATCAGCTTCCCAGCTAATGACCTTTTCTGTCATTTCTCTTGAAAGACCGTGAATAAAATTAAATCCTATATTAGGGTATTCTTTTTGAAGCTCTGGCATAAAGCACTTAAGGGAGTAAAGTGCTACAGATGGATGAATTGCAAAAGTATAACTTCCTTGAGCAATATCTCCTTCTGAAGATACTAAGTTCTGGGCCTCTTCCCATTCAAAGATTAGCTTTCTTGAACGTTTTAAAAACTCTTCACCAAGTTTGGTTAACTGGATACCATTCTTAAGTCTTATTAGTAGATCGCCTCCAAGCTCTCTTTCTAATCGCTTAATGGCATAGCTTAGGGCCGGTTGTGATATTCCGATTTTCTCTGAGGCCCTTGTCACATTCAAGGTCTCACTAACGGTAATAAAGTATTTGATATCATCCAATATTAACGACATTATTGATTCCTTTAAAATCGAAACTCACTTTCGAGTCTATATGTGGTTCCGTGTGATTCTGTTTTTCCGATCTTTAGTCCCAAGCTAAATCGATTGTCTCTACTATTTGCTTTTAACTTAAAGTAAGTTTCTTTTTCGTGGCCTGTGGTCCAGTAACCAGTTTGACCAGAGATAGGGCGACTTGTTCCTAACTGAAAAGAGAAAAGATCATCACCGGATCTCACTTCAGCATTGAAGTCCATCGTTGAACCATTTTGTTTTAGGTAGAGTGTGTTTTCTAAAGTAAGGGTATACTCATCAGAAATCGGTGTATTTAATTGATTTTTTATTGTTGTACCAAGATAGTGAAGTGAATGGTGACTTTCATTTCTGATATCATCTTTCATAATAGAGGCATGTGCAGTAACAATTCCTCTCCATGTCATATTTGCAAAATTACTTTCGGCATATAGAGAACTGGCAAGCATATGATGCTCACTTCTAAAGTAGTCACCATCTAGTGCATCGATCTCATTATTTTCATCGAGTTTTTCATTTGAGTAATCTCCTTTTCCCATCGAACCACTAACGAGTACTCTTGTATCAGCATATATATTCTTTAAGAAACCAAAGTCAGTCTTTCCCGTTCTAAGTTGTGCTTCTATGCCACCAAAGATACCTATACTTTGACTGTGAAATTCACGATGCTTCAAGCTTTTTCTGGAATGATATCCTGTTGCTCCTGCATTTAGTGTTAAATGTTCAGTGTCTCTTCTAAGAGATACACCTGCTCCAAGAGTATTTAATCCCGAAGCATTATCTGAATAGAATGCAGTTGCAGTAAAAATACCTTTAGTATAATCAACAGAGCTAAAGTTGATACCATCAAATTTAGAGCCAGGTGAAGATAAGTTATTATCGAAGCCTAGTACCTTATTTAAAACATAACCTAATTCAGTTGATAGACGATCGTGAGGTGTTCCGTCAGCATTAAATATGCGATAACTAATTCCAAAGTCAGCAAGACTTGAATCTTGAGATAGTCCTTGAGCACTTTGCGATTCATTAATTCTAACTTCTCCATAATTTAAGCTAACGATTCGATCCTTATTATCAGGATCTTGCGCAATAACCATGGCATGGCCATCTCCAGCCGTTGCATAGGCGAGTATATATGTTTCACTAATACCTAGGTCTTTAAGGACTGTTGCTTGTGCTACCGCGATATCACGGCAAACACCAGCATCATACCCATTTCGTTGTGCTCTATAGATTTCGTCTTGTGAAACAATTCCATCTGGGTCGCGGTCGTGATCATAGTGATTGTTCATCATATGGCCCAGTATATGTCCGATATAAATTTTTTGATTGAAATTCATATATTCTTTCGCTTCTGAAAGAATATTTTGTCTTTCTAGTGAGTCATCTGCAGAGATAACGAGACCGGCAACGACATTTGAGAAATATACTTGTGCGTCTTTTTCTCCAAATTGATTCTGTGATTCATTATAGATTTCATCGAGATCACGCTGATGGTATGTCGTGCAATTATTTTCAAGGCAATTAACAATATTGCCAATAATAAATTCACGATACTTAGTTTTAAACCAATATGAGCTTTCATTATATTCACTATTATAAGTTAATTCCTTGGCGTCATATTTAATTTGATGATCTTGATAGAATGATTTCTCGATTGTGAAATCAATGTCTGCAAATACATTCAGACTGCATAAAAATGTTATAAATAGGATCTCTCTCATTCCTGTAATTAAATGCAAAGAAGATGCCAGAAGTTGAACGTCATTTATAATAGATATGGCATCTTGGCCGTGGAATTTTGTACGGCCGCTTAAAGTTTAAGCATTTGCTTATCTGAAGAAAATATTGCTTATCGAATTAAAGTTTTACATGGCAAACTTTAGTGTTGTGATTTCAGTAAGATATACAGTTAAACTTAATTAAAACATAAACTAATAAAAAGTTCTTAAGTATCTGAAAATATTAGACGAGAAGTCAGTTATTAAGGGAGCTCGATGAATTTACTTGTTTTTTTTATTCTATTTACGTTTGCAAACTTATTTCTATTTCTAGCACTCTATCAGGCTTTACGTTGGTATAAGTCGATTAATAAGAAGCTAGCTGTCTTAGAAGAGATAACTATGGAAATGGCCGAGCTGCAAAAGAAGTTTTCCAACTTTAAAGTTGAGGACAATTATTTAAAACATAATTAAGATTGCTGTTTGTTTCTTCATGCAGCAGTAAACCCCAAAATTGCCTTTTCGGTTTCTCGGCCGAAAAGGCCTTTTAAAGGATACAATAGTTTGAGAGGACTTTTTCATATTTCTATTTTTCTGATTCTTTTAACAAGCTGTGCATCTAAAAATATGAACTTAGATGAAGTGGCAATTGTCGATGATGTTAATAATAATTGTTCGGCAGTAGCAAATTTCTCTGCAACGGGCTTTAGTATCATGCCGTTTGTCGCTACGTCTTTGGCCGAGGATATATTGCTTAGTAAAGCTGAAGACTTTCACGTTAATCGTGTGGTGATAGACTCGAAAGAAGGAGTTTTTAGAGTCAACCTCGAGGCAACAGGCTACTTCTGTCGAATCTAATTTACTTCATCACTGTTAGAACGTAAGATATAGTCATCAATAATAAATAGGCTCATGCATAGCAACCATGATCGTATTAGCATCAAGGTAAAAGCTAAATGAATCTTTCAAAAGAAACTTTTCTAGGACTACTAGAAGGCAAGAACCCTAGTACTCTAGAATTAGGGCCTATTCAACTTGCACACCTCTACATTAATTCGGCATTTCTTGTCACTGTCACAGGTTTTCTTAAGGATCAATTATGGCTAAAGCGTCAAGATGAACGAGATATTTCGTACTGTGATTTTATGACTCCACTTTTTTCAAACGACTTATTAAGAATATCTTTTTTAAAAGATTTTTTAATTGCTAGTGGTGAAACGAATTTAAAAAAGGTGGCCAAGGACTCAAAAGTAATTGAAGAAAATGTTTTAAAACAAATTCTTAGCGCATGTGAGGTCTCTCAAAAAGAATTTGTTATTGAGTCTTTAAAGGAGATGAGTCTTTATTTCTTGGCCGAAGAAAAGGCCCAAGAAGGACGACTGCAAAGTCTTGGTCATAAGGGACCTGATCTTTATCGTACATTTGATAATCTCGATGATCTCTTTAACCTCAATTACCAATTAGATCGAGATATGGTTTTTGATTCTACTATTAAAGAGAGGCTGTATGCAGGAGCTGGTGTAGGTGTTCAATCTGGCTATTCTACAATCTTATTGGCCATGGAGAATATGCAGTTAAAGCAAGGTGGAAAGGTTATTGATCTTGGATCTGGTTATGGGAGAGTTGGATTAGTGTGTTCTCTTTTGCGTCCGGATGTCGATTTCATTGGTTATGAATTTGTCCCTCATCGGGTTGAAATATCAAATATAGCTACAAAGGCTTTTGGCCTTGAAGAGAATTTAAGCTTTCAAGTACAGGATCTGTCACTGGCCTCTTTTAAGATTCCAGAAGCCGATGTTTATTATCTCTATGATCCTTTTACTAAAGAGACATATCACTATGTGCTAGGGCAAATTGTGGAATATAGTAAAGATAAGGAGATAACTATCATTACAAAAGGTAATGCTAGGGGCTGGCTTATGGATATTGCAGAAGAAAACTCTTGGCCTAGACCTGTAATTATCGATGAAGGTAATCTATGTGTATTTAAAACAAGAGAATAAGTATAATTGTAAGTTGTTGAAATTGTATTGTTTAGGTGAATGGATATAAAATTTTAGTGTAAAGATAACCCGTAAGTCGCGTTAAATACTTTAATTTGTTGCCCTGTGTGCAGAAAGTCGGTATAAGGAATTAATTGTATTTGATTTTTATAGTTAGTTCCTTGTTTATCTTAAAGTTCCTTCCTATTTTAATTCGATGTGCAAAATTATTAACTCGGCAGAGAATTAAAAGTATTTGTCTATTTAACATTTAGAGTAAGTTCATTATTAAGACGCAAACTAAGACCGAGCTGTTATGTGAAAAGGTGAGAAATCCTAGAACATATATGCTTGATGAGAATATTCACCCTCGCATTCACGCCAAAAATCTTGATCGTGAGCTAGGTTATAAAATCACAAAGATTGAAGAAAAGCTTTCTCAAAAGTACCGCGCTTATTATAAAGATGCAGATGATTCAAGTCGTAAGCAACATTACGATGGAACACAGACTTGGATTGGGTTACACCCTCAAGCATTACAAACTCCATATAATCATTTATTTGATGCCCTTTATTTATTAAAGGATTACAACATCCACAAGATTGTTGATATAGGTGCTGGCTATGGCCGCATCGGGCTTGTTATGAGCTCAATTTTTCCAGAAGCTCGCTTTATTGGATATGAAATTCTAAAACAAAGACAAAGAGAAGGTAATCGCGTCTTTGAGAGAATGGAATTACTTAATTGCGAAATACTTTTGGAGAATGTTTTAGAAGAGGACTTTGTTCTACCTAAGGCACAGGTTTACTTTATTTATGACTTCAGTGAGATGCAAGATATTTCCGACATCTTAGATGAACTTGTAACTCGTATTGATGACTACAACTTCTTTCTTATTACAAAGGGGGAGAGAGTGGATTATTTAATTGAGAAAAAATATAAGCAATTTTGGATAGCAAATGGTTTTTTAAGTTCAGGTGAACTTAAGATATATAGTTCGATCACAGATCTAACAAAATTTTAATAGCTAGGAGAAAATTATGGCTACAGGTACAGTAAAGTTTTTTAATGATGAGAAAGGTTTTGGATTTATTAAGCCAGACGATGGTGGACAAGATCTTTTCGTACATATCTCAGGTGTTGAAGGTAACACTCTTAGAGATGACGAAAAAGTTGAATTTGAAGTAGGTGAAGGACAAAAAGGTCCATGTGCTGTTCAAGTTAAATCTCTTTCTTAATTTAAGAAGAATTTAAAAAGAGGGGCCTATTCTTGGCTTCTCTTTTTTTTCCTATTATTTCAATATTTTATATTCTTTTTTAGCGTTCCTTTGTGGCAACACTGGGTTGCATATTTGTAGTCTTTTGCAACATGTGATTTTTGGTAATAATTAAGATTATCACCGGCCAGGAGACTGCTATGATGAAACTTGGAAGACGCCAAGCTATTACAGGAATTCTTTTTGGCCTAGCATCAGCAGTGCTTGGGAGAAAGTTTATGACAACTAAAAAAGAAAGAATGCCAGCAATATTTTTAGGTCATGGATCACCTATGAATGCCATTGAAAGTAACGACTTTACAAAAAAATTAGAAAAATTAGGACAGGGACTACGTCGTGATTATTCAAGACCAAAGGCCGTGCTTATGATCTCGGCCCATTGGGAAACTGAAGGAACTTGGGTTACCGGAATGGATCATCCAAAGACAATTCATGACTTCTATGGTTTTCCACAAGCATTATATGATGTTCGATATCCTGCAGATGGAAATGCCAGCTTAGCTGATGAGATTGCTAAGGCCATAAATAAGCCTCGAGTTAATATTGATAAGAAGCAGTGGGGTCTTGATCATGGAACATGGTCAGTTTTAAAACATGTTTTTCCTGAAGCGGATATACCAGTTGTTCAATTGAGTCTCGATCGCAATCAGTCGTATGAATATCACTACGAACTTGGAAAAAAGATAAGGTTCTTAAGAGATGAAGGTGTCATGATTATGGGAAGTGGGAATATTGTACATAATTTAAGAATGATGAGTCGTAAGCATCGATACTTAGGCCTTGACTGGGCCATCGAGTTTGATGAATGGGTAAAAGATAAACTTCTTAAAAGAGAAGATGCTCCGCTAGTGAGTGATGCCCTTAAGACTCAAGCTGGTAAATTTAGCATTCCAACAGATGAGCACTACCTACCTCTTTTATACGTTTTAGGTTCTAGCTTAGAAGAAGATAAAATTACATTTGATTATGAAGGCTTTGAACTTGGTTCATTATCAATGAGATCAGTTCGTTATTATTAATAATTATTGGAGGAAAATATGATCGCTTTAACAGGAGCTTCAGGCCAACTCGGTCAATTAGTTATAAAGAATTTATTAGATAAAGGTGTAAAACCAAAGTCGATTGTTGCCATTGCACGCTCAACAGATAAACTCGATGAGTTTGCCAAAAAGGGCGTACAGGTTAGGTATGGAGACTATGAGAAGCCTGATAGTCTTAGATCTGCTTTAGAAGGAGTTGAAAAATTACTACTTATCTCATCAAGTGAAGTAGGAAAAAGACTTTCACAACATCAAAATGTCATTGATATTGTAAGAGATTCTTCAGTGAAACATTTAGCCTATACAAGTATTCTCGAAGCAGACAATTCACCATTAGGACTTGCTGAAGAACATCTTGCTACTGAAAAACTAATAAATGATCTTGATATTAAGACAACAATTTTAAGAAATGGTTGGTATTCAGAGAATTACACAATGGGAATTCCGACTATATTGGAGCATTCTGTTGTTCTCGGCTGTGCTGGAGAGGGGAGAATATCATCAGCTCCAAGAAATGATTATGCATTGGCCGCGGCAAACGTTTTAACAGATAATGGCCATGCTGGTAAGGTATACGAATTAGCAGGTGATACTTCTTATAATTTAAGTGAATTTGCAACTCTAATTGGCGAGCAATATGGAAGAGATATCTCTTATAAGAATATGACTCAAAGTGAGTACAGAGACGTTTTACTTCAGGCAGGTCTTCCTGAAGTGATTGCGGATATGTTGGCCGACTCAGAAATTGGCGCCTCAAAAGGAGGACTTTATTCTGAAAGTAAGGATTTATCGAGATTAATCGGTCGTCCTACAGAGTCAATGAAAGAGACCATCAAAAGGATTGCTTAATTCATATATGAAGGGGGTGCTAAGCATCTCCTTATTTTCTTAAATCTTTCTTGGAAATCCCTCTAAACAAGTTATAATTATCTTATAAACGTCAATGAGAGAGTTTTTATGAAGTTGATTTTCATCTGTGCATTACTGTGCATAATTTCTTGTCGTCCATCTGAGACGAAAGATCCGTCAAAGTTCAAAATAAAATTACGCTTAAGTCATGTCTTTAGCCCTAAAGAAGACCTAACTCTTTCAATGGATAAAGTAGCTAAACGAATTGATGAAAAAACGAATGGAGCGGTGAAAATTTTAACTTTTCCCCAAGGCCAAATTGCAACTTATAAAGATGGAGTAGAGCTTGTTGCTAGAGGAGCCCATTTTATTTCTGTGGAAGACCCTTCTTATATTGGAGACTATGTTCCTGAGTTCACTGCCCTTGTTGGTCCCATGCTTTATAATAGCTATGATGAATACACAGAGCTGATAAAGACACAGATGGTTAAGGATTGGGCCAAGAAATTAGAAAAACAAGGAATTAAAATACTTTCACTTGAATATATTTTTGGATTTAGGAACCTTATTACGGATAAGGTTGTAAGAACCCCTGAGGACTTAGAAGGAGTAAAACTTAGAACTCCTGGAAGTAAGCTCTTTATTGAGACTTTAAATGCAATGGGGGCAACTGCAACACCTCTTCCTTGGGGGGAGACATTTAGTGCAGTTCAACAGGGTGTTGTCGATGGACTTGAAGGATCTGAATTTACAAATATTAGTACAAAAGTCTATGAGACAGGAAAAAAGAATGTAGCACTTACAAAGCACTTTTTAGGTGTCTGTGGTGTTTATATTTCAACGGAAGTCTGGGCAAAGATTCCTGTGAAGTATCAAAAAATCATACAAGATGAATTTGACTTTGAGGCACGTGAAATGATTAATCTTTTAAAGTCTAAACACTCAAGTGTTGTTAAAAAACTCGAGTCTCATGGGGTTAAATTTAATGAAATAGATCGTGCTTCATTTGAGAAAAGAACGAAGAATGTATTTGAAAGCTTACCTGGAGTAAATCTTCAAATGTATAATAAAATCCAAAATGAGCTTAAAAGTATAAGAGAGCGCATATGAAATTATTTCTAAAAAACTTTGAAGAGATTATTAGCGGAAGCTTTCTTATTATAATGGTTTGCTTAGTTATTTTGAATGTCATCTTACGATATCTTTTTAATTACAGTATATATTGGGCGGAAGAGGTCTCAACGATATGCTTTGTTTGGTCTGTTTTTGTTGGTGCTAGTGCCGTCTATAAAAATAAAATGGATATAGGAATTGATGCTTTAATTGTAAGACTCTCACCAGAAAAAGAAAAGATTGCTAGAACTGTTGCTCACTTACTTACCATATTGATTAACGGCTACATCTTCTATCTAAGTATTGTCTTTACATTTATTGCATATAAGAAACCAACTGCTGTTCTAGGCATAAGTTCAGCTGTTTATAATAGTGCTCTTATCTTTGGCTTTGGCCTTATCTCTTTTCACTCCATTAAGTTTTTAATTGAAGATGTAAAGGGGAGGAGAGCATAATGGAATACTTACCAGTAGCAATTGTTTTCATTCTTTATTTTTCTAGCTTACCAATTGCCTTTGCTCTATTTGGCGCATCGATTTTCTATTTCACATTCATGGATGCAGGAATGCCAACAGACTTAGTCTTACAAAAGTTTATTACTGCAACAGCATCATTTCCACTCTTAGCAATCCCATTCTTTGTCATGGCAGGATCTGTTATGAATTACTCTGGAATTAGTGCAAAGCTTATGCAAATGGCCGATGTGCTTACCGGTCATCTAACTGGTGGCATGGCGCAAGTTAATGTTGTTCTTTCTACATTTATGGGTGGCGTATCTGGTTCTGCCAATGCTGATGCGGCCATGCAAAGTAAGATCCTTGTTCCACAAATGCAAGAGCGTGGCTATAGTAAGGCATTCTCTGCTGCGATTACTGCTGCTTCATCGGCTATCTCACCAGTCATTCCTCCTGGGATTGTTCTTATTATATATGCACTTATTGCTCAGGTTTCAGTAGCTAAAATGTTTGCTGCTGGTTATGCTCCTGGCCTAATTATGGCCGCCGCACTTATGATCACAGTGGCAATTATCTCAAAAAAACGTGGCTATAAGCCAACTCGTGAAATAAAAGCAAATAGTAAAGAAATTGCCATGCAGTTTATTGATTCAATGTGGTCTCTTGCGCTACCATTTGGAGTTATTCTAGGACTACGATTTGGTCTATTCACTCCAACGGAAGCGGGAGCAATCGCCGTCTTAGCATCTGTCCTAATTGGTATTTTGATCTATAAGGAACTTAAGAAAGAACACTTTATCCCTATTATGAAAGATACAATCTATGGAACGGGAACTGTTGTTCTTATTATTGTATCGGCTTCTGTATTTGGTTATTACTTAAATTGGGAACAGATTCCTCAACGACTTACAGAGGTCCTACTAAGCTTAACTCAGAATAAATACGTTATGCTTGCTATTATGAATGTCCTTTTATTAGCAATGGGGATGTTTCTTGAGGGTGGTGCTGCTCTCATTATCATTGCGCCACTTGTTGTTCCTGTGGCGACTCAGCTTGGTATTGATCCAATTCACTTTGGCGCGGTTCTCATCGTTAATATTATGATTGGTGGGGTAACGCCCCCTTTTGGCTCCATGATGTTTACGACTTGTTCCATTACAGGTGTCACAATAGGTGAGTTTGTTAAAGAGATTTGGCCATTCATTATTGCTTTACTGCTAACATTGCTTTTAGTGACGTATTGGCCGGCCGTTGTTTTATTCTTACCAAACTTATTATAGTAAAGTGCGTTACTTTAAGGCGGTGCCATGCACCTTTTGTTTCGCAGTGGCGAAACAAAAGGTGCATGGCACCCTATACCCTATAACTCAGATAAGTACTTAAGAGATCGAATTCGTTTTTCAACATCATAGATTGATGTGACGACCATCAGTTCATCAGGTCGATAGCGAGTGATAAAAGTCTCTAGTTTTTTCTTAACGGTCTCTTTCGATCCAACAAAAGAGAAGTGAAGCATATGCTTTGCCATCATCGCTTCTTCAGGAGACCAATAAGTATTGATATCTTCAATTGGAGGAGAGAATTTCTTTTTAACTCCACGTCTAAGGTTAGCAAAAGATTGCTGTTGGCTTGTTGCTAGAAATTGTGCTTCTTCGTCTGTGTCAGCGATAATAATATTTACCCCTAACATAAAATATGGTTTTTCTTGTTGAGGTGAAGGCTCAAAGCCAGCATGATAAAGATCTAGCGCATCTTGAAGAGCATCAGGTGCAAAGTGTGAAGCAAAAGCATAAGGAAGACCTAAATGAGCTGCTAGCTGCGCACCAAATGTGCTTGAACCTAAAATCCACAATGGAACTTCGCTTGCGTGTCCTGGAGTGGCCACAATTGGATCATTACCACTTTCTTTTGAAAGGAGTCTTTGTAGCTCGACGACATCTTTAGGAAAGTTGTTTGAGCTTTGGGCCGTAGTTCTTAAGGCTTGAACAGTCATTTGATCAGTACCGGGAGCACGCCCAAGGCCTAGATCAATTCGTCCAGGATATAATGCTTCAAGAGTTCCAAATTGTTCCGCAATAACTAGGGGAGAGTGGTTCGGAAGCATAATCCCACCAGCTCCAACTCTAATTTTTTTCGTTTGGGCAGCAAGTAATCCAATAACAACAGAAGTTGCAGCACTGGCAATGGCCGGCATATTGTGATGTTCAGCAACCCAAATACGATTAAATCCAAATTCCTCAACGGCCTGTGCTGTCTTAACAGAATCATTGTATGCATCGCTTAGTTCTTGGCCTTCATTTACAAAGACCAAGTCTAATAATGATAGCTTTGTCTGCATTATAATTCCTCTAGTGTTGGGTAATCTGTGTAGCCAACTTTATCTGGCCCATAGAATGTTTCAAAGACTGGCTCATTAAGAGGAGCATCTTTTTTAAATCGCTCTACTAAATCAGGATTTGCAATGAATGGAACACCAAATGAAATAGCATCGGCAATTCCATCATTAAGGGCCTTTTGTGCCGTTTCTTTTGTAAACTTTTGATTGGCAATAAAGACACCATCAAAGTGTTTCTTTAATTCTGGAAAAAGACTCCCATCATCAAGTGGATCACGTGTGAAGACAAAAGCAATGTCTCTCTTATTGAGTTCTTCTACAACATAGCTAAATAGTGATAAGGGATCAGAGTCACCCATGTCGTGACTATCGCAACGAGGAGCAAGGTGAACGCCAACGCGATCAGCGCCCCATACTTCAATGAGTTCATCTGTGATTTCCAGCAAAAAACGCACTCTGTTTTCAATTGAGCCTCCATATATATCATCTCTCTTATTTGTTGAGTCTTGTAAGAATTGATCGATTAGGTAACCATTGGCAGCGTGAATTTCTACTCCGTCAAATCCAGCTTCCTTAGCATTTATGGCCGCTTGTTTATAGTCTTGGACGATGGCCTTAACTTCTTTTGTCTCTAATGCTCTTGGTGTTTCAAAATTTGTGATAGGTCTAACCTGTGAGACGTGACCCTCTGGCCTAATAGCACTTGGAGCAACAGGTAATTCACCGTCTAAGAACATTGGATGGGAAATTCTACCAACATGCCAAAGTTGCATAAAGATTTTTGAACCTTTCTCTTGAACAGCTTGAGTAATTTTCTTCCAGCCGGCAATTTGCTGTTTTGACCAAATTCCTGGTGTGTTGGCATACCCAACAGCTTTTTTTGTTATGGCAGTGGCCTCAGTTAAGATCATCCCAGCTCCTGCTCTTTGTGTATAGTATTCAAGCATAAGTTCATTTGGGACTCTTTCAACTCCAGCTCTTGCACGAGTAAGAGGGGCCATGATGATACGATTCTTTAGTTTAAGGTGACCTAATTTTATTGGGGAAAATAAATCTGGCATATGTACTCCTAAAATTATAGTTAGATATTTATCAAACAATAGACCCGCTCTTGAAAAAAATCAAGCAATTTGTTAGAATTTTATCTAACAATGAAAAAACAAGAAATAACACTCGATAAGATATTCAAATCACTAGGTGACCCTATAAGAATGGGGGTCATAAAGCAGCTTATTATTTATGAAGAAGGTTGTGGTGATAAAGAAATGACATGCGGCTCGTTCGATTACTGTGTTAATAAGGCCACTTTTTCACATCATGTTAAAAAGCTTATTGAAGCTGGGATTATTTGTGAGCGCACTGAAGGGGTAAAGAAGTACCTCTTTTTAAACCCAGATATTAAAAAGAAATATCCGGGCCTAATTGAGACTGTGAAAAATAGCTGTTTGCCTTGTGACTAAAACCTATGTTCAATACTAAGCATCCAGATTGGATTATCGTCAGTATATTCAAAGAATTCTTCATTATCTTCTCCATATCCTTGAGAAAATCCAGTCTTAATCCTAAAGCCTTTATATTCGTAGAAAACTCCTCCGTAAGCGTCACCTCCAAAGTTTCCGTCGCCATGTGCATTACCTTCTAAAGATAACTCCATTCCAAAACGATGACTTCCTCGTTCTATTAGAACTTTATTAGCTTCTAGTAAGAAGTAGACACGAGATCCTTTTCTGATACTGACAAGTTCAACACCTGTTTCTAATGTAATTCGATCTAGTTCACACTTACAATCATATTGGTTTGTATCGAGTTTAACGACCTTTCCAATTGCTGCTTTGGCCGTGACAAAGACATCATTTGTGTCACCTAATTGATTATCGTACATGGAAGTTGTTTCTGGCGTTAAGTTGTTGTGCTTATAAACATGCCATCTTCTTTGCTGACCGATAGCACCCCAACCACCATCGTCACTATTATTGAATTTCCCAATCCCAGCACCAACTAGGATATAGCTCTTATTGTCATACATCTGTGCATCGAGAATATCATCCCAAGTAATGTCAAGCTTTGTTACTTCATTGAATACTTGTGGATCATTTGGAAAGAGGTCTTGACCTTCTGGTGTGACATCTTTTGTGTATATTTTAGATGAAAGAGCGATCTTCCATGTTTCATTTTCTTTAATGATTGCATTGTCAGCACTTGGTGATATTTCAACTTCAGCTCCAAGCCCATGTGTGTAGCCATGGTCATCATCAACGTAGAAGAGTGAAGGCATTAGGTTTAAAAAAGGATTATCGTTATCCATTTGAATTTTTGTTTTCACATGGGAGCGATCTGCATATAGCTCTTTTTCAATATCGGTCATTTCTGCAAAGGCCTGTGTACTGATTGCACATAGTGAAAAAGCTAAGGCAAGCTTAGTAAACTTCATGGTTGTCTCTCTCGTTATTGTTTTCTTAAATATAAGGGAAAAAGGCCTGGACCATGGCCAGATTGTATTATTTTTATTTAGTGTATAGTTCATAAACGAAACAATTGCGCGAGGCGCATGTAAGTTATTGGAATTAAAGACTGTTTAATAGAGGGCCATAAGGCCATTCTAATACTATTAATTAGATTTTTTTCATATTTTGCATTGTTTTAACGTTTTAAGACCGATACCATTTTCCCATGAAAAAAACACACATCGCGGCTTTAATGATTTTGATTTCAGGAATGACTTTTGCAACTTGTGATCAAAGTAAATTCTACTCAGGACTTCCAACCCATCTTTCAGGTTATGAGTTCAAATCAAAACTATCTAATCTTCTAACGAAGACACATCGTAGTCTTTCTTATGATGATCTTCACCAGGCTTATACGAGATCTGATCGTGATAAGACATATGATGGTGATAATACAATTTTAGATATGTATTCTGAAAATCCAAATGGAAGAGATCCATATAAGTTTAGGGCCGGTCAAAAGAAGTGTGGCCAATACAGAAACGAAGGTGATTGTTACAATCGTGAACATTTATTTCCACAAGGTCTCTTTGGTAAGAGAAGACCAATGAAAACAGATATATTCCATGTTTATCCATCAGATGGAAAAGTGAATGGAATGAGAAGCTCGTACCCATTTGGTGAAGTCGGTGAAGCAAGATGGATTTCAGAAAATGGATCAAAACTTGGAAGAAGTAAAGATCCAGCATATCGCCGTACAGTGTTTGAGCCAATTGATGAGTTCAAGGGTGATATCGCTAGAGCAATGCTTTACTTTGCTGTTCGCTATGAAAGTCGAATTCCAAGCTTTCGTTATAATGACATGACAGATGGTTCTAGAGATCAGACTTATAGCACATGGTTTTTGAAAACACTTTTAAAGTGGCATAAGCAAGATCCAGTAAGTGAGCATGAAAGATATCGAAATGATCAAGCATGTCGATATCAGAAAAACAGAAACCCATTCATCGATCATCCTGAGTGGGCCTTAGCAATTTGGGAAGTTCAATAGACCAATGCTAAAAATCATCTTAACTCTTATTATAACATTTATATTTCTTGTACCTTTCTTCTCCACACCAATTGGAGAAGAATTGTATTTGAATTATCAAGACACAAAACTGCATGAAACGATTTACTGCCAATATGTAGAATGGTTTGGTGCTGAAGGTTTTGAAAAGATTAAATACTCAGTAAAATGTAAACTCTTACGATAATAAAGTTTAGTTTTACAAATTTCACACCATTGACATTCATCAAACTGCTATCATCTTAATAGTGAGGAAGAGGATACCTTTTGGAGGTCTCGGTCATGAAAAAGTTGAATGTTTTCGTATTTATGTTCAGTTTGCTTTTTGCTTCCTTCTCCCTTGCCCAAGCTGATAACGTTAGGGCATTAATGATGGCACTCGATGACGAGTATAAGGCACGTGCAATTTATTCTAGAGTTTTGGATGACTTCGGTAGAGTTCGCCCATTTTCAAAAATTATTTATTCAGAACAAAGACATATTGATGCACTAATTCCTTTCTTTGCAAAATATGGAGTCGATGTGCCAGACGATTCATACTACGGGAGAGTTCCTGGGTATGATTCAATTCAACAAGCCTGTGAAGTCGCAATTATAGGAGAGATGGCCAATGCTGAATTATATAATAAGATTTTTGAATTGGCCGATGACCCTGATCTGATTGCAGTATTTGAAAATTTACAGTGGGTTAGTCAAAATCGTCATTTACCAGCTTTTCAAAGGTGTGCTGAATGATTCAGCATATTGTGTTCGTTGACATCCTAGCTCCCTTGATTTCACCCTCTCACGAAATCAAGGGAGTCTAGATTCGAGTTCCCATAACCATAACTTCATTCTTATTTACATTTAGCTGTCTCAAAATACAGTCGTAATCAAGGCTATGTAATTTCTTTTTAAAGCTTTGGAGAATATCGTAGCTGTCACTTCCTTTAAACTTAATGGTAAAGACAAAGTTTTTGCATTTTTGAGGTGTGGCCCAAGTTTCTATTAATTCAAGAATTCTATCTGGAGTACAAATTATATCTGAAACCACCCAATCAAAACCATCCTCAGTCATAAACTTGAAAGCATCTTCTGCGCTGAAGTTCACTTTTGGCATAAGGTCTTCTCTTAGGGGAGAGCGATCAATTGATGTGACTTGTGCTCCTTGATTGAGGGCGACGTAACTCCATCCTCCTGGACATGCTCCAAGATCTACTAATGTTTCATCTTCTTTTATTTCATTTCCAAGTACGAGTTGCGCTTCTACAAGTTTTTTAAATGCTCTTGATGGTGCCTGCTTATCATCGGTAATCGTTGTGTAGCCACCTGGGAATGGACTAAGAAGATGATCATATTCTTGCCTTTTTACTTTATCGAGAATTGAAATCTTGATGCTTCGATCAGGATAAATACAGGCCTTAATAAGTGGGCAGTCTTTGAAATGAAACTTTCCTCTCTTTATTCCTTCTTTTCTTAAATTCTTAGCAAGTTTTTGAGATAATAACTCACTGCGGCCACTGGTTACGACTCCGTACTTATTAGAAATACTAAAGACTTGATAGGCTGTTTGTGAAATATTACTCTTCTTTAAAAGATTAACTATCAAAGAGCTCTGTTCTCCAATGCTTCCAGCTGGAATAGTTTGGGTTTCTGGTAAAATGTCCAGAGCAAGACCAAGATAGCTCTTTCTTAATGGTGTTTTTTCATCAATTTCTAAAATCGGTAGCCCATCAGGACTTGTGATTTGAGACTTCTTGATGGAAAATTCATCCATGACCTCATCTCTGAGGAACTTTTTCCAGGTGTTATCTTTTGGCATTAGTAGGTGCATAAATGAGAACCTAGCGAGAAAATTAAGTTCCGTAGAGGGAAAATGTAAAATTTTCTAGATTAATAGAAGGATAAGTATGTATTCAAGCTCAAGAAGATATCGCAAGAATGATTGGTGGGACTTTATGACTGTTATTGACCAGGAGTTAGACAGAGATGAAGGCCCAATGACTTACTATTATATTCTTGATGAGCTTAAATGGCGTATGGTGGACTCTGTATCAGAGGGCGAGACTTTTAAAATTAAGAAAAAGGCCCAAGAATTAAAAGATCGTATGGAAAAGAGTAAAGAGAGTTGGAGTCTTGATTCTGATGCGACTCTTATTGAATTAAACTCTTTATTAGAATTTCTTATTTAAATTTATATTACTGATCTATATCATGAACAGATTAAGTAGATTTGATAAAATTAATTATGAAAAAGAATCTAAAAATCACTCTATTTTCTCTTTTTACAATTATCTCATGTGCGGCCATTGGCTACTTTGCCTCTGATTCACAAGAAACCACCACAACTGAAAGATGGGTTTTCTTCGACCTTGGGGATACGATAGTTAACACAAAAGAAAGTGGGAATTATCACTATTATCCTGGTGCTTTGGAGTATATACGCTCCTTAAAAGAAATGGGTATTAAGGTTGCTATTATTTCTAATATTCCTGAGTCATTTGGTGAAACCTACGATCAGAAAATTGAGTCACTCAATCAATATGTAAAGGCCCATTGGAATGATCAAGACCAATTTGACCTTACTATCTTTCATAAGGTTTACATTCCAATGAGTAATGATGAGCTAAAGCCCGCGCCATACATATTTAATAAGGCGCTAGACGAAACTGGTCGCCATCCAAGCCTTTATATTTCTGAAGCTTTTGATGAAGTTGAAGCAGCAAAGCAACTTGGTTTTGCTGGATTCCACTTCGCCGCTGGTGTAGGGCAGGAGAAAGTTGAGTCAACTCTTTATATTGAACTCAGTAAAATCGTGGACTATATCGATCAAAATAGTCATCTCTAAAGTCTAAATATATTACGTATTTGTCGTTACCTAGAATAAGCCTCTTGAGTCGAGGCTTTTCTTATGGCATATTGTAGAGTAATCGTCTAGACAACTTGTCTATAGGAAGTGAAAGTGAAGCAGGATTCGAAAGAGGCCATTTATGAAGGCGTTCTTAATTTATTAGATGAAGTTCCCATTTTAGATTTAAGTGTTTCAAAGCTAAAGAAGCATACTGGTCTATCAACAGGAACTTTTTATTATCATTTTCCAAATGGTATTGAAGATATCTTTAAATCATTATTCGTTAAATTAACCTCAAGAATTAGAAATGAAGTTTATCAAGCTGCTATATCGGCCAAAACAATTGATGAGACATTAGACGCGTTGGTTACAACATATTTCAATTGGCATAAGAACAATTTAAGAGAGAGTAGTTTTTTTTGGAGAGTGTCTGAATCTGGCTTCTCTGAGATTCGCCACCTTATTCAAAAAGAGTATCGCTCCCTATCTACTAAGATCTATGAAGTCTTATGTGAGCAAGGAGAGTCTGAAGGTGTAAAAGTCATTTCTCCAAATATTTTAGATGCCTTTCTTTACGGAGCTGCAAGAGAGCTTATCCATTCTTGGATAGGGCGAGGGCGAAGAGAAGAAGAATTTGAAAAAATGCGAGTTGAATTTATCGATGCACTACACCGTGCATGTATTGATAAGAATTAAGGGATATACGAGGAAAATATGGATAAGATTTGGCTAGATAGCTACTCTAAAAATGCATCATTTGAGATTAACCCAGATAGCTACAATAGTATTGTCGAAGTAATAGATGAAACTTGTAGTAAGTATCAGGACCGCTCAGCATTTATAAATATGGATGTTGAGATGACTTATGGTGAAGTTGCTCAAAAATCGGATGCCTTTGCTAATTACTTAATCGAAGAGCTAAAATTGAAAAAAGGTGATGTCATCATGATACAGATGCCAAACCTTCTACAATATCCTGTTGCCCTTTACGGGGCCTTTAAGGCCGGCCTAATTGTTGTTAATACGAATCCTCTATACACTGAAAGAGAGGTTAAAAAAGTTTTAAAAGACTCTGGAGCAAAGGCAATTGTTATTTGTAGTAACTTTGTCTCAAAACTTGAAGCGGCCATGGCCGATAGTAAGATTGAGCATGTAATTACAACTGATATTGGAGACTTTTTTCCTTTCTTAAAAAGAAACCTCGTTAATTTTACCATCAAATATATTAAGAAGATGGTTCCATCTTATAAAGGAACATACACGTCTTTAAACACCGCTATTGATAGAGGAAGTAAGCTAAAAGCATCATATCCAAAGCTTTTAAATACTGACATTGCACTTCTTCAATACACTGGTGGAACGACTGGGAAAACAAAGGCCGCTGTACTTACTCACCGAAATATTATTGCTAATATGCTTCAAATGGCCGTTTGGATTAAGTCTGGTCTAGGGGAGGGAGAGTATAAAGTTCTGGCCCCTCTACCAATTTATCATGTCTTTACATTCTCTGTTAATATTCTTGGTTTCTTCTATATGGGAACAACTAATTTATTAATTACTAATCCACGTGATCTCGATTCTGTTGTAAAAGATATAAAAAACCATAGGCCTGAAGTCGCAACAATTGTGAATACTTTATTGCAGGCATTGCTTAATCATCAAGAATTTCAAAAGCTGGATCTAAGTTATATGAAATTGAGTGTTGCTGGTGGTATGGCACTGAAAGTAGCAGTTAAGAAAAAATGGGAAGAGATAACTAAGTCAAGTGTCGTCGAAGGTTATGGCCTAACTGAAGCTTCTCCTGTTGTAACATGTAACCCAGTTGATGGAAGAGATATCGCTGGATCGATTGGTATTCCACTTCCTTCGACAGATATCAAGATCGTTGATGAGCAAGAAAATGAGCTGGGCCTTAACGAAGAAGGGGAGTTGTGTGTGAAAGGTCCCCAAGTTATGCAAGGTTATTGGAAACAAGAAGAAGAGACAGCTAAGACATTTACTAAAGATGGATGGCTTAAAACAGGTGACTTTGCTTGTATTGATGAAAAAGGCTTTGTTAAAATTCTTGATCGTAAAAAAGATATGATAGTCGTATCTGGCTTTAACGTTTATCCAAATGAAGTGGAAGAAGTTCTTCTTGAACTTGACGGTGTTCAGGATGTTGCGGCAATTGGAGTCGATAATGAAAAGTCAGGAGAGGTTGTAAAAGTCTTTATCGTAAAGAATAAAGAAATTACAAAAGATGATATTAAGAACTTTTCTAAGAAGAATCTTGCTGGTTATAAAGTACCAAAAGAGATTGAGTTTAGAGATGAGTTACCAAAGAATAATGTTGGAAAAGTTCTAAGAAGAGAACTTCGCTAGAAACTCTTTCATTTCATCTTTCCAAATAAGACTGCGGGCCTTTGGATTACATCTTGTTGGCGTTGGCCAATACCAGATATGATCAATAAGGTCTGCACTAAGTCCATTTTGTTCGAAGAAGCCTTCAAGTAAGTTTTCAATTCCTTTTTTTCTACGACAAGTAAAGAACATAGGCTTTGTTTTCAATAACTTTTTAAACTTTGGTGAGGCATGTTTAAAGTCCACGTTATTTTTCTTATGGGCCGCAAATAAAACAGTATCAGAAGGATCGTCTTTATCTTTATTTGGAACCTTGGCAATATTTACTATATTGCTCATAGCAATGCCCCACTTTTCTAAGAAGGCATACTTTTCTTCAATAGTAAGTTTTCGAGCTTCTTTTTCTGGTTCAAACAAGAATTGTAAAACTTTCCAAAAGTGATTGCGATTATTATTGTAATAAAAGAATTCACCATCGGGTTTTTCACCATTTACAGTACGAGCATTAATAGAGCCCATAGTTCCTAGAATAATTAAATTGGTTTCTCCCTTTGGGATAAATAGAGGAATTTCATCTTGATGTGTAGCCATATACCTAGGGTATCATAAATAGAAGAAATTATGCTAAAATTAGAAGGTGAAAAATAAATGTAAGCTAAGAGCTCTTCTCTTTCTCCTTTTGAATATAAATGTACTCGCTATAAGTGTGAATATTAGCACTTATAAATCACGAAATGAGATCGTAAAGAGGGAATCTGAGAGTTTTGGTCGATATATTGTTGTAAAATTTGGTGTCTTTGATTTAAAGACTAAAAAGCTAAAGGTTAGTGGTGCAAGTGTAATTAATAAATATCAAGAAGAAGATCTTAATTGCCTAGAGCCTATAATTAAAAGCGCAACAATGAGTGAGACTCAACTAGAGGACTTTTCAAAGTTTGTTGAATTTAATGATCGTTTTTTTCAAACGCAGTATGGTGTCTTAGTTGAAAAGTCATGCCTTGAAAAATCCAATCGTAAATATATCGAGTCAAATATTTTAAAGTCATATAAAGATGGCCTTAGTTGTTTACAAGAGCTTGATGGTGAAGGCTCGAAAGAATTACTTCTTAAAATGAACAATCTCTTTAGTGAGCCTGATAATAAACCAAAGATCTTTTGTTCAGAAACAAATGCAGATATTAAGTCCAAAGGAATTAATTGGACTGATGCTAAAGCCTATGCCAGCGCTTCAGATGAATTTAGTAGTAATGAAATGAAGCATCCGTTTATCTCTTTAGGACAACAGTGGCGTTGGCAAGATAATGCTTATAGTTTCCGTGGTACACTTTTTCATGAGTTCATTCACAATACAGGATGTATTCATACTAAGACTATAGAGAAGTCTTATACTTGTCAGACATGTTGCTTTAGTGAAATCGATAATCCTAATGCAATGATGAGCCCTGCTCAAAGTGCAGTCGAGCAAAAAGAAGTTGCTTGTAAAATATGTCGTTCTACTTATGAAGGGATTACAGATAAGAACTACTTAAGAGATTATGCCAAATTTAGTATTCTCGGCGGACAGACCTCGTTTCTTCTACCAGTTTTAAAAAGCTATATGAAAGAGCGCCCTGGCGATGACTTTGCTGTGGAGATCTTTGTTGAAGCAGATAATAACGGGCCGTTAGCGAAAGCACTTTTATCAAATAAAGGGCCCGTTACAAAGTATGAATTACTAGCTGAAATCGTTAAGGAGTATGCAAAAGGTAATTATGTCCAATCAGCTAAGTTTATTAGAAAATTAAAGCAAGAGCGTAAGTACTTTACAAACAATCAATACTCTTCGATTTATGAAGAAATAGAAAAAGATCTGCTATTTATGTCCTTTGGAAACCCTGAAATAAAGCTCCAAGCAAATAACCCATTCAATAGTCTTTTTAAGCAATCCAAAGACTTTCTCTCTTCTCCTGTTAGCTTAAAATAGCAATTTGAAGCTTTTCAAAAATGTAATCTTTAAAAACCTTAACATGCTTTGGGATATGTTTAGAAGGTGGAGAGAGAACGAATAGAGAACGTTTGAAATAGGTAAATTCTGGCAAAACTTTTGTAAATATATTTGTCGCAATTTCTTTCTTGCAATAAAAAGTTGGAAGGGTTGCAATGCCTTGTGAGTTACTCACATATTGCTTTAATAGTGGAAAAGAGTTTGTTGAAAAATGACTTTGTAGGTCACTTAATTTCTTCTTTGTTAATGGCGTCCCATAAACATCTTTTAATAATCCAATAGAGTGATGTTTTAAATCATCTTCTTTAAAGATTCGTTCATTAGTATTTAGATATTGACTTGAGGCAAAAAGGGCAACTTCAATATCGCATACTTTCTTTTGAATTAAGTTCGAGTCTTTTAGTTTCCCAATTCTTAATGCAAGATTGAGTTGGTGCTCCTTAAAATCAAGAATATCATTCGTTGAATAAATCTCTATCCTTATGGAAGGGTATATTCCCATGAACTCATTTATTAGTTCCATTAAAATCTCTTGTGAGAGGTCTTCTGGAGCTGTTAGTTTAATGACTCCTCTCATCTCATCATTATTTGTTTGGAGTTCTTTGACAGAACTTTCTAAGGCTTCTATTGGCTGTCTAATTGATTGGAGTAGGTGCACTCCCTGTTGCGTAAGTGATATTCCCCTTGGCCCACGTATGAGCAAGTTTGATTCAATTAAGTTTTCGAGCTTAACTAAGTCGCGACTAATCTTAGACTTTGGATGACCTAGTGCCTTTGCTGCTTTTGTTAAACTTCCTAGTTTTGCAACTTTTTCAAAAATCTTAAGTAAATTAAAGTCCATTATATTGCCCCGTAGAGTGTTCTCTTATAAGAACATTCTACGGGTATTTTTATGGATTATGCAACATTACTCATATTTAGTGACTCATTCATCTGTAGTGTTTGTGAAATTAACTTCTTCCCGGCATCATTAATTTCTCTTAATGTTTGCTTTAAACTGTCTTTGAAATTACCCAGGTCGCGTAGGAGTCCATGAAGTTCACCTGAAGATGTTGATAATTTTGCAGCTTCAATCTTTCCACTTATGCTTACCATCTCTAAACCAATTGATAACTTCTTTACATCATTACAAACACGCTCAAAAGTTCGAAACTCTTTTTGAATTTCTTGAAGGCTATCTTTTGCACGTTTTATTTGTTCAATTCGCAATGTATTTAAAATTTCCATTTCATTGGATTTTTGAATTGGTGTTGGCTTTGTTTCATTCTCAAAGAAATTATGTATCTCTTGCTGAAGAATCGAATTACAAACATAGAATTGGCATTCTTTTACCTTTTGCTGCACTATCTTTCCTGATTCCACAAATTTATTTATTTCAGTGTGTATTTCTTTGGCAAGATTATCGTACTGTGAAGAGATCGTTGCAAGGGAAGCGGCTTCTTCACCAATTCGTGCAGACTGAACTTCTAGATTCATTGGTACAAGTGAAGTTTTCTGATATTCCTCAAAAATTAATTCTGACTTATTCTCAAGAGTTGCCCCTGAGTTCAATGCTTCTTCAAGTAACTGTAATGCGTTTATAGGTCTTTCTCCAAGCTCTATTTGTCTTGAATTTAGTTCTGCCATTAGTGCTTCAATCATAAATTGTTTGTAGTCCTGAAAACCAAGATCTTTTACAACTGAAATTAGAATATCTTGAGACTCTTTTGGTGAGAGCCTCTTCTTCTTTTCAAGATGATATAACTCTTCATACTTCTCTTGAATGATTGCAAAGTATTTACTGCTTGGTTTGAGTCTTACTGATAAGTAGCCATCATCAATTGGTGAGACTAGCGCAAATACCCAGTAATTACTTCCGTCTTTAGCTTGATTGTTAACGTATGCACCGATCATCTCATTGCGGCCAATGGTATCCCAAAGAAGTGAAAAAACGCCTCGTGGCATTGTTGGATGCCTGACAACCTTATGTGGTTTACCCAGCATTTCATCCCATTCATATTGGCTTACTCGTTGAAATACAGAATTACCTGATTCGATAATTCCCTTTTTGTTGGTTCTTGAAAAAAATAATTCATCATAGCCGAAGCTACTTTCTCCTTCTGTCACTCTCTCTCCCTAATTGTAATTAAATTCATTTATCCTCTCGTAATTTATATTATTGATATTACGTCGGTAAAAAAAGATGATTGTTCTCACTGAATTAATTTCCTTGAGAGGGGTTTAAGGAATCTTTACGCTGTGTTAACAATGTATTGATAATTTAAATAAAAAATCTTGCTATGATTTGAATCAGTATAGAATAGTTTATGAGGTAAATAATGTACGAAGAATTGAGTTTATATGAAGTTGTCATTATCGGAGCTGGCCCTGCTGGGATTAGTTTAGCAACAGAGGCATGTGAGAAAGGAATTTCTCCAAGTAATATTCTCGTTCTTGAAAAGGCCAAGGAGCATTCTTGGGCCATCAGAAAATTCTATCCAGAAGAGAAGATGGTTACGGCCAATTATAAGGGTAATGATGTTTCATGTACTGGACATTTATGTTTAATGGATTCGACAAAGAAAGAAACATTGAGCTATCTCGATAAGGCAATCGCAGATTATAAGCTCAATGTCGTTTATGAGAAGAGCGTTGATGAAATAAAAAAATTAGCAAATGGCCAATATGTTGTTTGCTCTGGTGAAGAATGTTTTGTAACAAAAACAGTTGCAATTGCAATCGGTGTTATGGGACGTCCAAATCGTCCTAGTTATAAAATTCCAAATGAAATAACAAGTAAGGTCCATTTTGATGTAACTAGTAATCTCGTTAAAAATGAGAAAGTCTTAGTTGTTGGTGGTGGGGACTCAGCAAGTGAGTACGCCCAATATCTTGTTCAAAATAAGAATGATGTCACTTTCAGTTATCGTAGAGAATCAATTAGTCGTATGAATGACATTAATCACAAGACACTTCTTGAACTAGGAAAAGATGGATTATGTGATGTTAGGCTAGGAACTGATATTGATTCAGTTGAAGAATCTGATGGAAGAATTCAAGTCAACTTTAAAGATGGAAAGCAAGAAAAGTTTGATCATATTTTTTATGCACTAGGTGGTTCAACACCAAAGAACTTTCTAGAGACTATCGGTATAAAAATGTCTAAAGAAGGTCCAGAAGTTAATGACTTCTTTGAGTCTAAGCAAGAAGGAATCTTTCTATTAGGAGATCTTTCTGCCGGCCGAGGAGGAGGTAGTATTAACCTTGCATTTAATAACTCTCACAAGGCCATGCAAGAGATTTGTGATATGTATCTCGATTGTCCTAAATAATTAATACTTGTTTCAAGTCATGGGCAACTGTAAAATGTTGTGATGAAGGAAACTAATAAATTTCAGGAGAAATATCTCGATTTGCTTATTTATTTATCTTCGAAAAGAAGAGGAATAAAGGCGCGTCTTAAGAAGTCTTTATTGAGACTCAAAAGAGGGCTTGAGCAAGAAGGAGTTGAGACGCGAGAGATGTTTTCCATCTATGGCCGCTATACAAAAGGCTTGGCGACTAAGGAAGAGATGGTCTTGGCCAATAAGCAATTTGTAGAAATCCTAAAGGGGCTTGGAGTAGGGGTTATTTTAGTTCTGCCGTTTGCACCTCTGACTCTTCCTTTTGTCGTAAAACTAGGACAACGTTTAGGTATTGATATCATTCCTTCATCTTTCAGTGATAGAGAAGATTAATTCTGTTACTAATCCTTCTGTTATTTCAAGGAGTTATGCTTTGCTTTTGGTGAGTGAGGCCCAATATAAATAATTGCTGTATATATTTCAGCGTATATTCCTATTTGTCCTGTCTTATTGTACTAAGATTGAATGAATAAAACACTCCTCGCTATTTTATTGGCACAGCTAATCTGTGGAAATACTTTCGCTATAAATATTGCGGGAACAAGTGCTTATTTTGACCAAAAAGAGCTTGAAGAAGTAACTTCAAAATTATCCTCACAGCAGCTTTTTGAATTAGATAATATGTCATTTAGCGATTCTCAATGTGAGTACGAGATCTTAGAAGAGGTTTATCAATTAGATAAGTATTCAAGTCTAAAAGACTCACTCATTTATTTAAGGTCTAATAAGACTATTGATGATACTGAATACCGTCTTTTAAATCGAACAATCAAATCATTTTTAAAATCAAAGAAAGATAAATACCTTTCACCATTTAAATCTAAGGTAGAAGATTTTAATAAGAATGCATTTCATGATTTTTCAAAGCAGATCGAAGGTGGCATTTGTTTGAATATCGCTTTTAAGAACCTAATAGGTGCATTAAAAGTTGAAAAGCCAATAAAGAGTTTTAAGGTTGCTTATCACAAAGGTCTAATTTCAAAGAGAATGTATTGGCAGCTTAAAAGACTGGTACAAGAAGATTATCATAAAGAAGCAAATACATTATCTGATTATCGTAAAAATCAAAACTTTTTAACAAATCAATTTCCTGAACGTCTTGAGATTGAGGGCGTAGACTATATTTCAAAAAGAAGTGAAAAGCGAAAAGCATCTCGTCGTGAAGTTCTACTTTCAAAATATAATCCATTTCAGATTATTTATCTTAGAAGCATGATGGAAAGGCTCTTAAATCGCATTAATGCAGACTTCGTATCGATTAATGTTGTTTTAGACGATGAAGTTGTGGAAGAAATAATTCTCGACCCATTAGAGCAGTATCGTTTTGCTGCAAAGATGATTCGTAAAGAATTAGGGGATTTACAAAACACAAATTTATTCTCATCAACGAATGTATCGTTTGAGGATATCTTGGCCGCTTCTTTTGAAACAGGTTTAGTAAATGGGGAAGATCTAAGTACTCTTGAGACAGTTGAGTACGTTTGGAATCCTAAACTCACAAAAGGTGAAAAGCGAAAGCGTTTTATAAAAAGATATGGAACGATTTTTGTTGCTGCAATTCCTGCTTCTGTTTATTTTGTGAAGGTTTTTGCTCTCGTTGGAATCGAAATGTTAACTGATATTAAAAAGGAGCCAGCTCGTGATCATTCAATGTTCTAAGCTCTTGGTGCTTCTTCTTATTACACAGTTTAGCTTTGCTGCTTTTAAAACAACAGTTTTAACTCGTAATAAAGAAATGGATCTTGTAAAGAAAGAGGTCGTATTCAAAGACATCGACAACCTTGGAAAGTTAGAAGATAAGAGTTTTAAAATAGTTAGAGCCAAGTCTGAAAAACCGATTATTTTATCTGAGCTAAATGATGACTTAGAAAAGATGAGAGCAGCAAGTGTTTACTTTCATCTAAAAAAAGCGAAGAAGTATTTTCTTGATGTTGTTAAGTCTAAGTATGTAAGTGAGTTAGGGCAAATCACAATTAGACTTGGAATTACTAATCAATTTAATTCTATTGGTCACTTTGCTCATGATAACTTAGCTCCTGAGTATAATAATGCTCTTTCAATCCCTCCTGGAGAAGGAAGAGCAAGATTTGGTATTGATCCTTGGCAACATGAGATCTGGTTTAGGCCAGCAAAAGAAGTTAATTTACCTAGTGAAGGATTAAAGAACGACTTCGAACAAACTGCGGCACTATTTAGTGAGTTTCGTACTCAATCTCGATTTGCTAATTTTCAACGATTTGTTGCTGATCTATTTTTATTAAGCGGTGATGAGCTTGTGGATTCTGGACTTAGTATCTTAGGTTCCACGGCAATTATTGAAGCTTCGTTTATAGCGATGAAGCATATATATGGACTCCTTCAGGGAAAGAGTTATTTATTAGATACATCGTTTATTCCTGAAATTGTTTATCATGAGTTCGCTCATATCGCTCTTAGTGACAAGTTAACATTAAGTCATTCTTCTCCGGTTAATGAAGGCATGGCCGATTTCTTTGCCGCTTCAATTGCCAATAGTTCAACACTTGCTGATAAGGTAAAGGACTATGCAAAAAGAGTACGTGAAAAAGATGCATTTAGAGAGCAGACTTATCAATCAGGCTTTGAGTCTAATGCATATGCAAATATTGACTTTGTCTTAGGAGTACTTTGGCAAGTTAGGGAGCTAGATGAACAGAAGAGTCACTCGTATATATATAATATTAGAAATAATTTAACGAGCAGCTCAAATATTAGAGGTGATTTAGTGAAGTCCATTCTTAAGGAATGTCGACGCTCTTGTAAATCTCCGCTTAGTGGCAGAATAAAGCTTCTAAACGCCTATCATGAGATGGGTTTATAAATACATAGATTCGATAAAGAATTGACGTAATATATTTTGTTGGGTATTAACCCATATATTTTAACTAATTATTTAGGGAGATGTTCATGTTTAAGAAATTAGCTGCTGTAGCACTTGTATGCTTCTCGTTTTCAACACTAGCTAATGTTGATGCGAAAATTGCTCCAATCTTTGAAGAGGTTGAGTTTAAATTATCTGTAGAGTGGGATCAAAAAGATCAAGAGTTCTACAATGAAACTGTTAGAAACTTTGAGACTCAATTAGGTGAGTTAAGAGCAGAAGGAGTAAAACCTGCTGACGTTTTAAACTACCTAAAGTCTAATATCAAAGATCAAAAAGTTGCCAATGAACTTTCTAGTCTTGTCGCTTCAATTGATCTTGAAACAATGACTCTTGAAGAATCAAAATCACTAATTCAAGATTATGTAGATGGTATGAAAAATACTGGAGCAAATTACCACGGTCGTTATGGTTATGACTATGGATTCTACTACCTATTCTTTGGTGGAGTAGTATTTTATTACTACTGGTATGCTTATAGCTACACATACTATGATTGTTACTATGATAGATGGGGTTATTACTACTGCTACTAAAATCAAACCGTAAAAATTATGTTAAAAGAGGCCTCCTTTTTAGGAGGCTTTTTTTATTCTTTATTTGCACACTAAGGCATTCAAACATACAATATTTATATGCAAAATAAATATAATGTAACTTATGTATTCTTTGGTTTTCTTTTTCTATTAATTGGATATTTGGTTTGGATGATGGCCAGGCAGATGATTGGACCAATTATTTTTGGCCTTGTTTTAGCCGGTGTCTTTAATCCACTAAAAAATAAAATTATTAGCAAGTGGAAAGTTACAAATTATACCAGCTCCATCCTTACGACTTTGATTATTACATTACTTGTACTAATCCCACTAATATTCTTAGCTCTAGCTCTTAGTAAAGAAGCAGTTTCATTATATCAAAGAATTGTCAGTGCCTTAGCACATCACGAAGTTGATAACTTCTTATTTGGACAAGGGGCCGTCGCTGATTTAATAAGAAGCTTTTCTCAAATGTCTGGTATGGATATCGATATGGATCAAGTTAAGACTGCTGTTTTAAATGCCCTTAAAGGAGCTTCAGGAACAGTGATTTCAAGTATCAATTCGATTATGGGTAATATCATTACTTTTATATTTGATTTGGCGATTATGATGATTGTCGTCTTTGGTATATTCATTGAAGGAAAGCATTTAAAAAATTATATATTTGACCTATCACCACTACCTTCAGACCAAGAACAGAAGATTTTAGAAAAATTTAATCAAATGAATTATGTAACTTTGGTATGTAATGGTGTTGGAGGAGTTATTCAAGGTGTACTTGCAGGTATTGCTCTTTGGTTTACGGGGTTTGAATCCATCGTCTTATGGACAGTTGTCATGGTGTTTTTGGCCTTTGTTCCATTAGTGGGAATATCAATCGTAACGATTCCTGCCAGTTTATATCTTGTACTAACGGGTGATACAGGGGCAGGAGTAGGGCTCTTTATCTTTACTTCTCTGGTTGGACTTATTGTTGAAAATTGGTTTAAACCCAAGTTTATTGGCGACCGAATTAAGATCAACTCTACCTTTGTTCTTCTAACGATTATAGGCGGTATGGGAGTATTTGGTATGGGAGGAATCTTCTATGGTCCAATTATAGGAATTTTATTTCTCACAGTAGTTGAAATATATCATGATCAATATAATTTTGTTGTTGAATAGGAGTTAATATTGGCAACTTACACGACAGTTACTACAGGTAGAGCCGATAATATTGAATTAAATCTTACGGCCGAAAAGAAAGAATCTCTCACAGTTACTCCTCCTCCTCAGTTTCAAGGCGTTGAAGATAAGTGGAGTCCTGAAGATCTTTTTAGTGCGAGTATTTCAAGTTGCTATATACTTACTTTCAAGTCATTTGCACAATTTCAAAAGCTTGCGTGGACCAATATTGAAGTTAAGGCCGATGCACATCTTGAAAAAGTTGAAAAAGGTTTTGCTTTCACAAAAGTGGATATCTATGTAAACCTTGAAATTTGTTGCGAAGGAAATGTCGATCCATATTTAGAGCTACTCTATAAGGCCAAAGATAATTGTCTGGTTACTAAATCTATGAATTGTGAATTTAGCCTACACCCAAAGATTAAGAATACAGCAAAGAAATAAACTACATTCTGCCTTTCAACATTCCATGCCAATACACAAGTGGAAGAATATGGGCCTTTAGAAAGTACATACTCCAGCGAGGCTTAGACTGATCAAAAGGAAAAGTTTCGCAAGGCTTTCCATCGTAATCAAACTCTGCAAGAATCAACTGCCCATATCCTGTAACTATTGGACATGACGTGTAGCCATTATATTCTCTATTAAAGTCAGATCTCTTATTAATAAATTTGACTATATTTTCTGCTACCACAGGTGCTTGTTTTCTAATTGCTGCACCAGTTTTCGCTGTTGGTGCATTAGAAACATCACCCAAAGAGAATACATTTTGATATTTTTGATGTTGGAAAGTATGCTTGTCTACATCAATCCAACCAGTCTCGTCTAAAAGCTTACTATTTATCAAAAAATCTGGTGCTGACATTGGTGGAACAACATGAATAAACGAATATTCTTTTTCAATGAGTTGATTTGTTTGAAGATCTCTAAAGAAGGCTTTTTTATTAATTCCGTCAATTCGCTCTAGGTTTATTTGGAAATGAGTTTTAATATCTCTTTCTTTTATAATCTTCTCAAGTGACTTTTTATATTTCTCAACCCCAAAGATAGCTTGGCCAGGGCTTGTAAATTCTATCTCTACATTATTTCGCTTTCCATGCTTTCTTAAATAGTCTTCAACTAGATACATAATTTTTTGTGGGGCACCACCACACTTTAAAGGAGAGTTAGGAAAAGTAAATAATGCACTACCATGATCAAGCTCTTGTAGGAATTTCCAAGTATAATCAACATATTCATAGCTGTAGTTAGAGCAAACGCCGTCTTTACCCATTGCCTCTTTCAGTCCTTTTATTTGATCCCAGTTTATTTGAATTCCTGGAGCAACAACAAGAATGTCGTATTTTATAATGCCTTCTTTTTCACACTCAACTTCATTTTTATCAGGATTTATTTTAATACAACGATCTTGAATCCAGCTAACTTGGTGGGGCATAACCTCTTTGGTTAACTTTCTAGTTTCTTCTTTTGTTCCAATTCCAGCACCGTTTAGGGTCCAGTAAGGTTGGTAGTAATGATACTTAGAAGGCTCGATAACGGAAATTTCAAAAGATTTATCAAGAGAGTTTCTCAACCTAGCAGCTGTTGTAATACCAGCTGTACCTCCACCAACGATAACTATATTCATTTTTTATCCCTATTATTTTGTTTTAAAAGTTGCCCAAAAATATCCTCGTGTATCACCTGTTTTATAGCCAGTGGCCTTATCTGCAGGATATAGCTTATTAATTCTAGCTGACACTTCAGGTTTTATATTTGAACCGTGGCAGTTTAAACAAAGTGGCATTGTCTTTATTGGTTTTATAATTCCGGATTGATTATTACTAATTCGAACAACGCTATAGCCTTTCTTGTTAGATCCTGATTCGTAAGCATCAATTGTTTCTTTCATCCAATCTTTTACTGTATTATTTGGATTTCTATTTTTTAGACTAACACGTCCGACCTCAATACCTTTCGAATGGTATTTTTTAGTGATGGGCATGGCCTTTGTGTTACAAACCTCTATGGCATTAACTGGAGAGACCTTCATTGCTGATTGAAGCTCTTTTTTTAGTGCCATAGCTGTTTTTTGAATTGCTTCAAGGGCCTCTTTTTGCCCAGCTAGAGTTGAAAACGAAAGTAGTACTAGAAAGATTATTTTTTTCATAAATCTAGAATAGCATAAAAATATATTTATAATTTGATGCGTATCAATATTTGTCTTCTTTTAATCATATTTTTAACATTCTTAGGTATGGATTTTTACAAAGGCTTCACATTCAATCTCATTGATTGATGTTATAATGATTAAAATTTCATTTATCTAAAGGAGAATATATGAGTGATAAATATACACCACCTAAGGTTTGGACTTTTTCAGAAGGTAACGGAGGTGAGTTTGCAAATATTAATCGACCTACAGCTGGTTCGAGAGAAGAAAAGAAGCTCCCACAAGGTGAGCATCAATTTCAATTATATTCACTAGGGACTCCTAATGGAGTTAAAGTAACAATTATGTTCGAGGAGTTACTTGAACTTGGCATTAAAGGGGCCGAATACGATGCATATCTAATAAATATTGGAGAAGGTGATCAATTTGGTTCGGGATTTGTCGATATTAATCCAAACTCTAAAATACCTGCACTTTTAGACAAGAATCATGGTGAAGAAATTAGAGTTTTTGAATCAGGATCAATCCTTGTCTACTTATCTGAGAAATTTGGCAAGTTCCTTCCTAAAGATCCAATAAAAAGAGCGCAAACTTTTAATTGGTTATTTTGGCAAATGGGAAGTGCGCCTTACTTAGGTGGAGGCTTTGGGCATTTCTATGCATATGCCCCTGAAAAATTTGAATATCCTATTGATCGTTTTGCTATGGAAACAAAGAGACAATTAGATGTATTAGACAAACAATTAGCGAATAATAAGTATATTGCAGGAGATGAATATACTATCGCTGATATGGCCATCTTCCCTTGGTATGGGGCACTTGTTAAGGGGAAACTATATGATGCAGCGGAGTTTCTATCTGTACATGAGTATAAGAATGTCATCCGCTGGGCAGATGAATTAATTAAAAGACCTGCTGTACTGCGAGGCCGTGTCGTTAATCGAGCGTGGGGAGATGAAGATCAGCAACTTCATGAACGTCACAGCTCAGCTGATTTTGAAAAAATTAAGTTAGAATATTAAAATATAAATTTGGAGATCACTAAAATTGATAATTTGCTTCAATGCGGTGATCTCCATCTGTTATGTCTACTAAATTACTCCAATTTGCAAAGTAACGTAAGTTGAAGCATGGTGTGAATTGATAGCTTGCTGCAAATTCATGTAAGAGAATATTATCTTTTCCTGGAGCATATGCACTATCTTCATAGAGGTTAGAGCCACTCACAGCAGTTAGCCAAAAGGGATTATAATTTAGCCATATTTTCTCTGTTAACGTAAACTTTCCATACATTCCAATAAGTGCATTAACTCCATAGATAGAGTACCCACTATCAATACTTGAATCATCTTCAACAACATTTTTTCCAAAGTCTACTCCTAGACCTGCCAAAGGATAGAGATTGATAAAATAATACTTTGGTAGCGCTTGAAGAAGCGCATATGATGCACTTCCTGTTCTTTGCGCTAGATAAGATTGTTTAAAGTTATAATTGATATCAATTTGAGCACCACGACCTGTTGTTAAGTCGGCCTTGAAATTTCTAAATCGGAAGCTGTCTAACTTATTGCTTCTTTTTGAAGACTTGTCCCAGCCAAGTTCTTCTCCAAGTGAGCCTTTAAATTCTATTACATTCATCCCCATAAGGTTTTTAATTCCAGTATCGTATGAAATACCTATCTTTAAATTTAAACCTTTATTAGTCGCACCTATACCGGCCTGCGTATAGACCGCTAATGGGTCAGACATGTCCTGAACTTCATTTTTATCTTGTGCAAAGATGAGAGAGGAGAAAAGGAATAGTAATGTAATTGAATACTTATCTTGAATTTTCATATTAAAAGTCTCCATTTTGATCTTTTTGAAATTATAAGTAGGGTGAAGCTTGATTCAAACTTTATTAATTCTTTAAGAAATTTTAATATTCTTAACTTTCTATCATCACCCTCCCACGGTAGCGTTTTATTGCATCGAGAATTAATGTGGGGGGAGCTATAAACTTTAATTCAGAAAATCTATTCAAAATAAATAAGGCCAAGGGAGAGATTGGCTTTCACGTAATCCAAAATGATATAACTTCTATCTATCTTAATATAAGAAAGGAAACGGAAGATATATGTAAGCCTTTAGAGATTGAGGATTATGTTGTTCAGCCTTGTGCAGAAGTAAGTCCACCTAAGTGGCACCTTGCTCATACCACATGGTTTTTTGAAGAGTTTATCTTAGCTAAGTATCTCGATAATTATGAGCGATACAATAAGGGCTATTCTTATTTATTTAACTCATATTATAAATCCGTTGGGAATCACTGGTTGCAAGGGCAGAGGGGACATCTATCTCGTCCTACAGTAAATGAGATTTATGAATATCGTAAGTATGTCGATTTCTATATGTGTGAAGTTTTAACTAATATGGATCCTGTTTCAGAAATTGAATTCTTACTTGAGGTCGGCTTAAATCACGAGCAACAGCACCAAGAATTATTACTAATGGATATCAAATATATATTTGCCATGAATCCTTGTAATCCTGCTTATTACCAGTATTGGCCATTAAAAGTTTTTCGCTCAAGGAATCAGTGGAAAAATGTTGAAGGTGGGATTTATCAAGTAGGCTTTAATGGTCAGGATTTTTCATATGATAATGAAAAACCAAATCATGAAAGAGTGATTCTTTCGTACTCTGTCAGGCAACAATTAATTACTAATAGTGAATATTTAGAGTTCATTAATGATGGTGGTTATGAAGATTTTCGACTGTGGCCAAGTGATGGACACGACTGGGTTAAAGAAAACAAAATAAAAGCACCACTGTATTGGTCTTTAAATGATGGAGAGTGGTTTGAGTATACTCTTGGAGGATTAGGCTTAGTTGATCCAAATGCAAGTGTTTGCCATGTTAGTTACTATGAGGCTTATGCCTTTTCAAAATGGGCCGGCTATCGTTTACCTAGTGAATTTGAATGCGAATTAGGCCTTGATGAAGGACCTCATGAATTGTGGAATTGGACATCTTCTCATTATTCTCCATACCCAGGTTATGAATCATTTCTAGGAAGCCTCGAAGAGTACAATGAGAAATTTATGTGTAATCAATTTGTATTAAGAGGCGGCTGCTTTGGTACTCCAAGTAATCATTATCGAAAAACATATCGTAACTTTTATCGTCCACACCAACGTTGGATGTTTTCAGGAATAAGAATTGCCAAGGATAAGTAATGGAAATATCTAATTTAGTAAATTATGAAAATCATATTAACGACAAAGAACAATTTGCTCTCGATGTGCTTAATGGGCTAAGTCGTGACGAAAAAATGCTATCAACTAAATACTTCTATGATGATAAGGGAAGTGAGTTATTTCAAAAAATAACTAAACATGAAGACTATTACCTAACTCGTACTGAGTACGAAATTTTAAAGCAAGCTAATAAAGAAATTGCTAATATCATTTCAGAAGATGAAGTGGATATTGTTGAACTTGGTGCTGGAGATGGCCATAAAAGTAAATTAATTATTGAAGGATTACTAGAAAGCGGGAAAACAGTAAATTATTATCCTATCGATATATCAGCAGAGGCAATGAAGCAACTTGAACAAGTCATTACTCCTAACGAGAATCTTCAAGTACATGGTGTTGTCGCAGAATACTTTGAAGGACTTCGCTATATTAATGAAAGGTCTAGAAACCGTAAGCTTGTTTTATTTTTGGGATCAAATATTGGAAACTTTAATCGTCATCAAAGTCACTACTTCTTACAGCATATGTGGAATGGACTAGAGGCAAATGATATGGCCCTTATTGGTTTTGACCTTAAAAAAGATGTTGAGAAACTCACGGCCGCTTATAATGATTCTAGTGGGTACACAAAAGAATTTAATCTAAATCTATTAGAGCGTATAAATAAAGAGTTAGGTGGTAATTTTGTACCAGAGAATTTCCAGCATGTAGGAATATTTAATCCAAAAATAGGAGCAATGGAGAGCTACTTGCTTCCAAAGAAGGATCAATCAGTTTATATAAAGTCATTGAAGAAAGCATTTCACTTTGAAGCTTTCGAACCACTACACCTAGAATATTCTTTCAAATATACAAAAGGTGACATTGAAACAATGTGCTTTGATAGTGGTTTTCAAGTCGCAAAACATTTTACTGATAAGAATGAATACTTTATTGACTCATTATGGAGAGTTGTAAAAGCCTAAGCTTTTTTAACTACCGAGCACTTTAAGTACATTGATCCGTGGCCATCAACTTTACATGAGATATCGTGTCCGTTAACAGGATCATCAAGTAAGCGAATATTTTTTACTTTTGTTCCTGACTTGATTGTGGACTTGCCGGCCTTTAGGTCTCTAATCACTGTAACAGAGTCGCCATTTTGTAGCGGGGCCCCATTAACATCAAGGAATTGATGTTCTTGTTCAGTTTCTTCATTGTTAGCATCTAGACTCCATTCATGAAAACATTCAGGGCAATTCCATAATTGTCCATCTGAGTAAGCATATGGAGACTCACATTTTGGGCATTTTTGATTTTCTTCAGTCATGAAATTAGATTAATCCTAACGCCATCGCTTGTAAATATAATAAATATCATAGTGAGCGGTCTGGATAGCCAACACGTCCAGCAAAAGGCAGCTTAAGTGCTGGATCAGCAAAGTCGACACCAAAGTTTAACCCAAGGAGATTGAATTCAATTCCCTCTGCTCTAGCAAATGTTACACCTAAGAGCCCAAAGGCCGATAGGGTGTAGCCAGTGTTTGATGCTGTTGGAGCAATAAATTTATTAGTGCCTAGGTAATCCTTACCAATGGCATGAGGTGGAAGTTCAATATCCAATTCTTCGATATTGCGATTTAGATAGGAAACAAATGTATTTGAGTTTGGTCCAGGCCAAATACGATAAAGATCTTTATACGGATAATTTTCAATTAAAGGCTTTAGTTTTTCAATGATGGTAGAGGCTTTTTTACCTCGTGCCTCAAAGGCTAGGGTTGGTATATTATCAAACCATAAACGATCAGGAAGGTCCTTTTCAATTCTAATGGCGCTACCTTCTCTTCTGATATTCCATGAAGTAACTTGCGCTACAGTGTATTGTTCTTCATCAACTTTCTTCCAAGCAATCCATGGATGAACAGCAAAGTTGCCTCGCCAGGAAAAAGCTCGTGCATAATAGACTTGTACAATATCTTCCTTTAGCTCATTGGCCTTTGGCGCAATTCCTGCACTTTCACGTGATGTCTCTTTCCACGACTTTGATGAACAAGATAAAATTAGAAATAAAAGAGTAAGTGTATTAATCAACTTCATACTAGAGATTATAACATCGTATCCCTCTTGAATTCTACGGTTTAATCATTAATAATATGAATAATTACACAGAATCTGAGGAGCCCTTATGTCTGGAGGACATCACCATCATCACCACCATCACCATGGTGATATGAATGGCAAGAATATCTTAATCGCATTTTTCCTCAATGCTAGTTTTGCTGTGATTGAATTAATAGGCGGCTACTTAACAAATAGTGTGGCCATCTATTCAGATGCTCTCCATGATATCGGAGATAGCCTTGCTCTCTTATTTTCATACTTCGCAGAAAAATTAAGTAAGAAAGAAGCGGATAATCAATTTACTTTCGGTTATCGTCGTTTTTCGATTCTATCGGCACTTATAAATGGCCTAATTCTTTTTTCTGGTAGTATTTTTGTCATTTACGAAGCAGTTCAAAGAATAATGGCACCTGAGCCTGTTCAGGCAATGGGAATGCTATGGTTGGCCTTATTGGGAATTGTGGTGAATGGGGTTGCTGCTTATCGCATGTCTAAGACGAGTGGTCTAAATCAAAAAATGGTTATGTACCATCTATTGGAAGATTTAATGGGGTGGGTGGCCGTTCTTATTGTCAGTGTAATACTTCATTTTAAGCCTTGGTATATTTTAGACTCGATTCTTTCGATCTTGATCTCATTTATTATTCTAAGAGGTGTTTATCATAATCTTAAAAAAGTTGGACTAATATTCCTTCAGCATTTTCCTGATGAAATTGAGATGAATACAATAAAAGAAGAGGTTGAGGCCTTAGAGCTTGTAAAAGATATGCATGCTATAAAAGGTTGGTCATTAGATAATGAATCATTCTATTTAAGATTTCATATTCTTGTTGCGCCGGAAACAAAGGCAAGGGACTTAGACATTTTAAAGCAAAGTATTAAAGAGGTTTTATCTAGTCATCATGTAGTCTATTCCACAATAGAGTTTGAATCTTCAACTGATTGCTGCGAATAATAACTTTCTAAGACCTCTTAAGGTACCACCAGAGTAGGCGATTTAATGGTGCCAATAATCCTTGAAAGAAGTTAAGGCGGTTTTCAACAAATGAAACCACTAAGCATCCTTCATCACTTGCAGTTGCTGGTGCATGAGTATCTTTTTCATCAAATACAGAAAAGTCACCATTACTTAAACGAGTTCCTTCACTGTAATAATAACCATCAACAACATAGCTATATTCACGTCCACTGTGGCCGTGCTCTGGAACAGTTTCTCCTGGTCCCATGTAGATAAAGAAAAGACCACCACCGGCACCTTCTGTAATTTGTGCCACACCGCAATCATTACCGAACTCTTTCCAATTAAGGTTTTTCTCTGCCGCAAAGGCCAATTTTTCAGGTAATTCAAATACCTTATCCCCGAAGTTAATCGTTGCAGTATTTTGCTTGGCTTTAATATTTACAATCGTTTCACTTTCTTCATCTTCTATACGATTAAAGAGGCTTTCAAACGCATCGTCCACTTCATCTTTTTTGATCTCACTATCATCACCAAAAAAGACTTGAGCTTCCTCGTTTGTAAGTGTGGCCATATGTTGTTGGCAGTCCTCACATTCACTTAAGTGAGTTGATATTAGAAGAGAAGCTCCCGCTGGTAACTTAGCGTTAACATAGTCTCTTATTAAATTTGTGTCAGGATGATAAAGCTTATTCACTTCTCCTCCATTAGTAATTTTAAGTTTTTAATAGCTAGTCTTACCCGTGATTTTACTGTCCCCAGGGGGATGTCACGCATGTGAGCAAATTCCGACTGAGTTAGTCCTTCTCGGTATATACCGTAGAGAACATCCTGCTGATCTTGAGAGAGTTTAGTTATCATTTCTTGAGTTTGCGCTCTTTGATAAATCTCTTCAATTTCATGCGTAGAATCAAGTGTGTGAATATTTTCATCAAAAACATCATCAGCACTTATGATTGCTAAAGGATCACGGCTTTGTTTTCTTAAATAGTCATATTTTGTATTTCTTATTATTGTAAATAGCCAAGTATTAACATTGGCCAATTCTGGAGAGTATGAGGAAGACTTCTTCCAAACCTTTAGCATGGCCTCTTGAGAAAGCTCTGCGCAAACTTCCTTTGATAATCCAGCTTTAAGGAGGTAGTTCATCGCCTTTGGGTAATAGAAATCAAATAGCTTCTTAAAAGCATGTCTTGATTTTTCCTGAGCGATTTCTCGAATCAAGTTTTCTAATTCAGTTAGGCCCAATTGCACTTTGTGATGTCTCCTAATAATAGGAATTAGTCTATCACATCTGAGTCCTAAATTCGCTAAAACTTGATCCTGCATATTTATTACTCTCATATTATTCATTACGAGATGAATCAAAAAATGGATCACATTAAAGTTGATTTTTTCTTATTTAATATAAAAGACTGGGGGTAAGTTGTTAAAATTACATTGTTTTGTGCTTTTTTTCTTATTTAACTGATCTATTTCTAAGCCTTATGCGTACTAATAGGCATAAGGATAACTGACTTAAAAAGGATCAAACGTGTTTGAAAGTATACTGATTATCACAGCGCTGCTTCTAGTCTACTTTACGATTGGCTGGTACATCTCTTTTCGAGTTAAGGTATTTGCTTACTTAGACTTTTATTGGTGCTCAAGCTTCTTTCTAATTATGGGAGTTTTATATTTTAACTACCCAGAGGGTCAAAACTTCTTTGAAAACTTAAATGCTATTGTGCTATTTTGTCTCTACGGAATCTGGTCTGCACGCTTAAGCACACATCTCTTTACTCGAATAAGACAAACGGGAGAAGATAAACGTTATATAGAGTTAAAGAAAAAGTGGAAAGTCATGTATGGAGTCTATCTCTATGGGCTATTTGTTGGTGAGGCCTTATTAAATGTTGTCTTAGCTATCCCTCTCTACTTAGCGATAGTGAATCCAACTTTTGATATATCAAATTACTTTGGAATTTTAATTTTTACCATTGCAATTATTGGGGAGCTAATCGCTGACTCTCAGCTTAAAAGGTTTGTTTCCAATAAAGAAAATCGTGGAAAAGTCTGTGATATCGGTCTTTGGAAATACTCAAGACATCCAAATTATTTTTTTGAAACATTAATCTGGGCCGGCTTTGGGGTATATGGACTTAGTTCAGCACCTATTTCATTTATCGGTTTAATACCGTATTTGATCATGCTTTATCTTATTACTTCAGTAACAGGAGTACCTCCGGCAGAGGAGTCTTCATTAAAGTCTAAGGGTGATCTTTACCGTAAATACCAAGAAAGAACGAACCGCTTTCTACTTTGGTTTCCAAAGGTGAACACAATAATTATTTTAATGACAAGTTTATTACTAATAGGAGGCAATGTGGATATGGCATACGCGCAAGATGATAATGCACAAACGAAATCTCAGGCCCAACGAATAGAGAAGGTCTTTAATGAATTAAGAGCTGATAACGTCGATATTCTTGATAACTTCTATGCTCCTAATGCTCTATTTATTGACCCTATTGGACGCCATAAGGGAATCGATGAAGTTAAGGGATATTACAAAGGTATTTATGAAGGTGTAACTGATATCAAATTTGAGTTCTCGGATATTATCTCAAATGGTTCTAATCATGTGGGAGTATGGAAAATGATTTTGAGAACTCCAAATCTAAACTCAGGAAAACCAGTTATTCTTCATGGAAACTCAGTCATAAAGTTTAATGAAAATGGACTTGTAAGCTATCACCGCGACTATTTTGATATGGGTGAATTTATATATGAACATATTCCTGTTCTCGGATCAGTCACAAAGTACATTAAGAAAAGGCTGAAGGGGGAGTAGTGAAAATAGCAATCATTGGTTCTGGTATTTCTGGTTTAACATGTGCATACAAACTTTCAAGTAAGCACGACGTTACTCTATTTGAGGCCAATGATTATCTTGGTGGGCACACTCATACTCACGATATTGAGCTAGATGGTGAAAAACATCGTGTTGATACTGGGTTTATCGTCTTTAATAAAAAGACTTATCCAAACTTTCTAAAACTTCTTGAAGAATTAGATGTTGCCTATAAACCGACATCCATGAGCTTTAGTGTCAGCTGTGATAAAACTGGTCTTGAGTACAATGGAACCTCATTTAACACTCTATTTGCTCAGCGATTAAACTTTTTAAGACCGAAATTCTATTCAATGCTAAAGGGAATAATTGACTTTAATAAGAAGGCCAAGGATTTTCTCTCTAATGATAATGGAGATATCTCTCTTCAAGCATTTTTTGAATCACGAAAAGTTAAAGATAGCGTCATTGAATATTATATTGTTCCTATGATGGCCGCGGTATGGTCGACTGACCCAAGAGATGTATGGCAATTTCCTGCTAAATTCGTACTAAGGTTTTTTGAAAATCACGGCTTCCTAGAGGTTGATGATCGTCCGCAGTGGTATGTAATTGATGGAGGATCAAATTCATATATTGATAAAATGCTTCCACATTTTAAGGATAGTGTTAGATTAAATACTCCCGTTCAAAAAGTTATTCGTCATGATGATCACATTGTTGTGGAAACAAAAAATGGGAGCGAAAAATTTGATCATGTTATTTTTGCAACACATAGTGATGTTTCATTAAAGATTTTAGATGCTCCAACACAAAAAGAGAGCGAGGTTCTTTCTTCAATTCCTTATATTGCTAATCCAACATACCTACACTTAGATCGAAGTTTTCTTCCAAAGAAGAAGCTTGCTTGGGCCGCATGGAATTATCAACTTCCTATTGAAAGAAAAGTAGGGGCCACAGTGACATATAATATGAATATCTTACAAGAGTTAAAGAGTAAGAATTTGTTCAATGTCACTCTAAACCCATATCGAAAAATAGATGAGAAGAAAATACTTAAAAAAATGGATTATATGCATCCATTATTCTCTCTCGAGGGGATGAAGGCACAAGAAAGTTGGAAAGATATAAGTGGGAAGAATCGTACTCACTATTGTGGAGCATATTGGCGTAATGGCTTTCACGAAGATGGTGTTTTCAGTGCTCTTCGTGTTGTAGAGGAACTGGAGAAGATATGAAAAGCTGCCTCTACGAAGGAGAAGTCCTTCATAACCGTTATTCACCTAAAGAGCATAACTTCAAGTATAAGTTATTTCTGAGCTATATTGATTTAGATGAACTTGATGAAGTCTTTTCTAAATCAAAGTTTTGGTCTCTTGAAAAGTTGAACTTTATTTCTTTTCGAAGAAGAGATTACCATGGCGATAAGTCAAAACCACTGAAAGAAGAAGTATTTAACACTGTTGAAAACAAGATTGGTAGAAGACCAAATGGGCCAGTAAGACTTTTAACAAATTTACGCTTCTTTGGTTATTGTTTTAACTCAGTGAGCTTTTACTATTGTTATAAAGAGGATGGGGAGACGCTTGATGCCTTAATGGCAGAAATTGAAAATACTCCTTGGGGTGAGCGTTATTGTTATGTCTTTGATGGAGAGGAAGTAAATGATAAATCATTAAAAATTAAGCTTGATAAGAAATTTCATATCTCACCATTTTTCCCAATGGATATTAAATATATTTGGGAATTCTTTGTGCCATCGAATTCTCTTAGAATTCATATGACAAGCTTGGATAAAGGCAGTGCAGTCTTCTATGCAGGACTTCAGTTAAAACGGGTTAATATTTCATCTCGTTCTTTAAATCGAATGCTTTTTAAACATCCGCTAATGACTTTTAAAATGATATTTGGAATATATTTTCAAGCATTAAGACTATGGATGAAAAGAATTCCATTCTTTGATCATCCAAACCCAGACAGTCGTAAATCAATAATCTCAGATAAAAATAAGGAAGGTGTATTATGAAACCAGACTATAAAACTCTTCAGAAATACCCTGAAGTACAAGCGCTATCAAACTATGGTTTTTTAACAAGATCCATTAGAAAGCTAATACTTAAATCATTAGATGATCTTCAATATGGACGTCTTAAGATTATTGAACAAGATATCACTACTGAGGTTGGTAAAGGTGATATCCTTGTTAATGCTGAAATCAAGGTCAATGATCCTTCTTTCTTTGTTGATGTTTTCACTAAAGGATCAATAGGTGCAGCAGAGTCTTATATTCTTAAGAAATGGGACACTGATGATCTTGATAATGTTATGAGACTATTTGCTTTAAATAAGTCTACACTCAGTCAAGTGGACTCAGGCCTTGTTAATCTTCTAAAGCCTGCAAGGCTAATTGAGTATTGGCAAGACAGGAATACGATTGATGGTTCAAAGAAGAATATTAAAGCGCACTATGATCTTCCAGATGAGCTTTTTGAACACTTTTTAGATGAATCAATGATGTACTCATCTGCATTTTTTGAAAACGAAGAATCAACACTAGAGGAGGCACAGCAAGCAAAGCTTAAGCTAATCGCAGAGCGCCTCGATATACGAGCTGAAAATCGTATTCTTGAGATTGGTTCTGGTTGGGGTGCATTGGCGATTTATCTTGCAAAGAATTATGACTGCCACGTTACGACGACAACAATATCAGATAATCAGTATCGTGTAACAAAAGAGAGAATTGCTAAAGAAGGTTTAGAAGATAAGATCACTTTATTGAAAGATGATTATCGTCTTCTAAAAGGTGAGTATGATCGTGTTGTATCAATCGAAATGATTGAAGCAGTAGGTGAGCAGTTTTTAGATAGTTATACGCAAAAGATATCTGATCTTTTAGTTGAGGATGGGCTGGCCCTACTTCAGATCATTACAATTAACGATCAAGAATATGACCGTGCCGTAAAGGAATTAGACTTCATTAAAAAGTTTATTTTCCCTGGAAGCTTTATTCCTTCAATTCATGCTGTTCTTTCATCATTTAAGTCTACTTCAGATATGCGTTTATATAATCAAGTGGACTTTACATCACATTATGCAAGAACTCTTGAGGAATGGAAAAAACGTTTTAATACAAATACTCATGAAATCCCAAAACTTGGAGAAGATGAGGAATTTATAAGATTATGGAACTTTTACTTCTCATATTGCATCGGTGGATTCCATGAAAGGGCCATTGGTGTTTCTCATTTAACTTTTGGAAAACCACTTTATCGTAACTAAGGAGAATATATGTCATTTTTAATGAATGCTGCTGAAAGAGGTTATATTCCTGATCCGTTAATTCGTGTAGGAATTAGAAAGCTAATTAAGCAAAGACAAGACGAAATTTATGAGAACTTCAGTTTTCATCGAGATGGCATCTTAGGTGAGCTTAATTCATCTGTTATCGCTCAAGATACAGATAAGGCCAATGAACAACATTATGAGTTACCAGCTGGTTTCTTTGAGTTAGTTCTTGGTAAAAATTTAAAGTATTCAAGTTCTCTTTTTGAAAGAGGAGTAAAGACTCTTGATGAAGCAGAAGAAGCGATGCTTGAACTTTATTGTAAAAGAGCGCAACTTGAAGATGGAATGGATATTCTTGAACTTGGCTGTGGATGGGGTTCTTTAACTCTATATCTAGCAAAAAAGTATCCAAATTCAAAAGTTACGGCCATTTCAAATTCATCGTCTCAACGTGAATTTATTGAATCGAAGGCAAAGAGTCGTGGGCTTAGTAATTTAAAGATATTAACGCAAGATATGAATACTTTTAGTATCGATAAGCAATTTGATCGTATTGTTTCAATTGAAATGTTTGAGCATATGAGAAATTATAATGTTCTTTTTGAAAAGGTTGCTAGTTGGCTAAAGGATGATGGTAAGGTCTTCATTCATATCTTCTGTCATAAGAGTGCTTCATACTTTTTTGAAACTGAGGGTGATGATAACTGGATGGGGAAGTATTTCTTCACTGGTGGTGTCATGCCAAGTTTTGACCTTTTTGAAAGAGTGCAAGATTCACTTTCTTTAGAAGAGAAGTGGAAAGTAAATGGTAAGCATTATCAAGAAACTTCAGAAGCTTGGTTTAAAAATATGGATAAACATGAAAAAGCTCTCATGAATGTTCTTGCTGATACTTATGGAGCAGAAGATGCAAAATTATGGTTTGAAAGATGGAAAATCTTCTTTGCCTCTTGTGCTGAACTCTTTGGTCATAATAATGGAGATGAGTGGTTTGTTGGCCACTTCTTATTCAATAAGAAATTAGTTAGGGCCTCAGAGTAAAACGGAGCTAGTATGTATTTTGCGATAGGATTTCTATTTATTCATTGGTATTTATCGTTATTTTGCCAGTCATTTTACTTGCATCGCTATATTTCTCACGATCAATGTAAGATGTCGCGTGGTTGGGATCGATTCTTTTTGATACTCACGATCTTATCGCAAGGTCCAAGCTTTCTTCGCCCTCAACATTACAAAACTTTACATATGCAGCATCATATTCATTCGGATCTAGAGGGAGACCCTCATTCTCCTGTTGTTAGTAAGAATATTGTCGATATGATGTTACATACATACCGTAAGTACATGAGTGTAAAAACGCAACGTGAAACTTTTCCCAAAATTGTTGCTATTGCTGACTCTATTCCCGTCAGATCTCTCTTTGTTGTGTTTTACGCACTCATGTACTTACTTTTTACAGATTCTCTTTGGTTTTTACTTCTTGTTCCTATCCATAGTTTACTTGGTCCAATACACGGGGCCATTGTGAATTGGTGTGGCCATAAGTACGGTTATCGAAACCATGATCTCGATGATCATTCAAAGAATACTTTAATTATAGATTTCCTTATGATGGGTGAGTTATATCAAAATAATCATCATGCTAAAGAAAATAGCATAAACTTTGCGACTAATTCATTTGAGCTAGACTTTACTTATCTCACTTTAATTCCATTGAGGAAAATAGGAGTCATTCAATATGAATAAGTTATTAATATTAGTTTTATTATTTCCTATGCTTGTAATGGCCAAAATTGATAAGGACTTTAAGCTCGTTGGAGAAGGTGTTCTTTCATATTACTTCTGGGATGTATATAAAGTTAGTTATTTTAAAAGTATTGTCTCAGATGATGAATTAATTAAGATTACTTACTTAAGAGATGTAGAGCGTAAACATTCTCAAGCTGGTTGGGATGAATCCCTAGGTAAACTTAAAGGGGTTGAAAAACAATTAGAATGGTTAAAGAATAATGCCGTTGATGTTAAAGAAGGCGATGTTTTGGCAATATATAAACTAAACGGTTCAGATGTTATTATTCAAAAGAATGGAGAAACCATTTCTTCTAAAAAAGATGATAAGAAGTTATTCTCAATTGTGCATTCTCCATGGATTGGCCCACAAAGTGTTGATGAGGACTTAAAAGAGAAATTGATAAAAGGGAAGTAGTTCTTCCCTTTTAACTATTCTTCTTTAATTCGTTAAAATAAATATCTTTATTTGTTGTAAAGTTTATTTCATCACCATAATCATCAGTTAAGCGACTCAGAAAATTATCTAGTTTGTGAAAGTTCTCTTGGGCAGTTTCCTGGTGAGAATTAATAACTAAATACATATCTTCATTGGCGTTATAGTGATCAGTTATTGCTGCAAGGTGATCATCAATAGTCTGCTCTTTCCAATAATCAATGGCCCCTAGGTTATTAGGAATTTCAAAAAGACTTCCGCAGAAGTTTTGAAGATAATATGGACGAGATAGAACATTCAATTCTCCCCAAATGAGGGAAATATAGCGTTGGAGATTGTCTCCTTCCCAAGAGCTTCCATTCAGTAGGTTGTAATTTGTTGCAGAACTTTCAATTGGTATACCTGTTTCAACAAGTGCTTCCCAAACTCTTTCATCAGACATCCATCCGCCAGCTCTAAAAGAATGAATGGCATCAAATCCGTTACTCTTTAATTTCTCTAGTGAATATTGGATCATGGCCTTTACTTCATCTTTGTTATAAGCAACAAGCATTACTTCCTGGCCATTCATATCGCCAGCATTGTAATCACCGTATTTGCTAAAGCATGGCGCCATTCTTGGCATAACACCTGCCGCTTGTACAAAGTGGCGAGGGGTATGGAGATGTAGACCAATTTCATCGTCTTGAGAGATAACAGACTTCATTGTTTTGTTGATATCCATATTTTCAAGACGTTTATTGGTGTAATAAGCGGCATTCTTGTAATGAACAATAGGTGCATTCCATTTTTGTTTGAACTGACTAATGGCCGAAAGGTTCTTATGCTCTAAAGAGATACCTTCCCAGTCCATGCTAATAATAAGATTGATCGCCATACAAATACCTACCAATACCTTTAGAGTTTTAAGATTTCGCAGTCCTATTTGTATGAAAAGGGAAGTTTTGTAAACCAAAATTGTAAAATGAATAAAAAATTTTATTTTATTTTCAGGTGAATATTTGACCATGAAAAAAAGTAAAAAGATTTTATCTAATAAAAGTGTCTAAAAATGAGGAGGAGAGAGAGAAGTTTGTTATTCATAAGAAATTAGTGGTTTTGTATGTAAATTTTAATCCTTGCTATGATTAAAATCATGCTTTAGTGAGGTGAAACCCGCAAGATTATTTTTTCTGATTTAATAATCGTAAGATATAAACGTAAAATTAAGAAAATCTTAATTTTCTTGTCCTGTGGCGTTAAGTCATCTTATCTAATCTATGGTATATATATATTTAGAGATGTGGTTTTTGAATATGGAGCTTGTTGAGTCTAGTTAAATTTTTTTAACTTTTCTATTTACTTAAAAGAGAATTTTCAGAGTAAAATCACTGTAAAATTGAATGTAATCATTTATGGAGAAATTATGAATATTGTTATTTTATCTTCAAATAAGAACCTCTACTCAACTAAGAGACTGGTAGAGGAAGCAAAGAAAAAAGGTCATAAGATTGAAGTTGTTCATCCAAGTGATTGCTTTGTTGATGTAACCTCTGGCTCACCAATGGTTCATTATAAGAAGAGAAAGCTAAGTAATGTTGATGCTGTAATTCCACGTATTGGTGCTAGTATTAGTGCCTATGGAATGGCCATTGTTCGTCAATTTGAAATGATGGGAGTTTATTGTTTGAACTCTTCAAATGCTATCGGACGCTCAAGAGATAAGCTACGCTCAATGCAGATCCTTTCACATAAGGAATTACCACTTCCTAAAACAAGTTTTGCAAAAACAACTCAACAAACTGATAAGTTAATTGAGTTAGTTGGTGGGGCGCCTCTCGTTGTTAAACTTCTTGAAGGCTCTCAGGGGCGAGGTGTTCTTCTTGGAGAAACCCATAAAGCTTCAGAAAGCCTAATTGATGCCTTTAGAGTGTTGCATGCAAACTTCCTTGTTCAAGAATTTGTTAAGGATGCAAAAGGTGCAGATATACGCTGTTTTGTTGTAGGGGATAAGGTTATCGCTACCATGATGAGACAGGCAAAAGAAGGTGAGTTTCGTTCTAATATTCACCGTGGCGGTGTTGGGATAAAAGTTAAAATTACTCCCGAAGAAAGAAAAGTTGCAGTGGCGGCAGCAAAGGCCATGAAGTTAAATATGGCCGGAGTTGATATTATACGCTCAGGCAGTGGACCAAAGATATTAGAGGTTAACTCATCTCCAGGTCTTGAAGGAATTGAGGGAACTAATGAGAAGAATATTGCCGTTAAAATAATTGAATATATTGAGAAGAATTTCGAAAGTGTAAAAAAGGATATTTAATTGAAGAGTTCTTTATTTGATTTAGATATTGAAGATTACGAAATCGGCTATCCACGTCTGGACTTTGTGGATTTTCCATCATTTTATGGACTTCAAAAAGTTAAGGCTCCAGTCTACGTTTATCGGGCGACTAAAGAAGTTTCTCCTTGTGTGGTTGTCACCGCCTGCATGCATGGGGATGAAATTAATGGACTTCGTACGGCCCAGCTTCTTATGAAGAAAAAGATGAAGCTCTTAAAGGGAACTTTAATTGTTCTTCCTACTGTCAATATCTATGGTTTCTTAAATAAGCACCGTTACCTTCCGGATCGAAAAGATATTAATCGCTGCTTTCCTGGTAAGAATAAAGGGAACTTTGGATCTCGCTTTGCAGATTTTATCTTTAGGAATGTTACTCGCTATGGTGATGTTTTTATTGATCTACACTCTGGCGGTGCTGGCCGCTTTAATATACCTCAAATCCGTTGTGATTTGAGTACTCCTGGAATGCACGAACTCGTCGAAAATGTGAGTATACCACTTGTTGTAAATAGTGCTTTACGTGATGGCTCACTTAGAGAAGCAATCAGCGAATTAGGTAAACCATGTATCGTTTTTGAAGGAGGGGAAGGACTTAGAATTGATGAAACCATTGCCAAGTATGGACTAAATCTCATCAATAGTATTCTGTCGCACTATGGAATGATAAAATCGAAGAAAGAATTTATTGGTGAAAAATTTATTATAAAAAGACGAAAATGGACACGGGCCTCCCGTGGTGGTCTTCTATTAAATAAAGCAAAGTACGGTAAAATTGTTAAAGAGGGTGAGGTTGTAGGAGAGCTACGTCAGATGTCTGGTGATCTCATTACTAAAGTTCGCATGGAGCATGATGGAGTTATTCTGGGAATGAGTACTTCATCTCTTGTTATGGCCGGAGACGCTCTTTATCATATCGGTTTTCTAGATGATTATAACCCTGATGATTTAGCAGATGATGAAGGTGAATTATCTGATTACTTTGATTTTGAAGCTTAATGCAAAGCGATTGGCTACTTTTAGTGAAGTATCATAATATTCATATCAAAATAGTTGGAGTTTAATATGTCTCATTTTAATCATGCTGCAAATACATGGGATTCAGAAGATAAAATTAAGTTAATGGGAGAGTTAGCGCAAAAAACTCTTCAGGTTTTAAATATTTCAAAAGAAGTGGATATCCTAGACTTTGGATGTGGTACTGGACTTTTTGGCCTTGAATTCATAAATATCGCAAAAAGTATAACAGGGGTTGATACTTCACACGGTATGCTTGAAGTCTTTAACAAGAAGACAAGTGACCAAGATCATATTCGTTCGATAAATATTGATTTAGAAAAAGTTGACTTAGATGAAAAGTTTGACCTCATTATAAGTTCAATGACTTTTCATCACCTTGATTCTCCAGATAAAATGACTCTTAAACTTGCTTCAATGTTAAGAGATGGGGGGAAGATGGCCATTGTGGATCTTGAGACTGAAGACGGTAGTTTCCATCCCGACCCTAAAGCAATGGGTGTAAAGCACTTCGGCTTTTCAAATGAAGAAATTGTTGGATGGGCCGATGCTGCTGGTTTAAATGTTGAGATTACAACTATTAATACACGAACTAAGAATTTAAAGAAGTATAATCAATTCTTAGCAGTATTTTATAAGTAGGATATATGAAATTAGGAATTATTGGTGGAAGTGGGGTTTATGACCTCGATATTTTAGAGGAAGTTGAATCTCTAGAAATACAGACTCCATTTGGGGAACCTAGTAGTAAGATAAAAAAACTCAAGGTTTCTGATTACGAATTCTTCTTTGTCACAAGACATGGTGTAGGACACCATATTTCTCCTTCTGATATAAATTATCGTGCCAATATTTTTGCTCTTAAGAAGTTAGGAGTGACTCATATAATCTCAATCTCAGCTGTAGGGTCATTAAAAGAAGAAGTCGCTCCAGGTGACTTTTTTATGCCAGATCAATTTATTGATTGGACCAAAGGACTACGCAAAAGAAGCTTCTTTGAAGATGGGATTGTGGGACATGTCTCTGTTGCACAACCAATCTCGCTAGAGCTTGTCGAATCGATCAAATCTGTTCAAAACAAAGTTGATACAAACTTTCACTTTGGTGGCAGCTATATTTGTATCGAAGGACCTCAATACTCAAGTCGTGCCGAAAGTGAACTCTATCGTAGCTTTGGTGCCAGTGTCATTGGAATGACTAATGTTCCTGAAAGCTATCTCTCAGTAGAGGCAGGGATTGCTTATGCGACAGTAGCACTTGTAACTGATTACGATTGTTGGAAAGATGAAGCTTGCTCACTAGAAGAGATCACAGCAGTCATTAATAAGAATGTGTCTAATGTAAAAGAGCTATTAAAGCACTTAATACCTAAGATTTATCAGGATAAGAAAAGCTCTGAAAAGGCCAATCTTAACGCAGTGGTAACTGACAAGAGCTTAAGAACAAAAGAGCAACAGGAAATCTTAGATATTCTCTTAAATTAATTTCTTTCTGTTCTGTTATTATTGTTTTTCATGATATACATCATGTCTTCTTTGACTCTTAAACGATATAAGTTTATTGAGAGGATGGACCGATGTTATATTATTTTGAAAATTTACCTGAAGACAAAACACAAGTAGGTGGAAAAGCCTATATGCTTGCCATGATGGCACAGATGAATATTCCTGTTCCTAATGGAATTATCTTGGATGCAATGCCATCAGATAGAGAATTAGAGGAAGTTTATCAATTTGCTAAAGATGGAGAATACTCTTTGGCAGTTAGAAGTTCTGCTACAGGGGAAGACTCGAAAGAGAATAGTTTTGCTGGCCAGAATTCCACATTCCTCTATGTCGATAATGATAGTGATTTAAAAAGAGCGATTACTGACTGCTTTAACTCAATTAATAAAGAATCTTCAAAAGCCTATCGCCAACATTTCTTAGGAAGCTCTAAAGAAGTCCCAATGAACGTTGTTATTCAGCGTATGATTGATCCATCTTTTTCAGGAGTTTATTTTTCAAAAGACCCAAGAGGGAAGTTTAAGTCTTGGATGCTTGAATATATTGATGGAGTCGGCGAAGATCTTGTTTCTGGGAAAAGAACTCCCACAATCTTGAGTGAGTCTCAAAGAGTAAGCCCAGATATAACTTCTGAACAAATTGATGAAATTATTCGTTGTGCAAAACTTGTGGAAGATAAGTATCAGGATGATTTTGATATTGAATGGGCCATTGATAAAAAGGGGATTGTCTATCTTCTTCAAGCAAGGCCAATTACAGCAAAAGCTTCAATTTCAAATCTTAAGAGAATTGGCCATGAGGAACTTGAAAGATTAGAGTCAATTTATCCTCAAGACACAGTCTGGGATGGACAGACATTTGCAGAATGGACAACAGCGCCAACAACATTAACAACTGAGATTTGGGCCAATTCATTTAGGAAGGATCAGGCATTCGATAAGGCTTTGCAAGAGCTTGGTTATGTCGGCTTCAGTAAAGATGAGTGTTTAATGGATGAAGTCTTTGGACGAAGTTATATTAACCTTTCAAAGCTTGGGCAAATGTATTTTGGTCCAATCCCTTATACAATAGAGCCAATTCCTAGGCCGCATTTAAAATTTCATTTTTCAAAAGTTACTCCACACATTCTTATGAAAACGCCTCAGACAATGTGGAGAATGTTGAAGGTTGGCCTCTCAATCAATACACATAGAAAAGAAGTTATTAATGATGCAACAAAGGCATTAGTGGATATTTCTGTTATTAATAAAAGGCCATATGATAGTAAGATCTATCAAGATTGGACATTGGAAGATCTATTAAGTCGCTTCTCAAAAGAGTCATCACTATTTAGTGAGAGAACTTTGGTATGGCCTTATATCTTGATCTCATTAACAGAGACAACAATTCAAACCTTAATATCTCTTTTAAAAAGTATCTATACTCCTCAAGAGGCAGATCACTTAATTAAGAGATGGTCTGGAGCAGGAATAAATTCAGAAACATTTAAAATGGGACTCTACTTTAAAAAAGCATGTGCAAAGCCCAATGCTCGTCACAACTTTCTTGCTCGCTATGGTCATCGTGGTCCGGGAGAGCTCGATCTCAGTGCTAAGAGATGGGCAGAAATTGGTGATGATGCATTCTATGATTATCCCTTAGAGAAGTATGTAAAAGAAAAAAATAATCATACATTAGATGATGTTGAAGCCGAAATTATGGCAATGAAGTCATTTAAAAAAACTTTGATCTTAGAAGAGTGGAAGATTTTAAAGGATCTCTTAGAGCTAAGAGAGAAGTGGAAAATGGCGATTTTAAAACCTTATGCCCATATTCGATATCTTTGTTTAGAAATCGCACGTCGATATAAATTAGATGACTTAAATGATATCTTCTATCTTCATATCCATGAGATAAAGAATTTTAAAAGTAGTTACTTAAGCCTTATCAGAGAAAGAAAGCATAAGATTGAAATGTTTCGAAACTTCAACTTCTCAACAGTTACTTCTTTAAGAGAAATAAAGTCTGTTATTGATGGTAATGAAGAAGCGTCTTCAAGCAATCTAGTCGGAGAAGGACTATCTTCAGGAATGGTTAGGGGCAAGGTTGTTGTCATCAATAATCCTTCAAATTGGAAAGAGATTGAATGGCCTGAAAATGCAATTGTCGTCGCTCAATCAACTGATCCAGGATGGACACCAGTTTTCACTAAAGCAAGTGGGATCATTGTTGAGCGTGGTGGTGTTCTGTCACATTGTGCAATTGTTGCCAGAGAAATGGGAATTCCAGCTGTGAGTGGAATTAAACAATGTCATATTAAATTTAAAGGTGGAGAGGATGTTTTCGTTGATGGAAATTCTGGAAGTATTAAACTCATGCAATAACAACTTTTGTAGTGACTATAGTTACTCTATTGTTCCAACGGTATTGTTACCCTTAGCTTTTCTAAGTACAGGAATTACTGTTGTTGCAACATTTATTGCAGGGCTCTTTGGGGTTAAGCTCAAGGCCGAAGGGCCAAAAAAGCTTCTTGAGGTTTTACTTAAGCCTAAGGTGTTAATCTCTGCAATGATTTTTAATCTTCTTATCTACGGTGGAATGGAAGCCTATCAATATATAAAGCATGGGCCGGTACCTCTATTTATTCAAGATACTTTTAATAGTGATATCACTTATAAGAAAGACCCAATAAATGTTGATCCTGAAAATTTTATTTGGCAACAAGTTGTACCTGAAGGAATCTTTGCTTCCGGTACTGTTGTCGATGGAGAGCTTTTTGTTGGATCTAAAGAAGGTAATCTCTTTGTTTTGGATATAGAAACTGGGGCCATAAAGAATAAGATTTTCTTTGGTAAGTTTCTGTCGCCAACTCCTGTCTATTTTAAAGGCTTCTTATATTTTGGCGAAGGGCTTCATGCTTCTCATCATATGAGGGTTTATAAATTTGATCCTAAGACAAAGAAGGTTGTAGGCTCTTTTAAAACTAAGGGGCATACAGAGATTCTTCCTGTCATTCACACAATTGAAGGAAAGGACTATCTTTTTCAAACAGCTGGTGGCGATGGCCTCTATGCAATTGATCCTGAAACAATGAAAGAAATCTGGCATTTTGAAGGTGGCCATATGGATGCCTTTGTTCTTTTAAAAGATAATGCCGTTTATGTTGCAAGTGGTGTTCCTGAAGAAGATCTTGGCAAGGCCAGACCTTTTGCTTATAAAATTGATGCCAAGAGTGGAAAGCAAATTTGGCGTGAAGAGCTACCTCTTTCAAGTTGGTATGGACCTGTTGCAACACGTGAGAATATTTGCTTTATTCAAGGTGAACTTCATGTGAAGTCTGAGCTTGGTGGACTTGTATGCTTTAATTCAATAGGGGGGAGAGTTAGTTCTGTTGAAATTGATTCACCTGTAATTGGAAAGCCTTTGGTCTTTGATGATATTGTTGTTTTTAATGACTTTGATGGACGTGTCTATGCTTGGAATAGTGTGACTTCCGAACTTAAGTGGAAGTATGAGAGTCGCAAGAAGAAGCTCGGTTATAACTACTCATCAATGAAGTATGATGGAGAGAAGCTGATCTTTATTGATCGCCTTGGAAAGATATCTTACTTAGATCTTAATGATGGAAGCCTTCTCAAATCCCGTTTATTTTCTGAAGGTGAGAAGCCTGAGAATATCTTTGCGGATACTTTAATCCTAGATAAGGGACATATTGTCTTTGGGATGAAGGGAAGTATTAAATATTTTAAAAATTAGTGATAAATACAGGACATAAGCTTTCCCAGGTTATCACCTGTTGAGTTTTGAAGAGGCCCAAAGTGGTTATAAGACCAGCCTGCATAGAAGTGTGGGCTGACACATCTCTTATTCGACTCTTTTAACTTTCCTGATTCAGTATTATTTGGGTGAGTGAACTTCTTTGTTTGCGTATTAAGCTGAACTGAAAATGCTTGAATAACCTTGTGGACTCCACAATAGGCATTAAATTGCTGTGTGGTTGAGCCAAAAACTCTTATCAAATTATCTTGGCCCTTATTCTTGATCTGACATTTCTCTTCTTGGTAGAAGTGATTCCATGAATCCACGCAGGGCTTAATATTGCCAGCGTAATTTGGTGTGAATTGAAAGAGGCCTATATTTAAACGACTCACTTTTGGTTGCCACTTATCGTAGTAGAACTTTACTCCATCCGGTTTATTATATTTTCTAGGTCCATATTTCTTTGCAAGCTTCTTACTGGCTTTTGTATCAGCAGTCGTTAAGCTTTCAGTATAAGCAAGGCATCCAAAGAATCTTGCCCATAGTTTCTTTAGCTCATCTCTATGGCCTAGTGAACGGTATTCATTATGTTCACTTGCAAAGCGATTCGCTAATTCAATGGTTTTATCATCAGGAACTTTTTTAATTGTTTGAGAAAGGCTTTTCTTAGAGACTAGGCATAGAGGGTGACTAAGTAGTCCTACGGCCTCTTGGTTTTCCATTTTTGAAGGCATATTATAAATTGATGCCACATGAAGAAATGTTGGTTTCTTATTTGCTAATTCTTTTATGAAATATTCTATGCTCTCACCAAAGCTAATATTATTAACATCATGGCATTGATCAATCTCAAATTCAGATTGGTTTCGAACCTTATTTAACTCGTCATCATTAAAGTAAGAGTCAACGCTTTCAAGGGATGCAAAAGTACTAAATGAGAGTATGAGAATTAAGTATTTCATTGATATGACAATATTAAAAAAATACCATTTAGGACAGTAGTGTGAAAAAAAGAATAATCATTGTCTAGCTTATCAAACAGTATTATAAGTACTTATGATTAATTATTTTGAAGTTGTAGTTATTGGGCTTGTCCTTTGTGCGGATTCTTTTTCTGCTGCTGTTGCAATGGGAGCTCGTCCTCATAAGTTTAGTGATTCGATAAAATTTGCTTTCTCTTCAGGTGGTGCAGAAGCGCTAGTTGCATTCTTAGGTGCCATTGCTGGTGCGAAAGTTATTGCACAATTTGATTATATTGATCACTGGATATCGTTTGGACTCTTAACTGCTGTTGCCATTCATATGGCCTATGAAGGTTATGAAGAATTGAGTGGTAAGCACGAAGATGAGGAAGAAAAACCAAAAGAATTCCACAGTATTTTTAAAGTAATACTCGTTTCATTTGCTACAAGTCTTGACGCCTTTGCTGTTGGTGTGACAATTGGTGCATCAGGAAAGGTGCTAACTCCATATATTATCTCCATCGGTGGATGGGCATTTTGTTCAACAATTGTTGGAATGAGCATTGCAAAACGTGCTTCAGATAAGCTTGGGCCTATTTTTAGCATTATTGCAGCAATTATTCTTCAAAGTCTGGCGGTTAAGTTCCTTCTAGAGGGATTATAACTTAAAGCGTAATTGGCAAATTCATTAGATTCACATATTATTTATCGAATATAATCAAATAGGTGAATTAATGGATATCAAAAATATCTTCAAAAATAATAAAGAATGGGTGAAGGCAAAGCTTAACGAGGATGAGAAATTCTTTGAAAAGTTAGGTGCGGGCCAAAACCCGAATTATCTTTATATCGGATGCTCAGATAGTCGAGTAACTGCTGAAGAAGTTATGGGGGCCGGTCCTGGAGAGGTTTTTGTTCATCGTAATATTGCCAATATGGTTATAAGTATTGATCTAAACGTCATGAGTGTTCTAAACTACGCTGTTGAACATCTTAAAGTTGACCATATCATCGTTTGCGGGCATTACGGATGTGGTGGAGTAAAGGCCGCAATGGAAAGCCAAGACCTTGGTATTCTTAATCCATGGCTTAGAAATATCAGAGATGTATATCGCACTCACAAAACTGAACTCAATAATATTAAAGACGAAGATAAGCGATATGAGCGCCTTGTTGAGCTAAATGTTCAGGAACAATGTATCAATGCCATAAAGACTGCTGCTGTTCAAAAAGCAAACCGTGAAAGAGGGCTTAAGGTCTATGGTTGGGTTTTTGATGTTCATTCAGGTGAGCTCAAGGATCTCAACATCGATTTTGATAAGATTCTTAGTGAAATCATGGAGATATATCATCTCGACTAACCGCGTCTCACTTATTTAGAGCAATATGGCCGACTTATTTTTTGATGCGACACATAAGCAAGATCTATTGTAATTACCGTTCTTGATAGGTGAAATCTATCACATATTAGACAATTAATATTAGAGAATTTCTTGATTTATTGCCATAATTCTAGGCAAGAATTAAACACTGAAAACTTTTATAAAGGAGATGCAAGTGCAAACTTTAATCAACACAAAAGTACAAGACTTTTCTGTACAAGCTTACGTAAACGATGACTTTAAAACAGTTACAGCAAAAGACCTAGAAGGAAAATGGTCTATCCTTTTCTTCTATCCTGCTGACTTTACTTTCGTATGTCCAACTGAGCTAGGTGACATGGCAGATAAGTACGAAGAATTCCAAAAAATGGGTGTAGAAGTTTACTCTGTATCAACAGATACTCACTTCACTCACAAAGCATGGCATGATGCTTCTGAAACAATCAAGAAGATCAAGTACCCAATGCTTGCAGACCCAACTGGTCAATTAACTAGAGCATTTGGTGTTCATATTGAAGAAGAAGGTCTTGCTTATAGAGGGACTTTCCTAATCAACCCAGCTGGTGAAATTAAGCTTGCTGAAGTTCAAGACAACGGAATTGGACGTAACGCTGATGAACTAATGAGAAAAGTTCAAGCTGCTCAATTTATTGCTGAGCACCCAGATGAAGTTTGTCCAGCTAAGTGGAAGCCAGGTTCGGAAACACTTAAGCCAGGTCTAGACCTTGTAGGTAAAATCTAGGAATTATTCTTATACAGAATACTAGATATATAGGGGGGCTTCGTGCCCCCTTTTTTGAAGAAGGAGAACAAAATGTTAGATAACGCAATCATTGAACAATTAAAATCAGTCTATGCTAATTTAGAAAGTGAGATTGGACTTGTGTACAGTGAATCTAGCAATTCAAAGCAACAAGAGCTTGTAGAGATGCTAGAGAGCATCGCAGGTACTTCTCCTAAAATAAGTACAAAGTCGAGTGGGGAGACTTATGATTACCCACATTTTGAAATTCAAGTTAATGGGAAGGCAAATGGAATTAAATTTTCAGGGATCCCTGGAGGACATGAGTTTACCTCTTTAATCCTGGCCATTTTAAATAGTGATCTAAAAGGGAAGCTCCCTGATGATATGATCATTAATCGAATAAAAGCTCTTAAAGGATCAATAGATCTTAAGACATATATTTCTCTTTCATGTGAAAACTGCCCTGATATTGTTCAGGCCTTAAACTTAATGGCCATTTATAAGGAAGATTTTACTCATGAAATGATTGATGGTGAATTCGTCCAAGACGAAATTAAGGAGTTGAAAATTCAAGGTGTACCAAGTGTTATTCACGATAAAGACCTTGTACATTCTGGTAAGTCATCACTTGTTGATCTCCTTGAGAAGTTAGAAGAGCGCTTTGGCAAAGATGAGAGCTCAACTTCAAATGAAACTAAGGATCTTGGAGAGTATGATGTCATTGTTATTGGTGGTGGACCTGCTGGTGCGTCTTCTGCTGTTTATACAGCAAGAAAAGGCCTAAAGACTGCCATTATCACTGATCGTGTTGGTGGTCAGATGCAAGATACTAAGGGAATCGAAAATTTTATTTCTGTTCCATATACTGAAGGCCCTGAGCTTTCAGCTGCACTTGGAAAACATGTTTCAGAATACGATATTAAGCTACTAGAACATCGTCGTGTTGATAATATTGAAAATGGAGAGCTTAAGACTTTATTTTTAAATAGTGGTGAAGTGGTTAAAACAAAGTCTCTTATTATTGCAACGGGTGCTAAGTGGCGCGAGCTAGGAGTTGAAGGAGAAAAAGACTATCTAGGACGTGGTGTTGCTTATTGTCCTCACTGTGATGGACCTTATTATAAAGGCAAGGATGTAAGTGTAATCGGTGGCGGAAACTCTGGAGTTGAAGCAGCGATCGATCTTGCTGGAATTGTTAAGTCTGTAACGGTTGTGGAGTTTGCTCCTGAGTTAAAGGCCGACCAAGTTTTAATTGATAAGTTAGAGTCACTAAAGAATGTAACAATTATTAAAAATGCTCGAACAGATAAAGTTATTGGAGACGGTGAAAAGGTTGTGGCCCTTGAATATGAGGACCGTGATTCTGGAGATATTAAAAAGATTGATCTCGATGGAGTCTTTGTCCAAATTGGGCTCGTTCCAAATACCGCTTTCTTAGGTGATCTTGTGGAAAAAAATAAATTTGGTGAAATTATTGTGACTGATAAATGTCGCACGAATCAAGAAAGAATTTATGCGGCAGGTGATGTTACAACTGTTCCGTATAAGCAAATTATTATTTCAATGGGTGAGGGGGCCAAGGCCGGACTTACTGCATTTGAAGATTTAATGCTGTCATAAAAACGCATCTCTCTCTCTCGCGTTTTTTGTCATAAGGAAGGCCTCTTAGTTGAGGCCTTTTTTTATACTGTAATTTATTTGATTATTTTAAGAACCACATCCAATGCAATCAACAAAACTATCAACAGGTTTTACACCTTCAAGTTTCATTTTTATGTTGTGGATACGCCCACGAATATCCATATCATCCATCATATTTCCAGTCAGTTGTGACTCAAGAGATTTGATTTCAGCAAGTAATTCTTCTTTCATTTGTGGCGATAATTGACTCATTAATTCTCCCTATAGATATGTGTGTTGTGTACATATTATTATGCGTCATCCCGGGAGGAATTGCAAGTCAGCCTATCTGTTTAAAGGGATGTCGAGCCACTATTTTGCTTTGATTCTAGTAAATGATGATCAAAGATACTGGCGATATTTCTCATAAAAGGTCTCCCTTTTTCTGTTACGAGAAAACGATCACCTTCTTCGATAAGGCCATCTTCTTGCAGCTCATCTAGTTTTTGTTTAATGATGCTTGCATGATTAAGTTTTTTCCATGATTTCTTATCAATGCTATTAGTTGCAAAGAAGTCTTGCATGATTTCTTCTACTTCAAGATCTTGGGATGATTGTGTATGACCAGATCTAATGGCAAGAAGGCCACTATTAATCTTATTATAATATTCTTTAACTTCCTTCTCATTTTGAGCAAAGCTTTTAATTGAAGAAGAGATTGATGAGCAACCGAGACCTATGATCATAGACGATGTCTTATGTGTATGTCCCATAAAATTACGTCTTAAACGACCTTCTTTTTTGGCCTTGGCCAAGCTGCTATCATCTTTTGCAAAATGATCTAATCCAATTTCTTCGTAATGATTAATGGCAAGAAGCTCTTTTCCTTTTTCATAAAGTGCTCTCTTTTCCATACCGTGTAGTAGGCCCTCTTCTGGAATGAGTCTTTGATTCTTGATTCTTGATGGAAGGTGAGCATAACTATAAAAAGCGATTTGTAATGGGTTCAGAGTTAATACTTTTTCTATAGTTTCTGTGATTGTATTTGTTGATTGAAAAGGAAGACCGTAGATTAAATCAAAATTTATATCTGCAATTCCAATTTCTCTAGCATAATCTACAAGCTCTTTTACTTTCTCATAAGGCTGAACTCTTCCTATTGCGAGTTGCACTTTTTCATCAAAGTCTTGGACTCCCATTGAGAGTCGTTCAATTCCAAAGCTCTTATACATATCGAGTTGTTCTTTAGTGCATGTACGTGGATCAATTTCTATTGATCCTTTAAATTCTTCCTCTTTGAAGCTTGGAGATAACTCATTAAATAAATTTGTAAAGGCCTCTACTGTTAAGAAGTTTGGAGTTCCTCCTCCTAGATGAATCGAGGCGATTTTGATATCTCCTAGCTTCTTCTTATATAGCTTCCATTCCTTTATTAGGTAGTTCACATATTCAAGGCCACGATCTTTATTCTTGGAAATAACACGATGGCAGCCACAGTAGTAACAAAGCTTCTCACAGAAAGGAACATGTATGTATAATTCCACTCCCTGAGCTGGATCATAATGATCCTTAAGGTGTCCAAGCCAAATACCTTCACATGGGGCCCCATTCCAATGGGGGACGGCAGGATAGCTTGTATAGCGAGGAACTGGGATGTTGTACTTTCTTTCAAGATCATGAGATTTCATATCTTTCTCCTAATTGAGATTAATCATAGAAGAAATTCCTTAGAAAAAAGATGACCTAGATTAGGAAAATTCAATTTAATTTAAGTCATGTAATTTGAACATGATTATAAAGAATTAAAACACTGGAAGATCAGTGACATGTTTACTTTTTAAATAAAAATGAGGTTTTATTTAAAACATTTGAGTTCGTTTTTCATTTAATATCCAATTATTAACTAAACATTGGAGACAAATATGAGTGTTTACACAACGAGTTCACATGGTGAAAGTAAAAATGACAACATGGAAATTTCAGCTTCTGGAATTGAAGGTAAAATTCGTTCAACAGCTCCACGAGAGTTTCAAGGTCCTGACTTTCAAGGAGATCAAAATCAGTGGTCACCTGAGGACCTATTCTCAGCAAGTATTTCGAGTTGTTATCTATTAAGCTTTAAAGAATTGGCAAAGGCCCGAAAATTAGACTGGGATAAAATTGACGTTAAAGCGGATGCAACTTTAGATCGTAAAGACGGACGTATGGCCTTTACTTCGGTAGAGATTAAGCCTGAGTTAGTAGTCAAAAATAAAAAGGATGTCGATAAGTATATGAAGTTACTTGAAGAAACTAAGGATAAGTGTTTAGTAACAAATACTGTTAATTGCTCTTTAAAATTAAATCCAAAAATAAAGGTAGCATAATAATATTGGGGGCTTAGGCCCCCTTTTTATTGCATATTTTTTATTCACTCCATGTAATTCTTCTGGAGTTAATGTTTTCACCTCTTATATATGGTTTAACGTTAACATGAAGAATCTACCCCGTTTAATTGTCCCTATCTTATTAATGTTAACTCATGGCCTTGGTTTTGCTTTTGATCTCAGTAGTGAAGTTGAAAAGTTGAATGAGGAATATCGTAATACTTATGAGTATCCTATTATCATTTTCGATAAGAATGAAATAGCGCCAAAACTCGTTGGTCTAGAAGAGACTGATCAAATTGAAATTGTTAAAAATTATACCCTAGATATTCATGACATCGAACTTTCACATAATGAGGCCGTTAATCTCGTTCCGTACTTTACGTCATTAAATGGTGCCGCTTCAGCGATACCTTTTTTTGAAAGAGGATGGGGGAAAGAATTAAAATTCTGCGCCGTTTTACCAAATGGAATTATGAATGATCTATCAGCAGAAGTCAGAAGAGTTTTAGGTGACTCAAAAGAAGTCGATGTTTATGAGAACTTTGATTTTTCAAGATTTGAAAATCTCTTTACGCTCGAAGAGTTATATCTTTATTCACTTTATCATGAATTATCACATTGTCTTGATCAAAACTTCATGCTTAAGAATTACTCTTCTTCACCATCTGCACATGGAGTACATGAAGCAGAGTCATTTGCTGAAGTAAATGCTCTTTTCCTGCTGGCCCAAAAGAAGGGAATGAGGAATCTTGGTGCAAAGAGAAGCTTACTTCGAAAGACATATAGTCAGTATATGGGACCTTATCTCGCAAGTGATAAAGTCAGTACATTTGCTGGACCGATTGTAAAAAAAGGTGGAAGTGTTTATTTCTTAACTCCTGCTATCATTGCCGCTCAAAGAGAGTTGGAGAACTATAAAAAAGGTGTCATGGACTTCAATTTAGAGCAAACCTTGGCATTATCGAAAGAAGTTGTTGAGCATCATGCAATAAATAGTCGCAGTTTCCAGGCCCTTAATAAGTCATTTAAAGAGGGAAGTGAGGAAGCAAAGAGGTATTATCGAGACCTTTCTCAAAGGGATCCAGACCTCTTTTTGGCAACTTATTATGATCTCTTATACTTGTCAGTTCTGCTTGATCGCTAAGTTAAGATAGAATATCTTTTTTTGAACGACCTTTATTTCTGACAGAGTTATAAAGGTCATACATTTTTCCTTCACCATATTCCACTTCTTTTAGCTCGTTAATATCCTCGATTAGATGAGTGACTTTTGTGATTCGATTTAGACTCTCTTCAATTCGATCCACTGATTCATCATCACATTCTCTTCTAAGCTTATTAACAGTAAGCTTTGCAACTGTAAGAGGTGAGTTAATTTCTCGAGATAGGGTAATAATCATTTTAGATATAACGTCTTTCTTTTGGAACAGTTCAACTTCTTTTTCCTTTAATCTTTCTATTAATTTCTTATAAAGCAAAAAGATAACGATAAGAAGTGTTGGATATATCTGGTTGACGATTATCTGATATTTCAGCGCGAGGAAACCTTCGAAGACAGTCCCATAGAAGTAGCCATAACTCATTACAAGGAGATTACTCACAAGTATGAGAAATGAAGACTTATAATCTACTGTCTGAACACTAATAACAAAGAAAGCAATAAACCATGGAAGTAATGCACTTGAATGTGATTGTAGTTCATAGGCTCTGTAGTTTAAAAGGACAAAAGTAATAAAGAATATATATAAGCGAAATAAAAAGGTACTATCATATTTCTTGTAGAGATAGAGAGTGCATATCCCGGCCGGGATAACGAGTGATGAGCCTAGAATGAAGAATGAATTCGTTTCAATTTGAAAGAAGAAAATTAAGAGAATTAATGCAAAGTTAATTACTAAGGTCATAACCGTAAAAGAAATTAACCTCGCTTGGTATCTCTTTTCAATTGCAGCAAGTTCATCTTCACGATCAAATGCAGACTTTGGATAAAAGTAATTTAACAGGTCCTTTTTTATAAAATTCTCCTAAGTCTTTGCCGACTTATCTTTTGTACTGATAGTACTATAGAGATCGAAGATTCTTCTGTCACCATGCTCCACTTCTTTCAAGTCGCTTATGTCTTTTATAAGATGTGTGATTTTAGAAATCTGATCTAGGTTTTCATCCATCTTATTCATAATTTCATTTTCACTTTTTCTTTTAAGTTTATTTACAGTGAGTTTTGCGATTGCCAATGGATTATTAATTTCATGAGATAAAGTGATTATCATTTTTGATATCACGTCTCTTTTATTAAAACGCTCTAGTTCGTTTGTCTTGGCAACTTCTGACAATTTTTTATAGAAAAGGATAAAGGCAATAATTAGGGTGGGGTAGATCTTATGAATTATTAATTGATATTTTAGTGGTAGTAGCCACACATAGGCTTCACCATATTGTGTATTATAAACTATTAGCGATAAATTACTTATCAATATAGTAATGGCAACTTTTAAGCTTGTCGTGTAAACCATGACGATGAAGAAAGCGAGAGTCCATGTCAGTAATTCTGTCGAGTGGGACTGCATGACATAAATACGATAATTTAAGAGTACAAATGTTGTAATGTATAAAAGAACTCGATATGTGAGAAGATTGTCGTATTTCTTATATGTGTATAAGGAGAATAGACACAATGGAATCACTAATGCTTCAGTGTATATAAAATTCGTCGTAAATTGAATTTGAGAGAAAATAATTAAAATTATTGTTATAAAGTGTATTAGAAGTGTGATTGTTGAAAAAGTGATAAGGCGCGCCTGATATCTCTTTTGGATAGCCGCTAACTCATCTTCTTGGTCATATGCAGAAGCTGGATAAAAGTATTTAAATAAGTCGATGCTAATGAAATGCTCCTAAACGATTCCTGTAGAAAATAATAAATGTTAGGGGCATAGAGCGTCAATTTAATCTTGTAAAGATTTTAAGTTAAACCTCTTATTAGGGTGTGCGTTAATGGGCGAGAGCTTTGCTTAGCTTATTATACTTCTAGCTTTAGAACTTCTTTTAGCTCTTTAATTAACTTTTCATTGTTTTTCTTTGGTGAAATTCCAAAGTCATTAAGCTCAATTCTCTTCGTCATTTGGTTATCAATTGCCTTAAGAACATTATCAAGAAGTGCTTTCTTTCTCTGATTCGCTAACTTTTCATCTCTAATTGAAAAAATCTCATTTAGTACTGTTTTACCAATAAATTGTCTTGCTAGGGCCAGTTCCCCATGGATCTCATTTAGTAGTCGATTATCGTAGTTTGTTGACTGATCTTCAAAAGACCTAAGCTTAATCATTTGATAGCTCTGATCACTCATCTCATCATAGTAGAGAGCATTGAATATACTATTAGCGTTATTTGTTACTAAGACCGCAACAAGGTCAGCAAAGAATTCATTATACGATGATGATAAATGATAATACTCAATTTCATGATGAGTTTTCATTTTCTCTTGTAGTCTCTTTATCTGGTTTTCGTAGTACTTAACAGCGTTGCCATAGTTTCCTGTGGCATAGGCGTTTTGAAGAGCTATTTTGTATCGTGATAAGGTTTCTGCCATGGCCTTAAACTGTGGATAAAACTTCTTTCCAATGACCTCGCCAAAAATTGCATGTGAATACTCATGGTAGAGGATGGCATCCGTTCCTAGGCTAAGAGAGTCATATACTTGTCCCCATCGATTTGAAAAGGTAAGTCTTAAGGGAAGGCGAATAGTGCTTCCTATATCAAATGAGGCACCACTGTCTCTTGCAAGTAATTCAAGATTAACCTTAGGTGATATATTTGAAATTTGTTTAACTTTACTCATGGCCCTATCGGCCCAAAAGGCATCTTCGCAATCCACAAAATCCTTAGAACGAACTTTAAAGGCCTTATTAATAATTTGAAACTCTCTCTCACATTGCAGTTCTTGTTGAACCTCCATTGAGATTTTTAAAAAGCTTTGATGATCTTCTTTGGCAAAAGAGTTTAGGTTTAATAGAGCTGTGGACAATAGTAGAGTTGCTAGAAAATTATTCATAAGGAAAACTAACATTTTACTTATTTGATTAGGGGATTTTGAAACATTTTTCTAGGCCGTCTAAATTTAAAACGGAAAAATTGACCCCTTCTCTAATCATGTAAATAAATTACGTTTCCTTTAGATATTTAGACTGTCTTGGGAATGGTTTTGTAACTACTTATAATCTTGATTATGAACGTGTACATGTATGTGAGTTTTATAAAATAATTCATATCCTTAACTGTTCTAAGTGTTTAATATTAAAGAACTTTGAGACCGCTAGGCCCGATTGTATAATATTCTTAGATATGATTTTTTCTGTCGCCATTAATTAAAATTTATTGTAACTAAGTTTAAATATTTTTCAGTAGGACTTAATTTTGGATCAATTTATAAATGTCTTTGGAGAGTTTAAAAACTCTGAAGAAGAGAGAGAGTATTTAGAAAATGCTTGGAATAAGGACTCTTTCTATACTCGTTACTCTTATCTCACTTGTTGTATTTTGATGCTTTTTGCTGGCCTTTTCGCTGATTACCAAAGGACATTCTTTTATGGTTCTCCCAATATACTTACAGCTCTAAGAGTGGGGCTTGTAGCATATGGACTCTACTTTGTTTATTCGTGGAGAAATAAGGCATATAGTGAAAAAGTTGAGGTCCATCTTTTTTATATTAAACTTCTATCAGTCATTATCGTTGCTGCTCTAACATTTATGGTTCAAGGAAGAAGTTCAACACTTCTTGCTGGTGTTATGATTATGACGACTTCATTCTATGTCATGCTTCCTGGGCGACTAAAATGCATCATTTGGAATTGTGTTCTCTTGTTTTTAGTATTTTTAACAGTTCCTCTTTTACATCCTGAAGCAGACTTAGCAAATCATGGTTATCGCGTTTTTATTCTCGTTTCTTTAAATATTGTTCTCTTTGCTTTTCGTTCTATGTTTAATCGCGCTTGGCGACTTTTTCATATTTCAAATAGACGACTTGCTGAAATGAATAAGACTAAAGATGATGTCATCTCAACAATTGCACATGATCTAAAGAGTCCTCTTCAAGTGATTATGTCTTCAGCTCAAGCTGTAACACGCTCAAATCGAGAACTAAGTACGGAAAGAATTCAAAGCTATCAAAATAGAATTTTAAAAGCAGCTCGTAAAACAGATAATCTCTTAAGAGACCTCTTATCTTGGGCCATAACAAGTAATGAAAGTTTAGGCTATGATCCAAAAGATACAAATATAAAGCCAACAATTGAGAAGGCCATTGAATTTGCAATTGAATTGGCCCAGACAAAAGAACTTGATATTGATGTCGACCTTGAAGATTATGTTCTAAATCACGATAGCGTTATGATTGAGACTTGTATTAGAAATATTATTTCCAACGCAATCAAATTCACTCCTGAAGGTGGAAAGATTAATGTCAAAGGTCAACATGATGAAAATGGATATCAGATTGAAGTTGTTGATCAAGGAGAAGGCGTTCCTGATGTTGTCATCAATGGACTTGCAAGTGGTAACACATTCCATGTTAAGCAAGGAACGAAAGGTGAGAAGGGAACTGGTATTGGCTTAAAATTAGTTCATTCATTCTTGGAAAAACATAACGCAAAATTATTAATTGAAAACTTACCAGATTGTGGGTCTCGAGTAACTCTAAACCTACCTCTTGTTTAACTGCCTCTATATTTTACAATTCTTTGAGCAAGAGCATTTTCTTTTGAAATATCTCCACTTGTGATGGCCCATAAGTTAAAGACTAGATTCTTATCTTGTCCAAGCTTTATCAACCTCTTCTCTTTCAAGCTTTGCTTTACAACACTTCTAGGTAGAAATGCGGCAACTCCACCGTGCTCGACAGCAGACTTTATTAAAGATGAGTCTGTAAATTCACTAACAATCTTTACCGAAAGATTATTAATTTCAAAATAGTCTTCAATATTGCGTCCAAGTACACAGATCTCTGGATAATTAATTACTTTCTTATTACTTAAGCAATTTGGAAATTTTCCCTTAAAGCTATTTTTAGAAGCTGCAACACAAACTAATGGTTCTGCCTTTAATTTGTGAGCAATGAGCTTCTTTGAGCGGCCTGTATACTCAGTATCCGAGAGGATTAAGTCTAGTTTGTTATTTGCTATATCTTTATAAAGGGAGTCGAGGTCCTTTTGATAGATTTGTATTTTTAAATGTGGATTGATGATAAGTGGTTTTAGAAAGTCATAGATAACATCATTAGGTACCCATGGAACAGTTCCAACTTTTATAATTGTTATAAAATCATCATTATTAGACTTGAGATATTGAATCATCTCCTCTGAGTGTCGAAAGATTTTTCGTGCATACTCCATAACGACAATTCCATTGTCGTTTAAAACAAGCTTCTTGCCCAAGCGGTCAAATAGTTTCTTCTCAAGATCTTCTTCTAGTAAACGCAATTGATGACTCAGTGCTGGTTGAGTAATATTAAGCCTCTTAGAAGCTTTAACAATTGAGCCCTCTTCTGCAATTGTCAGGAAGTACTTGAGATGATTGAAATTGATCTTATACATAAAGCACCTATATAGATTTAACATTATATATCCATAATCTTATATGCATTTAATTTATAAGTCTATTTGCGTTAGGTTATTACTAACAAATAGAAATCGTTCAACAAAAAAAAGGATGGTTATGAGCAAAATGACTAATAAATTAACTCAACTAAAAATAGAAGATCGTGATCTACATACAAAGACTCACGAATTACGTGATATGGGATTAATCCCAGGGACAATGTATGGACCAAATGTTGAGAATACTCCTGTTAGAGCATCTGAATTAGACCTTAAAAAGGCCATCAGTAAAACAGGTGAGGTCTATGAAGTTAAGTCAAAGAAACGTACTATCTTTGTAAAGTTTGAAGAAATACAAAGAGACCCTGTTTCAAAGGAACTTGTTCACTTCTCTCTTGTTGAATTACCTAAAGGTGAAACAAATGAGGTTGAAGTACCTATTGTTGCAATGGGTGAGCCAGCTGGACGTAAGAAAGGTGGTGTGCTTGTTTTAATGCACGATAATATCACTCTTAGCGGTACTCCAAAAGATATGCCTGCAAAGGTTGAAATTGATGTTTCAGGGCTTGATATTGCGGAGAATTTAACCGTAGCTGATATGAAGTTACCTAAGAAGGTTGAGGCAATGATGGACATGGAAGAAGTTATTGCTATATGTCGACCACCTGCTAAAGAGGAATCAACAGAAGAAGAGAGCTCTGATGAGATGATGCTAGAGTCATAATTTCTTAAAATCTATTCATTCGACATAAATTAACTAAGCCTAGGTATTGCCTAGGCTTTTTTTATGATATCTTTTAATAATGAAAATTACTATCGCTGGTGCTTCTGGCTTTATAGGTCATCATCTTATTCAAAAACTTAATGGGATTCATGATGTTAGAGGCCTTGGTCGATCTCGTAGTTCCTCTAATCGTCCGAATGAGGCGAGTTTTGAGTGGAGGTCATGTGATCTTTTCTCTTACCAGAGTATTAAAAATTCTCTAGAAGATACTGATGTTGCAGTATACCTTGTCCATTCAATGTTGCCATCATCAAAATTATTTCAAGGAAGTTTTCAAGATACAGATTTAGTACTAGCAGATAACTTTGCCAAGGCCTGTGTAAAAAATAATGTAAAGCAGATCGTTTATCTTGGTGGGTTAGTTCCGGATGGAGAAACAAGTACTCACTTAAAAAGTCGTTTAGAAGTTGAAGAAGTTTTCCAGACTTGTAAAATCCCTACGACAATTTTAAGAGCGGGAATGATTGTTGGAAATGGTGGATCTTCTTTTGAAATTTTAAAAAATCTTGTTCTAAACCTTCCTGCAATGATTCTGCCATCCTGGACGAAGAGTCGTACTCAGCTTGTTTATATAGATGACTTAACAGATATTTTCAAAAAAGTAGTAGGCAACCCAAAGTTCTATAATAAGTGCCTTAATATTGTTAATGGCGAAAAGGTCACTTATGAACAATTAATAAGAGAGACGGCCACTCATATTGGAAAGAAGTGTCTAATGATACCTGTTCCAATTAATTATTTAAGCCTTTCAAAATGGTGGGTGAGTACTTTTGGTGAGGCCCCTTTTGAATTAGTTGCTCCTCTTGTGGATAGCCTTAAATGTCATTTACCAGTAGTTGAGGTGAATGAAGATATTAAGGACTGTATAAATTATCCAACATATAAGTCTATGCTAGAGAAGATCTCAACTAATAAGTTTGAAAAATCAAAACGTTATAAAAAGCGTCGATTTGAACATAAGAATGTCCGATCAATTCAGCGCTTAGACAATCCGTCTCATTTAGATATGCAAAGAGTGGCCCAAGAGTATATGAATTGGCTCCCACGCTATATTCACTCGATTGTTTATGTGGAGCAAGATGATGAGATTGTTAAATTCAAATTGATAGGGTTAAAAAAGTCTCTACTTGCTCTTAAGAAAATCTCAAATACCTCAAACCTTAATCGAGTTAAATTTCATATTGTAGGAGGTCTATTGTCTGGCTCAAAGAATACTGGCTGGCTCGAGTTTCGCGCTGTTGCCGAAGGACGCTACACAATAGTATCGGTTAATGAATTTAGGCCATATTTACCTTGGTATCTTTATCGCTATACACAAGCAGTTGTTCATTTATGGGTCATGAGGTCATTTAATAATTATTTGAATCATTTAAAAATCTCTTAAGTTTAGCTCCTTTTTTCACAGTGCTAAAATCTCAATCGTCTTATTAATTTAAAACTAGGAGGCGAATATGATGAGACGTTCAATTATTCCACGTAGAAATTCCAATCTCGCATCGAGCTTTTTTTCTGGAGATTCAATTGATAGCGACTTCAGAGAGATGATCAATGGTTTAGAGGATATTTGGCAGGGACGTGGTCTTTCAAGTGAAAGTGCAGGCTTTGGTGAAATGAAAGAAACGGATAATGCTTATTTACTAAGTGTTGATATGCCTGGAGTAAAAAAGGAAGACTTGAATATTCAGGTTGATAATGGACTCGTTACAATTGAAGCAACTCGTAAAACATTATTTGAAAATGGTGGGGGAGAAACAAGAAGAATCTCTCGAAGCATCACTGTTCCTCAGACAATAAATCGTGATGAGGTTCAAGCTCAAATGCAAGATGGTATCTTGTATTTAGCTTTACCAAAAAGCGCTGAGAACAAGTCAAAGCGAATAAATGTATCGGATGCTAATGAAAGCTTCGTGAAATTATTTGCCGATAGCAGTGATAAGTCTTCACACTAATCAAGGTAGATGAAAAGGGGGAGTTCACTTTCTAAGTGGACTTCTCCATTTCCAATATTTGAAAGAGTAAGGCTACTTAGCGCTTCAACACTGGTCCAATCTCGTAATTTATATTTACACTCACCATAAATTTTAATTTTTTGCTTTTCTAGGCTAATAATTGAAAAGGGCCCGTCTTGTTTTATAATATGATGTCCAGCTGATATAACTTGAATATTCCTATCGATATAACAAATACGTCGATTTTTACTATCTTTTAAAAAATGATGAATAGAGCCTAAATTAAAGAGTTGGTGATCGGCTCTTCCGCCACTAAAGCCAAAGAAGTACAAATTTGTAATATTATTGGGAATAAGCTCTAGGGCGGCATCAAGGTCAGATAAGTCTTTTTCAGGATTAAGTCTTATATCAATATTAAAATCACTTATATTTGAATCATTATCACCAATAGAAAGAGAGGCTATTTTAGATGGCCGGTAGTAGTTTAGGCCACCATCAACATAAATAGAAGCTAGCTCACTATTTAAAATTGAAGTATCGCTCAGCATAGGGCCAATTATTTGCAGTGTGTCGCACTCTTTAATCTTTAATAAGAATTCATCATGAGTCATAAGTCCATTATGTGATGTCTCGTTTAACTTGTATTGACGCTGTGCGGATGGCGATTTATGGGTACAAAAGTTGTTTAAAATGATAAAAATAAGAGTGGTTAATTTAAAAGTAACTTTATATTCAATATTTTTGTTCTTTGCTTTCTCTAGTCAGGTGTTTTCCAAGGCGGCCGACTCCTTTCATATTTTAATACTTCATTCGTATTCTCCTGATAGTTCTTGGACTTCACAATTAGATCACTCCATTCGTAAGAATATAGATGATGAAAACTATAGAATAATTACTTACTCCGAGTATATGGATACAAAAAGGCGCTCTTCACAGGAGTACCTAAAAAGCTTGGAAGATTTTTATAAACAAAAATATCAAAAGACTAAGATTAATTTAATTATTACTACTGATGATAATGCATTTCATTTTGCTATGAAGAATCGAAGCTCAATATTTAGAAATGCACCTGTCGTATTTACCGGCCTAAATGGAGTCAATGATAAGAGATTTGATGAATATGAGAAAGTAGGTGGCTACACTGGTGTTGTCGAATCATTTGAGATTATAAAAATGGTAAAAACAGGCCTAAAGATTCATCCTAAAGCTAAAAAGATCTATATTCTAAACTCTATACATGAAAATTCAGGTCTCTATTTAAAACAAGAATTTAAAAAAGCTTTTGAAGAGTTTAAGCCTTCACAGGAAATCGTTTATCTTGAAGATTATGCAATACAAGACTTATATAAGAAGCTTGGTGAACTAGATGAAAATTCTTTTATTTTGTTTGGAGCATTCTCACGTGATAAGAATGGTACTTTTCTAAACTTTGAAAAAAGCTTAGAAAGTATGAGTGGTTACGCAGGAATTCCAATTTATGGTTTTTTGAAATACTATTTACCTCATGGATTAACTGGAGGCTACTTTGTAAGTAGCGAGGTTTATGGAGAGCAAGCTGCAATTTTGGCCAATCATATTATAGCGGGTCGCAATGTCGATGAATTGCCTATCGTTTTAAAGGCTCCTGCCCCAATCCTCTTTGATTATCAAAAAATAGTTAAATACAATATTGATATTTCTAAGCTTCCTGAGAATGCACAAATCATTAACCAGAAGAATAAACTTCAAAAATTTTATCAAGAATATACAATTGAGTTTTGGATTATTCTCTTTTCATTTATAAGTTTAATCTCAAGTGTTTTTATTCTTTCATATTATTTTAATCAGCAAAAAAATCATAAGAAAGCAGTTCTGCGTATTAATGAAGAATTAGAAAAAAGAGTTGAGGATAGAACAAAGCAGCTTATTGAGCAGCAATCCAAACTTATTAACTCTGCAAAACTAGCTTCTATTGGTGAAATGGCAAGTGGAATAGCTCATGAGATCAATAACCCTCTTACTATTATTGATCTATCGGCCCACCGTTTGAAACAGAATGCAGATAATGAAACAGTTGAAAAGTCGGCCCAGAAAATTAAAGATACAGTTCAGAGAATTACAAAGATAATTCAAGGACTAAAGCAATTAGCAAAAGAAGATGATTCGCTTTCTCCTGAGCTCGTAAATATACGTGAGGCCATTGATGATGTTATCTCAATCTGTCAGGCAAGATTCAAAGATAATGAAATTGATTTCAAGGTAAATATCGCAAATGATCTTAAGGTTACTGGCGGCGCTGTTCAGATATCTCAAGTAATTCTAAACCTTTTAAATAATGCCTTTGATGAATTGGTAGAAAGTGAAGGGAAGCGTTGGATTAAATTAGAGGGGAAAAGAGATAATGACATGGTGGAAATCTCAGTAACTGACTCCGGAGATGGTATTCCTCAAGAGATACGTGAGCGCATAATGGAGCCGTTTTTTACAACGAAAGTTGATAAGAAGGGGACTGGTTTAGGCTTAAGTATTTGTAAGAATATTATCGAGCATCACCGCGGGCGTCTATTTGTTGATACATCATCCTCTAATACGAGATTTGTGATTCAAATACCTTCTATCTCCTAGATTGACACTAGATTTTTAACACTTAAGCATTTCATTTATAGGATAAAGTGTTATTATTTATAGGTGCTATATTTAAAGACTTTACTCACATTTCTTTTCATTTTTATTTCAAGCTCTCTGCATGCTCAAGTCAAAGGAGATCTGAATATTGTCGTTCTCCATTCTTATAGCCAAGAAAATGATTGGACAAATAGAATTGCACAAGGATTTAAGAGTAATATTAATTCTTCAAAGTATAGTAGGGTTGATTTTTTTACCGAGTATATCGATAGTAAGCGCTTTTATGGAGATGATTTTGATCAGTCATTAAAGAACTTATATTTTAATAAGTTTAAAACTCTTAGTGTTGACTTGATTGCGACTACTGATGATTATGCTCTTGATTTTGCCTTAAAGTATCGAAAGGAAATTTTTAATAACGCTCCAATTATCTTTAGTGGTATCAATGGTTTTGATAAGAGAAAGCGTGAGCTTTATAAGAGAGATAAAAGCTTTACAGGGATTCTCTCAATTCTAGATGTTAAAAAGAATATCGAACTTGCTTTAAGACTACAACCAAATGCCAAGAAGATAATCTTTATCAACACAAAGCACACTCCATCAGGTAGATATTTCAAAGGGCAATTTGAAGATGGTGTTAAACCTTTTCTTTCGCAATATGAAGTAGAATATATTGAAGACTTAAGTTTTGAAGAACTATATAAGAGGTGTCGAAATTTTAAAGATGATGCGCTTGTATTCTATGGAGGGTATTCACGTGATCGCCTTAATCAACATGCTCGATTTCGCGATGTCATAAGTAATATAAGTCGTAACTCAACTCTTCCTGTCTATGGCTTCACTGATTTTTACTTAAATTATGGCCTTGCTGGTGGCCATGTTGTAAGTGGTTTTGAGCAAGGTAAGTCTATGGCAAAAATGGCCAATGATTATCTAAGTGGAAAAAAAGTCGAAGATATTCCTATTATTAAAAACCCACAAAACCCTTTGATTCTCGATTCTAAACTTTTAAAGAAATATAATATTGATTTTAAAAGGATCCCATCAAACGCAAGGGTCATTTACCATCACGGGAAGCTTTATAATTTATACACTAGTTATAAGAAAGAATTTTGGTTGACTCTATTGTCATTTATCGTTCTTCTCATTAGTAGTGGCGTACTCTATTATTTTTCTATTAAGCAAAAAGAATTTAAAGAAAGCTTAATTACTCTCAATAATATTCTTGAAGAAAAAGTACAAGAGAGAACAAAACAATTAATTGATCAGCAGTCTAAGCTTGTTAACTCCGCTAGGCTAGCTACAATGGGTGAGATGGCAAGTGGAATCGCACACGAGATTAATAACCCTCTAGCAATTATTGACTTAACTGCTGGTCGAGTAAAACAAAGAACCAAGGTTGAAAGTAACTTCAAGCAAATCAATAGAATAAATACAACTGTATCTCGTATATCTAAAATTATAAAAGGTTTAAAACACTTATCTAAAGACGGTGAAAAGTCTAAGAAAGAAAACTTCTTATTAATGGAATCGATTGAAGATGTTAACTCTCTTTGCCAAGAAAGGTTTAAGGAATATGATATCACTTTCAATGTGGAGGTTGATCCAGAGCTTAAGGTTTATGGCTCACTTGTTCAAATTGGGCAGATGCTCTTAAACCTGCTTAATAATTCTTTTGATGAGCTAATATCAAAAAAAGACAATCGATGGATTACACTTAAAGCTGAAAGAGTTTATCTAAGAGATAATAAGAGTTATGTTGAGATTTCAATTACTGATTCCGGTAAAGGAATAAAGAAAGAGGATCAATCAAAGTTGATGGACCCATTCTTTACGACAAAAGCAGATAAGAGGGGGGCCGGCCTAGGTCTTACTGTCTGTTCTAATATTATTTCTAATTATGGGGGAGAGTTCTTCTATGATGCAGAATGTGAAAATACTCGCTTTGTTATGCGCCTGCCAGACTTAAATGACCAGCAGGCCGTTTCTTAATTATTGAGCTCTACGGTCAAAAATAAGTCTAACTCGATTTTCGTCACATACGTTATTTTCTTCATTTAAGATATCCACTGCTATATATCGAATACCGCGTTTTGATGCTGTATAAGTAGCAGATTGAAGTTTACTCTTTAAAAGCTCTTCATTTTCTAAACAAGACTTAGAATCACCATCAGTTTGTGACATCGTATAATCGAGATCAAGGGTTCTGGTTTCTCTTGCTCGGTTAAAGAAGAGTCCAAATTGACAGACTTGTCCGTTATTTGTTGACCAGCTTGTTTCAATTGAAAAAGTATTTAGGTCTTTATCTGCAGTTAGTAGATTAAAATTAATGCCTCTTTCTAAAAAGACTTTTGGTGTTTGAGTATATTCAACCTTATAACGACGAATGAATTTTCCACAATCAAAGCCCGTACCTTTTACAATATATGTTGTACCTGCTGGTAGAGGCCATATTTGTGCAAAAACGCTACTAGTTAGAATTGTTGCTAATAGAATGATTCTCTTCATTATAGGCTCCTTAGGAATTTAATTAGATCTTCTCGATCCGACTTTTTTAATTTTAAAAAGTTTTCTTTGGCCTCTTTTGCCTCGCCACCGTGCCAAAGAATTGCTTCTTTTAGATTTCTTGCTCTTCCATCATGAAGAAAACGAGTGTGCCCATTTATCTTCTTTATTAGGCCAAGACCCCAAAGAGGAGGAGTTCTCCATTCTCTTGTTGTTGCTTGAGCTTCATTCTTATACTCTCTGATATCATCTGCAAGGGCATCGCCCATATCGTGTAGAAGCATATCAGTATAAGGATATATCTTTTGATTATTTAAGACTTTAAACTTTGACTGATTTCCAGTTGTATAACTTGGAGTGTGGCAAGCTTGGCAACTAATTTGATTAAAAACCTTTTGACCGCTTTTTACTCTTGGGTCATCAAAGTTTCTTCTAACTGGAACTGATAGAAGTTGAGTGTATTCTGTTACGCGATTTAAAAGGTGCTTTGAAATATCACTTTTAGTTTTCTTTTCTTCACAATCAAGTTGTACGTAAGTACATTCTTCTTTTGGGAAAAGATAACTCGTAATTCCTATATCACCAACAAAGGCCGCTGCGTTTTGCTCAAGAAGACTAGGCTTTCCTGCTTTCCACCCAAAGCGTCCTAGTACTTCTCTTTGTTCGACAACCGAGAAGACGCGATTTACTCGACCTGAAATTCCATCACCATCTCTATCTTCAGGATCAGCTTTTTCAAGGATATCTTCTTCCTTAATATTTTCTAATAAGCCTAGGCCTATCATTTGTGGCCCAACTCGTGGAGAAATTATGGTAGTATCACCTAATTTACCTTGAGATAATTTTCTAAAGATATAATTTGGTTTCTTTAATTCATAAGTTTCACCATCTGCAAAACTTCCAATGATGGTTTCAAATTTAACAAAGACTTCACCTTCGCCTTTTACACCTTCGATACTATGTGGCTGAAATTGGCCACCGTATTTTTCATGCTCAATGACTTCTCCATTTTCTTTTATCTGTCTAAGACGAAAGAGAAGAGAAATATCTGTTGGCCCGTCAGTATCTGGTAGTCCTCGACCACGGCCATCGAGAAAGTGGCATGCAGTACAAGATGTCGCATTAAAGACTGGTCCTAGTCCGTCCCGTAGGGGAGTTGATGAAGGGGCCGTAACCCATGCTCCTTTAAAGAAGCTATTTCCAGTTTGAAAGTAGCGACGAAGCATTCCTCTGGTTCCCGCCATTGGATGAGAGAAGGCATTAACTGAAAGATCCAGTGTAGTCCCGGCACCGGCCGGGAACTTTTCACTGGAGTATGTATTAAAAGATAATACAAAGAAAAATGTTAAGACTAAGTTTCTTACCACTGTACTGGAGTCTCTAATTCTTCAGATAGTTCAACAAGTTCAATGGCAAGCTCTTCCATTTCTTCAATAGAAGCTAGGATATCAACTCTAGCATTTTCATCAAGAATTGCTTGATCAAATGGTACAGGGAGACCTGCTAGCATTTTGTTGATCTTTGCAACTCGAGTATTAATTGCATCTGATAAAACTGTGTTTTCAGTTAGGCTTAGAATTCCCGTTGCCTTTAGGATATTTGCGACACCCCAGAAGTTCCACTGAATATCCATGTGAGTCATATCTGAGAAACATGAGTGCTCATCTTCTTGTCCCATTGTCTCCCAAGCTACGAACATTCTTTCACCAGATAATTCGTCACCTGACATATAGATCATTCCTGCAAGGATATTATTAAGAGCTTCTTTTTGATTCTTAGCTACAAATTCAGCTCTATAATTATTCTTATTAGGCTCCCATGCATCAACAAGAGTTTGAAGATGATCAATAAGAAGATCTGTTGCTACAGATAGGTAAGTTGCACGTCTTTGAGCATTTTGCCCAAGGCCAATTACATAGTCAGTATATGAGCGATTACCTGGACCAGTTGCAGAAAGGTCTTGTCCCCAAAGTAGGAATTCAATTGCATGATATCCTGTTGAGATATTCTTCTCACCATTTAATTCATTTAAAGAAGAAAGTAGGTCTTTCGTAATTACAGGATAGTCAGCAACATTATTTACGATACCTGCATTTGGAGCACCTTCAACATAATCGATATATGCTTCATCTAGAGGCCATGCATTTAAAAGTCCCTCTGGGCCTTGATCACTATCAATTGGTCCATTGTAGAATCTAAAAACTTCAGATTGGCCATATGGAGCTCTTGCTTGCTTCCATGATTCTCTGGCCATCTCTAGAGTCATAACCCCTGGGTTTGAAATAAAGAATTCAACGTCTTCTTGAAGAACAACAGCTCTATCAAGTGAGTCAGAATAAGTGCTGTAAACGAGATCAGCATAATTATTAATTACAGTTTGTGTTGTCGTAGCTGCAGAGATACTTAGGCCAAAACCTAGTGAAATCGATAAGATAGACTTTTTAATCATTGTTAGATCCTTTGTTTGTTATATTGCTTGTACAAAAGGTTATGTTTTAAAACATTGGTTTGATACCTCAAACAGTATGTTACTTCAACAATAAAGTTTAATTTTTATAGTAAATAGACTTTGTTTACTTTAAGTGTTTTAATTTTGTCTATGAATTCTCATAAGTTAGTAATACTTACGTTTATTTGCTTTTCTTGCTTGGGGCTTCCAATTGGTCACGAGTCTGGATTTCTTGGAAATACGACATCACGTCCGGGAGATATTGGGGCCGCACTCGTTTTTCCATCTGCCACGGCCTTTACTAAATATGACGATATAAAGATTTACTTTGGTCTAATTTATACGCGTCAAGAGATTGGCTCAATTGGAGATAGCGAACTTGAAGGGACGGGAAGTAGTTTTGAGAGTCAGTTCATTCCATACTTTACCGGGTTTGCTGGAGAGCTCTTTGGTTTAACATTTACAAATTTTGTAACTTACTCTGGTACAAATAACGGGCAATTTGACTTGAATATTCCAAGTATTAGTGGCGGCGGTAAGGCCAATGTACAATTTGAAGAAACAGTTCTTGGGATCTCTGTTGCTAAGAAATATGAAAGGTTCTCACTGGGGGCAAGTTTCAGCCTTGAGATACAAGGTAGTAAAACTTTTTCAACTTTTGAAGGGGGAAGTGGTGGTAACACTTTTCTTCAAACGACTAATAATATTACAAAGTTTATTATTATAAACTCCATTATAAGTGCTTCTTATAAAGAAGAGAGGCATTTCTTTAGTGCAGGTCTGGACTTTCCTGGTATTAAGTATTCCTCTTCCTCACGAACTGAAACTTTTCTATTAGAAGATGGTAGTGGTGATGTTATTCGCTTGAAAAGTGAAAATAAACCGGACTACAAAAGCAATACAAGCCTAAACTTAGGCTATAGTTATTTAAGTGCTAACTGGGCCCCCTCTGTTGATCTATTTTATGATCTGAAAAATATTGATATTAATATTTCAAGAAATGAAGACCGAAATAGGGCCAATTTCTCTGATGATGTTTTGATAAAATTTGGCCTGCGCTCACCTGAACTTAAGCTACCTACCAACAGAGTTTTTAAAGGATCGACTTATTCATATCTTTTTGGACTCCAGTATCGACAAATTGATACCGTCAATGAGTCTACAGATGAGGAAAATACAGGACGCACTTATCAATTCTCGTTTGGCTTTAAATTGGCCAATCGAAAGACAAGTCCAATCTTTGGAGTCTATTATGAAGATGAAAAGAGTACTTCTAATTCAGGCAGTAAAGTCTTTGGTTTAATGTATTCTTCGAATTATAATATTTTTGATTAATTTATGTAGACTTGAATCCATAATATGGTGTAATAAGTCTCGTTCTATTTAGGCTTTCTCTGGAGAATTATTATGAGCACAATGGCCCAATTTTTTAGTAACAATTATCGTCACTTTAATGCCGCTTCACTTGTTGATGCATCAAAGGCATATGTTGATCATTTAAAGAGTGGGAAGAAGATGATGATCACTCTTGCTGGTGCTATGAGCACAGCAGAGTTAGGTGTCAGTCTTGCTGAAATGATCCGCCAAGATAAAGTTCAAATAATCTCTTGTACTGGTGCAAACCTTGAAGAAGATATCATGAACTTAATCGCATACAATCACTATAAGCGTATTCCAAATTATAGAGACCTAAGTCCAGAGGAAGAAGAGGAGCTTCTAGCACAAGGCTTTAACCGCGTAACAGATACTTGTATTCCTGAGGAAACAGCTTTTAGAAAGTTACAAAAATATCTTTTTGAAGAGTGGTCAAATGCTGCAAAAGCAGGTGAGAGGCTTTTTCCACACGAGTTCTTATATCGCATCCTTCGCCGAGAAGATTTTGCCAAAGAATTTGAAACAGATGCTAAGAATTCTTGGATGATGGCAGCTTGTGAAAAGAACCTACCAATTATCGTTCCTGGTTGGGAAGATTCAACAACAGCAAATATCTTTGCTTCTTACTGTCTAACAGGAGAGCTTGAGCCGTCACTCGTTAAAAATGGAATTGAATATATGATGTTCCTTGCTAAGTGGTATCCAGAAAATTGTGGAGATAGCGGCATTGGCTTCTTCCAAATCGGTGGTGGAATTGCAGGTGACTTCCCAATTTGTGTTGTACCAATGCTTAATCAAGATATGGAAGATGATGTTCCTCTTTGGTCATACTTTTGCCAAATCTCTGATTCAACAACAAGTTATGGTTCTTATTCTGGAGCTGTACCAAACGAGAAAATTACTTGGGGTAAACTATCTTCTAAGACTCCAAGATTCATTATCGAATCTGATGCGACAATCGTTGCACCACTAGTTTTTCATTACGTGTTGGAAAACTAAGATCATTGCTCTAAGATAGAAGGGCATGAGAATACGATTTCTATATAAGCTAGGGGCATTCTTTTTAGGATGCCTTTTTTGTTTTATCCTCCATTCAAAGGCCGGTTGGTCTCCCGTTTTAGCATCTGCTTCAGTGGGACTTATTGGAAGTTTTCTTCCTGTGAATTCAAATATGCGTGCGGCCATTTATAGTGGAAGCTTTGCAGGGATGTGTTCTAGTGAATTAGTTTCTAATTATTGGGAGATATTTGGGATTTCATTAATTGGAGCTGTAATCTATCTCTACTCACTCAAACTTTTTCAAGGCTTTGGTGGAAAACTCGGTACTATCGCTTTTGTGAGTGTTGCTCTCTTTTATTTAATTAAGGGGAGTATTATATGATCTCTTCAATAATTATTTCTATTATTGCAGGAATTTCAACATTTCAGCTTTCACAACTTAAAGCGTTTGGAATAATAAGATCATCAGCTCTTTTAAGTCTTATTGCATATGGTATTCTTTATTTGCTAACACCAAATTATGAATTATTATCCATTGTCTTCTTTGGCGCCTCTTTTGTGGGGATGAGTTGTCCTAGTCGAATGCATAATATTACAGTAACGATTAGTTCAATCATATTTGCAATTTTCTTTCATTATTTAGTCCCTCTGTTAAAGGGGTATGGAGGGGCGCTAGGACTAAGTGCCTTCTTAAGTGTGGCCATTATTCAATTATTCTTACATTTGTCTGGGAAACTTGCCACATCTCGCTAAGCCTGCCATCATTTTAACATGAAAAATCTTAACTATATTTTAGTGGCCTTATTAATATCAACATTTACATATGCAATTGAGACTGTTCAAGTTGTAGGAAGTATTGAAATCGATGCACCTATTGAAGAGGTTTTTGAATTTGTTGCAGATCCTATGAATGATCATATTTGGAGAAGTGAAGTAAATGAGATGACAACGAATACTCGTCATCTTAAAGAAGGAAGTATTTTTAGGGAAGATGCTTGGATTGGAATAAGAAAGCATTTTATAACGACAACTGAGCTAATTAAGCTAGACTATCCTCATCAGGCACTATTTGAGACTGTAAAATCAAATCCATACTTTTTAAGAAGTAACCGCTTATTTGAGGAAACACAAAATGGAACAACTTTTTCTTATGTTGTTGATTTTGATAAACGTATGATTAAAGAAACTTTTGGCTTTAATGCTAAACCTGAAGTTGTGGTAAAACTCTATTCTCTTCTTATGAAAAAGTATCTTTATAAGTTAAAGAAGAGTTTCGCGAATAATCATAAAAGCACCCATTACAATTAAGAAGTAGCCAAAAATCTTTTTTAGCTTCTCTTGTGGCAATTTATGAGTAAGTGCTGATCCTATTTGAGATCCAACAATTGCAAGAGCTGTGAAAATCGCAATAAATTGATAATCAAGTTCTAGGCCAGGGGAGTTAATAATATTTCCTACAAACCCAATCAATGAGTTTATTGCAATAATGAGAAGGGAAGTACCCACTGCTTTTTTCATGTCTACATGAAAGAAGTTCACTAGAGCTGGTACAATAAGAAAACCACCTCCAACACCAATTAAACCTGTGACAATTCCTACGACACTGGCCGCTAAGAATATAGTTAAATTAGATGTATTTTTAATTTTAACTTCTTTACCATTTTTAAGCATTGAAATTGAAGCAAGAAGCATAATTCCAGCAAAGATAAATAATTGCATCTGACCAGTTAGAAACTTTGCTAAGTAGGTTCCAAGATACGTTGAAAGCATGGTCATGGCACCAAATTGAAAGGCCAACTTCACAAGTACATTTCCATTCTTATAATGACGGAAAGTCCCCATGAATCCAGTCAAACCGACAATAGCAAGAGACATTGTAATTGCAATTTTAGGGTCAACTTTAACAATGTAGACTAGAATGGGAACCACTAGAATTGATCCTCCTCCTCCGAGAAGTCCTAAAGTTGTTCCAGCTATAAGTGCGAGTAGATAGGCCATGAATTATTCCTCCTTTAATTAGTATAGTAGATAAAATTTTCTTAAACATTGATGGGAATCAATGTCTTTTACTAGAAATTTATTTATTCTAGTGTAGGAGGAACTTATGGATAATTTAAAAATTGAAACATTTTTTGATGAACTAACTTATACCCTTACTTATGTCGTCTACGATAAAGAAACGAAGGATGCAGTTATAATTGATCCAGTTCTTGATTATGATCAGGCATCATCTTCTATAAGCTTTGAATCAGTTGAAAAAGTTACGAACTTTATTAAAGATGCAGGGCTTAAGCTACATTATGTTCTTGAAACTCATGCTCACGCAGATCACTTAACTGGAGCTTTAAAGTTAAAAGACTTTTTTCCAAACGTTAAAGTTGCAATAAATGAAAATATAAAAATTGTTCAAGATGTTTTTGGAAAACATTTCAATATGCTAGAGGAGCTAAAGCTAGAGGATTTTGATGAGTTCTTGCATGAAGATAAACCTATCCATGCAGGCTCTATTGAGATTAGTACGATCTTTACTCCTGGCCATACTCCAGCGTGTTCTTCATTTGTCATTGGCAATAATGTCTTTACTGGAGATGCCCTCTTTATGCCAGATTATGGTACTGGCCGTTGTGACTTTCCTGGTGGAGATGCAAATGCACTTTATGATTCTGTAAAGAATAAGCTATATGCATTACCAGATGATACTAATGTATATACGGGACATGACTATCAGCCAGGTGGCCGTGAGCTTAAGTATAAGAGTACCATTGGTGAGAATAAGAAGAGTAATATTCATTTAAAAGAAGATACTACACGTGAAGAGTACGTAAACTTTAGAACAAGTCGTGATAAGACTCTAAGTGCACCAAAGCTGTTATTACCAAGTATTCAAGTAAATATTCGTGGCGGGCATATGCCTCGTCCACAGGCCAATGGGGTAAGATACCTCAAAATGCCTCTCAGTTTTAAGGAATAAACTCTCTTTCTTCCTTAGGAGGAGCACTTAACTGTGCTCCTTTTTTTTCACTTCGGCCTTTATCTCTTCTTTTGCCTGCTCTTGGAGATCTTCAACTTCATCAAACTCATCCATAATCTCAATACCAAAGAATGTTTCCACAATATCTTCAAGAGTGATGACACCAAGAATTGTTCCATACTCATCTGAAACCATGGCAATATGTTCTTTTCCGCGAATAAATTTCTTAAATAGACTTCGAAGAGGTGTGCGACAATTTTCTATAGAAATCGGTCGCATAATATCCACTTCAAATAATTGCTTATCACAGTTTTTTTCAATGACATTCTTTGCGATATCTTCTTTATGAATATAGCCACAAATATCGTTCACTGTTTCACCAAAGCATGGAATACGAGTTACTGGTGCCTTTAAGTCATATACTTCTTTAATAGTTGAAGTCGTTTTAACCATAAAAACCTTTCTGGCCGGTGTCATGACTTCATCGATCGTTTTACGAGATGCCAATAGAGACTCACGTAAGAATTCACCCTCATCCTTTGCAAGTGCTTTTGTCTGAACACCCAGCTCAATCATCGACTCAACTTCTTCTCGACTCATCGTATGAGAGGGCTCATTTTTAAAGAACTTCATCAGTCCCATTGAAATAACAAGAACAGGCTTTAGAATGAAAATAAGTGGAGGCAACACTCTTAGTAAGAATGGAGTTAGACTTTTCCAATGTTGGTGGCCAAGTGACTTGGGAATAATTTCTGATAAGTATAGAATGGCCAGTGTTAAGACAACAGATACAGCAGAAAGATAAAACTCTAGGTTTGCCCCAGTGATTCCCATTTCTTTGAAAAGTTGAATGGATTCAGAACCTACACCTGCTGCACCGAGAGTGTGAGCAAAAGTATTTAAAGTTAAGATTGCTGAAATCGCTTCGTCTTTATTTGATGCATATTTCTTTAGAGAATTAGCAAATCCCTTATTTTGACGAACTGAAGCGAGAATAAAATTTGGAGTAATTGAGAGAAGAACGGCCTCCATGATGGAACACAGAAATGAAACCCCAATTGAGATTACGATATATACAATTAGCATTAGCTAGTTAACTCCTTGGCATAATTCTCGACGTATTAGAATAGCTTAAAGTCAGTCGGTATCCGTGTCAATTTAATTGTAGTGTTATTTGGTCAGGTAATTGTAAGATATTTGTCAGGAAAAAATGCTACTTTGGTGCCTGTGTTCATAAATGTGGAATAAAACTAGAGTTTGAGTTAAAATAGGGGGGCATTAAAACTCAAATGAGGTGAATATGAAAGTTTTAGATTTTATGACTAAAGATGTAACAACTTGTACTGAATCACAGACAGTTGGTGACGCTGCTAAAAAAATGATTGAACTAGGTATAAGTGTTATGCCTGTTGTAAATGATGAAGGTATTCTTACTGGAATCGTTACTCAGTCTGATTTCATCAGTAAAGAAGTTGAGATCCCGCATGCTCTTGTTTCTATAAAGAGACTATTTGGGCAAGACTTTAATCTAACAGATGTTGAAGATGTATATAAGAAGTCTAAGAATAAGACTTTAGCAGATGTAATGAGTCATAATGTTGTTACAGTCACAAGTGAAAATACTCTAAATGGCGTTGTTGAATTAATGATGTCTAAGCACCTTAAAAGAATTCCTGTTGTTGATGATGGAAAATTAGTAGGGATGATTACAAGAAAAGATATTTTAAAAGCATTTGAAAAATTAAGCTAAAATAAAAGGCTCCGTAAGGAGCCTTTCTTATTTCCAACCTTTTATTTCTAAATAAGATTGTGATTTGAAATCAAAGTTTAAATTAACTTTATAAAGCTTATTATTAGGTTCTTCATAAAGAGGATCCTGAGTGTCGATGATAATGGCCAGGCGATGACCTGCTTCAATATCATAGGCCGTAGCAACTAATTCGATATTAATTCTCTCTTGTGGTGATTTACCAGTATATGCACCATGAGTTATTAGCTTTGCTATTCCTGTCGGTGATACATCGTAAATATAGGCGATGAGTTGATAAGGAGTAGAACTAACTTCTACATTTAGTTTTAAGCGCGGGATTCCTCTTAATTTAAGGCCTTCTTCGAAGCGATCAGTTTGATATCTTATACTATTTATTAAGTTATTTAATTTTGGATACTTTATCGTGGGCACTTCAAAGTGAGCGTCTAATATGGCCGAAAGGAATGGAACTCCTGTGCTGGCTCCTGTATCAAGTCCTGCCATAAAGCTATCGCTTTGAGCAGGTAAGAGATATGGAAAAGGCGAGAGGCCACCTCGAGTAATTCTTCTTGGATGAAGATAAAGTCTCTTTGGTACCTGATAATAAGATTGAATCTCTCTTTCTTTATAGACACTTGGTTGAACAACAATCTTTCCTAACTCAAAGTCTTTTGCAGTCTTGTCATTTTGTAACCAATACTTAAACCATGAACTCATTTTATCAAAGACATAATTTTGTAATCCAAAGAGGCCAGGCAGCTCTGCTGTTGCATGTGAGCCTTGGCTTAGGTCTAAGACCTTAGGTCCTCTTAGTTTGTGAAATGTTTTAATAAGGGCATTTGGCTGAAAAAGATTATCACTAAAGTTATTAGCAAAGTAGACAGGCTTTCTTAAAAGATTAATCATACCAAGGTTGTCATTGAGGCTTCGATTTTGAACCCACTTTTTAAAACCTTCTTCATTTCCTTCTAAAACTTCATCTAATAATTCTGGAATTCTTGGATCGAGATTTCCAAGTAGCTTTCCTGAGTTTACTAAGAACTTTGTCCAAAAGAGTCGAGGTGTATTTTGAGCGTAAAGTGACTCCTTTAAGTCAGTCCATGAGCTCATGGCAAAGGCCGTCTTGATACGATATTCCCTAGCTAGTCCCATTAGAGAGAGTCCTCCACCATAAGAGATTCCGGCCATACCAAAATTACTTCTTTGAGCTGGAGTTTCGTCTTCAAGCCAATCGATAATAGTCTTTAGATCTTTTAAATCATTTTCTCCGGCCACATTGATATATCCGCCAGAGCATCCCCAGCCACGTGTACTGTAACTAAAAACTTGAAAGCCTTCTTTGGCAAGGCGGATTGCTTGGGCCATGTACTCATGTTCTTCTATCGTCCAACTATTTGGAAAAATAATTGTTGGAAATGGACCTTGCTTATTCTTTGGTGTTAAGAGATTTCCGTGAAGTTCTATATTATCAAAAGTTGAAATGACGACATCTGGTTCATAAGTGTATTCTTTTGATTCTGGTAAATTTAAACTAAAACAAATATTTGCAAACGCAGATAATTGTAGAAGAAAAGTAATTAAAATATACTTTCTCATAATGTTTCCCTAAGATTTAATACAATTGAGTAATTATATATTCTTAGTGAACCATTATTAAAGTTTCTGGCAGCTTTTAAGTGAGGAAAATGTCTTACAATTCCTATCACTAGAGAAATACCTCAAAAAAGTCGTCTTTGGCCTTATTAAAGAGTGGAAAACGATTGTCTTTTGTTATTGATTGTCTGATATTTTTTATTACGCAGCTCGTCTCGCTACAATTCTTCGATGCTTTATTTATTACCTTGTTAAGGTAGTCCTTAACTGGAGTATGGCCACACGAGCTACTGCTTAGATATTCTTGCCCAAGATAAATATAGTCTCTTATAAAAGCATACTTCTTTGGTGATACTCTTTTGAGATTTATTGGATTTAGACGGTAGGCCGCAATACTTTCTGCTGCATCTTCGCCTGGATTTGTTTGGCCATATGTTGAAACCATTTCGTCACGATTATAGCGCCATCCCATTGGGTGATCGATCCAACCAGACATATCCCACCAAAATGAAGAATAATTAAGATTGTAGAAGTAGGCTAAGTTATGGCCAATTTCATGAAATAGGGTATATGCCTTTCCATCTTTATCGAGTTCACGATCCCAAGGGGTGTATAGTTCGATGGAAGCGTTTGCAAATATCATCCCAACATGGCCATAGCCGATGTCTTCTTTTATGTGACGAACAAGTCTTTTACTCTTCCATAATCTTGGAAAGTGAGATGGAATTAAGTTTATGCCTTTTAAGATAGCATTCATTTGTTTCAGGTTTAAAAGTGCTGCATCGTTATTTCGATATGGTGAAGTATTAAGGCCATACTTTTCAGAGAGATAAATGGTTTTATAAACCATTTCTTGTCCCTTGAATAATTCATTTAAAGCACAACGTATACTGTCGCAATTCTTTGCTGCTTTAATTAAATGAGAAAAGTCTTCATGTTTATCTAGTTTTTTTAAGACATAGCTTCTTGTTAAAGATCGAAATAGGCGAGATGAAGTCTCTGATTCATTTCTAAACTTAAAGCCATTAATCGCTACTTCTTTATTTCCTCGATGAAGAAAATTATTTGAAAATTTTGATATCTCAAGGAGGGTTGGCATCTCTTGTAAACATTTTGCAGAATTAACGCTACTAAAAGGAGCGGCATATTCTTGTAGAGCATAAGAATTAAATGTTAATAGCGTAAACATTAGAGTGGGGAAGATCTTTTTAAACATAGCTTCTTTATGTCAGATCGCAGAATTTTTCTCAATGAAAATGAACGCAGAAGAAGATTTTATACGCTCTAACTGGTTGCTATTGGCCAAGTGAGTGAATTCTAAGGCCCTTGGGAGTAAATAATATATAAGTACCTAAAATTTAAGAGCAAGCTTCCGATAAGTTGGCATTGGTTTTTATATGTTAATTTGTGTCGGTCCCGAAACGGGTCTGATTAAAAGGGAGTTTGTTATCAATAAAGAATCTACTATTAACAAAAATGTGTTTTTTTCCTCCGCATTTTTTATCCTCGTCATTACTGCGATTGGCTCAATATGGCCTACACAGTTAAGTGAGTTCTTTAAGGGAATTCAGGGCTGGCTGATTGCCAAGACTAGTTGGGTATATGTACTTGCAATGGGGGCAATGTTATTTACAGCAATCTGGCTAATGGTAAGTAGGTTAGGAGATATTAAATTAGGTCCTGACCATTCAGAACCGTCTTATACTAATATCTCGTGGTTTGCCATGCTCTTTTCTGCTGGGATGGGGATTGGACTTCTCTTCTTTGGAGTTGCTGAGCCGATTATGCACTTTTCATCTCCACCGGTTGGTGATCCACAGACTATAGAAAGTGCCAGAGAGGCCATGAAGATTACCTTCTTTCACTGGGGACTTCATGCTTGGGCAATGTATGCAATGTTAGCAGTTTGTCTCGCTTATTTTTGCTATCGAAAAGGTCTTCCGCTACTTCCAAGATCTGCATTCTTTCCAATCTTAGGAGATAAGATTCATGGCCCTTTAGGGGATATGGTAGATACGTTTGCAGTTATTGGAACGATGTTTGGTGTTGCTACTTCATTAGGTTTTGGGGTTGCACAAGTAAATGCAGGTCTTAGTTATCTGACAGGAATTCCTCAATCAGAAACAATTCAGGTTATTCTAATTGCTATAATTACTGGCTTTGCAACAATCTCGGTTGTTTTAGGGCTTGATGGTGGAATTAAGAAGTTATCAAATATCAACTTAGCTGTAGCGGCTATTCTCTTAGTCTCAGTAATGCTCTTAGGAGATACGGTACACCTTTTTCAACAATATGTTCAAAATAGTGGAGCCTACCTTTCTGATATTATCTATAAAACTTTTAATCTCTACGCTTATGATAAGAAAGAAGAGTGGATCGGTGGATGGACACTTCTATATTGGGGTTGGTGGATTTCATGGTCACCGTTTGTCGGGATGTTTATCGCTCGTATTTCAAGAGGTAGAACAATTCGCGAATTCTTAATTGGTGTTCTCTTTGTTCCTTCTGGGTTTACATTTCTTTGGATGACTGTCTTTGGAAACTCTGCAATTAGTATTGCTCTAAAAGATAAGTCTGGAGAGTTTGTTCAAGCAGTAAGTTCAAATGTACCAGTTGCACTTTTTAGATTTTTTGAATTCTTTCCAATGTCAGCAGCTCTTTCAGTTCTTGGTGTAATTCTTGTTATTACATTCTTTGTTAGTTCATCTGACTCGGGATCTCTTGTTATTGACACCCTTGCTTCTGGTGGAAGTCAGCATCCTCCTGTGTGGCAAAGAATCTTTTGGGCCGTGACAGAAGGTGTGGTTGCTGCCGTACTTTTACATTCTGGTGGTCTAGAGGCACTACAGACGATGACGATTGCTTCGGCCTTTCCTATGATCTTCTTGATTCTCTTGGCCGTCTATTGTCTAGTACGATCCCTACAAGATGATTATATGCTTAGAAATCAAGTAAGGAATCATAATAGCTCTATTCAATATGAACAGGCGAGTATGACGTGGCGAGAGCGACTTAATGCTCTCTTTAGGCATCCAAAATTTAAGGAAGCCGATAAGTTCTTAACAGAAGTAGTCGAGCCAGGACTCATTGAATTACAAGAAGAGTTTGTTAAAAATGGCCTGGATGCAAAAATTCGCCATGGAAAAGACGACTCAATTTCTTTAGTGATAGAAAAAGAAGGCTTTGATGATTTCAAATACGAAGTTTATTTAAGAACATTCCAAGTTCCAGAATATGCACCAGGTGATCAAGAAAAGTATTACCGTGCAGAAGTCTTCCTATTAAGTGGAGGCCAGGAATATGATGTCTTTGGTTACTCAAAAGAGCAAATTGTTGCGGATGCAGTAAACCAATACGAGAAGCATTATCAATTCCTACACTTAACTAATTCAGAACTCGTTTAGTTCTAATTACTTATATGGCATAAATCATGGGCACAGCTTTAGGCTGTGCCTTTTTATTTTTATGTCATTTCAGTACGATAGATAACACTTCGCTTTAAATTAAAGATTACAATAAAATTAACCGATAGAAATAGTGTGATATTGCGGTTTTGGAGCGTTTTGAATTATGACAAATGAATTTAAGTCCTTATTAAGAAATGTTGTTGGTGGAGTTACTCTGGCCAGCCTATTTTCTTATCTTACTTTCATTGCTCCTTCTTCAGATGAAAACAAAGATAATATTTCTCAAATTGATGAACAACAAGTTAAAAATCTTGAAGACCAAAATAACGAAAATGATATGTCCAACTCATCAGGGCGCGGAAATCGTGGCCTGGCAAATTTCTCAGATGAAATACAAACGAAGAGAGATAATCGAAAGGATCGATCAAGAACTAGTGTTGGGGCCAATACTTCAAGGCCCGCCCGTGAGGCTCGTGACCCTGCTTATAATTCAAGAGAAATTGAAGGCAGTAGTAATTCAGGAAACTTTTTTGATGGAAATAATTCTCAAGCAAGTACGCCTCCATTTGTTCCTTCGCCAGACTCACAGCCGTCACCAACACCGGAGTCAAAACCAAATTCTCCAAGTAATCCTAGCCCAAATAACCCTGGCTGTAAGCGTTGTGTAAGTCCTGGTCCGGATAGTCCTACGTCTCCAACTTTACCTCCTTCTATACCGAACCCTGGTTCGTCTGGACCGTCGTCTAATGATGTTGCAGTGACAGAAGTGACATGTTCGCATGATATGGCCGAGGGAAGTTATGCTACACCTATTAGTGTGACAATTAGTTGTAGTGAGTCCGCAACGATTTGGTATTGCTTAGATACTGGAGGAAGTTCTTGTACGCCTTCAATTCAATATACAGCTCCAATTAATCTACCTACAGATGGTGATTATGGAATCTCATACTATGCACAAGCATCAGCAAGTACAACAGATGTTGATGATTTACTTTATCGAATTGATACAACAAGTCCTGATCTAAGTGTATCTCATGATGTGATTTATGCTCAAACGACTCAAGTTCCATTACAGAATACGACTGCATCAACGGACTTTGGAATGCCTGACTATTACTATCATCAGATAAACTTTAAAAGCTTTGATCCGCTTACTGCGGCGACTCCTTGGACATGTAATGAGGTTTTAAATGATTATGCGACGGCAACACCGTCACCTCAAGTTATTCAAACGAACTTTTCAACTTCAGGTCTTGCTGTGACAGATCAAATTATACAAACTGTTGATATGCCAAATCTTGTTATTGGAGATAATCATATTGTGACAGTTTTAGAAGATCGTGTTCTTGGGGTGGTAAGCTGTCAGGTACAAAACGTAGTGGTCAAAGACTTCGCTATCGCTGACTTTACTGGCACTGGAGCAACTCCTGTGACAACAGGTGTTCGAAGAACACTTGGAAGTTTTGTTGGCTTTGGACACTTTCAGGCAGTACCTAATTCCGCTACTTCTGGTCAACTTTCAAATACCCAAGGAACAACTTCAAGTAAGCAAGGTCTCTACACTTTAACTCACTAAAAATCGCACATTTACAAGGCAGTATTCTTGAGAATCGGAAAAGTTAACCTTGTTAACTCATTGATATTTGTTTGCTAATTAAAGAGCGTTAAGATGTCGATAAGCCACTGTAACAACAGGGGATTATGTTGCACGTAAGTCGAAAATTGACATTTTTTTTAGCACTTTGTTTAAGCTTAGTATTTAGCTCAAACACTCTTGCGACAAAAATTGGTTACTCTGGTCGACTAGTTCAAGCAGATGGAACTCCAATTTCTGGAACACCTAATCTTCAATTTGATCTCTATTATTCGAACGATCTTGCAACTTCACTTGCAACCCAAACACTTAATTCAGTACCTCTTTCAAATGGGATCTACACTGTTGAGTTAGACTTTCCAAGTCTTGCAACCCTTATTGCAAATACACCTGTGAGCGAAACTCTTGTAATACAAGTTCGCGATACAACAAATACGATCACATTTGATTATCAAAATATTCTAGCAACACCTCTTGCAAGTTACGCTGTGACCGCTGAATCTATTGCAGATGCGGCCGTAACACCACAAAGTTTAGACTTTGTTGCTAGTTGTGCTGATAACCAAATATTAATTAAGAATGGATCTCAATTTGATTGTATAAATCAAACGGCAGCGCTTTCAATTGATTCAACTCTTGTAAATAATGCAGGAACAATTGGACAAGCAACTGTTGGCACGGCAGGAACTTATACTTCTGTTACAGTAGATACTTACGGGCGCGTAACAAGTGGTTCTAATCCGGCACCAAGTGTTGGCTCAAGTGAGATAACAGATGATTCAATTGTGGATGCCGATATTAATTCAGCGGCCAATATCTCATGGTCAAAAATTAATGCTCCAACAATTGATAAGACTTATGTAGGCCTGCCTAATGTTTTAAACGTTGCTCAAATCCCAGCATCAGATCTTGATAACTCGGGAACTCTTGATAGTGCAACACAGGTCCCAAGTGAGCTTGCTGTAAAAAGTTATGTTGATACGACAGCGCAAACAATTGCGGATGCAAAAGTAATTGATGATATGACTGGAACGCAAACAACGATTGCACCATCAGTTAATTCTGTAAAAAATTATGTAACGGCACAGACTGGGGCCATAACTTCTTCTCAATGGATAACAACAGGAAGTGATATTTATTACAATAGTGGAAGAGTAGGGATTGGAGTTATTGCTCCAAGCACAGCTTTTCATGTAAGTGATTCTAATTGGATTATCGCTTATTTTGAGGGTGATCATGCTACTGAATCATCTATTCATATCAATAACGTAAATAGTGTTGCCAATAATGGATGGGAACTAGGTCATCGCGTTTCCGATGGATCATTTAGAATATCTGAGCAGGGATTAACTCATCGAATGGCCATTCTTCCTGGTGGGAATATTGGTATTGGCACTTCAACTCCAACTGAAAAACTTGAAGTTGCAGGAAAGGTAAAGGGTACTGAATTATGTATTGGTACCGATTGCCGTGGTGCATGGCCAACTGGAAATGCTGGAACTGTGACATCAGTAACAGGAGGAACTGGATTAACTGGTGGAACAATTACATCATCAGGAACACTTGCAGTTGATGTGGGAACAACAAATGGCAAGATTGCTCAAGTTGGAGCGGGTGATAAAATTGCGGACTCAATTATAAACTATAATCCAGCACTTGATGTGGCCTTAACGGGTCTTGATACTTCAACCGCCTCGGCGGCCCTTGCAACAGACACTGTTCTTCAGGCCTTTGGGAAAATTCAGGCACAATTAAATTCTCATGCAACTGCGATAGCAGGAAATACTATTACAAACTCAGATGATGTAGCAGAAGGTGCTACAAATCTCTATTTTAATAATACGCGTGCACAAACTGCCGCTGTTGTTAATTCAACAGCAGGTAGTGAAACGACACAAGCAGCATCTGTGTCTTCAATGAAAACCTATGTGACTTCACAAGTTGGTGCAATTAATGAGTCCCAGTGGACGACGACTGGAAGTGATATTTATTATAATTCTGGAAGTGTTGGAGTTGGAGTTACTTCACCGGCCACGCAGCTTCATATTGGTAATCCTGCTGTCGTTGGTGGTTATGGTGCTTTAATGTTAGGGAATAATATCGCAGGTGAAAACCATCATATTGTTCATGATAATGATGGTAGCTTTAATATTTACTCTGGAGTTTTTGGAGCAGGAAGTAAGAGGTTTTCAATTGCTGCTGATACTACAGTAACTGCTAATGGTAACTTCTATGTTACAACTGGAAACGATATTTGTATTGATGGTGGAAATTGTCTCTCAACTGCAGGGACAGGTGCTGGAACTGTTACATCAATTACAGCAGGAACTGGTTTAACTGGTGGAACAATTACAACATCCGGTACAGTTGCTGTTGATGCAGGTACAGGTGCAGGACAAATTCCACAACTTGATGGAAGTGGACGCCTTCCAAGTTCAGTTGAGACAGATCCAAGTGTTGAGTCTTTTGCAAAGACAACTCTTCCAACTTGTGGCGCAGGACAAGTCTTATCTTCAGATGGGTCAAGTTTTTCTTGTGTCACTGATATAGACACAGATACAGATACTAACACAACATATACAGCTGGTAGTGGTTTAACACTTTCTGGAACAGAGTTCTCTATTGCTGCCCAGGCCATTACAGATACTCAACTGGCCGGCCTAGCAACAAGTTGTGCTAATGGTGAGGTCCTAAGAACAAATGGCCTAGGAAGTTTCTATTGTTATGATCCACTCGATTTAGCTAATAACTTTTATACAAGTTTTGGTATTGGAACAACTCCTGATGCATCAGCAGCTCTTGATGTGAGCTCAACTTCAAAAGGTTTCTTGCCACCGCGTATGACTTCAGTTCAGAGAAATGCTATTGCATCACCAGCAGAAGGTCTTGTGGTTTATGATACTGATATTCAAGGGATCTATGTCTATAAAGGAGGAGCTTGGAGGGCCGTAGGTGATAGTGTAACTGGAGCGGGAGATGCGGAAAGTTATGTAGAAGTCTCATTTTCAAGTGGTACACAAAGTGGAAGTGGAGTTATTAACTATACGAATGAAAGTATTGATGTAAATGGAGAATTTGATCTAAGTACTGATCGATTTACCCCAAAACAAGCTGGAAATTACTTAGTTATTATTCACACTGTTGCAAATGGAATGACAACTGGGGGGCACCATTATGCTTCAATTACAAAAAATGGAAGTGGAGTAATAGGCTCTTGGACAAGATCAACGAGTTCAAGTAATGCAGATAAAAACGCATCTGCTATTGTTTCCATGAATGGTTCTACTGACTATATTGAAGGACGTTACTCATTAAGTACAGGATCTGTTACGAATGGGACATTAAGAATTATAAAGCTTGGTGGTGCCGATAATATGGGGAATCACATCGCTTCAAAAAATCTCGATTTAGCAACAAATAAATTAGTTGGAAATGGTGGGGGAACAGGTCTTTCAATTGCAACTGACGGAGCCGTTACCATTGATAATGATATTTGTATTGATGGTGGAAATTGTCTTTCAAGTGTTCTTGCAAATGAAAGTGAGATTGTAACTTCAAATGGAGCTAATGAATTAGTTAGGCTTGATGGTTCTGGAAGAATTCCTGCTATGGATGCTTCTCAATTAACAGGCATGAGTACCACTCAGGTCAGTGAAGGAACAAATCTATACTTTACAGATACTAGAGCGCAGACAGCTTCGGTTGTTAATTCAACAGCAGGAAGTGAAACCACTCAAGCTGCCTCGGTAAGTGCAATGAAAAATTATGTAACAACTGAAATTGGTGGAGTTAATCAGTCTCAGTGGACGACAACTGGAAGTGATATTTACTATAATACTGGTAATGTTGGATTAGGAATAACAAACCCTGATGGACGATTAACTATCTCGTCTACAGATCAAAATTTAAACTTTGCCGCTGATAGAGACTTTCCCGGAACACTACAAATACATAATCCAACAACAGGAGTAGGGGTAGAAAATAATATTGTTTTTTCATCAAACTATACTGGTTCATCTACTGTTATTAATTCTTCTATTGCAAGTCTTCAGGAGACTACTGGTTCAAATGCAGATTACGGACAGGCTTCATTAATCTTTAGAACAAGTGGAAATACTGTTGCTTCATTAAATTCTGAAAGAATGCGAATTGATGGATCTGGTAATGTTGGTATTGGAACTAGCACGCCTACCCGAAAACTCTCTGTTGCAGGATCTTTAGGGTTAGAATTTACTGGAACTGAATATGGTTATTTAGGCTTACAAACAAGCGGACCTTACACAGGTTTAAAGCTAAAGTCTACTGCTGGAAATAGCTTGATTCTTGCTTCAGATGATGATGATACCAAATCACTATTTCTTGATACGTCAGGTAATGTTGGTATAGGAACGACAAGTCCAGGATCTACTCTTCATATTGCAAAAAATACAGGAGGAAGAGCTGCTATCATAGAGGACACTGGTGCAACATCGCTTACAGATTCAAATCCTTATCTGGAGTTTAAAGGTTTTAATACTAATATGGGTTATGTTGGATTTGGTTCAATTGGAACAGACGATATATATTTATTAAATCGCCTACCTAGTGGAAAAATCCAGTTTGGTACAAATGATCAGACTGGCCGAATGGTTATCGATGAAGCAGGAGAAGTTGGAATTGGAACAACATCTCCAAGTGCACCTCTGCATGTTAAAGGTGGAGCAGGTATTATGAAGCTTGAGGCAACACCTACAAGTGACCATGTTTATTTACAATTGTATGCAGATGGAGATAATCCGACGACTCGCTCTGGTTGGATTGGTTATGGTACTTCTGGGACAGATGTACTTTCAGTTACGAATGAACAAGGTGGACAACATATTTCTCTTGCTGGAACAGGATCTGGATACGTCGGTATCGGAAATAAAGCACCTTCAAATAAACTACATGTCACTGGAAATATCGGTGCCACAGGATGGGTTGGAGCAGGTTGTGAAGGCTCATGTTCAAGTGATGCATATGTAATTAATTACGCCGATGGAAGAATCAGGACTTATGCTGGTTCAGGTTCTGCTTGTAGTAAGGCAGGAGGGTCTGCAACATTCTCTTGTTCTTCAGATAGAAGGCTTAAGCACGATATTGAAGACTTTAATGATGGTATTGAAACAATCATGAAACTTCGTCCTCGTACTTATGTTTGGAATGCAGATCAAAGCGAAAAACTACATTATGGTTTCATTGCTCAGGAAGTTCAAGAAGCAATACCTCACGCTGTAACTGTTGATAAAGAAAGAGAAGACGGTGAATATTTAACTCTTAACCAAGGGGAGTTCACACCTTATATTATCAATGCCCTTCAGGATTTAAATAATATGATTGTGGCCAATAAAGAAAAGTATAATCTTATGAGTAATGGAATTGAATCTAAGGTTGATGAGAATTCTCGTGATATAGCATCACTCAAGGAAGAAAATGAGCAGATAAAGGCCGAAAACCAGATGCTTAAAGACTATCTTTGTTCAAAAGATCCGCAAGCTCCATTTTGCCAGTAAAAACTCTTACTCACAACCTATAAAAATATTACATTCTACTCATTCTCATTATTTGGATATGTTAAGTATTCAGTATGAAGAAAATTATCCCCGTACTCGCTTTAATTATTTCCTTTAAATCTTTTGCTTCAATTGAAGTTCGTCCAAGTTGTTATCTTTCAGATAATGAAGAAATTCTCTATATGGATATGTTTCCTTGGAATCAAACAAGAGCTGAAATGGAAGAGAATTCTTGGGTCATATATAATTCTGGTAAGCGCATGGATAATCGCGTCTTTTATGAGGATGATAAGTTCCTTATGCCATTTAAGGCAAGTGGTGGAAAAACTCAATATGCTCGTGTTCCAGAGGTCTTTATCAAGAGCTTAGTTTCACAAATTGAATACGCACTAGATAATGACTATGTGGACTTTATCAATTTCTCAGATATGGGCCATAGCCACTTCTTCATTCCAAATGAATTCTATGATGGTGAATTATCGAAATATTCATATGCAAAAGAGAAGGCAAAATTCTTTGAAACTCTAATGAATGAGAAAAGTGTTCTATCTCTTTATCATACCGCAGAACAAATGAAGTTCTTTGAAAAAAGAGGAGATGAATTTCCTCTGGCCGATCGCTATATTCAAAAAAGATTCTATACTCGAAGCTTCGTGGCCAAGAATGATGGATCAAGAAACGGAAAAATTCTCTTCAATCTTGATGCTTCAGGACAGGCGACATCAACTTATCGTCCAGATGAATACCGTTATTGGGGATCTGGAATTTCTTTTAATGCCACTAAGAATGGATGCTTTTCATTTAAGAAGAATGGCCAAGTCTTTTACTTTGATATGAGTGCAGATGATGTTGGCTATAATATGCCAAATGGCTACTAGTAAATAGCAGTTATTGTTCCATTTTATTAATGTAAAATCGCACATTTAGAAGGCACAATTTTTGTCTTTTAGGCAAAGTTAACCTTGTTAACTCATTGATATTTGTTTGTTAATTAAAGAGCGTTAAGATGTCGATAAGCCACTGTAACAACAGGGGATTATGTTGCACGTAAGTCGAAAATTGACATTTTTTCTAGCACTATGTTTAAGCTTAGTATTAAGCTCAAATACGCTTGCGACAAAAATTGGTTACTCTGGTCGACTCGTTCAAGCAGATGGAACTCCAATTTCAGGAACACCTAATCTTCAATTTGATCTCTATTACTCGAACGATCTTGCAACTTCACTTGCAACGCAAACACTTAATTCAGTACCTCTTTCAAATGGAATCTATACTGTTGAGTTAGACTTTCCTTCATTGGCAACTTTAATTGCTAATACACCTGCTAGTGAAACCCTTGTAATACAAGTTCGCGATACAACTAATACGATCACTTTTGATTATCAAAATATTCTAGCAACACCTCTTGCAAGTTACGCAGTAACGGCAGAGTCTATTGCTGATGCGGCCATTACACCACAAAGTTTAGACTTTGTTGCAAGTTGTGCTGATAACCAAATACTAATTAAGAATGGATCTCAATTTGATTGTATAAATCAAACGGCAGCGCTTTCAATTGATTCAACTCTTGTAAATAATGCAGGAACAATTGGACAAGCAACTGTTGGCACGGCAGGAACTTATACTTCTGTTACAGTTGATGCTTATGGGCGTGTTACCGCTGGTTCAAATCCTACTCCAACAATTGGTTCAAGTGAGATTACAGATGGTTCAATTGTTGATGCCGATATTAATTCAGCGGCCAATATATCATGGTCAAAAATTAATGCTCCAACAATTGATAAGACTTATGTCGGACTACAAAATGTTTTAAACGTTGCTCAAATCCCAGCATCAGATCTTGATAACTCGGGAACTCTTGATAGTGCAACACAGGTTCCAAGTGAGCTTGCTGTAAAAGGATACATCGATATTTACGCTGACGCTAAAGTAATTAACTCAATGGCCGGAACAGAAACGACACAAGCTCCTTCTGTTGATTCAGTGAAAAATTATGTAACGGCTCAAACGGGAGCAATTACTTCTTCTCAATGGACGACTTCAGGAAGTGATATTTATTATAGCAGTGGATATATTGGAATTGGGACAACAACTCCCGCAAAACATCTTCATATAAAAGAGAGTACAAATACTCAAGCAATGCTAAGACTTGAATCAAGCCGTGATGCGGTTGGTGCTTCTACTGCTGTTGTGGAGTTCTTGGCCGCAGCATCTCCAGCACCACTCGATAAGAAACATTTTCAAATCATGAATGTAAATGGTACTGCCGAAAATATTCTATCTTTCACTTCTAATGATGATTCCATGACTAGTGCCAATAAGATTTTAAACCTAACTCATTCAGGTAACGTAGGTATTGGGAAGACAAATCCAGCTGAAAAGCTAGAAGTCGATGGTAATATTCAGGTTACAACTGGAAATGATATTTGTATTGCAGGATCAGGTTGTTTATCTAGTGCCGTAACAGGTGGCGGAGAGACCAATACTGCTTCAAGTGCTGGTGGGACTTCTCTTGTTTTAGCAAAGTCTGGAACTGATCTTCCATTTAAAGGTCTAACTTCAACGAGTGGGATTACTCTTACATCAAATGCAAGTGACATTGGAATAGGGCTTGATACAGCAGTTGTTAGAAGTACAGCCTTAGCTACTCCTTTATCTGGATACACAACAGGGGCCGCTTCAAGTGTAGTTGCAACGGATAGTATTCTAGGTGCTTTTGGTAAGGTTCAAGGCCAACTTGATGCTCATGCAACTTCAATTGCAGGAAATTCTATTACAGATTCAGATGATATTACTGAAGGAGCAACAAATTTATACTTCACAGATATTCGTGCAAAAACAGCATCAGTTGTAAACTCAACAGCTGGAAGTGAAATAGATCAAGCTGCATCAGTTTCCGCTATGAAGTCATACGTACTTGCTGAAACAGGTGCAATAAATGAATCACAGTGGATCACGACAGGAAGTGATATCTATTACAATACTGGAAGTGTTGGTATCGGAACTCAAACACCAACGGTTCCACTTGAAGTTACGACAACAACTGGGCCCACAAATGTTTTAGTGAAATCAAATGATGGAGCAGCTAACTTACATTTAGATCGAGCAACTAGTTCAGATCAAGCAAAAGTTCTTCTAAGTACAGCTTCAAGTGCCGATTGGAGCATTGGAATGTATGGTGATAGCTTTCAATTATACGAATTTGGCCACGGTGAAACTGGACGCCGTTTTACGATTGAAGCAGATACTGGAAATGTTGGTATTGGTACAACTTCTCCAACTCAAAAACTAACTGTAGATGGAAATATTAATGTAACAACAGGAAATGATATTTGTATTGATGGATCTGGCTGTTTATCAAGTGCTGTTTCTGGTGGCGGTGAAACAAATACTGCCTCAAGTGCCGGAGGGACTTCACTTGTTCTTCCAAAGTCTGGAACAGATCTACCATTTAAAGGCCTAACATCGACAAGTGATATTGCACTTACGGCAAATGCCAATGATATTCAAATTGGAGTTTCAACATCTAATGGTGCAGGTGAAGTTTTAAGACTTGATGGAAGTGGGCGAGTGCCTGCATCAAATGTAATGGGGACACCATTAACTGGTTACACTGTTGGTGCAAATGCTGTTCTTGCTCCAACCGATACAATTCTTGATGCTTATGGAAAGCTTCAAGCTCAGATTAATGCTAACTACACGGCAATCACTGGCCTAAGTGATACAGATGATCTTTCCGAAGGAGTGACTAATTTATATTTTACAGATGGCCGTGCTCAAACTGCTGCAGTCGTTGATTCAACAGTAGGGAATGAGACAACTCAAGCACCTTCAGTTAGTGCTATTAAAACATATGTTGATGCTCGTGCGACTCAGTGGACGACAGCTGGTAGTGATATTTACTATAACTCTGGAAATGTAGGAATTGGAACAACAAATCCTAAGGATACATTAGATCTATCTGGCGGAGTTCTTAGATTTGATAATAATCCAACCAATCACTTCAAGGCACCTTCAGCTGAAACAACTGAGCCTTTTAGGGTTTTTGTTCAAGATGATCAGGCCAATGCAAATGTCTATGGGACAAATAATAACAGCGCTATCATCTTTGAAAATCAAGATAGTAATAATCCCGTACCAGATGACGGCTTATATTTTATCAACACAGGTAGTGATGATATTCCAAAGATTGCAATGACAATTCAAGGAAATGGTCGAGTAGGAATTGGAACAGCATCACCAACTCAGGCGCTTGATGTTTCTGGAAATATTAAAGGGGCAGCATTCTATGGTGATGGTTCAAACTTAACTGGTGTTGATTCAACATCTTCATCAAATGAAGTTGATAATGTCATCGCTGCAGATAGTGATTCAAATGGAACAGGTGTTATTAATTTTCGAACTGGTGGTACAACAAAGATGACTATTGATAATAGTGGAAATCTAGGTGTTGGAACGAGTACGCCTGAATCAGTTGCTCATATTGCCAATACTAGCGGTCGACTTATCCTAGAGTCAACTGGTGCAAATAATACTTTTGTCACTCTAAGACCAGATAGTGGATCAGCAGATCAAGTTAATTTAGGAGTTAATGATGCAACTGGAGCTTTCTCTATTGCTGGTTCTGGAGGAATTGGAGCTAATGATCTTCTAACTGTCGAAAGTTCTGGGAATGTCGGAATTGGAACAAATACTCCAGTCGGTGATTTTCAAGTTGTAGGCAATGAAGGAAATGTCGTCATTTCAGGTACAGATGGTGAAGGTGATTACTCAAATATTCAATCAAATAATCATGCAAATCTTTTAATTGGTTCCAATTTAAGAATTTCAGATACCGGTGTTGGACATGATCTCGAAGTGAGTCAAACTCATGCTACTATGTCTGGTGCTGGTATTACTATTGGTGGTAACACAACTTCTGGCGACTTTATTGACTCAGGAGTAGTCTCTATTTATTCAACAAAAGGAGCCGCTACTCAAGACGATGATTTCACGGCAGCACCAACGGCCGTTTTTAGACATGGAAAAGTCGGGATTGGTACAACTACACCTACTGCACCATTATTTGTTGAAAGAAATATTGCTGATTACACAACAAGCTTTCCAGAGACAGTTTCTAGAGCAACAATGCTTTTAAAGACTCATGATACGGACTCTACCTTAACCTCTTTTGGGGCCTTTAGTTTAGGTGCTGGTTATCTTCAGAGAACAAATGGTGCAGGTTCAACAGCTTATGATTTCTTCTTAAATCCTTATGGAGGTAACGTCGGGATTGGAACAACAACAGGAGAAGGAAAACTCTCTGTTGGTAATTTCTACCATACTGACTCATATCAAGTAACAGCAAGTAATACGACTTTAGCTGAAGTTACGATTGGTGGGGCGTCTCTTCCAACAACTGGGGTATATTCTGTTCAACTCGTTACTCAGGGGACAGCTACAGATACAGGAGCACTTTATCTTGTTTGGTATGATGAAGGTTCTGCTACATGGAAGACTCGTCTTTCTAGTCGTAATAACGGGACTTCTAATAATCCATATGTTGTTATTGAATCTAATGTTCCTAAGATAAAAACAAGTCATACTAATGATTATAGTATTGCAGTAACAATTCGTAGTGCATCAGGTGAAGCTAATTCTCTTCCTCATACTTGGGGTGGACACTTTCAATGGCAAAGAGATGGAAATAGTCTCTCATACGCAGATGGACAAGTTGCAGTAGGTGGAAACCCTACTTCAGAGGCAGACTTTACTGTAAACCAATCTTTAAGACAGATGAGTTCAAGTGGAGTTGGTGGATTAACTGTAATATCAGGTAATGATCAGGTCGGCCTACAGGTTTTTGATATCGATGGAAGTGCAGGAACCGGTGATGATAAAATTCCATCAGTTTATTGGGGTGATAACCCAACTGATGACCTAGCATTTACAAGATATACAAGTGGTGGAAGTTACACCGAGTATATGAGGCTTACTGGTACAGGGTCACTAGGGATTGGAACGACAAATCCTGGAGCTGATTTACATGTTCACGGGCGAGATAGCGCTGCGGCCTATCCGACAGATACAACAGCTGGAAACCTTGTGCATAAGATAACAAATTCCAATAATGGTGTTGAAATTGGGACAAGTGGGGCCGTAAATGGAAGGCGTGCCTGGATTCTTGCAAGGCACTCTTCAACGAGTACTTATGGAGATTATTTATCAACTCTACACCTTCAGCCAGATGTTGGAACTGATACAAATTATCATGGGGTTGCCATTGGTCTTAGTGCTGGGACGCAATTAACGGCAAATGGTGAGAGATTAGTTGTTAATGGTACTGCTGCAAAACCTGGTGGAGGTTCTTGGGCCACATATTCAGATGAGAGACTGAAGGATCTTACTGGTGAGTATAGTCACGGATTAGATGAGATCATGAATTTAAACACTGTTAAGTATCGCTATAAAGATAATAATGCCCTTGGTATTTTAAATGAAAGAGAGCACTCTGGTTTTATTGCTCAAGATGTTCAAAAAGTAATTCCTGAAGCAGTTAGAAAGACAACTGATGACTTCTTAACTGTTGATAATGACCCAATCTTCTTGGCATTAATTAATGCAACAAAAGAGCAGCAGGAGCAAATTGAAGAAAATAAGCGTATGCAAAAGCTCATGCAAGAAGGCAACTCACGCCGTATTTCTTCTCTTGAAGAGCAAGTGGATGCCCTAAAAGAGGAAAATGAAATTCTTAAGGCCTACCTTTGTGAAAAAGACCCTGATATGCCTCTTTGCCCGAAAAACTAGCCAAATATTATTGTAAAGAACTCTATTTGCGATCGTGATTCTAGGTACCTAGGTGATATTCAACATCAAAGTTGATTGAGCAGTAAAATAGATCTATTGATCATATGTATATATACGTATTTTCAAGTCTCTGTGGAGGGAATTGTGATCCTTTTAAAATTGGCCATTCTTTCAATTGCTCTTCTCTATTCAACTGTCGCTCTAGCACAGGGGAAGATTTCTGATAAAGAGTTAGTGGCCACATTAAAATGTCATGAAGTTCAAAAAACAAGATGCTTAGAAGTACAAGAATATGGACAAGAGTTTGTTGGTCCTCAAATTGATGAGGCTTTGAATGAAGCGCAATTTGTGGATACAACTAGGCCTACCATTCGTGAACTCGTGTGTTGTGAGAAGAGTACGAGTTTAAGGGAGAGTGTGGTTGGCCATATTTTTAATGAAATGCTACCAGATCAAGTTATCATAAGTCTTTTAGGGCAAAAAGTTGTTAAACACACAAGTCCAACATCAAAAGCAAATTGTCGCAATATATCTAGTGTGAATAATGTCTATAACGACGATCGATTTGTTGGCCCTAAAATTCCCGATTATATAAAGAACTCTCAATAGAAATCCTTGCTATCTCTTATAACGAATTTACAGTAGCTTAGATAATAAGCCTCCACCTCATTGTCATTTCTTTGTCAACTTAACTTAACTTCTCTTGCTTTAGACCTCGATGAATAATATGATTAGGTGAGATACCCCATGGGGGTATATGGTTTAAAGAGAGGTTTATGTGAAAAAAGTTAAGTTTATTGTAAGTGGTATTAAATGTGGTGGTTGTGTAAGTAAAGTTGAAGGCGGACTTAAAGATATTTCAGGTATTTCAAGTGTTGATGTTGATGTTGAAAATCAGGAAGTGCTTGTAAGTGGTGAGAGTAACTTTTCAAATATGCAAATCAAGACCACTCTTTCTGGTATCGGTTTCCCTGTTTCAAGTATTAAAAAACTTCAGGCTTAGGAGAGACAAATGCAAAGTGAAAATGTGAATCAACAGGATATAAATATTAAAATCTCAGGCATGCATTGTGCTAGTTGTGCTTCTTCAATTGAGAAAGAAGTTGCAAAGATTGATGGCGTAAAGTCTAGTAGTGTTAACTACGCTGTTGAAAGTGGACACTTTGAATTTGATAATCAGGAGACCTTGAAAAAGATTGAAGATAAAATCGTCGATTTAGGTTATTCAATTCAATCTGATGTTGAAGGTGAGCAACAAGAGGATTCTAAACAGACGATTGAAAAAGATAATTTCTATAAGTTCTTATTTGGGATTATTCTGGCAATCTCTGTTTTCCTCTTTGAGATGGGACCTTTCAAGTCTTGGCCTAATCAAAAAGCAAATTGGTATATCCAGCTTCTTTTGACTCTACCTGTATGGGCGTGGATTGGTCTGAAATTTCAACGATCACTTTTTCAATTCTTAACGAGTGGTCGCTCTAATATGAATACGCTCATTGGTTTAGGTACTAGTGCGGCATTTCTCTACAGTGTTTTTATCACTGTCTTTACTGGCTATGCAAGAGAGATGGGATTGACTGTAAGAGTTTATTTTGAAGCAGTAGGATTTATCACTTCTTTTGTCTACTTAGGTCAATATTTTGAGGAAAGAGCAAAGAAGAAAACAAAAGAAGCCTTAAATGACTTATTTAAGTTATCTGCAAAGAAGGCAAATGTTTTAAGAGATGATACTTTTAAAGAAATTGATATTAGTGAAGTCGTCGTTGGAGATATCATAAGAGTTCGTCCTGGTGAGAAATTTGCTGTCGATGGGGTTATTACGAAAGGTAGCAGCTCAATTGATGAATCAATGATTTCAGGAGAACCAATTCCTGTTAGTAAGACAGTTGATGATGAAGTCTTTGCCGGAACAATTAATGATGACAATGTCGTTGAGTATAAAGCGAGTAAAGTAGGTAATGACACTTTTCTTTCTCAGATTATTAGTTTTGTAGAAGATGCTCAGTCGTCAAAGCCAGAGATACAAAAATATGCAGATCGCATAAGTAGTATTTTTACTCCTGCAGTTATACTTATTTCAATTATCACATTTATTAGTTGGTACTTCTTAGGTGGAGAACCTAAATGGGGTAATTCAATCTCAAACTTTATTGCTGTTCTTGTTATTGCATGCCCTTGTGCACTTGGATTAGCAACTCCAACGGCCGTTGTTGTTTCAACTGGTCGCGCATCTTTAAAAGGACTTTTAATTGGTGGTGGAGAAGTAATAGAGAAGGCCGTAAAAATTGATACAATTATCTTTGATAAAACAGGAACAATAACTTTTGGAAAGCCTAGTGTTATTGATGAGGTCTACTTAGATAAGAGTGACAGAAAAGAACTACTTACTCATTTAGCTTCTATTGAGCAATTTTCGGAACATCCACTAGCTAAGGCCGTTGTTAACTTTGCTAAAGAAAGTGATATCGAGCTTTTTGAACCAGATAGCTTTGAAGTTATTAAAGGAAAGGGGCTAATCGCTGAAATCGATGATATTGAATACCATATTGGTAATGAAGCATTATTTGATGATGCGAGAATTAAAAGGGACTCTAATCTTGTTTCAAATAAAGTAGGAAGTTTTGTTTTTGTCGCTAAGGATAAGACTCATATCGCAACTCTGATCGTGGGTGATGAAATTAAGCCAAGTGCAAAAGAGGCCATTGATCATTTTAAAAATCTTGGAATCGAAACTTGGATGATTACAGGAGATAACGAGCAAGTTGCAAAAAGTGTAAGTGAAGAAATTGGAATCGACCATTATATTTCTAAGGCATTACCGATTGCAAAGGCCAAACAAGTTGAAAAATTACAGTCCAAGGGGCGAAAAGTTGCAATGATTGGGGATGGAATCAATGACGCCCCAGCTTTAGCTAAAGCTGATCTATCCATGGCCATGGGAACTGGAACAGACGTTGCAATCAGTGCTTCTGATGTTACAATTGTTAAAGGCGATATAGTTAAAGCGGTAGAGTTTATTGAACTTGCTAATGGTACAATGAAAATCATTAAGCAAAATCTCTTCCTATCGATGATTTATAATACATTATTAATACCAGTAGCTGCAGGCGTTCTTGTTCCATTTGGAGGCCCTGCCATGCCACCTGTTCTTGCAAGTATTGCTATGGGACTTAGTAGTATTTCAGTTGTTACTAATAGTTTAAGAATAAGGAAGTTGATATGAGTAAACACCCAGACCATAAGGCGACACTGACTCGAGTAAATCGTATTGAAGGTCAGGTCAGAGGCATTAAGAATATGATCGAGGATGGAAAATACTGTGTTGATATTCTTACACAAATAAAATCAATTCGTAGTGCTTTGAAGGGACTAGAGTTAGTCATTTTAGAGTCTCACCTTAATAGTTGTGTGATAAATGCTCTTAAATCTGGATCTTCTAAAGAATCAGAAGAAAAGATAGATGAAATCATGGAATTACTTAAAAGATCTGCCAAGTCTTAGGAGTTTCAATGTTTAAGTATTTGATCATATTATTGAGTTGCTCAACTTTTGCTTTTACTTTCAATGAAGCAGTAGAAGAACTAAAGAATCACAATAGCCTTCAGGCCATGAAAGGAAGTGCAAAATCTTTACTTGAAAAGTCTCAGAAGCAAGCTTCATGGGGTGATCCAATGTTTAAGATTGCTGCAAAAAATCTTCCTGTGGACTCTCTTAAGTTTGATCAAACGCCAATGTCTGGACTGGAATTTGGAATCGGTCAAAAAATAGCTTTATCTAATAAATATGGAAAAGCCGGTGAAAGTCAAAGCGCACAAGCAAGGTCAATCAACTACAGTGCAATGGATCTCGAACAGGCCTTAACAAAAAGTCTTTGGGCAAATCTTATTGAATATAAAAGGATTAATAACGAATTAGATATATTAAAAGAGAATTTATCTTGGATTTCTAAGATGTTGAAAGTGAGTAAGAAACTCTACTCTAATGGCCGAATTACCCAACAAGCTTTATTAGATATTCAAATAAGAAAGTCTGAAGTTGAAAGTGAAATTAGTAATAAAAACTTTGAAATAAAGCAGAATAAATCTCAGCTTAAGTATCTGGTAGGTAATAAGGCGCTAAATTTTAACTATAAATCAGTGCCATGGAAGCTTCTTGATACAAGTAAAACTGAAGGCCAGGATTTTCGCTTAAGCTCTTTAAAGGAAAATCTAAAGGCAAAAGAATATTCACTAGAACAATCAAAGCTCGCTTATATCCCTGATATTACCGTATCTGTAGGGTATACGATCAGATCTGACATTGATAATAATGGTGACTTTATTGGTGCACAAATTACATTTCCAATTCCTGTATCAGACGATAAGTCTGGTGCTAAAGGGGAAGCTGTTGCCAATCGATATGTTGCCTTTAAGCAATTAGATGATTACAAATTAAAAAAGAGTCGTGATATTGAGGTTATTAAAGACGATATTGCTAAGCTTAATGCAGAGCTGAGAATTATCTCAAGAAAGTCAGTCAACTTTGCGCAAAACTCACGTTCAATTACTTCTAAATCTTATGGATTAGGTAATAGCACTTATGTTGAGTTATTACAGAGTGAAATTAGATTACAAACAATATTACTAAAGAAGGTCGCTTTAGAGTCAAAGCTTTCAATGAGAAAGGTGGACTTAAAGTATACTCTTGGAGAATCTTTATATGAATAAGGTCTTGATTATTGTCTTTTTAGGGTTTATCTCTCTCTTTTCTTCTTGTCAGAGTAAGAAAGAAGTTGAAACAACAACGTCTCAAAAAGTTGAAACTTATTACACATGTTCAATGCACCCTCAAATAAGAGAAGACAAGCCAGGGAAATGTCCTATTTGTCATATGAACTTAACAAAAGTTGAGGTGGAACACGATCACGCCACTGATAAAGAGGCCAAGGCCGAAAAGAAACAGCTCTGGGCATGTGAGAACTTTCCTGAAGTTACAAGTGAGAAAGAAGAAGTTTGTCCTTTAGACGGAACTCCAATGGTTAAGGTGGATATAAATAAAAAAGAAGCGGCAAGTGTTGTTGCAAAAGTCAAACTTAGAAAGTCTCATCTTAATCACTTTAATCCATCTTTTTTTCCTGTAACGACAATGAAAATGACGAAGAAAATTAGACTTCTTGGACAAGTTTTAGAGTCAGAAGAAAAAGAAAGTAATATTCCGGCAAGAATAGATGGCCGAGTTGAAAAGGTATATGTGAAGTCGACTGGAAGTTTTGTAAAGGCCGGTGATCCTGTCGTTGATATCTATAGTCCAAGACTTATCACAGGTGGAGAAGAATATATTCTTGCCCGAAGTACATATTTAAAGAATAGAAGTCGTGAATTTCGAGATCTTTATCACCAAAGTCGTGAACGTCTTGAATTATGGGGAATAAAGAAAGACCAATACGAAGAATGGGCCAAAAACGGAAAAATTCCTAAGAATATCACGATTTATTCTCCTGCAACTGGTGTTGTTCAAACTAGAAATGCTACCGTAGGAAAGTACTTTAAAGAAGGTCAGGACTTTTTTAAATTATCAAACCTAAGTGATGTTTGGGTTGAGTTTGATGTTTATGAGCAAGACTCTGCACTAGTGGAAATTGGCCAAAAAGTAGAATTAAATTTTATTGCCCTTCCTGGTGAGACTACTACTGGTGAAATCGATTTTGTTAGTCCTGTACTAGATTCAACATCTCGAACACTTAAAGTTAGGGCAACAATTGAAAATAAGAATGGAAAATTAAAACCTGGGATGGTTGCAAACGCTCAAATAAGTCTTAATTTAGAAGGGATGCCTCTTGTTATTCCACGCTCGGCAGTTATTGATACTGGTAAGAGAAAGGTTGCGTGGGTTAAAGAATCTGATAGAAGTTTTAAATCGATAATTATTAATACAGGTCATGAGTCAGAAGGTTATGTTGAAGTTGTATCAGGACTGAAAGAAGGTGATGAAGTTGTTATTGAGGGCAACTTCCTACTAGATGCACAAGCACAATTATTTGGTGGCTATGAGGATATGAATGATTAAGAGAATTATTGAATTATCCATTCGTAATCGTGTAGCTGTTGTCCTTATATTTATCTTAATTGGACTTCTGTCTATATTTAGTCTCAATACGGCAAGAGTCGATGCTATTCCTGATATTGGAGAAAATCAGCAAATTGTCTTCACTGAATGGGCCGGAAGATCACCAAAAGATATTGAAGAACAGATCACTTATCCATTAAGTATTATGTTACAAGGTATTCCTGGAGTTAAGAATATTCGAGGAACCTCTGCATTTGGTTTTTCTACGATATACGTAATCTTTGATGATGAAATTGACTTTTATTGGTCGAGGTCACGTGTTCTTGAAAAACTAACGTCTGCAAAGAATGAGCTTCCAACTGGTGTGTCTCCTGCAATGGGACCAGATGCAACAGGACTTGGCCAAGTGTATATGTATACATTGGAAAATACTCCTGAAAACTCAAAACCATTATCGTTAGAAGAACTTCGTACACTACAGGACTTCTATGTTCGCTATCTCCTTCAAAGTGTAAATGGTGTAAGTGAAGTTGCAAGTATTGGTGGCTTTGTTAAAGAGTATCAAATTGATGTGGATCCAAATAAGCTCATTGCATATGATATTCATCTTACTAAAATCATTTCAGCTATTGAGAATAGTAATATTGATGTTGGCGCCGAAGTCATCGAAGATGGAGCTAGAGAGTTTATTGTTCGAGGTAAGGGATTTTTTAAATCAATTTCAGACATTGAAAATGTTGTAGTTGATGTAAAAAAAGATACTCCCATAAGAATTAAAGACATGGCCCGTGTTGGAACAGGGCCGGCATTTAGACGTGGCGCACTCGATAAGAATGGACAAGAAGCTGTCGGCGGCATTGTTACGATGCGCTTTGGGGAAAACCCTAAAGAAGTAATTGATAATGTAAAAGAAAAACTCAAAGAAGTAAGGCAAGGCCTACCTAAGGGAGTTGAGCTTAAATCATTTTATGACCGTACTGAGGTAATTGAGAGAACAATTGGTACTGTCTACAGTGCACTTGCTCAAGAAATTGTTATTACAGTCGTAGTGATTCTTCTTTTCTTACTTCACTTTAAATCGTCTATTCTCGTTTCTCTAACACTTCCTTTTGGTGTTGGAATTAGCTTTATTTTAATGAAGTTATTAGGGATTGATTCAAATGTTATGAGTCTTTCAGGTCTCGTTATTGCCATTGGTTCAATGGTGGATATGGGAATTATCATGACTGAAAGTATTTACTCTTCACTTGCTGAAAAAGGAAATAAGCTCACAAAAAATGAAAGAATTGAGACTGTTGTAAGTTCTGCTAGAGAAGTTGGGCCTGCTATCTTAACTGCTGTGGCAACAACAATAATTACATTTTTACCGGTTTTCGGATTAGAAGGTAGTGAAGGCAAACTCTTTGGTCCACTTGCATGGGCAAAAACTCTAGCAATGTTTGGATCTGTCATTGTTGCTATTATTCTCGTACCAGCATTAAGTGTTTACTTTCTAAAAGGTGATTTAAGGCCAATTGAGAAAAACCCAGTAAGTAAGAAAATAGTCTCAACATATAAACCAGTACTAGATTGGTTCCTTGATAATCGAAAAGTATTTTTTATTTTTCCCGTCATCATTCTAGTTCTTGGTGGTTTTGCTCTGACTCAATTAGGTAAGGAATTTATGCCTTCTTTAAATGAAGGAGAGATCCTCTATATGCCAGTAACGACAGCTGATGTTGGTATGACAAAAGCTCGTGAATTACTAGCTTATACTGATCGTGAATTAAAGAAGCACCCTCTTGTAAAAGATGCTTATGGAAAATTAGGGCGAGCTGAAACTGCGCTTGATCCAGCGCCTGTCGCAATGTTTGAAACAGTTGTTAAACTTATTCCTGAAGATGAATGGCCTAGTGGTACTTCTATTTATGATATTATGAATGATCTCGATCAAAAGATTCAGGTTCCAGGACTTGTGAATGCTTGGTTATTTCCAATAGAAAACCGTATTTCAATGATTTCCACAGGAATCAAAACACAAATTGGCGTGAAAATATTTGGTGATGACCTCGAGACTCTTGAAAAACTTGGTAATAAAATTGGACGAAAATTAGAAGAGGTTAGAGGTGCAAGTGGTGTTTACGCTCAACAGATCACAGGTAAACCTTATATTGAATTTGATATTGATCGAATCGCTGCAAGTCGTTTTGGTATAAATACTGGAACGATTAATCGAATACTACAAACTGCAATTGGCGGAATGACTATCGGTCAATTTTACGATGGAAGAAAAAGATTTCCTATTCGTGTGCGCTATAAAAAAGAGCTAAGGGATCGAATTGATGAACTAAAGAAAGTTTTAGTTCCAAGTCCTCTAGGTCAACATATACCACTTGAGCAATTAGCAAAAATTGAGGTTGTAACAGGGCCTGCAATGATTCAATCAGAAGATGGTATGCTAAAGTCATTGGTATTATTAAATGTTCAAGATAGGGATCTCATAGGCTTTGTGGAAGAGGCAAAAGAAAAAGTTGCTAAAGAGATCGAGCTTCCAAAAGGGTACTCTCTTTCATGGGCCGGACAATATGAAAATCAAGTTCGCTCAAATCAGAGGCTTTTGCTTTTAATTCCGTTGGCCTTACTTATCAATCTTCTCATTATCTATATGGGAATAAAGAACTTAAGAAATGCAGGTATCATCTTTAGTGCAATACCGATTGCATTTGCTGGTGGCCTAATTTTACTATGGATTGGTGGGTTTAATACTTCTGTTGCAGTTTGGGTTGGCTTTATTGCTCTTTTTGGAATTGCTGTAGATGATGGTGTTGTTCTTATGACGTATCTTCAAGAAGAGAATCGAAAAATTAATCCTAAAAACTGGGAAGAATTAAAAGAGGTCATAAGTAATGCAGGTTCACGACGTATTAGACCTCTTATTATGACAACAACTACAACTATTGTGGCCTTACTTCCAATTATGTGGTCAACGAGTACAGGTTCTGAAGTCATGAAGCCTATGGCCATTCCAACATTAGGTGGAATGTTAGTTGAATTAATTACTCTATTCATTGTTCCAATTACATACTCGTACTTTGAAGAAAGACGTATAAAAGAAATTACTCATGGAGAAGAAAATGTTTAAGCTAATTACATTATTTTCAGTATTAATTAATTTTTCAACATTTGCAGATGTAAGAGAAAGCTTAACATCAGCACAGAAAGAAGAAGTTGTGAATGTTTTAAAGGCCAATGAGAAGCTACACGCAAGCTTCTTTAAGTATGATGCTAAGAGTGTTGCAGACTCGGCCCAAGAGCTTAAGAATGCAATGAATAAGGTCTCACATGAAAAGATAAAGAAGTTATTGAAGTTTTCAATGACTAAGCTTGATGAAATAAAAGCTAATAAGACAAAAGATGAGAATGGACAAAATTATCATACGATCTCAATGGCACTTATCTATATTCTTAATACTTATGATGTAGGAAGCGAGTATAACGCTTATTCATGTCCTATGGTTAAGAAGAAGTGGGTACAGAATTCTTCTAAGCAAGAAAAAGTACACAACCCATACGCTGCTAATATGCCTCACTGTGGTAGTAAAGATACAAGCTTCTAATTATTTTAAATAATCAGTAACGGCAGCACCAAATATACTTGGAAAGGCGATAATTACAGTACGTTTAAATGCAAGTATATGGTCTGTCTTTACTGGAAATTTATTAATCAAAAATAAAATCATAACAACACTTAAAGTCGTAATAAAGTAGATGGCAAAAATACGCTTTAAGAACTCAATGACATTTCCCTTAAGCTTAAAACGATAAAAGTTAAAATACACAAAGAACGTTACTGTCGTAATAGATGCGGCAAATAAATAGTAAATATTTTGAAAGGGAAGAGTCTCACTAAGTGTCCAGACTTCTTCTGTAAAGCACAGAGGAGAAGCAACAAGAAAGGCCCCCACAAAGATTTGGGTAATATCTCTTAAGCGCAATTCAACCATAAGAGGGTTTATTACATGTCCCATCGGTTTTCCAGAGTCATCAAGGAAAGTGACGACTTCTTTTAAGTAACCGTTGATACGTTTTATTTCTGTGTGGGTATTCTTTAATCCCTTAAATACATTCATATTTAAATTATAGGGTTAAGATAGAATTAAGGCAAAAAAAAAGGCCCGCTAAGCGGGCCTAAGTATAAACTTTAACTTGATTAAAGAATATTGATATCTGCAGAGATTGCAAAGTTTGTCTTGTCTGAGTCAAGATCATCAGCAAGGAACTGAATATTTGGATATACGTAGATATCTCTTGTTACAGAAATTCCTACACCAACTGATTGGTATTCATATGCTCTTAAGAAGTTTGAATCTTCACCTCTTGATTTTTGGTAGTTGAAGTAACCAAATACTGTTCTGAATGAGAACATATCATTGAATCTGTACTCTAGTTGTGGGTAGAAACCTACTGCTAGTTCAGTAAGAGCATCTTTTGGAACTACTGTTTCTGGCTCATTTCCATAGAAGTATGCACTTAATGAAACTGAAGCACCGATAGTAAGGTTAGTTCCTTCAAAGTTCTTCATCATATTGTGTGAAGCACTTACAACTTGTCTTAGGTCTACATTCTTGTAAGATTCAGCTGTACCAAAAGTTACGTCTGCAGAAGTTGAAGTTTGGAAGTCACCAATTTTGTAAATTCTTGAATAACCGATATATGGATTATCAACGTTACCTTCTGAATGTCCCCATGGGTTTAGTACAGAAAAACCTGCACCAACAGTCATACTGTCATTTTTGTTGAAACGGTATCTTCCTGAGAATGAACCACCAAAAGATGTTTTTGTTTCTGTTTCTGGATCACCATAGATATCTGGTCTCTCTTCACCAAAGATATCATCTAGTGTACCACCGTTGTATCCCATTGATAGAGATAAAGAGTAGTCAGACTTTGAACCAGACTGTGCTCTAAGTCTTGCGTTTGTAATTTCACTATCAATGTCTTCCTTGTTTGATTCTTCTTGCGCTTGAGCAGGTGCTGCCATTGCCACTGCTAGAAGAAGCATAAGTAGCTTTGAGCTTTTAACTAAATTTCTCATTTTCACTCCATGTGTATGTTTTTAATTAGGGTACTATTGTCTAAAGAACGACGTAAAAGATCAAATAATTTCTTAACAAATCCTTGATATTCAATAAAATACGATGATGCGTTCCGCGCTAAATTTAACATAATTAAGTTTCTTCTTCCTATACAGGTGATTAAAATTTTATTTTAGGGAGATGTTAATGAGTGATAGGCGAATCTTTAAATGGGCCCAGAGAGGAAATGTTCAGGAGCTGAGCATCTTATTACTTTCTGTATCAGAGATTAATTTAGAGGTAAGAAACCAAAAAGGCCAAACACCGCTTCACGTCGCTGTTGAAAATGGGCATCGTTCATTTGCACACACATTGTTAAACTCCGGCGCAAATCCGAATTGTCTTGATCATCTTGGAAATACACCTCTTATGAAGGCCGCACAAAAAGGGGATTTGAGCCTTTTTAAATTACTGATTCAAAATGGATCTAATATTGAAATTGAAAATTCAAATAAGATGACGGCCTATGACTGGGCGCACGCTTTTCATCGCCGCAACATAATACATTACTTGTCTTCATATGGGCATTCTAAAAAGTCGGAACTCAGAGCTTATTTCGGTGCCTTCAAACAGCTCTTCCAGGAAATTATTCGCTAGTAATTATATCAACTCATATACTGGTCACATAAAAAAGGAGGACCATATGCGAGTTCATACACTATTTACAACAATTATATTAAGCTAGAGAAGATTATAACTATACGATTTTATTATTAGAAGGAGGTTTTAGCCTCCTTTTTTTATTTTGAGTGCGTAATCATTTGTTTAGTATTGCTGATATTTGTTTGACATATCAAACCAGTGGCGATAATTATTCTCCATACTAACAAAAGTATTAAATTTAAGGAGAATAACATGTTTAAAAAATCACTTATTGCACTTGTTTCATTACTTTCAATTACAGCTTTTGCTCAAACTGACTTAGTTCTTGAAGGTGAGAGATGGCTTGCTGCTAACAAAGGTTATGTATGTGGAGCTTACTCTGATTATACAAATGCACCTTCATCTCACTCTGGGATGAATGTAGTATGGGGTGACCTATCGACTGATTACACACTTGATAATGTTTTAATTAAAGCAACTTTTGAAAATGCAAATGGTGTTGAATGTTCTTACTCTTCACTTCTTTTTGCTGATAACGATGCGTCAACAATCGAACTTCTTGAATCAAGAGCTTTCTCAAAAGTTGATGCCGCTGCTGACTGTTCGGAAGGTAAGGCAATCCTTGATTCTCAGCTTGAGTACAATGACTACCTATACTGGGGACACCCTCACCACGCAACACTAATGGTTCCTGCTGCTGGAGCTGCTGAAGTTTGTGGAGCTGGTGCAACACATATTGGAATCGATTTTATGGTTTATAAAAGACTATAAAAAAATCCTTGATATGAAGCAGGGCCCTTCAAAGAAATTTGATCGGCCCTGTTTTTATTTTAGATATGAGCTCATTAATTAGAAAACTTTTAAAAATACATAGAATCCTTGGCCTTGTTTTGGCCGTGAATTTCTTAATTTTAGGACTTACTGGTGTTGTGTTGGTATGGAGACACGAGCTCGCACCTGTACAAGCTGTTGAACAAAGAACGTCATTTATTTCAGAAAAATCATCTCTTTCAAAAATTGAAAATTTCATTTCCACTAAGTATGAAGGTAAGAAAGTCCTTTCTATTTTTAAAGGTGATGATGGTGATATTAATGCCAGAGTAACCGAGCCAGGTATCGAAAAGTTTAAAGGTGCCACACGTCTTAAATTTGATATGGCAGGTAATGCAATCGATAAGGAAGTTGTTAAATCACAAACTTCTAATAAAGTTATCGATTTCATTCTAAAGCTTCACCGAGAACTTCTCCTAGGAGGTAAGGGGAAGATCTTAATTGGACTAATGGGGCTTTTCTTTTTAATTGCACTTATTAGTGGTGCTCTTATTTCTAATAAATTCTACCGAAATATAAGGAATATGAATTCTCGAATTCTCTTAGGTCGCTTCCATAAGATAATTGGAGTTAAGACATGTGCTTGGCTATTGATCGTGACATTTACAGGAACAATTCTTGCTTTCAATAGTACACTGATAGGCCTCTTCTTAAGAGATAATGTTCGTGCCCAACAAGAAAATGCAAGAGTTATTGAAAATGCCACTTATGTTTCAGTTTTAGATATCTATGATGAGCTAAAAGAAAAGCTGCCACATCTTGAATATGACTTTATCTCATTTCCAGATAATGAGTTTTCGGTTCCAAATCACTTTGTGATTCTTATGGAAAATGAAGAGCATCATCATGAAATTGCTTATGTTGATGCTATCACAGGAAGTTTAATTAGAACTGTTTCACTTCCTTGGTATCTAGAATTACTTATTCTATCTGAACCACTACACTTCGGTGATTATGGTGGGGTGATCTTAAAAGTCATTTGGAGTATTTTAGGATTAGTCATTTCATTTATTCCAATCAGTGGAATTTATATTTTCTTATTTAGAAAACGATTACTTAGTTCTACATCAAAAATGTATGATGGCTCGACTTTAAATGATGTGAATATTTCTTTAAATGAGATCGTTTTACCAAGCGCATTTATTTTTATTATTTTCATTGTTTCCTCTGATTATAATTGGCCACTAAGTGGACTCTTTCTTATTTACTTAGGAATTTCATGGAAGGATATTCTTAGCTTTACTCTTCGTCTAAAAGATAAAGTAGTAAGGAAAGAAGTCTCATGAGTTCACAAGTTCAAATTAATAATAAATTTGTTAAGGCCATCTCCTTATTATGCTTCATTTTTGGCGCTTCACAAATGATATTGTTGGGACTTCTTCCAATGATCTCAGAAGCAACAAATTTAAATATTACGACAATTATTATCTTCTATGGACTTTCAATTTTTCACTTTCTTTTGATGACAAGAGTTTGGGGAAATTTATTTAATAGTTTAAGTCCAGTTACGGTATATCGAGTGGGACTCTTTGGGATTTTCTTCTCTTATGGGTTTCTCTTACTGGTATTTCTTGTGAGTAGTCCAATCGCTGCATTTGGGCTATTCATCATATCAAGAATTATCCATGCCTCAACTGCAAGTAGCATTGTTCCATTCTCTCAATTAATTAATTTACGTTTTCACACTAAATCTAGCGATGGTGTTCTTAATACAACAATGTTCTTAAATATTGGCCGTCTTTTTGGATTAATTTTAGGTGGTGTATTCGCATTTAACTTAAATATGAGTTTAGTGATCTTAATGGTGTTCATTATTGCAGTATCTTTAAATGGATGGGAGCGAGCAGGAAAAGGAATTCTTCTTTGTGAAGAAGACTACAAAGAAGAAAGTGATGAAATAAAAGATAAGAAAGTAAGGTTTAAGCCTTTGTTTTTAATTCCTTTATTTTTTACTCTTATATCATCATTCTATAATACAGGAATTACAAAAGCTGTAAGTTCTATTTTTGAAGAGGCAACAAAACAGTCGGCCACTATTTATTGGTCTTTAACCTTAGCTACACTTTGTCTTGTCCTTATTCAATTTATAATAAAAAAATATAAACTTCTTGAATCATACATTTTCATAACTTTTGGTGTTGTCTCACTCATTGCTAGCTTTTACGCATTTTCACTAATTACTAGTATCACAACTCTAGTTGCTTTCATTTTATTATTTGCAATCGCAGCGGCAATTATCCCAGTTTGTTACATGGGATTTATTTATGGACAATATGTCACAGATCAAAAAAGTATTGTGGCAAGTAAGATAAGTTTTTATCAAACGTTAGGTAATGCTTGTGGGGCCATAATTGCAGGGACAGTAATTAAGCTTAATTTAGATGTTTATATAATGTTCATATTTTCAATTTTAACATTTTTATCTGTTTACATGATTATAAAAAATTCTCGCCTAAAGTTGAGTAAAGCCTATGTTGGAGTAAGTAATGATTAGCTCTAATCCAAGAATATTAGCAAATAAGTACAGTATCCGCTCTCTTATTAATTCTTTGGCACGTGATTATTCTCAAGAGAATTTTATTAAGTTTTCAAATGATGCTCTTATCGTTGAAGTCAATGAACTGAATTGTTTAACCTTTGAATTAGCTGCATATTCTCCGCTAGGTGGTCACCGCTATTCAGGTAAGATCTTGTTTAACAATGAGGAAGTCTCTTTTGATGAAATGCTACCCATTCTATGTGAAAGATTTAATGAAGTAGATACATCATTTATTGATAATGTTTTGAACTCTCGAAATAATATGGAACTTATTTTAAGAGAATATGAAAATAGAGACATTATAATTGATGACTATCTCTCAAGTGAACAATTGATGCTCTTAGGCCATCCGTTTCATCCATACCCAAAATGTAAAAATGGAATGAACGAAGAGGATATGAGGTTATATTCACCAGAATTTAAAAATGAGTTTAATTTAATTTGGCTTAAGTGCCATTCTTCTGTCATTTATACAAATGGTGACATTATAAATGTTCATAAGGCCATGAATGAATTGGCCAATTTTGACCTTGAAGAACTTGAAGAGGACTATATTTATATACCTATGCATCCATGGCAATGGAGTCGTTTGGCCAAAAAGAATGAAGTCGAGACCCTCTTACAAAGTGGACTTATCACAAAAATTTTACAGGGGAGAAGAAAATGGTGTGCCCTTTCATCTCTTCGATCACTATATTCAAAAGATGCTCCGTACTTAGTTAAGTATTCAATGGATGTAAAGCTCACTAATTCAATTCGTCATCTTCAGCCTGAAGAGGCCATTCGCGGTATGCAAATGGAGACTGTTTTTAAAAATGAAAAGGTCGATGAATTTAGCCAGAAATTTGAAGTCCTGTATGAGCCATTTTATGTTGCACTTAAAAATAATGATGGAAGTGCAATAATAGAATCAACGATTCAATTACGAGAGAATTTTGCAAGTGATAATTGTCTACTCTTAGCAACACTGGCCGAAGAGAATCCATATACTGGAAAGTCTCACTTAACGACGTTAGTAGAAGAAAATGCTAAAAACCTAAAACTTGAAACTGGTAATTTCTTTTTAGCTCGTAAGAATTGGTTTTCAGCTTTTCTTGAAAATGTAGTTGGAGAGTTTATTAAGCTCTCAGAGGAGCATGGAGTACTTCTAGGTGCTCATATGCAAAATATTATCTTAAGAATGAAAGATGGCCTGCCTATTGGTGCAGTCTATCGTGATTGTCAGGGGACTGGCTTCACTTCTAAGAGTGTTGAGAAGTTTGGCAAAAAATATGATTTTATTAGCAAGACTAAGGGGAATATTTTAAATCCAGATGATGTAAATAAGGTTTATACTTATTATTTAATAATAAACTCAGTTTTTAATACAATCATATCTCTCGCTAATGGAGATGAGAAAGCAGAGATCTTTCATTTAAATCAATTTAGAAATTTTATTTTTAAGGGATATAAAGAATCATCCTTTCTTAAATTTCTCCTTGAATCAGAAACTCTTTTTCAAAAAGGAAACTTTAGATGCTGTATTACTAATATTAATGAAAATACAATAGCTAACCCTTGGGATATTTATAACCAAATCGAAAACCCAATAGTTTCTCTTCTAAGACGACCTCGTCAATATCAAGGGACTCTTTATGAGTGCAAGACTCACTCTGGCCAAACGATATCTCTTCGTGCATTTGATTTAGATAAAGATATTGATAAATTCCATGAGTGGCATAATAAAGAGTATATCTATGAGTTTTGGGAAATGAATTTCTCAAAAGATGAATTGGCAAAATATATTCAAGGCCTTAAGTCTTCACCATTTCAATTACCAATAATTGTCGATATCAATGGCCAACAGGCAGGATATTTTGAAGTTTATTGGGCATTTGATGATCGTATTGCCCCATATTGTGATGCCAATATCTATGATCGTGGAATTCATATTTTAATTGGTGAAGAGAAGTACTTAAGAACAAAAGCAGTTTATGAATCTATCTTTCATTTAACAAAGTTTATCTTTGAAGATGATAAGCGCACTCAAAGTATTTGGGGAGAGCCACGTGAAGATAATAAAAAGGTTTTAAAGTTAGCTGAACTACTTCCTGGCTGGTCTCATGAAGGTGTTTTCGACTTTCCTCATAAAAGATCTAATCTCTTAAAAGCTAGTCGAGAGCTTTTTTATATGGAGAATACAAATGAATAGTCATGAATTCTTTAATCTTCATAAGAAGCTTATTATAAAGGCCATTGAAGAACTTCAATATGAAGAGTTATTTGATATTGAATATAATCATAGTCATTTCTATTTAAAGATATCTGAAGAAGTTTATTATACATTTCTTGGACGTATAAGTGTTTGGGATAATCTCCAAATAGAAGAAGAATCCTTTAGAAAATATAGTAATGGGAAAGTCGTAAAAGAGTATACATTGGCAGACTTCTTTTATGAAGTTCAAGATATTTGTAAAATGTCTGATGAAACTCTTGCTCAATTTATTGAGGAAGGGAACCAGACAATTTATGGTGATCTCATTTTAAATGAGACATTAAAAAATATAAATATTGAAGAAATTGCAAAATATAACTTTAAATCTGTTGATCAAATCCTATCTGGGCATCCAAAAATCATTATGAATAAAGGACGTCTAGGATGGGGAAAGAGCGAATTAGAAAAATATGCTCCTGAGTCACGTAATAGTTATCAAGTTCATTGGTGCGCAATCGCAAAGAACAATCTTATCTGGGGCCTAGATGAGACACAATTAGCTTTTTCTACATTGTATTCAGATTCATTTGATGAGAGTGAGCTTAAAGAAATCAAAGAAAAGATTGCAAGTTATGATCTTAATTTCGATGATTACTTACTTGTTCCAGTTCATCCATGGCAATGGAATAAGTATATCAGTATTCAATTTGCGCCGCTTATCTATAAAAATATAATTATCTCTCTTGGAGAGTTAGGGGCAACTTATACCCCTCAAGTATCTATTCGTACTTTGTCTTCAGATACTGAGGGGAGTCAGTATGATCTAAAACTAGCGATTTCCATCCTTAATACTTCGTGTGTAAGAGGGATTCCTCAAAAATATATTAAGGATGGCCATCGTCTATCTGAAAAAATTGAAAAGATCATCGCAGACGATAATATTCTCAAAGATAAGGTAATAGTTCTAAAGGAAGTCGCAGCGATTAGTTGTCCAATGCCAGAGTTTGATCGGATTTCTGGCGGATCTTATCGTTATAAAGAATTATTAGGATGTGTTTGGCGCGAAAGTGTTGAGTCAAAGTTAGGGGATAATGAAATTGCTATACCAACGGCCGCCTTATTATTTTCAAATGATAAGGGCTCCCTTGTAGCTGAGTACATTAAACAATCAAGACTTACGTGTGAAGAATGGTTAAAACAATACTTTAAATCAGTGGTTATCCCTCTTTATCATCTTCAGGCCGAACATGGACTAGGACTAGTCGCTCATGGGCAGAATACTATTGTCATCTTAAAAAATGGAGCTCCTCAGAAGTTAATTATAAAAGACTTTCATGGCGACTTTAGAATGGCCTCAAATTCTAAGCATATAAATGAGGACTTTGGAGTCTCTCTTGATACGCTTGCCCCTGAGTATTTAATCCATGATCTTATTACAGGTCATTTTGTAACGCTTCTTCGTTACTTCTCAAGAGTTGTTGAAGAAAACCTAGATTATAAAGAAAGAGACTTCTATCACTTACTCGGTAGAGTGATCTCAAATTATCAAGATGATAAGAATATTGGTGAGAATATAAATTTATTAAAAGTAGAATTTGAAAAAGTATTGGTTAATTCTGTGCGATTTGTTGCTGGTTACAGTGAAACAGCGCAACGTTTAAAGCCAATGCTTGGTAATAATATAAAAAATCCCCTTTTGTCGGATAAGTAGAGGTAAGTGATGAAGACGACATATGATATTGTAGGTATAGGCTTAGGTCCTTTTAATCTTAGTTTAGCAGCATTATTAAATCCCCTTAATAATGTTAGTAAAAAGTTTCTAGATAATAAGTCTGAGTTTAGCTGGCATCCGGAATTAATGTTTGGTGATGCTATGATGCAAACATCTTTTCTTAAGGATTTAGTTACCCCTGTGGATCCAAGAAGTGAGTTTAGCTTTTTAAATTATTTAACGGAAAATGGACAATTCTATCATTTCCTAAATACAGATCGTAAGGCCATTAACCGTTATGAATTTCAAGACTATTGTAAATGGGTTTCAAAAAAACTTGCCCAAGATATCGACTTTAATTCTAATGTGATTGACATTAAACATGATGGTGAAAAATTTGAAGTAATAAAAGAAGATGGCTCTTATTTTTCAAAGAATATTTGTGTTGCCTCTGGGCCAACTAAGAATATTCCAGAGTGTGCTCAGTCACATCTTTCTGACAAGGTATTTCATGCTAAGTCAAAGTACATGAAAAACTTAAATCTTGAAGGTAAGAGAGTTGTTATTATTGGTGGAGGACAAACTGGAGTTGAGACATTTAGAAATTCTTTAAATGGTATGTGGGGCAGAGTTGAGAGTGTAACTTTATTAAGTGGGAGACAAAATCTGCAGCCATTAGATGAGGCACCATTTACAAATGAAATTTTCACACCTGAATTTGTTTTAAACTTTCATTCCCTACCTCAAGAACAAAAAGATAGCTATACTCAAGCACAGCTTCTTGCCAGTGATGGCAATACTCCCCAATATTTACAAGAGATGTATAATGAGCTTTATTTAGATAAGTTTTACTTAAAGAAGTTACCTGAATATAAAATTGCGCCAATGCGCTGGCTTAAAGGTATAGAGAATAATGGAAGTAATTACTCATTATTAGTTGATAATTTAATGTCAGAAAGTGAGGAGTTATTTAAAGCAGATATTGTTATTTTAGCAACAGGCTTTAAAAGCGTTCTACCAAAATTCTTAGATTCATTAACCGATGTTATTCAAAAAGATCATCAAGGAAGAGTGATTGTTAATCAAGACTATAGCCTTTTAACAAATATTAATTCTGGAAAGATTTATACAATGAATTTTAGTCGCCATGGCCACGGTATAGCTGATCCTCAAACAAGCTTGATGTCTTGGAGATCTGCAATGATTGCTAACGATTTAACGAATGAGACAACATATAATACACAAAATACAGGAGAAAGCTTTTTAAGCTTTTTTAAATAAATGGAGTATAAAATGAAAATTTTAACATTGATATTAGTATCAAGTATGACTTTTGCTGCACCAGTAGCGAATTCAAAAAAAGAAGTAAAAAAGGCATCATCTTTTGATACAAAAGAAGAGGTTATTGAAAACCCAACGCTTAAGACTTTATCGGGCTCTTTAAAAAGGTGGTCATTTTATTCAACATTCGCTTATAAAGGCGGAGCGATAAATGATCTAACAAGTGCTGAAAGACCAAATATTAAAAATGCGCAAGGGACACCGTCTCTTTCAAATATCTCTGGTGTGTTTGGAGCAAAGTATCGATTAACTAAATCTGACAATATTTCTCTTCAGGCCGGTATGTATATGGCAACTCCATTTCATTCAAATCACACGGCTTCAACTTCAACTATTCAAAAAGAATTTGATGATAATTCACAAGAATTAGATATTGATAATCCTGTACTCTCATACTTTAAAACTTATAATCTTGGTGAATTACAAAATGTATCATTTGTTAAATACCAACACGTAACTCGTGGTACTGAAAAAGATTATGGGTATCAAGGTGCTGCAGCTTTTTCTCAGGCCATGGCCTATCGAATAGCTAAATTTGCCTATATCGCTGCATCAGCAACTTTTACACAATACTTTTTTAATAAATCAAAAACAAAGTATATGGGTTTTGATATGTCATTACTACCATATCAAACAGAGAGAACTTACCAGCTCAGTTTATCGACAGAAATGTACCTGAGAAGAAATATTTCAATTCGACTTATCTCTGACATTTATTCTCGTTATCAAATGAGAAGAGAGAGTGAAATGGAAAAGCGAGTATTGCAACAGACTATCGCAGGAACTTATTTCTTCAATCGTGATATTTCGATAGCGCCAAATATTCGTTTTATCGCAGAGGATATACGAGCTGATCGAACGAATGTAGGTTTGACATTAAATATGAATTTATAAGAAAAGGGCCACATGAATGGCCCTTTTTTTATTTTTCTGTAATTTCGTAATCATCATGACCTGGAATATCTTCTGGGTCTGGGGCCATAAAATCAACACCCAAGTGTAAGATCCTTGTTCCTGCTTCGCAGTTAGGTCTTACATTCTTACCAATGACAATTCCTTTCTTGTTTGCACAGATAACTTCTTTAACTTGTCCAAAGACATCATATACCTTAGCGATGACTTGTCCTTTTTTAATACGATCAGTTAATTTTGGTAGAACATCAACAATTCCACCTTTTGTTGAATATATCCAGTATGAATGATCGCAAATTGTTGCATCTGTAACCATATCGTGAACTTCACCTTCGATCATATTATAATAACGGAGTGTGTTTCTGATTCCTTCAAGGGTTTCATCAATTAATGTATGTTGAAATGCATTTGGATTTCCAATTTCAACTGTAATAGCTGGAATACCTTGGTCATTTGCCCAAGCACGAAGTGTTCCACTTTCATCGTATTTTTGTACAATAATTTGTGGATTTTGCAGGAAGGCCAATGTTCTTGTTTCTTCATTTTCAAGATCAGCTCTAATATAGAGACTGTTTACACGGCCATGACTTGCAGTGTGAAGATCTAATAAGTAGTCAAACTTTGAAATAATCTTGCTCGTAAAATAATGAGCATAGATATTACTTGTATTACCACCTAGTTTTCCTGGCATGATTCGATTTAGGTCAACACCGTCAATAAAGGCGCGTTGATTATTTAAGTAGCCTGGAACGTTACTTATAGGAACCATGATTAATGTTCCCTTAACTTTTTTGGGATCTAATTCTTCAATTAATTTAAAAATTGTGGAGATACCATTTAACTCATTACCATGTACGGCCGCAGTAATTCCAAATACTGGCCCGTCTTCAACTCCTCTGATGATGACGATTGGAATTCTCCACGGTACCCCCATGGAGTTGTCTGAAAGAAGAATTTGAAGTCTGTGAACTTCTCCCAGCTCATAGCTATTAATATCAATTTCTTCAGTTGCTTTAATAATTCTTATATCGTTCATTTCTTTTCCTAGAACATAATTTCATTAAATAATGATTCATCATTATCAAGTGTTTTAAATAACTTCTTCTTAAATCCACCTTTCTTGTTTGATAGATACTGGGCCATTTTATCAATGGCAACGATTGTTAGAACTGTTTGAATATAAGCTTCAATTAGATCATCTGTACCAATACCAAGTGAGTTAAAATCTTTTCTATCCATAAGCATGAGTCTAGATGTATCAGAATCCCATTGGTTTTCACCTGTTTTAACAGAAAGGTTTGTCCCTAAAACATCCCAACTATTTTTTGGGTAGTCTGCTTCTAGTGGCTTTCTCGCTCGACGCGCATAAACTGCACAAGGCATGAAACCTTTTGAAGGTGAGTTGTAGACCATAAGCCTTAAGTCAGCAATATAGATATTTCCTTTTTTATTAGGAACAGTTCCAATGTGAAAGAACTTACCATGCTCACTCGTCGAACTCCATTCATAGTGGCCAATTAAGCTTTGTACAATGAATTGATCATATGGATAATCCATTTGCATAAATGCATCTAATTCATCTTGATTTGTTACAGTAAAAACTCCTTGTCCGGCATTTGAATAAGGAATTTTAATAACGGCCTTACCTCCAAACTTCTGTACCCATAGTGGAACGGCAAGCTTGTTAACGTCTTTGATTGTCTCAGGCATGTTGATTCGAAGACCTGACTCGGCAAGCTCTGAATTATAAAGTTCATACGCTTTATTTGCTAAGAGTTTATTACGTCCACCAGCTAAGCATACTCGAGTTGAGTTATAAATAAATGTTTTAGTCGTTGCAGGAATTCTATTCCATGGCTTTTGGGTAACATAGCGAAATGCTGCTCTAATTGGAATGATCTCACCAGTTTCAAGCTTAAGTTGCATTACACCATCTTCAAAAGTAATGAATTGCTCTTCACCATGAAAGTGGGGAATTAGATAAACATCTTCTCCAGTTAAGTCAGCGATTGTCGATGCATAACCAGAAGTTTCCATATAGTTCTTATCGTAAATAACTGCAAGAGAGCCTTTTGGAAGTCGCTTCTTTCTTTTCTTTAATGCTGGGATAAATGAATTTTCAATTAAAAACTTATAGCCACGGTGTTCATCAGCATCAGTACGAGGTGGCATTGACTTTTGTCCTGAAGGACATGAGTTTGTTTCAAGGATTACCATACGGCGGTTACCTGCTTCTGTCGTAACATAGAAGAGGTCTGAACCTCCCCAAAAGAAATGCTGAGTTTCGTATGAAAGTATATCTCTTAATGTATCAGTACATATTTGAGGATTTAGGTGACTATACCTTTTAATAATCCTTTCATGATCTAAATTTAAAAAGTTACTCACTAGTGGATGTAGTTGTGAATTTAGTGCTTTCGGATAAAAGTGATCTTCTTGTTCAAAGTTATCAGGTCTAATACGTTCGACCTTTCTTAGTTTTACTGTTTTTGTAGTCAAAATTACTCCAATTCAAAAATAAATTATGTGACATCATTATAGTCTTAAATTGAAAGACAACGAAAACCTATTTTTATATTTCATAAAAATTAATTTAACCTGATGTGTAAATGTTGAGGGAAATACTTGGCAAATAAAAAAGGCCACAACAATGTGTGGCCTTAATCGATATAAATCACGAGTAAGTTTTAGCGATCTAACGCTGACTCATTTCACTAGATGTCTCTGTTATTAAATCGACCTTTTTAAGGTCTGAAACAATATTTTCAGCGACTTTGTATAGCCCTGGCTTTTCAATACGGGCCGCTTTTTGTACTTCTGTCACAACTTCTTGAAGCGGACTTCTTCCATCGAGGTGATCCCAAATGAAAGCAGCTAAAAAACTCACTTCATAGCGCTTACCTTGTGGATTAATCAGAATAGGTGTTGTATCGTTGCTCTGTCGCTGTATACTTCCTCTTTTTATAAACATTAATACCTCCATGTTTTCTACATCATACGTCACATATATTTTTATTCAAATGCCCCTATGTCATGTTTGGTAAAACCTAATACGTAATATACTGACTTTAGGTTATCCTTAATTTGTGGCATCTTCTTATTAAACCAAGATAAGGGGAATTAATGAGACTCCGTAAAGAGCTGCAGGGTGTCAAGCGCATCGTTGTGAAGGTCGGAAGTAACGTAATAACAAAGAAAAACGGTAACTTAGATACGAGAAGATTGAGAAAATTAGTTGAGGATATTTCTGAATTAATTGACTCAGGTATTGAGGTCGTTCTGGTAAGTTCAGGTGCCGTTAGTGTTGGAAAGTCATTTTTGAAGAAACATCTACCACGAAAGGGGCAGATTGATCTTCAACATTCAGCAAGTGCCATTGGCCAGCCAAAATTAATTAATACTTACTCAAGATTATTTGAAGAGAACGAAAAGCTTTGTTCACAGATTTTATTGACTCACGATGACTTTAGAAATCGTAAGAGAAATCTACATGCTAAGCAGAATATTAATGTTCTTCTTAAAAACAATATTACACCAATCTTGAATGAGAATGATTCAATCTCTTTTACTGAGATTGCTCTGGGTGACAATGATCATCTCGCTGCTCAGACCGCGCAAATGATTAACGCTGATGCATTATTAATGATTACATCAACTAATGGTCTTTATGACAAAGACCCAGGTTATCCTGATGCTAAGAGAATTGCAGAAGTTCCATTTGGAAGTGACGTTCTCGATTCGGTTAACTTTCAAGGTAAAACAGCTGTCGGTAAAGGTGGGATGGAGTCAAAAGTCCATGCTGTAACAAAGATTACACCACTTGGGATTAAGGCAATTATCAGCTCTCTTGATGCTGATCGCATTATTCTTGATCCACTGACTAAGGATCTTGGGACATATTTTGCTCCTAAGAATGCTTATGATCCTGAAGAGAGAAAGGCGTGGCTATTATCGATGAAGAAGCCAAATTGCTACATCGAAGTTGATCGCGGTGCTTATAAGGCCCTTAAGAAGAGTAAGTCACTTCTTCCTAAAGGTATTATTGATGTTTACGGAGAATTCTATAAGGGAGACTGCGTGGATATTATCTGTGATGGAGAAGTATTCGCTTCAGGTGTTTGTGAATATGGAAATACTGAAGTTGAACAGATTAAAGGACGCCATAGTGATGAGATTGAAGACTTAATTGGATTTAGAACATCTATTGAAGTCATTCATACGATTAATTTAATTTTAGAACACGATATAATAAAGGAAAATAAAAATGAAAGAATTAGCTAAAACAGTTAGAAAAGCTTCAAAGCAACTATTAAAGCTTAATAAAGAAACAAAAGATTTAATCTTTGATGACCTAATTAAAGGACTAGACTCAAATCGTAAACTTATTCTTGAAAAGAATCAGCTCGATCTTGATGAAGCTTTTAAGAACGATTTAAATAAAGCAATGGTTGATCGTCTTAAGTTATCTGATGAGAGAATTGATGACATTATCAAAGGTGTAAAGACAATCAAGGATCAACCTGAAATTGTCGGTAGCTTCTATGATGAATTTACAAATGACTTAGGACTTAGAGTAAAGAAACAAAGAGTACCAATTGGTGTAATTCTTATGATTTTTGAAAGTAGACCAAACGTCGTTGTCGATTGTGCTGCTCTTGCTCTTAAGTCTTCAAATGCCATTATTTTAAAAGGTGGTAAAGAAGCGAAACATTCAAATGAGATTCTTGGTCAAATTATTCAGGATTCAATTTCAAAGTATGTTGATAAGAATGTAGTCTCAGTATTAGCATCAGATAGTCGTGAACAATTAAACGGTCTTCTTTCTCTTAAAGAAGAAATTGATGTAGTTGTACCACGTGGTGGTCATGGACTGATTAATCATATTTTTGAAAATGCTAAGATGCCTGTTATTGCTCACTATCAAGGGCTATGTCATATGTACATTGATAGCGATGCTGATATTGAAAAGGCCGTAAATCTTGTTGAGAATGCAAAGACACAAAGAACTGGAGTTTGTAATGCGATTGAAACATTACTAATCCATAAAGATATTTTACCAAAAGTTAATGATCAAATTGCTAAGCGTTTACTTGCAAAAGGAACTGAGCTTAGAGTTGACGAAAAGTTTTCTCAAGCAACAAAGGGAGATTTTGTTGCAGCTAAAGATGAAGATTGGTCGACAGAATATTTAGATAATATTCTTTCAATCAAAACAGTTGATAGTTTAGATGAAGCGATTTCACATATTGATGAGTTTGGTAGTAACCACTCTGAGTGTATTGTTTCAAATAACCAAGAAAATTGTGAAACGTTCTTACGTAGTGTTGATGCAAGTTGTGTGATGGTAAATGCTTCTACTAGATTTAATGACGGTGGACAGCTTGGACTAGGTGCTGAACTTGGTATTTCAACGACTAAACTACACGCTTACGGGCCAATGGGTGTTGAGCAGATGACAACATCTCGTTATGTAGTCGTAGGTGATGGTCAGATTAGAAGCTAGGAGATTTCAATGAAGAAGATTGCAGTAATTGGCTGTGGAAACATGGCCGGCGCGGTAGTACGCGCAATGAATGATAGTAATAAAGAAGGAGTTGAGTTTCTAACATTTACTCCAAGCAAAACAAGAGCAATAGAACTTGCTAAGGAAGTTGGGGGAAGCGTATTAGAAAACTTAGAAGATGTAGCAAAAGCTGACTACATTATGGTTGGTTGTAAACCACAGCAGTTTTCTGAGTTGGCCAAAATGCTAGAAGGTGTTGATTTAAGTGAGAAGGTGATTATTTCGATTATGGCCGGAATCGGTCAATTGAAAGTAAGTGAACTTCTAAGCGCACCTAAGGTTATACGCTTAATGCCGAGTTTACCTATGGAACACGGAGAAGGAATTTGTCTTCTTCACTATTCTCCAGCTGTTGAAGATAGTGAAAAAGACTTTCTTAGTACAATTCTAAAGAAGAACTCAATGTTATTTGAACTTGAAAATGAAGATGCTTTTGATCAGGTAACAGTCGTCTCTGCATCTGGCCCTGCATATATTTATTATTTCATGGCCGCAATGGAGAAAACCCTAGGAGAGTGGGGCGTCAAAAAAGAAGATCAAAGAGCTCTAGTTGCTCAACTATTTAGAGGAAGTGCCAAGAGTGCACTTCAAAAGTCTGATATGGATCTGGAAGATATGATTGGCCAGGTGACATCGAAGAAAGGTGTGACGATTGAGGCAATCGACAGATTTCGTCGAGATGAGTTAAGTAGTGGAATTCAGGCAGGTTTAGAGCAAGCAGCTAATCGCTCATTCGAAATTAAGAAATCGCTATAACCAATATATTAGGTATAACCTAATTAGTGGGGTAAGCAATTCTTAATAAATCCAGACAGTGTTAAGGTAGGTATATGAATAATAAAAAAACAGAAAAGTTAGTACAATTAGTTAGTTATGGTGCACTTGAACAGGATCAAAAACCTGCACACCGCGCACCAAAAAGAAAAACTGGTAATGACGAAGGACACGGGAAGGCGCTCAGGCCTTTAGGTTTCGTTCGTAGAAGCCTAATTGAAGATGAGGATAATTGCCTCTCAGTCCTTTAAAAAAGTAAATATTTTTAAATTGATAATTTTTATTAATAAACAAGAGTTCTTTTCTTGCCCGCAATAACTGTGATTGTGGGTTTTATAGACTAAGTACAAGTCGAAAAAGAAAAGGGCTCAAAAAGAAAGGATTGCTAAATGATTGTTTACAGTTTCCTCTTTTTTTTACTCCTGTTCACATTGATTGGAGTTTCTTCAAGTTTTAAAAGTAAGAAAAACAACTCAGATTATCTCCTAGCAGGACATAACACTCCTCCTTGGATGGCCGCTCTTTCAGCGGTTGCCACAAACAACAGTGGTTACATGTTCATTGGTTTAATTGGTTATACTTACACCAGCGGGATTCAGTCTTCATGGATTATGATTGGTTGGATTGTTGGTGACTACATCATGAGTATGTTTGTTCATAAGAAACTAAGAGAAGTAACAGAAGCCGAAGATTTATTAAGTTTCGGTGGGGTATTATCAAGATGGCAACGAGGAACAAGCTTTAAAAAACTTAGATTCATTGCGGGTCTAATCACGTTTATTTTCTTAGGTGTTTATGCTGCTGCCCAATTTAAGGCCGGTTCAAAAGCACTACATGTTCTTTTTGGATGGGACTATAGTACTGGTGCAATTATTGGTGCCATTATTGTTTTCGCTTACTGTCTATCAGGTGGTATTAGGGCCTCAATTTGGACCGATGCTGCTCAGTCTTTCGTTATGATTGTCGCTATGGGGATGCTCTTTGTAGTAGGTGTTAACGAAGTTGGTGGTTATGGACAATACGTTGATAAGCTAAATGCAGTTTCACCTGGTTATTTAAGTTTCATGCCTACTGGCCTTGAAGTTGGCGGCGCCTCTGGTGTCTTCCTCTTTATCCTTGGATGGGTATTTGCAGGATTTGGTGTAATTGGCCAGCCACATATTATGATTCGTTTCATGACTATTGATGATACGAAACACATGAATAAAACAAGAATGTATTACTATGCATGGTTCATCGCATTTACTGTTATGACTATTGGAGCAGGGCTTACAGCTAGATTACTTCTGCCAAATTCAGCTAACTTTGATGCTGAACTTGCTCTTCCAATGATGAGTCAAATGCTTCTTCCTGAGATTTTAATTGGTGTTGTTCTAGCTGGTATTTTTGCAGCAACAATGTCGACAGCTGACTCTCAGGTACTAAGTTGTTCAGCGGCATTTACGAGAGATTTAATGCCAAAGAAATCAGATAATGTTTATTTAACAAAATTAGCGACAGCATTAACAACAATTATTGCATTAGTTGTTGCGCTATATGGAAGTAAGAACGTATTTGAATTAGTTCTTCTTTCTTGGTCGATTCTAGCAGCTTGTTTTGGACCTCTACTCTTTGTTTATGCAATGAAGAAGCAGGTTTCAGAGTTTACAGGAATTGCCATGATGGTAATTGGTGGTGCTACGACAGTTATTTGGATGGTACAAGGCCTTGGTGGAATCATTTATGAAGTTGCACCAGGAATTGTTATGGGTCTAATAACTTACCTAGTTCTGTCACAGACGAAGTTCAATGATATAATTTCATCTAACAAGGTGAAAGACGCCAGAACTCAGCAAGCGGCAGAATTTGGAAATGATGGATCTCAAGAATTTAGTAGTTAGTTATTTATATCCTATTACAGTTACCCTCCTATTTTTAGGAGGGTATTTCTTTGTTCTTTTAAATATTAAAAGAGTAGAGAGAAAGAAATTAAGAGGCATCAAGAGAAGAGATATCATTGATGCCGTTGAGACAGATTCTCCGGTTGATGATCAGGAGAAGGAATTAAAGTCACAGGGAGCTGAAGGTATTGAAGGCCGCTTCTCGTTTATGACAAGAGCACTTCCAATACTAATTTTTATTCTTTGGTCGATTTTTGTTTCAATTCCTTATCTTGGAAAGATTCCAACAGTCTATGTCTCATTGATTGCAGCAATTGTTTCAGTTATTGCCGGTTTTTCTCTAAGACCATTTTTAGAGAACCTCTTTGCTGGAGTTATTATATCTTTCTTCAAGTCTATTAAGATTGGAGATACAGTAACGATAGATGATAACTACGGGATTATAGAAGAGATCGGACTAACTTATTCAGTTGTAAAAAAATGGAATTGGATTCGTGTTGTTATTCCAAATTCAAAACTTCTACAAAAAGAAATTTTGAATTACACGATTAATGACAGCTTTGTTTGGACCCATATTTCATTTTTCATTGCTCCTGGAACGGACCTTGAAAGGGTGAAAGAGATAGGAACAATGGCAGCAAAGAAATCATCGTATTATTGCGATGTTGAGGACCCAACAATGTGGGTGATGAATTTAGAAAAAGATGCTGTTGAATGCTGGTTGGCCGCTTGGGCGGAAAACCCATCAGAAGCATGGGAGCTTAGAAACGATATGAGAACAATGCTTTATGCAGAGTTTCAAAAAGAAGGTATCGATTTCCACAAGTTTAATATTAGTAAGCAAGAAAGGTAGTTATTATGTTTAAAAAATTATTTCAAAACTTTATTGAACGCACGACAAAAATTGTCTTATTCGTTCTAAACCAAGTTTTCCCAATTTCTTCTAATTCTTAGAAGCTTAAAAAATCAAAAGAATTGATTATTTTTAGTTAGTTAGGACCTAGTCTTAGGTTTTTGCTAATTTATGTTCAACTTGTTAAGCTAGGAGACGAATTTAATGATTAGGGGTATAAGCTTGGAGAAACTCAAGGACATTAATTGGAACCACCTATATTGCTTCTATGAAGTAGCAAAGGTCCAGTCTTTAAAAAAAGGCGCACAAATTATTGGAACCTCGTCTCCAACACTAAGTGAACAACTTAAACGCCTCGAAAATAAATTCAATATGAAGCTCTTTAATCGTAGCTCAAAAGGCCTAACTCTTACTCAAGAAGGGATGCAATTATTTGAGCGCACTAAGGGGATCTTTGAAGAGGGAAGTAAACTTCTTGAACATTTCTCGGAAGATGTTGTTGGTGGTTACCCTGTTTCTATCGGAATAGAAGAAACAATTTCTCACGACTTAGCGACAGAGTTCGCTTCTCAATATTGGGACCTCTACACTCAATACGGTACCGTTAATACACTTCGCCAAGTTGGACATGATATTCTCGTTGATAACCTGTTACAAGGTTATATTGACTGGGGAATTTCTCTAAGAAAGCCGAAAAGAAAAAGCTTAGAAGTTGCTGAAATTGGCTCATTCGAGCTTGTATTCTGCTGTTCAAAAGATCTCTATGGAAAGTTCCGTGATCACAAGGACCTACTAGTTAATATTCCATTTGCCGAAAGTAATTGGGATAAGACTCTTAATAAAGTTATTTATCAGCATCTTAGAAAGAATGGAATTGTTCCAAAGGAAAAGGTCTATAGCGATCATTTGGACTTTGTTCATAAGCTATGTGCCCGTGGCCGTTGTGTTATGTTCTTACCAAAGAATCCACTAGAGGATTATGAAGGTATTAAGACATTTCGCGTAGGTGAGCCAATTAGAATGTCTTTATATGCGATTTGGAAGAAGTCTGATGAAGGACTTATCTCAATTAGAAAACTTGAAGAGTTAATTCAGGCGAAGCTTTCTAATGTTCCTGAGCGTTATGAAGATGTTGATCTTCAGATTGAAGTCTCAGACGTCTCAGATGAGCTACTGAAGTAAACTTGAGGGTTTTGGTTTTGTCTAATTAGGCCAATACTGCATTCCTTTTGTCATTTATTTCATCGTAGAATTTCTCTATGAAAACTAAAATGTCAAAATCAATTAATACTTTAATAATCTTATCAACACTATCAATCATCATTAGCTGTGGACAGTCTCCAAAGCGCGTTGAAAGTAATGATATCAATAATGGTAGTAATACTATTTCTTATGAATACGACGATGATATTCGCCATGAGATGGAGTTATATCAGAATAAGCATGTAAAAAAATGGATCACTTATTTTGCCTCCAAAGACCGCGAAAGGTTTCAGCGCTTCATTGAAAGAGGGATGTATTATAAAGAAGTAATTCAAACAGTTCTTGAAGAAGAGGAGCTACCTTATCAGCTATATTATCTTCCTCTAATTGAAAGTGGATTTAATCAAAGAGCATTGTCACATGCTGGGGCGGTTGGACCTTGGCAATTTATTAAGGGAACTGGCCGTCGCTATGGTTTAGCAGTCAATCGCGTAGTTGATGAAAGACATGATCCAATTCATAGTACTGAAGCGGCCACAAAGTATTTAAAAGATTTATATAATGTCTTCAATTCTTGGGAGCTTGCAATTGCAGCTTATAATTGCGGTGAAATTAGAGTTCTTCGTGCCATTATGAAAGGAAGGACAAGAAATTTTTGGGAGCTCGTTGATCGTAAACTTCTTCCAAGAGAGACGAGAAATTATGTTCCAAAGTTTTTGGCCGCTGCCTATGTTGGAGAAAACTTGGAAGAGTTTGGCTTTGATACAAATGCAATTGCTGAAGTCGAAAAATATCCTGACTTAAAGCTTATTGAAGTACCTGGCGGTGTAAGGCTAGCTGAAGTAGCCAAGCACTTTGAAGTTGATCGTAAAGAGTTAGAAAGAATTAATCCTGCTTTAAAATATAAACGAACACCTAATTGGATTAGAAGTTATGCTGTTTGGCTTCCTCGAAATGACTATACAAACGTAGAAGAAATTCAAAAGAAGCTTTCTTCAAATCGTCAGTGGGGAAAATTAAACTCATTTCCAACTCGCTACAAAGTTAGAAGAGGGGACTCTCTAATTCGTATTGCTAGAAAGTATAAGATCTCTTTAAAAAGATTAAAAAGAATAAATGGAATTAAAGGAAGTCGCATTTATCCGGGACAAAAACTAACTCTACGCTTAGATGAGTACAAGGGTGTCGTTGGGAAGAAAGTATACTTTGTTAAGAAGAATGACTTCTTAGGAAAGATTGCAAGACGTCATGGATTATCTGTGTCCTATCTTAGACGCTTAAATGGTTTATACTCTAACCGAATTTATATAGGGCAAAAACTTGATGTAACAAAAGGTGTCCGTACATTTCGTTATCGCGTTAAAAGAGGAGATAGCCTCTCTCGCATTGCAAGACTGTATAACACGACGGCGAGGGAAATTAGAAGACGTAACTCATTATCTTCAAATAACCTCTTTATAGGTCAGATGTTGCGCATCTAAATATTTGCTATTGTTGAAAAAAAACGAGACATTTTTTAAAGCTTCCTGATAAGATTTGTCTGATGTTACGTTACGCCAGACTTACATTACTAATTGCATTCTTTGCAAGCTTCTTAGCTGCAACGATTCATACCCACGATGACTCTCATGAAATATCAAATATCCATGATAGTTGTAGCGTGTGTCTTCATGGAAAAAGAATCAGCTGTCTTGATTCTCCTGATCTTGAATCAACTTTAATTGTAAGTGCGACTGATGTTGAAGTTGCTGGTCCATTTATCACATCTGATGAACCACTTTTCTATTTAGATTTAACTTCTATCACTCTTCGCGGTCCCCCTAGTCTTATTTCATAATCCCATTTAATTTAAATTTTTATTTATTATTTATGAAATAACAAAGAGGTTACTTTGAAGAATTATATTATTACATCACTTTTAACACTTGGTGCTCTTAGTGCATCAGCTCAATCAACATCATTATCAGACACATCCAGAGGAAACGGCTTTAATCCATCAATTGGCCTAAATGCACTAACTCTTTATAAGAACTCTGCTCGTGATAATGATCATGACGGCTTCCAGTTACAAGAAGCAGAAATTCAATTTAGTGCAGATGTTGATGCTTACTTTAGAGCAGAAGCAACTTTTGCAATTCACCCTGAACATGAAGAAGAGGAAGAAGCTGGACATGAAGGCCATGGTTATGCTTTTGAACCAGAAGAGATCTTTGCTGAAACGATTTCAATTCCTGATGTGACGGTTAAAATTGGTAAGTTCTATACTCAATTTGGTAAGTACAATATGGTTCATACGCACGCACAGCCATTTATTTATCGTGGTGTCGTTCAAGAGTATATGTTTGGTGAAGAAGGTCTAAATGAAGTTGGAGTTGGCGTTTCAACAATGCTTCCACTTCCATGGTTTAGTGACCTTACAGTTCAGTTCATTCAACCATCAAATGAAGAATTATTTCATGAGGATCCACACTCAATTGCAACAGTTGCAAACTTGAAAAACCTTTGGGACTTATCTGAGTCTCTAACATTAGAGTGGGGGCTTTCTGGTCTATACTATAATCACAGAAGCTTACCAACTGAATTAAGAAACCGTACGACTGTTCTTGGTTCAGACCTTACTTTTAAGTGGAAACCAGTTAAGAAAGGAAAGTACTCTTCATTTGTTTGGTCGACAGAATTCATTCACAAGGATATTCAAGGTGAAAATGAGTTAAAGAACGGTGGTGTTTCAACATTCTTCCGCTATCAGTTAGCACAACGTTGGTATGCACAATCTCAGTATGAATACCTAGGTCTATTTGCTGATGAGAGCCTAACAGATACAAATGTTTATACTGGTCTAATTGCTTTTGTTCCTACTGAATTCTCGTCTCTAAGAGTACAATACGATGATATTCATGATGGTGAAGATCGCCCTGAAAAAAGAGTCTCTCTCCAGCTAAGCTTTAGTATTGGTGCCCATCCGGCCCATGTATACTAGGGGATAGAAGATGAAGAGATTATTGATTTATTTGGTGTTGAGTTTATTCTCAATAGCAAGTCTCGCTCAAGTACGAGTAGTGACGACAACGACTAATTTAGCTGATGTTGTAGAAAAAATAGGTGGAGAGAGTGTTTCGGTACTCTCTCTTGCTAAAGGGACTCAAGATCCACATTTCTTAGAAGCTAAGCCTAGCTATACTTTTAAATTAGCAAAAGCTGATCTTCTCGTTAATATTGGTGCAGGTCTTGAAAGTGGATGGCTTCCTTTAATTATTAGAGGAAGTCGAAACCCTAGTATTAGAGATGGCCAAAGAGGACGTTTTGAAGCAGCAGATATTGTCTCATTAAAGCAAGAGCATAAGGGAGAGATTAGTCGAGCTCAAGGTGATGTTCACCCTGAAGGAAATCCTCACTTTATGCTTTCTCCAACTAAGGCCCTTGAGGTTGCAAAGGCGATTAAGGATAAGCTTTCTCTTATTGATTCAAAAAATACATCTCGCTATGAAGAAAATTTCAAGCGCTTTGAGAATCAAATGAAGAGCAAGATCAAAGAGCTAAAAAGTGTAATTAAGAGTGGGACTCATATTATCACTTATCACAGAACTTTAACTTACTATTTAGATGAGTTTGGTATTCATATTAAAAATGTTCTTGAGCCTAAACCTGGAATTCCTCCAACAGCTTCTCATATCATTAAAGTGATAAAAGAGATGAAAGAAGAAGGGATTAGAAGTATTGTCGTTGAAAATTACTTCGATTCTAGTGTGGCAAAACGAATTAAAACGAGCATTAAAGATGTTAAAATTAATATCGTTCCAGTGGCCGTAAATGGAAATGAAAAGGCAAAAGATATTTTCTCTCTATATGATGAACTAGCTAAAGCTTTAAAGGAATAAATATGGAAATCATCTCGTTCTTAGCAGCTCCTTTTGTTATGTGTTTAATCCTGGTGGGGATTCACTGCTATTTAGGGTTACATGTGCTTAAGCGCGGGGTGATTTTTGTTGATCTTTCATTAGCTCAAGTTGCGAGTCTTGGATCAACTGTCGCATTACTTTTTCATTTAGATCACCATAGTTCACTTAATTACTTTATATCCCTTGGCTTCACGTTTGTAGCAGCAGGATATTTTGCATGGGCAAAGAAGTATGAAAAGTATATTTCGCAAGAAGTTCTAATTGCCCTTGTTTATGCTTTTGCTTCATCTGCTGTTCTTTTAGTTGTTAATATGATGGCCCATGGAGCTGAACATATAAAAGAAATCCTTGTTGGAAAAATCCTTTGGGTAACATGGATGGATGTTCTAAAGACAGGGGTGATCTACTCAATTGTTGCTTTAATTCATTATATTTTTAGAAAACAAATAATAGCAGCTAGTATGGAAAAGTCAGACTCATCTAGCTTCTGGGACTTTGTGTTCTTCTCTCTATTTGGTGTTGTGATAACATCCTCAGTTGGGATTGCAGGTATTTTACTTGTCTTCTCATTTCTAGTGGTACCTGCTCTTTTAAGCAGCAATCTTGTAAGCTCTCTAAAAGGACAACTTCTTTTAGGTTGGGTCATAGGAACGATACTTAGCTTTATTGGTATGACCTTGAGTTATGTTCTTGATCTTCCTGCTGGAGCAATCATCGTTGTGGTATTTACAGTTCTTCCAATCTTTGTACTACCGTTTATATTACGAAAAAAGATCGCTACTTAATTTGAATCTTTAACATAATTTAGTTTCGAGATTTTAAACTCATGTCGAAGAGCCTTCTAATAATAATGCTTTTAGGAGGCCTTATGAAAATATCATATTTATTTTTTTTAGTTGTATTTCTTTTAAACTTCTTTATTCCAAATGATGCCCTTGCTGTAAAAAACGAAGGGCTAGACAGTATTGTCACAGGTATTGATGTTAATGGTAATGAGTCAAGTTGTTTGCGTATGGTACAGCCTCTTTATTGTTCGATGGAAATTCAAGTAGGTGATTTGCATGGACTAGACTGTCGTGCAAGAGGATTTAAGGCCGTTCAATGTGGATGCCACAATTTTGTTTGCGTTGAATATGAAACAGAGACAGTTGTTGGTGTTGACCGTCAGGGAATGAAAAGATCTTGTCACCCTATGAAGGAAGGAACATCTTGTACAGAAATTTTTACTGAAGATGAGGCATTCGCTGAGCGATGTCAGGAAAAAGGTGGAGTGGCCGTAGCATGTGGATGTCATGATTATATTTGTGTGAAAAATTAACCTATCTTAAATTCTCATATTGTTTCATTAGGGAGATAACTTTCTTTATCAAATATAAATTACTTCTCACTGAGAAAGGGAAAAACAAGGATGATTATGGAAGCATTACAAAATGAATTAAAAACGGGAAAGGTTAAATTTTTTAATGAAGCAAAAGGTTTTGGATTTATTAAGCCAGATACAGGAGACGGGGACTTATTTGTTCATATTTCTGCTGTCGAATCAGGTAACAAATTAGCTAATGATGACAAAGTGACATATATGATTGGAGAAGGAAAAAGAGGCCCATGTGCAATGAAAGTTAAGAAGGCTTAACTTTCTTCTTCAATTTAACTTGATGTGAGAAAAGAGGGGCATTGGCCCCTTTTTTTATTTATTTTCTTTAATATCTTTACAAGACCAATCAAAAGAGTGAACTCCATGTTCTGGAACTCTAGCAAATGTCCAAATATTACCATTAATCCCTGGGGCAACATGATCTAGGCGAAAACGAAAGTTTCCTGTAGTAAACGATTCCACTTTCTTGTTGTATTTATGAATATAATTTACCTTCTTTATAAACGAATACTCATTATTTTGATTTAGATCATCGACGAATACTTCAACTTCATGAAATGGAGTATTTCGACCAAATCGCGACTCATAAATTATTGCATCAGTAACTTTCGAGCTCATGTCATAATTTACGCAATGGTATAGCTCTTTTCTTTTAGGTGTAAGACCTGCCAATGTATTTAGTGATACAAAAATAAGTGCGCTTAAGATTATCGATTTCATAAATTCTCCTTTGGGGTAGCTTTAATTTTAAGGGCAATTCGAATTTAAGTGAAATTAACTTATCTAAGAAAATATTTCTTCCGATTTTCTAACAAAGTATTTCATTGAGGAGGTATATATGGAATTCTTAGAGATTATTTTACTGATTATGTCGGCCTATTATATTTGGCGTAGGCCTCAATTTCAAAAAAGGGCCGAAAATCTTTTAATTGGAGCTACTTTTATTATGTTCTTTGTTTGGTTTGTAGCGACTAAGCATATGATCCTTCCTCCAGGGAATTACTAATGTCAGGCAAAACTGAGCGCTTTTACAATATTGTCTCTCTTGCAACGATTGCTCTGGTTGTACTACCTATTGGTATCGCAAGTATTGTTTTAGGTTTCGGATTTGGCGATAACCCTTGTATTCTTTGTTGGCAAGAAAGAGCTGTTATGATGTTCATTAGTTTGACTACACTCTTTATTTTGCGCTACGGCCTAAGACCAAAGTACTTGGCCTTACTTATTTTCTACTGTGCAATTGGAATCTTTATGGCCTTACGCCACACTGGTGGTCATTTCTTAAGAGATATTGGACAGGGATTTGCACTTGAGATTCTAGGATTCCATACATACAGTTGGGGGATTTTTGTTTATTGGATGATTTTTATATGCTTGGCCATCATTCTTGGCTTCTTTGGAGGGAACCTTGTTGATAACGAGGACGGAGAAGTACGATACCTTACTAAGCTGCAGGGAAGTGCTTTTATTATCTATTTCATCGTTCTTGGAATTAACTCCATACAAGCGATTACACAAGTTGGGCCACCACCATTTATTGGTCAAAGTGATCCTATACGTTTTTCTTGGACTCCAAAAGATTGGAAATGGTCGACACAGTCGTGGTCAAATATTCTTAGTCCTATGAGTTTACGTGGTAAGTATCATGTGGAAAAGCCAGTTATTAAGACTCAGGCCAAAAGAGATATTGCCATGTTTGAAAGCGGTGATGAGTTAATCAAAGTTAAGGAAGTAAAACTTCCTGAAACGATCATTGGTAATATTACAGACATTGATTATCATCCAAAATCGAAATTATTTGCTCTTGTTACAGATCAGTTCTACGTTTATATCCTCGATGATAAATTAAGTGATATAAAAGCTTACGTCCACCTGGATAATCTCTTTAGTATCGAAATAAAGACTCTTACAGCAGTTTCCTTTATTGATCGTAATCGATTAATGGTTACGGGAATTAATAAGAGTTATGTCATTTTAAAATTGGATAAAGAGGCTAAGTTAAAGAATCAATATGCGTCTTTTAAAGATGGTACTGATGGAATTTTAGAAACCAGGCGAGGACGATTTTCAACAGTACGCTCTAAATATGCATATATTCAAAGTTTAAGCTTTGATCGCGAAACAAATGAATTTGTTACCTTAAGTGTTCCTAATAAGAAGTTCAATAAGATCATTGCGACAAGATTTTCTTCAATAGACTATATGCTTAGTAGTGAAAAGGAAGTCTTTACTAATGAAAGTGAATTTCAGCCTCATGTGACGAGTTTGAAAATCTATGATTCCATTGCCTATGGACTTGCTCCTGATAATAGAGAAATCATTATTTCAGATAATAATTTCTCTTCTTTTACTGGATCTATTCTCTTGCCTGTTAATGGTGACTACAGGGGAGTGGTTATCTTTGAAAAAGATCAATTCATTATTATTGATGGCAATATCGCAAGCTACTTTATTAATTAGAACTAAGTGCTTTTATGATCTCTTCATTCTTTGTACGATCTTTGTAATTAATATGGATATCACTATAAGTAATCTTATCTCCATCTATAACAAATACTGCAGGATGGGCCACCATATGATGTGTTTCTCCAGAGTCTGCTTCAACATCAATTTGATATGATTGTTTGTATTTCTTTACGAGTTCATCATCAATTTTATTCACAATATTAAAGGCCAATAAACTTTGTGCTTTAGGATCACTAATAACATCGAAAGTGAATTTATTTTTATCTTTCATTTTCTTTGCAACTGCAGCTCGATCGACACTTATAACTAAGATTTGTGAGTTCTTGTCGATTTTACTCATAACTTCTGATTGCACACTCTTTAATTGCTTTATGCAGTACGGGCACCATGAACCACGATAGAAAATCAGAGCGGTCTTTTTATCTAAATTATCTAATTGATATTCTTTTCCTGTGATAGATTTTAGAGCTAAATTTGGGACCTTCTCACCGGCCTTTAGACCTATTTCAGATGCAAAACAACTTAAAGACAGTAATAAAATGATTATATATTTCATTTTTTCTCCATTTTCTTCCCTTGAGCTAGACGGACAAAGGGAAATTCTATATTGTTGCCCTGTGAAAAAATCATTCTTTCAATTCACATTCCTTGAACTACAAGAGTTATTGAGTTCTAAAGGCTTAAATTCGTCTGGCGCAAACCTTCTTTACAATTGGTATTATAAGAAGAAAAACGCATATAGCAAAGAAATCCAAGATATTGCTAAATCAACTTTAAGTTTTATCAATGAAAACTTAAGTTTTTCTTTGCCTAAAGTCGCAATGGTTCAAGAGGCCAACGATCGTACCGTTAAATTTCTCTTTGAATTAGAAGATGGTAATAAAGTTGAAAGTGTTCTTATCCCATTTCATAAGAAGTATTCGATCTGTCTGTCTTCTCAGGTTGGCTGTGCGATGAAATGCTCTTTTTGCTTTACTGGTAAGCAGGGCCTAAAAAGAAACCTTAAGGCCTATGAAATTATAGGTCAGTTTCTAGCGGCATGGCATTGGCTTAAGGAGAATCGCCCTGGAGAAGAGCGCATCTTAAATATTGTCTTCATGGGACAAGGTGAGCCTCTACATAATTTTGATGAGGTGAAAAAAGCATGTGATATTTTTACTTCACAATATGGAACTTCAATTGGCCATCAAAAAATTACCATATCAACAAGTGGATATATACCGGGATTAAAGAGATGGAAGGATGAAATACCTGGAGTTAATCTGGCCTTATCTCTACATTCTGCATTTGATGAGATACGAAATGAACTTATCCCAATAAATCAGCGCTATCCATTAGAAGAAGTTCTCGAGTACATTGATAATATCCCATTAAGATATAAGCAATTTGTTACTTATGAATATTTATTAATTAAGGACTTAAATGATGGAGAAAGGGATGCTAGAGCGCTAGGGAACTTGCTTCAAAATAGAAGGGCCCTTATTAACCTGATTCCGTTCAATGAATTTCCTGGAACACAATACAAGCGTCCGAAAGAAGATAATATTCTTAATTTCAAAGAAATCCTCGATACTTACTCTATTCCAACTCTTGTTCGTACAACCAAGGGTGATGATGTCTTGGCCGCATGTGGTCAGCTCAATACCAAATGATCTAATTTTAGTACAAAATCTTAAAATATATGTACTTTTAATAGGACGGAATTCCCACTATTCTTTTAGTAAATAAAAGGAGTCGAAATGGGACGTTTAGTAGATGGAAAATGGATAAAAACCTCAATCATAACAAGTGATGATGATGGTGCTTACGATCGTATTCCTCGATCATTTAGAGATACGATTTCAAAAGATCACGACACTTTTAAGCCTGAGTCTGGCCGCTATCATCTCTATGTAAGCTACGCTTGTCCTTGGGCCCATCGAACTTTAATCTATCGAAAGCTCAAGGGGCTTGAAGAGCATATCAGTGTAAGTGTTGTCTCTCCAGATATGTTAGATATGGGGTGGACTTTTGAAACTAATATTTCAGGGGCCACTGGAGATGACCTATATGGCCTAAATTACCTGCAAGAGATTTATACTAAAGCTGATCCAGAAGTGAGTACTAGTGTTACTGTTCCAGTCTTATGGGATAAGAAGACACAGAGAATCGTAAATAATGAATCATCTGAGATTATTCGTATTTTTAATAAAGAATTTAATGAGCTAACAGGTAATACTGATGATTACTATCCTAAAGAGCTAGCTAGTGAAATCGATGAGCTAAATGATTTTATTTATCCAAATATAAATAACGGAGTTTATCGTAGTGGCTTCGCAAAGAAGCAAGAAGCTTATGAATCCGCTGTTACTAGTTTGTTTGATGCTTTAGATAAAGTTGAAGAGAAGTTAGAAGGAAATCGTTTTCTCTTAGGAGAAAGGTTAACCGAAGCAGACCTTCGTTTGGTTCCAACTCTTCTTCGTTTTGATTGCGTTTATGTGACCCACTTCAAATGTAATCTTAAACGAATAAAAGATTACAAAAATTTATCTCGTTATCTCAAGGAACTTTATGAGATGAAGGCGATAAGTGAAACAACGAATTTTGAACATATTAAAAGACATTATTTTTATAGCCATGAGGATATTAATCCATATCGAATTGTCGCTCTTGGCCCTTCGGAAATTATATAGGTGATTTTATGAGTAAAAAAGAATTAGCATATATTATTGATCCACCTCCTAAGCACTGGGTTGGTAACGGCTTTCATGTCCACACAATGTTTCATCCTGGACATAATCTTTATAAATATACGACACCATTTCTTATGATGGACTTTGCTGCTCCTAAGAAATTTGCTCCAACAAAAGCAAAACGTGGAGTCGGAGAACATCCCCATCGAGGATTTGAGACCGTTACGTTTGCTTTTGGTGGAGAAGTTGAGCACAGAGACTCAAGTGGTGGCGGAGGAGTCATTGGAAAAGGTGATGTCCAGTGGATGACTGCTGCAAGTGGTGTTGTACATGAAGAATTTCATTCTCAGAAGTTTAGTGAAGAGGGTGGCGTTTTTGAAATGGTACAGCTTTGGGTAAATCTTCCAAGCGAGTTCAAAATGACGTCGCCAAGATATCAAGGCGTAAAGGGAGAAACTTTTCCAAGGATTCATCCTGCTCAAGGAGTTGAACTAAAATTAGTTTCAGGAAATTATTTAGGAGAAGTGGGTCCTTGTAAAACGTATTCTCCAATAAATCTTATTCAAACAGATATGAAAGAAGCTTCTAACTTCTCGCTTTCTTTAGAAGATAAAACAAACTTACTTGTTCTCGTTAGGAAGGGAAGTATTTCTTTAAATGGTAATGAAGTTAACGAACATCAATTAGCAATTTTTCATAGGGATGGCCAAGAGGTTGAGGTATCGAGTAAAGTGGGGGCAGAGCTTTTAATAATGAATGCCGTTCCAATTGATGAGCCTGTCTTTTCACACGGCCCTTTTGTTATGAGTACAAAAGAAGAAATTATTCAAGCTTTTGAAGATTACCAATCAGGCAAAATGGGACACCTCAGTTAATGGATTTTCCTTCTCAAGATATTGAAGCAACTCAAAAGAAAATAAGTCAGAAAGAATTTATTGCATTAATGGCCGCACTGATGTCATTTGCGGCCCTAGCTATTGATTCGATGTTACCGGCCCTAAACTTAATTGGAGATAGCTTAGGTGTCGTTAATCCCAATGATAACCAAATGGTCATATCATTTATATTTATCGGGATGGGAATTGGGCAATTATTATTTGGGCCAATTTCTGATGCCATCGGTAGAAAGCCTTCAATGTATATTGGTATAGGAACTTTCTTCTTTGGTTGTATAATATCTTATAGTGCAACAACATTTAATCTAATGTTGTTAGGAAGACTTATACAAGGTTTAGGGGCAGCATCAGCTAAGATTATATCAACAGCGATGGTAAGAGATCGATTCTCTGGAAATGTCATGGCAAAGACGATGTCTTTAATTATGATCATATTTGTCCTCGTTCCAGCGCTTGCGCCAACTTTAGGTCAACTAATTCTAAGCTTTGGAGGATGGCGAGATATATTTCTCTTTATGATCTTTTTGGCGATCATTAATTTCGCTTGGTTCAGTACGAGACAAGAAGAAACATTAATTGAAGAGTATCGCAGACCTCTTTCTTTTTCTAAGATTAAAGAAGCAACTCTAGAAACCGTTAAGCACCCTGCTACTGTTGGTTACACTCTAGCAGCTGGTTTAATATTTGGTGCTTTTATTGGCTACTTAAATTCATCTCAACAAATTTTACAATTAAAATATGGACTAGGTGATAAATTTCCAATCGCTTTTGGTGTTTTAGCATTGGCCATTGGACTATCTTCATTTTTAAATTCAAAACTTGTTGAAGAAATGGGGATGAGAAAGCTTTGTGAAACAGCTCTTACAGTTCTTACTATTGTCGCAATTATATTTAATATTATTGTTTACTTCACAAATGGAAATCCATCGTTTTATTTATTCTATGGTTTTCTGCTTCTTTGTTTATTCAACTTCGGTCTACTATTTGGGAACTTCAGTGCTTTGGCCCTCGAGCCTATGGGGCATATTGCCGGAACAGCAAACTCTGTTATAAGCTCTGTCCAGATTCTTATTTCAGCTCTTATTGGTTCCACTATTGGGCAATTGTATAATGAAACGGTAACGCCTATCGCAATAGGCTTCTTAGTTTGTAGCATGCTATCTCTTTTCATCGTAAAAAAAGTAAAATAGATAGACGATTAAAGTAAAATTTGGTCTCATTTATATATGTTAAAAGCATGTATCTTATTCTTATTTGTGACCATTCACTCTTTTGCGTTTTCACCTCCTTCTGAGCATATCCGTAAGAGTCGTTGGGATATTTCTCCAATCCAAATCAAATTCTTAGCTACTTTCTTTGCTATCGAATTAGTGACATATTCCATAATTTCCCCTGTATTTGTAAAACAAGAAATCGATAGTAGTGATTACGATTTTGACGAAGATGATATTGAAGTTCCTGTATGGGCATACCAACTAGGTAATCATGGGCCTGAAGTTTTAACAGCTGGAATGTATGGATACTATTTATTTGGAAATGATGAATACGCTTTTGAAAAAGCATTTGTTTTTACTGAGTCTATGCTCATTTCTCAGGGGATAACATTTGGTACAAAGTATGCTGTAAATAAACAGCGCCCAGATGAATCTAATTATCTTTCGTTTCCAAGTGGTCATACAACTCATGCTTTTACTGTTGGGATGTGGATGAGTATGGATATTTATCGAAGCGCGAAGTTTCATGAAAATATTTACATTGCGTCTCTACCACTTATTTACGCTTCATATATTGGCTGGACTCGTATTGATGCAAATAAGCATAGCTTCAAAGATGTCGCTACTGGGGCCCTTATAGGATCTCTGACAAGCTATTTCATGTACGAGTTTCACTTTGATGAAAATGGAAAGTATCGATTTAATAATAAGAGTGGAGCAATTCTAACTCCAACTGTTGATCCTATTCGTAACCGTTACGGTCTAAGCATTGGGGTTACTCTATGAATTATTTAATTTCTATTCTATTGATCTTCTTCTCTTTTTCATCAATGGCCCAACTTAAGAGTCTAGACTACTTATATCGCTTTCCAGAAAAGGGTGGGAGTGTATTAGAATATTCTATCTATTGGTCATTAGATGAAATGGAATTTGATGATCGCTCTGGTGGCGTTGAAGAATTCTTTGAAGTTGATCGCTCTGTTCTAGTTGCTGGGATTAACTATAGGTATTCAATATCGGATCGTTTTCTTATTGCTTTTAGTACTCATGCTGAAGTAGCTGATTTTGATACTCATCTAGAAGATGAAAATGATAGTGAAACACCTGAGAAGAGTCCTTTTGCTTTTTATGATCCAAGCGTTGATTTACGTTATCGATTAATTCAAGAAAATGAAGTCTTCTTTGATATTGAAGCCTCTATTGTATGGGGTGCTACTAATTCTTCTAAAACTCCTTTAAATAGAACAGTAAGTCCTTTTGATGGACAAGAATACTATAAGATTGCTGCGTATACTGGTATTGATTTTAATACTTTTTCATTTATGGGTGTTATTGGTGCTAACTTCTACAATGGTGGTGTTAATCAGTCAGAGTTTAATAATGAACGATTAAAGGCACAGGACAGTTCTCAGGTTCTGTTGGGCTTTCTGGGACAAGCTAAAGTGACAAAGAATATAAGAGCGACTGTCGGCTTCAACTTCCTTTCGGCCGACGCTTTTGACCTCACTGGTGCGACAGAGAGAGTTAATCTTGATCAATCAACTCAACAAAATTATTACATAGAATTTGACTATCTTAAGTTTCAAAATAGTTTAGGTATTATAAGCTTTAAAGTTAATCAACGTATTGATCGTTATAATTTACTTATAAATAACAATGATCTCTATGTTGCAGATAATACTTTTTTAGATTTTATATTTAAAGTTGAAAAGTGGTTCTAATGAGTCTTTTATTGGCCTTTGCTTTTTTTATAAGCTGTGGTGGCGAAACTGTAATTCAAAGAGAAGCAAATACTTGTGTGACAAGTGATAAGTTTCCAAAGACCTATATTGTCATGAGACAGTGGGGTTGGGATATTTGGTTAAAAGAAGCAGGTGTTAAGGATGCACGCACTCTTCGCTATGTAAATGATAAGAAGTGGCGACAAGTGGAGTGCCCAAAATGAAACAAGTCCTATATTTCTTATTTCTATTTGTTTTTTTATCGAGCTGTAGTTATCGTGAAACTATTCTACGTAAGGCACCTGACTTCCTCAGTGACAAAATTGAAGACTATTTAGAATTAGATGAGGCGCAGGAAGAAGAACTTCGCTCTCAGGTAACATCTTCATTTTTTGAGCATCATAAAGAAGTAATCATCTTAAGAAAAATCTTAGCTGATTATGATATAACGAAGGACTCTCTAAGAAAGCAAGTCGTGAAAGGATATCCTCCGTATTCTCGTGTTCTAAAAGATGTAAATGCTATTTCTATTGAAGTGCTCTCTAAGCTTGATAGTAAGCAAAGAAAGGAGCTTGTTGAAAAACAGAAAAAAGCAAATGAAAAAAGAGAAACTGATCTTAAAAGCTATAAAAAGCGAGGAGTCGATAGGCTTTCAAGATTGTTTGGTGAATTAACACCCAAGCAAGATATTTTAGTGGAAAAGCTTGTTGTGGATTACTTAAAGAAGAAGGAAAATCTTAAGGCTTCAAGTGCTTGGAGAAAGAAATTTGTCGAGACATTAAAGATAGATGATCAAATAGCTTACCAAGAAGCATTGAAAAGAAACTTTAGTGATGTAGAGAATTTAAAGCAAGTTTTAAAAGACAATGAATACTTCTTTAAATTCTTTGATGAATTTCAAAAATCCTTAACAAGTAAACAAGTCGAAAAATTTAATAAGAAGAAACAAGAGGTTCTGGCCTGGATTGATCTATATTTAAAAATATATAAGACTCCTATAAATCATACCTAAGACGCATTAGCAGTGACTGATTGGCGAGGATTACTCGTCCATCAAGCTCAGATTCAAAAATTGTGTTATCTTCATCTAGTTTTATATCGATTTTAAATGCTTCGATACCTAGTCCTAGGAAAAAACCGTTATCAAATCGATAGTCAGCATAGAGATTATTAGAAAAGACCTTTCCAGAAAAGCTACCTATCTTAATATAGAAGAGATTTAACTCACTATTTAAAATCCATTTTTGAGTTAAGTTAATCTCAGCTTTGAGTTTAAATGTTGGTAATGGTGCGACAAAGCTATTCTTGGTCTTTGCTTGTCCTGATTCACCAACACCTACTTCAAAAGGCATAACATAGAATCCATCACCACCTGAGAGATTAATTCGATCATCAAGAAAGAATGAGTAAGCATAGAAGAGTCTTATGATATCAAAGTTAAATACTGAGTCGATGAGTGTTCCAGTTGGGATTGTTTGCTCATTACCATCTTTATCCTAATATTTTATATCTTCAGCAAGTACTTTTCTTCCACTACGATGATACTGATACCAGGAAAATGCCATAATATGCTTTTTATTATCACTAAATCGCCAGTCATAGTTTAGTCGAATTGAACTATCGTGGAAAGAGACACCATAAGTTAAGCTGATACTGTGAGTGGGCCACTTCATTTCATCTGAAGCGAGTGTAAAAAAGGGGAGAGTGATAACCAAAAAAAATAGGGCCTTAAACATGAAAACTCCTAAACTATATAGTGACACTTATATAGTTTAGGAGAAACTTAATTTTGTATTTAAATTTTATTAATCGATACTATAGAGAAGCTCATCAATTTGCTTTTCATCTTCCTCTTTAGAAGGAGCTTTTGCTAGTACTTCTTTTGCAGCGTTAATCTCTTCTTGTGTAGAACTTTCGTCTGCCAGTACTTTTCTTGCTTCTTTTTCTTTTGCAATCCTCTCATCTCTGGCCTTACTGAAGTTAACAATCTTATTTCCTTCAGCAAGTACTTCATCATAAGAGATACCACCCATCTTTCTCTCTGATGGTGTCTGAGGTAAGAATATATAATCAGTTCTTTTTAGCTTTAATCGCTTACTTTGATAAACCATTGCTTTAGCAAAAGACTCAAATGCTTTTCTTGGTACGTAATGCTCAGAATCTCTTTTTAGAATATAACGTAATTGAGATAATTTCGATGCATCAGTTCCGTCTTTTGGCGCTTTTTGGCTAAGTGGTAGATAAAATTGGTAGTCAAGGATATTACTAATAGCAAACTCATGTGCTCCCTTGATGCCAATTTCTCTCATTGTATCATTAGAAGTCGTTGTACAATTATAAAATGGAGTAATTTCTAGACCCTCTTCTGTACGTACTCGATGTAGTTGTTCTTCAAAGATATCACGAACTTTCATCATATCTTCTTTTGAGCGAGCATAGCCAATTAGTGTATAAGTTGGACGGTAATTAACCTGTCCTTGAATTAGGTGACCAAAGTAACTTACTAGGTCTGTATTACTAGCAAGAACCTCTTTTTCACCTTTAAAGTAAAAATTAAATGTTTCACCTTTTATTGATAAGTCTTTTTGTACTTCTCCCATTCCAATAGCAAAGTGTCCTGCTGCTGAACCTGGAATATCTCCTTGTCGTCCACTTAAAGTGACAACAAAAACGTGATCTCCTGGAGTGGCCTGATAATTATCACGATGACGAATAGTTCCTCTAAATGGCTCAAGTGATTGAGAATTTTTATTCTTTGGCATTTCTTTAAGAATGTATTTTAAAGGATTCTTTTCGAATTTCTTATTTGCTGGATATGGATTATCACCAACAGTGAAAAGGTTTGCAGGAATAATTGCATTAATTATATAAGTATTGTCTTCCATGTGACCTTGAGTGTGGACTTTCTTTCCAACAAAATAGTTACGTGATTTTTTATCAAATTTTGTTCCGTAAATCTTCTTTGTTCTTCCAAACTCAGCCTTTTGATCATTAAGATAGAATGTACCATCGGCACTTTTTGTAAGAACTCCAACTCGATCTTCTAAGTCGGCAACAACTCTTGGCATCTTATCAATAATAAGATTATTCTCAGAGATCTCACCATCAAACTCAAAGACATAATCAGGAGAGTTGACTAGGACTTTATCGAGATACTTGTTGTAGCGTTTAGGGAATTTTAATTGTGTAACTTTGAAGTTATCGACTTGGCCATCAATATGGATTTTTGCTTTCACAACACCATCTTTCTTGAATAACTTTCCACGGTAGCTTTCAGCTTGTGTATTCGTACTGAAAACGACTAATGTCATTAAAGCTAGGCAACAGATATTCTTCATCGTCTTTCTCCCTAATTGTGATTTACGATTGGATTTTTCTATTTCATATATAATTGCAATAGATATGCCAAGTTCATATCGTGATTATAGGGTGTTAGCAAATAGTTGAATGTTTAGTTATTGAAAAGTGTTTAGGAAATAAACAGTGGGCCAAGGAATTTGGCCCACGATATAGACAAGTATTATAGTTGCTTGTTGATGAAATCTCTAATCTCAGACATAGACATCATATCATCTGGATCAATACAGAATTCAAGACGATCGTTAGCGATGCGGATTTCGTTAGCAACATCTGCTGTTGAAACTTTAGCATCTTCAGAGCGCTTGTCATTTAAGTCTTCTGTAAACTCTGCAAGAGTTGTCCCTGTTACTTTTGGTGCAAGTTGTGCATCTTCGATAAGCTTAATTTGCCCGCTAAAGTTTCTTCTACTTGAGTCTAGAACACCAGAGGCAGCAAGCGTACTTGATGAACCGTAGTAAACAGCTTCAGTTGCTGAAGTAATACCATCATGAATAATATCTAGAGCGATAAGATCAATGATAACATTATCTGAATCTGCTAAAACAGCTGTTCCTGCTGCAATTGTTGATGATGCAAGCTCAGTTCCACCCCAGGCAAGTGCTACACCTGTTGTACTAAGTGCTGCAGCCGTACCAATTGCTTTATCAGTAGGTGCATCATTTCTTTCTTTGTAAAGCTCAAGACAATTTGCTTGTGCTGCTGTTGTTGCAATAGAGCATAGTAGCCCAAGTGCTAAAAGTGACTTTTTCATTGTTCCTCCTAAAATTACCATCTCTCATGTAAAAGATAGAATCGTTTTTGATGATCTAGTATTTCTTTGTTAACTAATAGTCCTTCGTATGGGTCAGTGTAGACACGAACTCTTCTTTTTGTTCGATGATCGCGTTTCCACTTAATAATTTCTCTTTTAGAAAGCTTTTGTCCTTCTTCTTGAATCTTTGCTAAAGTACCTTTTCCATAAAATGACTCTAAGCTTGTCTTGATTTCAGACTCGCATTTTGAGTTATTACAAATTTCATAGAGGTTAGCTGGAACCTTTTCTAGGCCATGTAATTCATCAAATCCAATACGGTCTGTTTTTTTGATAAAAGCCTTGTATTCATTAAAGGCAGCTAGGTCAAATGATACAATCTCATTTAGTTTTCTAATTTCATTAAGAGTTAGCTTATTAATTAGCACTTTAACTTGTTCTGGTTTTATGTCGTATCGAAGTTGATCAATATCTTTAAGATCAAGTATCTCAACAACTTTTTCTTTTAATTCTCTTAGTGATTTAATCTTAATAATTGGATAAGGATTAACTAATGCTCTTTTTAAGTACTTTGGTAGAGCTAGAGGGATTCTTCCTTTTATACCAAGGCTCTTATGATATGGAAGTCCTACTTGTTTAAAGAAGTTTACAAGTGCTCCAGCACAATTATTTGCAAAGAAAGTATAATCTCCCAAATCACTACTTTGTGGAAGGTCATAAAGAAGAGGAAAGATTTCTTCTACTGTTGTCTTTACTTGTCCTTCAGTTTTCTTTGGAATTGCTGATAGGGCATAGATTGACCCTGTTTGCGACCTCAGTGGCAGGATTCCATATTGTCCCTGTCCATATTTTTCACTAGAGTAGTTTTTAAGTTTTTCAACAGTTTCTTGCATTACACCTTTATGTGTTTCAATGCGGTGTTTAGCGATCTGTCGCCATTGCTCTTTTAACTCGTTAATTACGTTATTTCTGATTTCTTCATTTGAGATAATAATGTATCGATCAAGATCTCTTTTTTGTCTGTTATTGTATTCATCCATAAAAAGACGAAGACTTTTGACTTGAGGAAATACTGGGTATCCACCAAATATACCTTTTACATAGTTGAGCTTTACACTATCGACATTTGCTACAAAGCTTAGAACAACATCATCAGATTCAGTTCCAATATCATCAACAAAACGAAGCATTGTGTGACCAAAGCCACTTTCAATATTTGACCAAGAGCTTGATGCAATAATAAGCTCTAAACCTATAATTCGACCGGCATCATGACGCCTAAATAGGCGTTGAAAGAAGCGACCATTCTCATTTAATAAGTCCTGATAATTTGCAGACCAGTTGATTCGATTAATTTTCTTCTTGCGCTCTTTTTCTTTGCGACGCTCTTTCATCCTTTCACGTTGTCTTTCACGAAAGTCTGAGTCGCTGTGTCTGGCCTGGGCCTGTAAGCTTGAAATTAATGTAGTTAGTACTACTAAAAGTAGTGCGGTTCTCTTCATCTAATTCTCCAAATATTCCCTGTTAATATAGGTTATTTAGAGATTCAGATGAGTATGATTGTAAAAGTTTTTAGGGGTGTAAATTTAATGAACAGGTTTAAATCGTTGAATTTATGAAGTCGATATCCAGGCCTTGCTCTTTAAAGTGCTCTCTTAAGTAGAGCTTTCTTGCTTGATTCGGTCCTTTTTCAATTAGCCCAAAGACAACTTCTTTTAAAGTAGCAAAAGCATAATTGTGATAATTTTCATCATTAATTTGTATTGAATTAACTTTTTTCTTAGGTGCACCAAATGCAGATCCCATGAGTGAGGCCGCTATGGAAGAAGTTTCTTCTTGCTTACCAGCACTTTCATCCATAATTGTTTGTGCGAGTTTTATCTCTTGTGCTTCAACATCTCTAAAAGTGATATCGTTATTCTTAAGAGTGAATCCATATGGGCAGTGAAGACAGCTTGTTCGACAGCAAGAACCTCGGTTTCTTAAAAATTGTGATGTCTTAACCTCTAGGCCTTCATCATTAGTATATGTAAGTTTTTGATTTGAATCCATAAATCGATATTAGCCTTTAAAGAAACTCTTGTCGAGAGTTCTTACTTTGTGGCCAGATGCTTTTCTGCTCGCCAAATACCAATTAAGCTCAAACCAGAACTCATGGAAGTGACATTATTACCCTTTAAAAAGATTGTTGTGGGTGTGGACTTTACTTGGAGCTTTCTCGTTGCATAAGGAGAATTTATGAAACGAAACTTATATGGACTTTGATTAATAAAGCGACGTACTTTTACACCTGTTTCAAATGCGTTAATAGCGTAGATTGATTGTGGATTGATTTTTCCTTCCAATACTGAGTCATGGAGTCTTTGCATTTCAACTTTACATGGCCCACACCACGTTGCCCAAAAGATCGCAATAGAGTGATCCTTCTCATTTTGAGACGGAAAGTTGATCTTCTCATTTGTTCTGATATCAAGATATTCTTTTGGATTGAGATTTGAGCCCTCTTTCTTAAAGTTATTCATGACAGCAGGCGCCTGCTTGTAAATTATAAACCCAAGCAGCATGAGACTGATAAAATTGGTGGCAAAATTCCACTTCTTTTTCATGGCAAATATTTTAGCATGATCTTAAATGGAAGTGATTAATTAAATCCTAATTTTTGACACCTCTCTAAGTTACTAGAAGTACAGTAAGCTACGACTAATAAATAGACGCTACTTAAGGAATGTAGTATTTAATAAACATGAATAAAGAAGAACTTGAAAAGAGATTAGTCGATCTTGAAGAAAAATTTTGTCATCAAGATCATTTATTAGGCCAACTAAATGAAGTTGTAACAAAGCAAGAGTTTATCATTGATGAATTAGTTGCACATGTTAAGAATCTCGTGGCCGCCCAGAGCGACGGTCCTGCTGAGCAGATGACACTTGAGAATCTTAAAGACTTTAAGCCACCACATTACTAGAGGCAAAAAATGATTAAACTCGAAGAAATTTATCAGGGGCTACGAGAGTTTAAACAGCTAACAGGTCGCCCTCAACAAACTCCAGGTGCACACTTTTCTAAAGTTAGACCTGAGAAAGCACCTAATCCTAAATTACTTTGTTGGAGTAATGGCCTAGCTTCTGCCATGGGAATTAAAGATTCAGATAAAGAGCTTTGGATTAAACTTTTAAGTGGTAATCAAGATAATTATATTCCAACTCCGATTGCTGCTCGCTACGGTGGCCATCAGTTTGGACATTGGGCCGGACAGCTTGGTGATGGCAGGGCCATGAGTCTTGGTCAATTAAATGGGATGGAAATTCAACTGAAAGGAGCAGGTCTAACTCCTTATTCAAGGGGAGCAGACGGTAAGGCCGTTCTTCGCTCATCACTTAGAGAATATATTTGCTCTGAAGCAATGTTTCATTTAGGAGTTCCAACGACAAGGGCATTAAGCCTTGTTGAGACCGGAGAGGATGTCCTTAGGGATATGTTCTATGATGGAAATGCTGCTTACGAGAAAGGAGCTATTTGTACTAGAATTGCACCTAGTTTCTTGAGGTTTGGGAATTATCAAATACATGCGGCCAACCATGAACTCGAAGAATTAAAAGAACTTATCGATTATACGATAGAAAATTATTTTCCTGGCATGTCCATTAAGGAAATGTTTGGTGAGGTTGTGCGCCGAACTGCTTGTCTCATGAGTGAATGGATGCGTGTTGGCTTTGTTCATGGAGTGATGAATACTGACAACTTATCAATGCTAGGACTTACTATCGACTATGGGCCTTATGGTTGGCTTGATCGATTCGATCCTAATTGGACACCAAATACAACTGACTTCAGAGAAAAACGTTACCGATTTATTAATCAAGTCAATATTGCATATTGGAATCTTGCTCAATTAAAAGAGGCGCTTCAGACTGTTTGTCTTGATAACCTCGATGCACAACTGGATAGCTTTCCTGATAAGTTCCATCACTTCTATCAAGATATTCAAGCAAAGAAAGTTGGACTTAAAACCTGTGAGCGTCAATTTATAGATGAACTCTTTGATCTTCAATATGATCTTCAAGCAGATATGACCCTCTTTTATCGCAGCTTAATGGTTGTGATGGAGGGCAAAGAAGTTGACTGGCAAAGCATCTTCTATAAAGACTTAACGAATGATGATAGAAATCGTCTGGATATCTGGTTAAAGAAATGGCAAAGGGAGCAAAAGCTTCAAAGAGTAGATCCTATGATTGCCTATGGAGTTATGAACGAATCAAACCCTGTCTTTATTCCAAGAAATTATATCGTGCAACTTGTTCTTGATGACCTAGAAAAAGGTGATGAAACAAGTCTACGTAATTTAGAGCAGGCGATTTTGAATCCATATGAATTAAATGAGTTCACGAGACCTTTTTATAAAAAAGCTCCTGAGTGGTCGACTTCACGACCAGGATGCTCAACTCTAAGTTGTTCAAGCTAATTTAGGGCCTAGTTGCAAAATTGTGCAGGAGCTCGCTTCCAAGTCGGCTCACATTGTGTGATCCATTTTCCGCTATCATAGTGAGCGTATCCAAACCACCACATAACGTGATCGTTGTCTTTAAGCTCAACTTCGTTTGGATAAACCTCTGGACTTAGGCCATTTACTGAGTAACACCATCCATGAGCATTCATTTGAGTATCACTTAAGACCTCCATGGCATCAATTCCTGTTGGAGTATCAAAGATGGAATTCATTCCTCGTTGTGTACCCTTATGAGGGATTTGATAAGTATTTAGAAGCTTAATTGTTGCACTTCCAACTGTTGCACCATTATCTAGTTGCATTTGGGTTTCAAATAGAGCGGCTCTTTCACATGGGCCAACAAATTCAAAAGTTGCAGCAAGGTTAAAAGTTGAAATAAGTGCTAAAAGTGCAAATTTATACATAATCTCTCCTAAATATATGGCTTTGTAACATTCGATGTTTTCATTGCCATGGTGCCATGCGCAAGCGTATGATTTTTTACATGTCTAAATATGTTTGGGGTAGTGAAGAGACCCAATACTTCTTCAAATTAAATCCAGAGGCCATCTTGGATGCTATTGACGCTGTGGGCTTTAAAACCACTGGCCGTTGTTTACCTTTAAATAGTATCGAAAATCGTGTTTATGAAATTGAAGTTGATCGACCTGAAAGTGAGATCAACTCACCAAGTGATAATTTTATCGTGGCCAAATTCTATCGTCCTGGGCGTTGGACAAAGGAACAAATACGAGATGAACACGACTTTTTAAATGACCTTGTGGAAGCAGAAGTTCCTGTGATTCCACCATTAAATATCGATGGTGAAACTCTATTTGAAATGCCTGATCATAAGATTTTGTATTGCCTTTATGAAAAGAGAGGGGGAAGAAACCCTGAAGAAATGAATGAAGAGCAACTTGAAATAATGGGGCGCTCACTTGCTCGTATCCATAGTGTTGGTGCTCTTAAGGCGGCCGAACATCGAATAAAACTCACTCCTGAATCTTACGGAGAAGCTAATCTTAACTACTTAAAGTCTACGGACTATATTCCTGCAGATATCAGAGAAAGCTTCATTACAATTTGTGATCAGATCATTCGTGAATCAAAGCCTCTCTTTGAGAATATGAACTTTCAAAGAGTTCATGGTGACTTTCACAAAGGAAATATCATTTTAAGAGGTGATGATTCTTACTTTGTTGACTTTGATGATATGGTAATGGGCCCAGTCGTTCAGGATGTATGGCCGATTTGTCCAGGGGATGATCAACAATCCATTATCGATCGAAATATATTTTTAGATGCATATGATAGTATTCGCTCATTTCCTTATGAGCAGCTAAAATTAATTCCTTCTCTTCGTGCACTACGCCTCATTCACTTTAGTGCATGGATTGCGAAGCGATGGGACGATCCGTCATTTAAATATACTTTTGGCTACTTTGAGTCGCCTAATTATTGGTACGGCCAAATGAATGATTTAAGGGCCTTACTAAGTAAGATTATAGAAGTTAAGAATCCATACGTTTACTAGACGAATTCATATCTTTGCGAGAAAATTTAGTTCTAATCACTAAAATTTTATGAGGTAAAGAATATGGATATTCGTCTTAAAACTTTCGAAGAATATGAAGCCGCTTATGAGCAGGCAAAGAATAACCCGAGTGAATACTGGGGAAAGATCGCAGAGAATTTTCAATTTTCTAAAAAGTGGCAAGATGTTACGTTAGGTGATTTTACTGATGGGGAAATTCGTTGGTTTAATGGTGCCAAATTAAATATCACTGAAAATTGTCTCGATCGTCATCTTGAAACAAGAGGTGATAAGAAAGCACTGGTCTATGTTGCTAATGATCCTAGTGAGAAAAATCAAGAATTCACTTATAAAGAACTTCACGCTCAAGTTTGTAAAACGGCAAATATGTTAGAAGAGCTTGGTGTTAAAAAAGGTGACCGTGTTTGTATCTATATGTCTATGGTCCCAGAGCTGATGTTTACAGTTCTTGCTTGTGCCAGAATTGGTGCGATTCACTCTGTTGTTTTTGGTGGCTTCTCAGCTCAGGCCCTGGCCGGAAGAATTGTAGATGCAGAGTGTAGTGTGCTTGTCACAAATGATGGAGGACTTCGCGGAACTAAAGTCACTGAACTTAAGTCTATTGTCGATGAGGCCCTAAAAGAAAAAGACTGCTCTTGTGTTAAGAATGTAATTGTACATAAGCGTGCAAATAATAAAGTAACTATGCAAGATGGGCGTGATCTTTGGTGGCACGAACTCTTTGATAAAGCTTCCGATAAGCACACAGCTCCTCAACTAGATGCAGAAGATCCATTATTTATTCTCTATACTTCTGGTTCAACTGGAACGCCTAAGGGTGTTGTTCATACGCAAGCTGGTTATATGGTTTGGGCCGCTTATACTTTTGCCAATGTCTTTCAAGTAGACCCAGGAGAATCGAGTAAAGATATGTACTGGTGTACAGCAGATATTGGTTGGATCACTGGCCACACTTACATCACTTATGGGCCACTTTTAAATGGCGCCACAACAATGATGTTTGAAGGTGTACCAACTTATCCAGATGCGGGACGCTTTTGGGATATCGTTGAAAAGAATAAGGTAACACATTTTTATACTGCGCCAACTGCGGTTCGTGCTTTAATGGCGTGTGGAGACGATGTTCCTGCTAAATACGACCTTTCAACTTTAAAGGTTCTAGGCTCTGTTGGTGAACCTATTAATGCTGAAGCTTGGCATTGGTATAATGAGCATATTGGAAAGAAGAAATGTCCAATTGTAGATACTTGGTGGCAAACTGAAACAGGTGGGATTCTTATTTCTCCACTGGCAGGGCTGACAAAGACAAAGCCTTGTAAAGCAACACTTCCTCTTCCTGGAATTATTCCTGTTCTAGTTGATGATGATGGCCGTGAGATTGGTGAAACAATGGCCGAAGGAAAGCTATGTATTAAGCACCCATGGCCAGGAATGCTTAGAACTGTTTATAAGAATCATGAGCGTTTCATGAATGCCTATCTTAGAACTTATAAGGGTTATTATTTCTCTGGTGATGGTGCCAAACGCGATATCGAAGGTTATATGCGAATCACAGGACGCGTGGATGATGTTATCAATGTGTCTGGTCACCGTTTTGGAACGGCCGAGATTGAAAATGCTATCGGTAAGAATACGGCCATCGCTGAAAGTGCCGTTGTTGGTTACCCGCACGATGTAAAAGGTGAGGGGATCTATGCTTATGTTGTGACTGATTTAAAAGATGAGGCAGAAGTTACAAAGCATATCAACGACACAATTATAAAAGAAATTGGTGCCGTTGCTCGTCCTGATAAGATTCAAATCGTTTCAGGTCTTCCAAAAACTCGAAGTGGAAAGATTATGAGAAGAATTCTTAGAAAGATTGCTGCCCATGACTTTAATAATTTTGGTGATACGTCAACTCTTCTTGATCCATCAGTTGTGGAAGAAATAAAAGAAGGCGTAAAATAAAGAAGACTCGTGCACAGATCAAAAAAGGTGTTATAATTTTCTTAGAATTTTGATATTGAGAAAAAAAAATGAGTAAGACCAATTTAACTGAATTTAAAGAAAAGAGGGTTGACCTTTTTAACTCTCTAAAAATATTTAATGAGCCTATTATTGAGACATTTGACAGTATCCTGGAAACAGTAGCGATACTTGTCAAATGTCCAATTGGCTTTATCTCTATTGATAATACACGTGATCAAATTATCACGTCTTCGTTTGGCGTCAATTCAAAAAAACTAAAGGTTTCCGACTCTCTTTTTCTAAATACAGCAAAGGGATTTGATCCCCTTATTATTGAAGATATAGAAAACGATGAAAGGTTTTCAATGAAGGCACAAAGAATAGATAATGAAAATTATCGTTTTTATGCTGGCTTTCCCTTGATCGTTAAAGGTAAGTATGTCCTTGGAGCGTTATCTCTCTATGACAAAGAACCAAGAAAGCTTACTGAGAATGAAGTACGACTGGCTTCTAATTTAGTAAAAGGTATTTCTCAATATATTGAAATGAGTAGCGAATTAACTATCAGTAATAAGTTTTCAATTATGATGGAGGAAATCCAGAGTCTTAATGTTGGAGTTCGTGGAAATCCTTTTGATCATTTTCAAAAATTTTTAGAAAAAGGTACAGCTGTTCTTGATCTCGAATATGGAATTATTAGCCATATTCAAGATGGAATATATAAAGTTATTGAAGTAACCGGACCTGACGAGCAAATTACCGTTGGATTTGAAGCTGAAGTTGAAAACACATACTGTGCTGAGGTTCTATCTCGAAAAGAGACAGTTGTTTTCTCAAACGTTGATATGCATCCTAAGATGTGTTCTCATCCTGTTTATGTAAACATGAAGCTTGAATCCTATATCGGTGCACCAATTATCGTTAAGGGTAAAGTCTTTGGAACTTTAAACTATTCTTCAAGAATCATTAGAAAAAGTGGCTTTTCAAAAGAAGAGGTTAAGTTTGTCGAAATTCTTTCTCAGCTTATTGCTAAGAAAATAGAGACTTGGCAAGCTGTTGAAGAAAAACAGGAAGCTTTCGAAGAATTACAAAATAGTTTTAATAGGTTTCAAACACTCGCGGAACTTTTACCGGTAGGTGTATTTCTAACAAGTGCAGATGGTCTCGCCAAGTATCAAAATAAACGTTGGCTCGATTATGCAGGTATGAATAAAGAAGAAGCTCTCGGAGAAGGTTGGGTTCAGGCCATTGACTCTAACCAAAGAGAGGAGGTCGCTAAGAAATGGGCAGAAGCTGCTCTAAATGAAGAGGAATTTTACCTCAATATTGATTTTTGCAATGTGGAAACTGGCGAGGTGACTCGCACAAAAACTATTGCAACACCTCTTCGAAATCGCGGTGGAAGTACGGCCGGTCATATTGGCGTAAACTTGGATATGACTAAGCAGGTTGAATATGAAAGAAGCCTAAGAGAGGCAACTAAGGATGCTCAAGAGGCCTCAAAGGCAAAGTCCTTATTCCTTGCAAATATGAGTCATGAAATTCGAACTCCACTCAATTCCATCGTTGGTTATGCTGATCTTCTTGCTAATTCACCTCTTCCTGCTGAGTATATTCAATATGCAAGTACTCTTAGAAGCTCAAGTGAAGTCTTATTGAATCTTGTAAATGATATTTTAGATATTTCTAAAATTGAAGCTTCTGCTATTTCCATCGACGATAGAAATTTCAGTCTAGTGGAACTCTTAGAAGGAGTTATGGATATCTTTGCTTGGCCAGCTAAGGAGAAGGGGTTAGAGCTTTCCTATAATATTGAAGATGGAGTTGAAGAATATTTTATTGGAGACTCGACTCGTATTACTCAGGTGCTAATTAATTTAATAGGAAATGCTATTAAGTTCACACAAGAAGGAAGTGTACGAGTTGTAATTAAAGAAAACTCATCTGATCTTCCTGGTAATATTCATTTTTCAGTTACTGATAGTGGTATTGGAATACCAGATGAAGTTAGTGAGAGTATCTTTAATGCCTTTGATCAAGGTGAAAAGTCAACGACTCACCAACATGGTGGAACTGGGTTAGGACTTGCTATTACAAAAGAGTTAGTTGAACTGATGGGGGGAGCTATCCATGTTTCAAGTAAGGTTGGAATTGGAAGTCAATTTCAAATTACATTGAATTTGAAAAAGGGGAGCATAGGCCCGCAGCAGTCTAGTAAGCATAAAAAAGAAGATGAATTACCAACGAAGTTAGAGAAGACTAAGAAGCTTAAGATTCTTCTTGTTGATGATGCTATTAATAATCGAAATTTAATTAACGTCTACTTGAAAAATGAAAACTTTGACATTGTTGAAGCAGAAAATGGTCAGGAAGCCTTTTACTTATTTAAGTATGAAGCTGATTTTGATCTTATTTTTATGGACCTTCAAATGCCTGTTCTAGATGGATTTGAGGCGATTAAGAAGATAAGGCAACTAGAAGAAGATAAGAAAAGAGTAAGAACTCCAATTATTGCTCTCACTGCTTTTGCTCTTAAAGAGGATATGGATCGTTGCTTTGAAATTGGTTGTGATGAATATCTAACAAAGCCAGTGAAAAAGAACAGTGTTCTAGAAGCAATAGATAAAATATTAAATAAAAATGGAAAATTATAATGAAATTTAGTGGCAAAATGGTGCTTGTTGTTGATGATGATGAACGTTTTATTCGTTTAATGAAGCTATACCTTGAAGAGCTTGATTTAATTGTTGAGTCATGTGAAAGCTTAAAAGAGACTTATGAAGTTCTTGATACCTATTCTCCTGACTTAGTTCTTCTGGATTTAAATATGACGAATGAGTTCGGTGGAGAATTCTTAGTTTTAAGAAATGAAAATAAAAAACTGAAAAAGATCCCTGTTTGTATATGTTCGGCCAACCAAGACTATATGATTGCAAAAACTGTTATTGACCTAGGTGTTAACGATTATATTGTAAAACCAGTTGAAAAAGATTTATTATTAAAGAAAGTATCTAAAATTTTAAAGAGAAGCGAAGTGTAGTATGGAATTTAAGCAACCAAATATTGATGAAGATTTAAAAGAGATTATTCCGGCATTTATAGACAATACTCAAGTAGACTTTGAAAAATTTCAATTGGCCTATGGTGATAAGGATGTGGAGGCCATGAAGCATGTTTGTCATACTATTCTTGGAACAGCTATTTCTTATGGCTTTGAAGAACTTGATGAGATAGTTAGAAATATCAAGAATCTAGTTGATGAAGGTGAGCTTGATAAAATTCAAGAACAGAATGAAGTATTTAAAAAATACATTGAGTTCATCTCTACTAAATTAAAGTACTAAGACTAGTATTGGGCGAATGAGTACCCAAGGCCAAAGTGAGTCTTAATATGATACTTATTAGACTTTACCTTCTTTCGTAAATTACTAATATGATGATCGATGGTACGGTCAGTAACATTTTCTTTATCTGCCCATACTTCATTTAAGAGAGTTTCCCTCGATAGAACGATATTTGGTGACATGGCAAAATAGAGAATTAAACTATATTCAATTGTTGATAATTTAATTTCTTCAATACCGTCGTGTCCATCAAGAAAGAGCGTTCGATTAAGAACATTAAATGTTAGGTCTCCAATTGATAAGTCTTGTGAGTTATTTTGATTCTTTGAAACCTTTCTTCGAATTCTTGCAAATAGTTCAAGTGGCTCAAATGGTTTTTCAATATAATCATCAACTCCAAATTGAAAGGCCTTAAGCTTTGTGACAAGATCCTTATTTTGGCTAAGGATAAAGACAGGGATATTATTCTTATCAAAGATCTCACGCTTCTCCATAAAGAATGCAAGTCCATCTTCATCTTCCAGCTGGATATCAATTAGAGCAATATCAACTTTAACTTGCTCTAGGACCTTGTGAATATCTTTGGTGCCCTGATAACAGTGAAGCTTTTCATCACTATTTAAATAAACCTTAATGAGATTATGGATTCTAATATCGTCTTCAATCAGTAAGTAGTTCTTCATTCTTCTCTTCTTAGTAGTTATTGCTCATTCGAAGCAGCATAATTTTCCTAATCTCAAATTGAAAAACAGAAACAATACTGACTTAAGTTGCCGTAATTATTGAATTGTTATGGCTTCTCGAAATCTTGGCGATAACTGGCCCACAACTTCTTTATATTATGTCAAAAGAAATGAACTAAAGGAAGGATTTCTATGAAACTTGATGGAACATTTGATGTAAGGGCAAAGAAGCTGCAGGATCACAATAAGACAAAGATTAGGTCTTATCAAAAACGCGTCGTGATAGTTGATGATTGCCCAAAGATGACAAATTACTTAAAGCCAATTCTTGAGTCAGACTATCAGTTAGAAGTTATCACTTTTAATGATGAATACGAGGCAGTTGACTATATCACTGCCTATGATGTTGATCTGGTCATAATTGATATTAATCTTAATGATACTAATGGAATGAGTGTGAAGAGAGTCATTAAGTCATTAAGTAGTGCGGATATTTCATATATCTTTATATCTCAAGATGTGAATTACCGCTCGCTTGTTGAAAATAGTGGTGATGACTTTCCGGCATTTATTCAAAAACCTGTGGCCAGTGCAGTCTTAAAGAAGACGGTTTATAACCTTCTATATAGAGAATCTTATCAAAATATTGTTTAACTAATTTAAGAAGTGGAGAAAAAGTGAAGTTTGAAAGAGCAAAAACAGATTATGAACTTGTTGGATTACTTCCTGATTTCGTAAAGTATACAATTAGTGATTTTGAAAAATTGACCTTTGCTTACGGAGTGAATGACTACGTTAGCATGAGGCAGATATGTCACACGATCCTAGGCTCGGCCAGATCTTATGGTTTTACTCAGATGGATCAAATTGTGCATAAGATTAAGGATGCTGTTGTTGAAAGAGATAATCAGGGGATAAAGGTTTGGTATATTGTTTTTTCTAAGTATGTTGAATTTTTAAAGAAAGAATACTTATAAAAACTAACGATTTTACTTATATCTCATGTATAATGGAGCAATGAATAAGGCTTTTATCCATTTATTGTTTCTAGGCTTAACTATCTCTCTTATGAGTTGCTCTAAACCAAGTTCAAAAGAAACTATTGAAACAGTCATTCGTGAGACTTTCTTAGTTAATTTTGAAGAGACATTTAGTTACTATGATCCTGGCTTTGGTTCTCAGCAACAAATTGCGGACTATCGTGGCTTTGTAAAAGATGTCGTTACTTGGGAAAAGAATATTAAGAAGACAAAGAAAGAGGTACTGGAGTCAATTCAAGGACTTCTCTCATTCAAGGTTGTGGAAGTTAATGAAGAGGGAAGAAGTGCTACAGTTAAGGCCATAGTCATGGTTCCTGACTTTGATAATAAATTTGATATGCAAATTGCTTTATTAAGCCTTACAAGGCCACCTCTTATTTCGAAAAGAGCTCAGGCCAATGCTACAATTTTGAAGAATATCAAAGAGGGTGCATATACTCTTGAGCCAGTTGAGCTTACTTTCACTTTACGCAAGAAAGATAAGTGGAGAGTTTCAGGTGTATCAAATGTAAGAGGACTGTGGCGTTTTGAAAATTAGATCACTCTATCTTCTATTATCGCTTTTCTTATTTGGGGCCATTTGTCACAATTCAGCAGGCCTACATAAAGACCATTCTAATTTCACTAAGACTAATAGTTCAATTTCCCTAGATCTATCTGTTGAGGAAGCTGAGTTAAGTGAAGAAGAGGTCGATTTTGATCATCCTCAATTTATTAGTAACTATAACCTTCAATTAGTATTCATAGACATATTTATTGTTAATGAGTTTTCACAAACACACTTCCTTCAAAGACATCTTGGAGGTCACTCCGGATTAAGCCCACCATACCATTCATTTTCATAAAGAGTTTAAATTAGTCATTTTAAAATTATGGAGAATGTATGGAAAATACAACAGATGTTAATACTGTAGAAGTAAAGAACTTTGAATATGAAGGAAGAACAAGTAACTATAAGAGTAGTAATGAAGAGGGAAGTGATTTAGGTCTCTATCTAATCCTTATTCTCTTTGTAGCAGTCTTCTTTGCTGTGATTTTATTTCAAATGTATTCTTAAATAGAAAAAGGGGGCAATCGCCCCCTTATTTCTTGCTAGCTTATTTAAAAATTAGAATAGCATCTTCATCATTTGAGTCTTGATCTCTATTTGGATCCATGATGAGGTCATCATCTTGGTCTGTTTGATCTTGATTATCATTTGAATCTGATGGATCAGTTGGTTCTGTCGGCTCTGTAGGCTCAGTAGGTTCTGTTGGCTCATCCATCTCATAAACAGGAGTTCTGTTGATGTATTCTGGTCTAAAACCATTATCTACTGCAATTTGAACTAATTCTTCATACTTTGCTTCATCAATTTCTCTCTCTCTAGTTAAGATAAAGAGAGTATTTCTTGCAGCGTCTCCAACAATTGCTTCTGTATAGTCTTCATCAAGGTGAATAATTTGATAGTCACCAGCACCTACTCCAAAGTATCCAAGAAGTGGAACAAAGCTTACCTTAAGTTTCGCATTTGAAATTTTATCTGCAACCTTAGCATATGCCTTATCAACTTTTTCTTCACCATTAGCAAGTTGACATGAGTTCTTAACACGTACTCTGTTATGCTTTAGCTTATACTCTGCTTTCGTTCCTTTGCATCTTAGATTAAAAAATGCGTCGTATGCACCTTGCTGATACCAAGTACCAAGGTATTGCTTCAGGTCAACATATTCAACTGTTTGAAAGTTGTTTAGTGGTAGCTCTTCTGAAGGAACAAGAACTTCATTAATTTCATGAACGATAATATTTCTTTCATGACCTTTGATAGTCGATAGACGAATAGCTGCATTATTTAAAATGAACTCTTCACTATCTTGATCAACAAGAATAACCCTTCCATTAAAAGTCTTTACTTGCTTGTCTTCACGAAGATCTTTTTTCTCAAGACGTCCATAACCAACATGATAAAGAAGTACTTTTCTAAGCTCAAGTGGGTTTGCAAGTAGATACTCCACTGTTTCTGGCGGTAGCTTTGCAAATGCCTGATCATTTGGTGCAAAGATCGTTAGATCTTCATCAGCATCAACGAGATCATCTAGTCCAGCTAACTTTGCTGCACTTAAGAAGTTTCTAAAGTTTCTCGAGTGTGCCATTGCACTAATTGTTTGTGTTGATGATAATTTTGTTTCTCCGCTTTTTCTTACTTGCTCAGCTGTGGCCGAGTTAAATAGAAACGGTAGTACCGTTAAAAGTAGTACGAGTTTTTTCATTGAATCCTCCCATAAGTTAATGAAAGGAAATGTAGCTTTTTATTAATACTTTTGATGTTTAAGATTGGTTAAGAAAGGTTAGTAAAAGTTAAGGGGCCGATGCTGGCCCCTTATTTACTCTATACGTTTGCTTTAATTAGTTGAACTTTAAAGACTAAAGTTGAGTGTGGAGGAATTTTCGCTCCTGCACCGTGCTCACCGTAAGCAAGTTCAGATGGAATTGTTAATTCCCAAGAATCACCTTCTTTCATTAGTTGAAGCGCTTCTGTCCAACCTTTGATTACGCCACCAACTGGAAATTGGATTGTTTGTCCTCTTTGGATTGATGAATCAAAAATCGTTCCATCAATTAACTTACCTTCATAGTGAACTTCAACTGTTGAGTCAGCACTTGGAGTTGCACCGCTTCCGCTTTCTAGAACTTTGTATTGAAGACCTGATGCCGTTGTTGTTACACCTTCTTCACTCTTATTCTTTTCAAGGTAAGCACGACCTTCTTCCGCTAGCTTATTTGCAGCTTCAGCAAGTTGTCTTGCCATATGCTCTTGAAATTCATTCATTGTTTTTTGTGTTTCTTCTGCTGAAAGTTGGCTTTCTTCACCTTTCATTGCTGACGTAACAGCATTTGCGAAGATTTCAGAATTGATTTCTATTCCTTGAGCAACAAAATCAGATCCAATTTGACGACCGATAATGTAACTTACTTTTTCCATATGAGTTTCCATAAACACCCTTTGTTTGTTTAATTGACAGTATTGAAAAGGCACCATAGCACTTAATGGAGGATGTGTCGAAAATTTGAGCTATTGTCGCATTGTTCCGTTTGCGGCACCACCAGGATACCAACAAATCGGCCGCTCGATATTTAGAATTCCATGGATCATTGTGTCAAAACGGCATTGTGAATCTGGGTAATAGGATGCATCGGTATTAAGCTCAGTTGCAACTTCATTAGAGAAGTGATCGAAGTAGACTTCATCTCCTGTAGTCTTAAAAAATGCCTGATCGGCTTCCATGGCCGTTAATAATCTAAGGCATGTATTTGAGTTGTGCATAATCTGATTTGAGCAAATTGATTCATACGTTGGATTACTATTGATCTCACGTAACTCATTTAAATACTTAAAAACTATTGGTAAACACACCTTTGTGGCAAAGTAGTCAGATTGTCCCTCTGTTGTACTACCTGAGCTCTTAAAGGGTTCTCCTCCAATACCGTGTCCGATTTCATGACAGCCTGTAAGGGCAAGGCCATCTGGAGTCATGCCTGAAAGACGAGCAAAACCACCCATTAAGTAAATGCGATGCTCTATTTGATTCTGATCATTTTCAACTTTTACATATGAAGCGTGAACCATGTCGATATCCCACCAATAGGTGTCAGCATTGGGGATACCTGGGATTGGTAAGTTAATTTTTAAAACTTCATTTTGAGAAGGGGCCAATTCGCTATATGCTTGATAGAGGGCCTCTTTTACTTGTAGAAATTCATCTCTTGTCACACTTGCAAAAGATGAGCTTGCTAAAAAGACTAGGGCCACTAAGAGAATGAAATTTTTCATATATGCTATGTACTAAGATCTAAGAATTAGAGCAAGTGAGATGGTAAAAAAGTAGAGTATTAGGAGGAGTGATGTATCACGAAGTACTTGATTTTTGGTTCGATGAATTAAGTGATGAACAAAAATGGGTCAAAGATCCTAAAGTTGATCATGAAATAGAGAAGCGCTTTGGTCGTCTTCACACTATGGCCGCTAAAGGTGAGCTCTTTGAGTGGCGCCATGAGCACTTAGGGCGTCTTGCTGAAATCATTCTCTTAGATCAATTTTCTCGTAATATTTACCGCGACGATCCTCGCTCGTTTGCCAGTGATGACATGGCCTTAGTATTGGCCCAGGAGGCGGTGGCCCAGAAGACTCATGAAGGCTTCACGCAAAGAAAGAAACACTTTCTCTATATGCCCTTTATGCACAGTGAATCCTTAGTGGTTCAAAAAGAAGGACTGAAGTATTTTGAGGAACTAGGAAGTGAGCAGGCCCTTAATTATATGCATCAGCATATGGCCATTATCGAACGCTTTGGTCGCTACCCACATCGAAATAAGGTCTTAGGTCGACGCTCAACAGATGAAGAAAAGAAGTTTTTAAAAACACCTGGCTCAAGTTTTTAACGTATAACCAAAATATCTTCAAGGAAGAATGCCGATAGTTCACTTCGTCCACTGAGATTCGACTTTTGATAGATTTTTGTACAATGTTGCTTGATTGTTTTTTCTGCTGTGGAGCGAATATCTGCGATTTCTTTGATACTTAAGCCTTTTAACAAAAGTAGAGCGATATCCTTTTCTGACTTGGTCAGATTCCAGTCATCCAATTGTTCATTGATTTTGTCAGAAATTCCTTCTGAGAGATTCTTTGTTTGTTCTTTAAAGTTTTGTAAGTCAGTTTTCAACTTTGATACGTTTGCACTTATCCTAATATTCTCTTTCTTAATAAATAATAACTTAAACCACAAATATGCAGCTCCGATGAAGCCAATGATCATGATGATGGCCTCTTCAAAGACATGTTCAAAACTTGCCCCTTCATGGAGGTCCTCGTAAATGTCAAAGATAAGAAAAATTGAAATGGTTAGGAAAAGAAGCCCTGTTATAAGGCGTTCACGTTTATTTAACATTGGATTAGGACCTTGGTCTTATATATTTGTAACATCTTGTTTTTACATATTTTATTTGGAAATAGGACGTAAGTCCAGTTACAAAAATTTACTTTTGGAGCGAATCTATATGCACGAAGGAGGAACAAATGACTCGTATTGTTCATATGGAAACGCTTAGACCAGACTACACTTATTCAACACAGGAAATTATGGAGACTGCTGATCGTATGTGGTTGAAAGATGTAGATAAGTTAACAAGAAGAAAGGCCCTAAAGATTCTTGAGGGTGCAAATATTGACCAAAGAAGTATTGTGGTGGATTTAGAGACAGTTTTCTCAGACTTAAGCTTTGAAGAGAAGAATAATATCTACAAAGAGAAAATGATTGAGTATGGAAAAAGGCTTCTTAAGCAAACATTTGAAAATAGTGATGTGGATCCATCGCAAGTGGATTATATCATAACAACAAGTTGCACTGGTTTTATGATTCCATCAGTGGATGCCTACTTGGTAAATGAGTTTGGAATGAAGCCGGGGGTGGTTAGGCTACCTGTTACTGAAATGGGTTGTGCAGGTGGAACTTCGGCCCTTATTTATGCAGATAACTTTTTAAAATCAAATCCTGATAAAACGGCCCTTGTCTTAACAATGGAGATACCAAGTATCACATTTCAAAAGGATGATCTTGATGGGGCCAACCTTGTTTCAACGGCAATTTTCTCAGACGGCTTTGCTTGTGCTGTCTTAAAAGGTGGGGAAGGAAAGGGCGCCCATATCATTGATAGTGATATGTACCACTTTAGTCACGGTGAGTATCTCATGGGCTTTGAGCTTGTTAACTCAGGTTTAAAGATTGTGCTTGATAAGGATGTACCTTCCGCAATTGAAGGAAATTTTGAAGATATATTCCTACCTTTTTTAAAACGCAATGGACTTGAGATTGAAGATATTGAAAATTATATGTTTCACCCAGGAGGAAAGAAGATTATTCAAATGGTGGAAAATTATATTTCAGACTACCAAAAGGATATCTCTGAGTCTCGTTGGGTCTTAGAAAATCATGGCAATATGTCCAGTGCTACTATTATGCATATTCTTCATAAGGTAACGAGTGAGCGCACAATTAAAGAAGGTGAACGTGGTTATATGCTCGCCTTTGGCCCTGGATTTATGGCCCAGAGTATTTTGCTCGAGTGGAGGTAGCCCACCTTGAACTTCAATCGCGCCGCCCTCATTCTCATCTTTCTTGCAGCCTTTGGTGCCATGTTCTCTTACACAAGAGAGCTGGCCCAGAAGAATCCAGAATCTATCTTTCTAACTGATGAAGGAATGGAAAAGTTTGAAAAATTCCAAGAGGATTTTCCAGAAGTCGAGTCATTAGTGATCTACTCTCATGGTATGCCTACCGTGAATACCTACGAAGATCTTGAGGTATTTGGAAAGAAGCTAGAGGAGGCATGTGATGATGAATGTTACTTTCTCTATCCACATGAATTAGTTAGGAAACGCCAGGACTACTTAGACAGATTAAAGGAAAGAGACTTCAAAAGTCTTGAGTTAACATCTTCAGAAAGTGTCGGCTTTATCGTCTTTAATAAAGGGGAGAAGGGGCAGTTAAAAAATATTGTTAGGGAAGTGGAGAAACAAGTTCGCTTTCATTGTGCAGGTCATGACTATACAAATTACCAATTGGATAAGTCTTCTGAGGTCGTGCAAGAAAAGATCTTTCCATTTCTCTTTGCCTTCTCTTTATTTCTACTCTTTGTCTTTATTAGAAATATCGTAGATTCGATTCTCTTATTCTTTCCATGTGTCCTCTCTTCTATACTCTCTCTTAGTGTCATTAAGTATTTCTTTCATCATATGAATATGGTGAATTCAATAGTGCCCTTGATGACTTTTGTGATTACTTTATCTCTTGGACAACATCTTTATTTTACTGCAAGAGATATGGGATCCCTAAAGCTTGCCTTAAAAGTAAAATTAAAGCCAATTGTCTTAATGCTTATCACAACCTTTATAGGCTTCTTGTCTTTATATATTAGTGAGATTTTTGTCATTAGAAGCTTTGGTCTACTCAGTAGCTTTCTCATTCTTATCTCATCGATCTTAGCAATTATATGGCTAATATCTGTTGAAGGGCTCCTTCACTACCGTAGAGATCGAGAATATAAGTTAAGACTCTATCCTAAAAAGAGCCTTTCTTTTTTTGGGATTATTTCTCTTGTTGTAATTGCTCTCCTGGCAGGGATTTGGGGAGGAAATAATGTGAAGGTTATCACTGATGCCACAAAGTACTTTCCTAAAGAAAGTGATATACATGCAAGTTTTGAAGAAGTAACGAAGCTTGCAGGTGGAGTGCCCATCGTTGAAATTGGTATTAACACAAAGGACTATGAGTCTTTAAAACATATTCTTAAATTAGAAAATGAGTTGAAAGAAGTAACAGGTCTTAAGGTCTTTTCACGAAATCAGATGATTCAAAGAATTAATAAAGACTATAGTGGAAGCCTCTCAATACCTGAAAATCGTTTTGCCTATACTACGCTGTATTCAAAAGCACCAGAGGCCTTAAGGGAAGCCTATTCTATTGATGGCGAATATAAGATCACTTTACTCGGTGCTCCTCTAAATGTTGATAAGTATGAAAGTCTTATAAAAAAAGTGCATCAGATTCTAAAAGGGCAGAATTACACAATTGATGGCCTTTATTATAATTTAATGATTTCTCAAAAAGAGATGGTTCATACGCTATCAAAAAGCTTTCTTATTAGTCTTATCATTATGGCATTGATAGCAGTGATAACACTTAAGGAGCTTAAGTTATTTATTATTTTTATTCTCGTTAATACACTACCTTTAGGGCTCTCTCTTGGTTTTTTAAACCTTAGTGATATGTCACTTAATATTGCTACTGTTATGACTTATAGTGTAGGTCTTGGAATTGTGGTGGATAGCACATTCCATATTCTTCATTATCTAGGTAGTCATAAGTTTTCCATGGAAGAATACCTCGAGACAATTGTTAAACCCGTCTTAACAAGTTCAATTACATTGATTGTCGCATTCCTCTTATTTGGCGCCTACGATTTTCTACCAATAAAGGAATTTGGGCTCAATCTTTCATTTATTTTACTTTGTGGGATGATATTTGATCTCTTTGTTCTACCAACTCTTTACTTAGGACGATCTGATTTTAACACTGGGGGAAGTCATGATTTATGATGCAATTGTTATTGGAGCCGGCCCAGCTGGGTGCATCTTTTCACACCTTATGGCAAAACAAGGAAATAAGATTTTAATTTTGGAAAGACAATCAGAAATAAAGAGGAAGGTTTGTGGAGAATATCTTTGTCCTGAAGGAGTTAAATCCCTTAGAGAATTAGATTTAAATCATGTCTTATCTGGCTTTAAACATCTAAATGGAATGATTATCCATTCTCCGAAAGGAGCGGTTGTCGATTCAAATTTTCCAGCTAGTCATGGCCGTTCTAATTATGGAGTCAGTGTTAATCGTGAAGTCTTTGATAACCGTCTCCTCTCTCAAGCAATGGAGAGTGGGGCACAAGTAAAAATGGGAACAACAGTTGTCGAGATTAAATTTAATAGTTCTTTCTGGCAGATTAAAACTTTTGATGGAGGAGAGTTTTATTGCCGTCTCTTAATTGGTGCTGATGGCAGAAATTCATTTGTTGCTAAAAGTCTTAATCTAAAGCTTGAAAACGAAAAGAAGAATATTGCTCTACATGCTTGGCTTCCTTGTAAAAGAAAACTTCCTCGAAAAGGACAAATGTTTATTTTTGATGAAGGTTGCTATATTGGTGTTGATCCAATCAATGACAAAGAAGTTAATATCTCTCTTGTGTGTCAGGCAAAGCATATAAAGAAATACGGCTCGGCAAATGATACGTTTGAATTCTATCTTAATAAAATAAAAGATCAAATAGGAGTCTCTATCACAAAAGAGATAAAGGTTCATACCAGTTTTCCTATCGAGCACTCTGTAAGCGATATCATAAAAACAAATGTCGCCTTAATAGGTGATGCCGCTGGATTCGTTGATCCTATTACAGGTGAAGGGATCTTTAATGCCATCAAGACTGCCCATATGTTAGTGCAGTCTTTAGAGGATTACCCATCTCTTGTGAGTTTTGAGCAGGGCCTTCTGAATTATAAACAAAAAAAAGAACTCTACTTTAAAGAAAAGACAAGACTTAATAAGGGATTTCAATGGCTCATTCGTTCTAAGCTCCTTGTTGAGATCGTTGCGGCCTTTATTAATTTAAGTCAGAAAAAAAGAGATGCTTTCATCGGCATTATTGGAAATATCTACACACCATTTCGTGGTGTAATGAAAATGATTTTTTAAATCGAGGTTTATATGAAGAATATACTTATTGGATTCATGACAATTCTATTTTTTCAGTCTCTTTATGCAAAGGAGCTGAGCTTAAATTATAACGATTATGACAGTGCACATAGTGGAGATAAGAAAATCATCTTTCATATGGAGTCCACTAAGGCGGGGCTTATTACAACCAGTTTTGATGGTGTCGTTAAAGAAGGAAGTATTGTATATAAAGAGGAAAAAGGGCAATATCGAGATGTTGTTATTAGGATAAAGGCAATGAGCTTGGATACTGATAACGATGCAAGAAATGAAAAAATGTATGAGGAGACATTAACTGTTAAGAAGTATCCTGAAATCATTGTTTCTCTAAAAGGTCCTATCAAGTTTAATCAAGAAAATATTGCTATCATTAAAATTAGAGGGCAAGAGTATCCAATTAAAATCTTTATGAGGGAAAGTCATAATGAAAAACAAACCTTGATTTCAGGGCATTCAAATGTATCAATTAAGGCGTTAAAGATACCAGATCCATCAATTTGGATTGCCTCTGTCAGAGATCTCGTTGAGATAAAATTCACATTTGTCCTTTAATTTGTTAACATGCATTGCAATACAAAAGTTTGAAAAGGATAAATCTTGAAAGATGCAAAATTAGTATGGTCTGACGAGGCCGGTGATTTACGCCAAAAAAATTCAAAGAAGAACTCAAATAAAAATGCCAACGAAGAAGTTAACGAATCTGAACTTGTTCTAAGTATTAGACGACTTACCTCAGGTAAGGGCCGTGCTATTGTGGAGATCTCAAGCCTTCCAAATAATAAGAAATGGTGCCAAAAACTAGCAAAAGAATGCAAGAAGTCCCTAGGTGTAGGCGGTGCTTATAAGAATGATTATATCGAAGTTCATGGTGAAAAACTTGAAGAAGTGAAGGCGCTACTCGATAAAAAGAATTTGAAGTGGAAGCAGACTGGAGGCTAGACTATCAAATATTTGCGTGCTAATATTTTTATCATGTTAAGAATTCTTCTTTCTCTATTCACAATTGCCATGATTTTTGTGAGCTTCTCTCACGAGGCCCACGAAGTTATGACTGAACTACAAGTTAAAGTAGAGAAAATTAATTCCTCACACGATATTACTCCTGCTAATCACTGCGATGGCCATGATAGTAACCCAGACCACTGTCATATTCATTGTACAGGACTCCATTTCGTGGCCGATATACACCAAGTACACCAGTTAGATGTGCCAGTTAAAATTGAATCTCAATTATTAACTTCTGGAGATAATTTCTTTAAGTCTCCATTCCTAGATCCCACAATAAAACCACCTTCTTATTCTTAACTAAATTTAACACGACTTTTATCAAAGAATATTAGAAGGATAGTTGCATGAAATGCTTATACACTTGCGTCTTAACGCTTGTACTCTCACAAGTAGTGTTTGCTACAAAGAGTACTTGTCAGATTAAAGACGCCAATGAGTTCTTAAGGCTCATTAAAGAAAACCATCAAGTCAATCTCTTGGCCGAATCAACAAGAGAGTCTCTAGCAGGAGAAATTGAATCTGCTAATGCTGTTTATAATCCAGAATTTGAATCTGAGATTGTTTCTGGTGGCAGTGGTGAATTAAACTCCATGATTAAGGTTACTCAAACATTTGAGCTTGGTGGAAAGCGTGGGGCCCGTGAAAGTCTTGCGAAAAATCAAATGGTACTGGGTGAATTAGAAATAAAGAATAACAAAGAGAATGTTATTTTAGAAAATGTTTTGAGTCTTTACCGCTTAAGACAAATTAATGAATTGATACCGATTTATAAAGAAGCTTATGAGTCTCTACAGAGTCTTTTAAAGAAGAAGGGCCGTATCAAGAAATCTCTCTCTCCTTCACAGGAGGTTGAATATGAAACTCTTTCACTTGCCATTGATGATTACTACCTAAAGCTTTCTGAATTAACTGCTAAGAGAGCAACGCTTTTAACTCATTTGAAATTAAATGCAGGAGGAGGTTGTAGTGTTAGGCTAACTTCTTTACCAAGAGAATTTCGTTTTAAGAATATTTCCATGCACGAGCTTAACTTAGAAGAAAGTACTGAGTATCAAAAGAATAAGGCAAAGCTTTTGGCCGCAAGGTCTAGTTATGATCTGGCAAAGTCTAATGCCTATAGTGATTTAAAAATCGGGCCGATGTATGAGTTTGCAAAGGCCGATAACCAAAAGGATCATGCTTTTGGATTAAGTCTGACTTTCGATATACCTGTTTTAAATACCAATGATGGGTCAAAAGCGAAAGGTCTGGCCCAAGTTAAGAGGGCCGAATTTAATATGCGCTATCAAGAAATTGACTTAAAGATGGACTTAAATAATTGGCTGGCCAAGTACAAGAGGTATAAGTCTGTTTATCAGCGTATGGTTTCAAGAAGTTCACTTGAGAAGAAACATAAGCGTATTGAAACTCTCTTTCAACGAGGAGTCATTTCTACTGGCCTTGTTATTGAGGCTCATAGGCAACTCGTTGATTTCACTAATCGTCGTAACGATTATGAACTTGGAGCCGTTGAAGCTTTATGGAATATCTATCTGTTACGCGGATCAATTTTAAAGGAAAGAATATGAAATATATTAAGTTAATAGTCTTAGTCTTCTCTCTAAGCATTTTTGCTAGTGGAGACGATCACCACGATAATCACCACGAGGACCACCATGAAGAACACAATGGTGAACACAAAGGTGAGCATGGAGAACATCATGACGATCATGACGATCATGACGATCATGACGATCATCATGGACACGGAAATGAAAAATCAGGAAAAAATAAGGCCATCACAGAAATTGACGAGCACTTGGGCTTAAAGCTTTCACCTCAAGCAACAGCACGCTTAAAGATTAAAACCATTCCTTTTTCTTATAATTTAAGTGATCTAAATAAGTCATCATATGTGATCATCGGAAAAGAGCGCGCTCTTTATCGTAAAAGAAATGGTTTTTATAAGCTTATTGATGAGCATGATTTTTCCACTGCATTTAAACCCTCAGATGAAATTGTCATTGAAGGAATAGAGCTACTTAGAATAAGCGATATCTTCTCAACTGATAAGTCTGAATATGGCCACGCACATTAGGATTGGGGGGATAAGATGAATTTAATTAATAAGCTTATTGAATTTAGTGTTCACAATCGACTCTTTGTCTTTATCGCAACGGTTGTTCTCATTATTGGTGGGATCTATTCATTTGATCGACTCGCAATTGATGCTGTTCCAGATATAACAAATACTCAAGTACAAGTTAATACCGGAGTTAAAGGTCTAACACCCGAAGAAATTGAGCGAATGGTGACTTTCCCAATTGAGTCGGCCTTAACAGGTATGCCTGGAGTAGAACAGACACGCTCAGTTTCAAAGTATGGAATCTCACAAGTTACAGTAATCTTTAGTGAAGAGACTGATATTTACAAGGCCCGTCAGTTAACGTCAGAAAAACTTGTTAACCTGGATCTTCCTCAAGGAATTAAGCCTGAAATGGGCCCGATTTCCACTGGTCTTGGAGAGATTTTTCATTACTCTCTAAAATCTAAGAAAGAATATGTTAACGAATCGGAGGAGCTTCTTACTTTAATGGAGCTTCGCTCAATTCAAGACTGGTTTATTAAACCAAGACTTCTCACTGTAAAGGGAGTAACGGAAGTTAACACAACTGGTGGTTATCAAAAGCAGTACTTCATCCAGCCTAATATCAATCAAATGTCTCGTTTCGGAATTCACTTTGATGATATTGAGGAGGCCATCAAAAGTACGAATCTTAATGTGGGGGGAGGCTATATTCCTCAAACAGGTGAGCAGCTCTTAGTACGTGGTGTTGGTCTTTTAAAATCAATTTCAGATATTGAAAATATTGTGATTAAGAGACTTGGATCGCTTGATATCATTCGTGTTAAGGATGTTGCGGCCGTTAAGTTTGATAAAGAAATTCGTACCGGAGCTGCCACTCATAATGGTGAAGAAATTGTTCTTGGGACGGCCTTTATGCTTCTTGGTGAAAACTCTCGTGCCGTCTCTCTACGCTTAAAAGATAAGATTGATGAGATTAAGAAGAACTTACCAGAATGGGTGGAGTTAGAAGTTGTCTATAATCGTTCTGACATGGTTAATGCTACTTTAAGTACTGTCGAGCATAACTTAATTGTTGGAGCGGGTCTTGTCATGGCCTTTCTCATGCTTCTTGTTGGAAATTTTAGAGCAGCTATCATTGTCGCAGCAACAATTCCAATTTCTCTTCTTATTACTTTTATTCTAATGCACTGGCAAAATGTTTCAGGGAATCTCATGAGCCTTGGTGCTTTAGACTTTGGTATTATTGTTGATGGTGCTGTTATTGTTATTGAAAATTGTGTTCATCGTCTACAAAAGCGAACTAAGGAGTTAGGAAGGTCTTTATCAAGAGATGAGATTAAAAGTCTTGTGATTCAAAGTGCTATCGAAATTCGCTCAGCTGCAGGTTTTGGTGAGCTCATCGTTATCGTCGTTTTCATTCCTCTCTTTGCTTTAACAGGTATTGAAGGAAAGATGTTTGGGCCTATGGCCATGACTTTTATTATGGCCTTAGCAAGTGCCCTTGTTCTCTCATTCACTCTTGTTCCGGCCCTGGCCGCAACGTTCTTAAGTTCAAATACAAAAGATGTGGAACCAAGACTTATGACAATGGCAAAGCGGTCTTTTGCGCCTATTTTAAATCTAGCATTAAGGTTTAAAAAAGTTGTTCTTGGTTTTGGATTAGCAAGTATCGCTCTTGGTGTCTTACTTTTTTCTTCTCTTGGATCAGAATTTATCCCACAACTTGATGAAGGAGACTTTGCTGTCCAATTTATTCGTCCTGCAAATATCAGTATTGAAAACTCAATTAAACTTCAACGCTTAAGTGAAGATGTCATTAAAGAATTCCCTCATGTTAAAAATGCTTTTGGCCGTACTGGTGCAAGTGAAATTAGTACTGATCCTATGGGAGTTAATATCTCAGACACCTATGTCATGCTAAATCCTAAAAGTATGTGGCCTAAAGGAGATATTAAAACGAAGAAGGATTTGATGGAGGAGATTCGCAAGGCCTTGGCCAATAATATTCCGGCCCAAGTGATGATGTTTTCACAACCAGTTGAACTTCGTTTTAATGAGATTCTTGAAGGGACTCGATCTGAAGTTTCAGCTAAGGTCTACGGTGAAGATCTGGCCGTCATAACTGATGTTGCAAATAAGGTTGCGTCCGCAATTAAGAAAGTCGATGGTGCAGGAGAAGTAGAAGTCGAATCAAAGGGAATGTCTCCAATGATTCAATACACTCCTAAACTCGATGAACTTGCAAAACTTGGTGTTAGTAGTAAACCAGTATTAGATGTCATTTCAACGGCCATTGGTGGCGCTCAAGTTGGTAGCATTTATGATGGTGTTAAGAAGTATCCAATTGTCACAAGACTCTCTGGTGAAGAAAGGCGTGATGTTGAAACGATCTCCAATCTACCTGTCGGAATTTCAGATGGGTATACTGTAAAAATAAGTGACGTTGCCCATATTGATTTTTCTGAAACCTATTCTTCTGTGAATCGTGAAAACTCTGTTCGAAGACTTGCTATTCTTATCAATCCAAAAACTCGTGATATTGAAAACTTTGTAAAGAATGCATCTAAGGAAGTTGAGAAGCTTAACCTTCCTGATGGCTACTATGTTGAATGGGGTGGAAGTTTTAGGAATCTCATTTCTGCTAAGAAGCGCTTAAGTATTCTTGTTCCTCTAGCTCTTTTACTAATTCTCGTTATGCTCTATGGTGCTTTTAGAAATTATGCACAAGTGTTTCTTATTTTCTTATGCGCACCAATGGCCTTAATTGGTGGAGTTCTTTCACTTAAATTACTTGGCCTACCATTTAGTATTTCAGCTGGAGTGGGCTTTATTGCTCTTTGTGGGATTAGTATCTTAAATGGGGTTGTTCTTGTGACTTACTTTAATCGCCTTCTAAAAGATGGTAAGTCTCCAGATGATGTGGTTCGAGAAGGGACGATGATTAGACTTAGGCCTGTTCTAATGACGGCCCTAACTGATATCTTTGGTTTTTTACCAATGGTTTTTTCAACGGGACTTGGTGGCGAAGTTCAGCGCCCTCTTGCAACAGTTGTTGTTGGGGGAATATTGTCGGCAACAATTTTAACATTAATTGTCTTACCATCTCTCTATCGACTCTTTATTCATAAAATGCGTCCGCAATAACCTATAAGGCCTTAAAATTTAAGAGAAATCTTAAGTTTTAAGGCTTTCTTTATTCTGTCACAATATGGTGTTTAATCTTAGTTCACTAGCTTTAAATTTTTCAATTTTAGAATATTTTATTCAATAAATGATAATTTATTCTCAAATATTTAATAGGGGAGAAAATGAGGAAAATTTCAATTATTGCATTACTTGCACTTTTGAATCTATCAGCTTCGGCCAGCCTTTCTAATATAGAGGGACTATCAAGTTGTCGCTTCTCAAGTAAGTATGAAGCACGAAACTTTGCAAAGGCACTTGATGGCTCTGTTGTTGCAGCGGCCAGAATTAGCACTGCTGATCTTGCTCAAGTCGATTCGTGTTCGACAGCTATGACTATGGCACTAAAAGAAGGTTATAAATACGAAGATATTATCAATAACGTTGATACTTCTAAGAAGCTATTTGATAACGGAATCGAAGCAACAATACTTTTAAAAGGTATTGATGAGTATGTTGTCAATGGGACGACTTACACGGGTACTAATTCTATCATTGATGGTGACTTCGACATGATGGTTAGTGTTAATGGTAAACGAAATGAAATTTCTCAAGGTATCCCAACTGATGTGGGAAGCAATTCATTCATAATTAAAATTCTTTCCGATAAGAAGATTAATATTAGTAGCAAAGAAAATGATCTGGATGCCAATGTAAATGCAATTATCACTAAGGATGAAAAAGGTGAGATAAAATCATTTTCTGTACTTTCTAAAGACTTAGAAGCCTTTTTAAAGCCTGTCCTTGACGAACAAGGAATCTCTTTGGCCAAAGGCCTTAATATGAATACTCAGGATTTAAGTTTTGCCATGGATTATGAAGTGTCGGCCATGGATTGTGGAAAGGACCTAAAAGGTGTTTTTAAATGCTCCAGCGCATTTATTTTTAATATGTCTTTCCAACTCTAATTGGCACAAATTTGACCAACTTAGCTTCTTAAGTTGGTCAAGTCCTTAATATCATTATCAATATAAGATAAATATTTAATTTCTGATATAATTACTCCGTTAAGTGTAATGGGAGAATTATATGAGGAAATCATTTATTGCGACATTTACACTAATTTCATTAGTTTCAATACCCGCTCAATCAAAAATGATTGTTGAAAAAGAAGAATATAATGCTCAGGCCATTATCAAAGAGTATGCTCTTGAAAACTTCTATCAACGCTTCCTTGATATTACTGATACATATAATGATAATCGTCTCGATCCTGAGACATTTGCAACTTCTTTCAAAGACGTTAAAGAACAACATAAGTTTTATCGTTGGGCCAAGAAAGTTGGTATAAAGAAATTACCAGAGGCAAAAATTGAAGAAGGTATTGCAACAATTCAAGTAGGTGAACATAAGATTCAATATTCGATTGCAACACTTGTTAAAAATGAAATCCTTGTCAATGGTAGGGCCTATGAGTTTGAGAAATTAAGCTTTAATCAAGCATTTAATAAGCTTAAGGATAAGGTTAATACACAAAAGAGGGTAACAATCCTAGATCTTATTGTAAGTCCTGCATTTGCAGATGCAAATACAGGTTTAGAAAATGCGATGTTAGCAACACTACTATACTTAAACTCTGACTTTGCTGAGAGAGAGTGGTGTGTATCCTGCTCAGATGAAAATAAGGAAGTCACTAAGAAAAATTTTGAAAAACTACTTTCAAAAGTAGATGAAAAAATAGTCGCATGTGAAAATGAATCTGCTGGAATTGAAGATGTTTACAGTAATATTTCATATTTTGAAGGTCGTGATGATGAGGGCGGTTTTAGAATGACTTCAGCTGCCAATCTCAAGAATTACTTTCCTCAAATTGAAAGAGAGTTAAAAGATGTAACATGTGAGTCTCTAGTCTTTGATATTTATAAAGATGAAATTTTTCCAGGCAAAAAGCATCTTATTACTCAATATGCAGAAGGTGATAGTTATCGCCGAGCAAATATGGCCACAACAGTGAAGCAGAAGTACGATAGTAAAGTTAAAGCAAGCTGTGATCGTGTTGCTCAATTAAATGCATGTATGCTTAATAACTCTTATTCAGCTCAAGATGTCTATAATAATTCGCGATCTTCAGGTGAAAAAGAATTCAATTGGCGCTCAAAACCTAGAAAAGATTATAAAGTACGAGGTATTTCACAATAGAATCTTCAGATCTTTTGTGCTAAAAATGACGCTATGGATGAATTATCAGAAGCATTTGAAAATATCTTAGAAAAAATTGAGTTTAAGAAGCATCAGCAATTTGCTGAATTCTTACCTAAGCTTATCCACGTCTCTAACGATTCGTCTAAGAGTACGTACGCAATGTACAATAATATGGTTTTTAAACTCGATGAATTCTTTAAAGGAATGCCTAATTTTCAAAATGAATTTGGTAAAGATAAGAAGTATCTTGCAGGAACTCATGTTCTTCGTGCTATTACTGACGAGTTAGGCTTTGAATTAGATGATGAAGAGCTTTTCATTATTTATCACTTAAGGGATCTTGGAAAGTTTAGAAAGAGAGAAAAAGATCTCCATGATGAACTTAAAAGTCTTTGGACTCAGCCGCAGTACAAGGAGTTTGCTCTTGGTGATCAAGACTTTTCTCACGCCATTAAGAATCTTATGCGTGCAAAATTCATTGATTACCGTCGCGGAAATCTCCATATAAAGCCGTCTCTAATTGTAAGATTTAAGAATCGCTATTAACCGCTTCTAAAAAGATTTTTCCAAATCTCTTTAATTTCTTTGGCCCAACACCATAGATATCTTCTAGGTCGGTGAGGGTTTGTGGACGTTGCGCGGCCATCTCCATTAGTGTCTTATCTGGAAAGATCTTGAAGGCTTGAGTGCGTTTTTGCTTGGCAAGCTTGGAGCGCAGGACTCTTAAGTTCTCATAAAGAGTTTTATCTGTTCCGTCGTTAGGCTTATAAGTTGCTGCAGACTTTTTGCGAGTCGTTTTCTTTTTCGTCGTTTTTTTCTTTGTTGCCTTAGCTGCTTTCTTTGCTGCTTTTACTTTTGCAGCTGGCGCACCTTTTTTAAAATCTGCACGAATAAAGACCTCTTTTCGGCCTTCGATGACTTCAATGGCAGATTGAGTGAGTTTTATCTGAGAGGTTCCATCCATGATCATCTTAAGATGGCCTTGAGCAATGAGTTGGCGACAAAGCGAATAGAGAAAGCCTTCATCTTCATTAGATGCATAAGAAAAACTTGTTATATGGTGGTGGCCATTCTTTTGTATAACTCCCGAGATATTACCTTTAAGAACATCTACAATATAATGAACGTTGTAGCGTTGATCTGTTTCATAAACACAAGTAAGAACTGCCTTAGCTAGTTCTGTTGCATTGATACGCTTATGTTTCGTCTGATCGTTTAAGCAAATATCACAATTTCCACATGGGCCAATGTATGGATCATTAAAATAGTTTAGAAGGACCTCTCTACGACAAGTTGTTGCTTCACTAAAGCCTAGGATTGCATCAAGTTTTTCTTCTGTAACTCGTCTTCTAGCAGCAGAGCTTACGCCTTTAGTGGCAATTCGTTTAAGAAGAACAAGGTCTCTTAGTCCATAGAACATAAGGACTTTTGAAGGAAGTCCATCACGTCCAGCTCGTCCTGTTTCTTGGTAGTATGATTCAAGACATTTTGGCATATCCATATGGGCAACAAAACGAACGTCTGCTTTATCAATTCCCATTCCAAATGCAATGGTTGCTACAACGATGACGTTACTATCGTTAATAAACTTTTCTTGCACTTTTTCTCTGTAAGGCGCACTCATCCCGGCATGATAGGCATAGGCCTTAAAGCCCGCCTTAACAAGTTTATCTGCACATTCTTCAACACCACGGCGAGAGAGGCAGTAAACGATACCAGATTGGCCATTGAGATTTTCACTAATGAATTCTTCAAGCTTATAAAAGTCTTTTTCTTTTGTGGTTTTCTTATTAACGGCGTAAGTGATATTAGGACGATCAAATGAGCTAATGAATATACCTGCACCATGAAGGTTTAGACAGCGGATAATTTCTCCGCGAGTTGCCTCTCCCGCAGTTGCAGTTAAGGCCATTCTTGGAACATCTGGGAATTTCTTTGTAATCATTCCAAGTTGCATATACTCAGGTCTGAAATCATGGCCCCATTGAGAAACACAGTGGGCCTCATCAATTGCAAAGAGAGAAATCTCAACTCGCTCTAGGATACGTTGAAAGTATTCATTCATCATACGCTCAGGTGAGACGTAGAGAATTTTAATATTTCCATTTAGAAGATTACCAACAATATCATCTTGTTCACTATGAGATATTGATGAATTAAGATAAGCAGCTTCAACACCTTTTTCGATAAGTGCATCGACTTGATCTTTCATCAAAGCGATAAGAGGAGAGATTACAATGGCCGTGCCAAAGCGGGCCAAGGCAGGAATCTGATAGCATAATGACTTACCGCCACCTGTTGGCATTAGGACCAGTGCGTTGTTTCCAGCGATAACGCTTTCCACAATTTGCTCCTGTTTGCCGCGAAACGCATCATATTTGAATATATTTTGAAGTATTTCTATTCCCTGACTCACTACTATAGTTTAACTGATCAAAAAGGGTCGGCAAAGCTTTAAAAGCTGCAATGTTAAATCTTTGTAAAAAAGCGAAATGAACTTCGCTATTTTTGCTGTGATGCCATAGAATATTTAAAATGGGGTTTTATATGAATAAATTATTATTAGTTCTATTAATCAGCTTTAGTGCACTTGCATCAAATAAAGTCTTATTTCTAGGAGATTCTCTAACTGCTGGTTATGGAATTGATCCGGAAAAAGCCTATCCAAATCTGGTTAGAGATATTCTAAAGAAAGAAGGGATTGAGATCACTGTTATGAATGCTAGTATCAGTGGCTCAACTTCAGCTTCAGCTGTTTCCCGTCTAAAGTGGTCACTACGAGGTAAGCCAGATGTGATGTTATTAGCTCTTGGTGCAAATGACGGTCTAAGAGGAATTAAACTTCACTCGACAAAAGATAATCTTAAAAAGGCCATTAAGTTAGCAAAATCAAAAGGTGTAAAAGTGATTCTTGCAGGAATGCAGATCCCACCAAATTATGGGCCTGAGTATACAAAAGAGTTTAAGAAAATGTTTCCTGATTTAAAAAAAGAAGAAGGAGTAACCTTACTTCCTTTTCTCTTAAAAGACGTAGCAGGACAAAGAAATCTAAATTTAGATGATGGAATTCATCCAAATGAAGAAGGGCATAAGATCATTGCAAAAACTGTTGCCCCATTTATTAAGGGAGCACTTTAATGACTGAAATTGTTTTAACTTTAGATGAAGTAAAAAAAGACTTTTCTCAAGGGGAAGAAGTATTAAACGTTCTAAAGGGCGTTGACCTAAATGTTAGTGAAGGGGAAACCATTGCCATTCTAGGTAAGTCAGGAAGTGGAAAATCAACTCTGCTTTCACTACTGTGTGGAATTGATGATGCAACTTCCGGCAATATTTCTTATCGTTCTAATTCTCTCAAGAACTTAAATAGTGAAGAGATAACTGATCTTCGAGCAAAACATATTGGTGTTGTATTTCAACAATTTCACCTATTAGAACATCTAAACGCATATGAAAATGTTCTGCTACCTTTAGAGGTCAATGGTAATAGTGATAAAAGTGAGCGAGTGGACTACTTCTTAGAAAAAGTCGGAATGTCTCATCGAAAAAGTCACTTTCCAAACCAACTAAGTGGCGGAGAAAAGCAAAGGATTGCTATTGCCCGAGCTCTCGTTACTCATCCTGGTGTTTTATTGGCCGATGAACCAAGTGGCTCTCTTGATGAGAATACAGGTGGTGAAGTTATGGATCTTATATTTGATATCGTTCGCGATGAAAGAATGAGTCTTGTTCTTGTGACTCACGATAAGGACTTAGCTAAGAGATGTGAAAAAATATATCATCTTGAGAATGGAGTTCTTAGTCTTGAAGATTAAAATGGTAATGCGAGAGCTAAGAAGCTCTCCTGTATTCTTTCTTATTTTTATTTTAAATTTATCAATTGGAATGGTTGGGCTTTCAACAATTGAAGTATTTAAATCTTCTTTTGATAATGCTTTAAGTGCAAAGTCTAAAACTCTTCTTGGTTCTGATATTTCTATTAGTTCAAGAATTGCCATCACAAAAGACAGTCTTGATACGGCCAAGGAAAATCTCGATTATACTGAGATGACTAAGAATCGCTCTCTTTATTCCATGCTCTTTAACGGTGATAAGTCTCGTTTAGTTAATGTTAGAGGACTTGGTGCAGGCTTTCCATTTTATGGAGATATCATTGCAAAAAGTGGAAAACACTTTAAAGATATAAAAGATAATGAAGTTTTTATTTATCCAGAGCTTGTTGGGCAACTAGGTTTAGAAGTTGGTGATAATGTAAAAATAGGGGAGAAGTCCTTTGTTGTCGCAGGAATTGTAGAAGAGGATGGCGCGGCCGGATTTTCGATGGGGCAGCTTGCCCCGAGATTATATCTTAAAAATGAAGTTTTAAATTCAACCCAGCTAATTAAGCCTGGGAGTACAATTTGGAGAAGTGTTCATTTTAAAATTGCAGGTGAACTCTCAGATAAGAATTTAAGAGAAGTCGAAAAGAATTTAGAAAGTAAAATTGTGGACTCATCCATTCGAGTGAGATCACCACAGTCTAATTCCCAAAGAGTCGGTCGATCGATGGATTATCTGGGAGACTTTCTTGGCCTAGTATCTCTTTGTGGTCTTTTTCTAGCAGGACTTGGCCTAATCTACCTTTTTAGAGGCTTCTTATTAAAACGTAGAAAAGACCTTGCTATCCTAAGTTTCATAGGAATGCGTAAGAAAGATATCTTTAAAATCTATACATTAAAGCTTTTCTTTCTAGGTCTTATTGGTTCTCTATTAGGTATTACAATTGGTTCGGCCTTTAGTCCTGTTATTCAGACTATGGTTAGTAAGAACCTAGGTATTGATATTAAATTGCAATTTGAATTAACAACATTCTTCGTCACAATGGCCGTTGGTGTTGCTTCAACAATTGTCTTAGCTCCAGCTTTAATTATTCCTTATTTAAGACTAGACCAGAAGGCACTATTTGATCACGATACAACGCTTTCACGTAATATTTATGATTATTTATTATATATTCCAATTATTCTTTTTTACTGGGTAATGGCCATTTACTTAAGTGAAAGTATAAAAGTTGGAAGTGCATTTATCGCCGTCTTCCTTGTTATTGTCGGTATATTCTTTCCGTTGGGAAGCTTTATCTTAGATAGGCTTGGTAAACTTAGATTAAATCTTAATCTCTCATCAAGTATGGCCTATAAGTATGTAACTCGACATAAGATTTCCACTTTATTTATTTTTCTGTGCCTATTTATATCGACTTCACTTATGACTCTCATCCCATCGGTGAAAAACATTCTAAGTGCAGAGCTTTCGCTTCCCGCAGAAGAAAGACCTGTGTATTTTCTTTTTGATATCCAACCCGAACAAGTCGATGATTTAAAGTCTTTTATTAAAGAAAATAAATTAGAGCTCTTAAATATCTCTCCAATCGTTCGAGGACGACTTGTTAAAATTAATGGTGAAGGTTATAAACCTAGTGAAGGAGAAGATCTTACAAGGGAAGAACAAAGAGAGAGAAGGAGTCGTAACCGCTCCACGAATCTAAGTTATCGTGATCACCTCGTACGCGGTGAGGAGATTATAGAAGGACGCCTGCCTAAGAAGTTCGACTTTGAAACTGATGAAGTTGCAGAAGTCGGCCTAGAGTATCGATATGCAAATCGACTTGGAGTTGATTTAGGTGATGAGTTAGAATTCAATGTTTTGGGAATGCCAATACTAGCTAAGGTTGTTGCTCTTAGATCAATTCGTTGGACAAGCTTTCTTCCAAACTTCTTTATCTCTTTTGGCCCTGGTGTTCTTGAGGATGCACCAAAAACTTTTATCGCAGCAGTTGGTAAAGGTGAGGGCGTTGTAAATGATGAGCTACAATCAAATTTCGCCGCTAAATTTCAAAACGTATCACTTATCGATATTCAAAGTTCTCTAAAGAGGATCGCAACAATAATGGAGAGTATCACAAAGATTCTAGTCACTATGAGCTTCATTGTTTTCTTAGTTGGACTCTTAGTGATCTATTCTCTAATCTCACATCAATTAGAGTCACGAAGAGAGGATATCTCTCTTTTAAATATAATTGGAATTCGATTTAGTGAGATCAGAAAGTCTGTTATGAAAGAGATGGCATTGATGGCCATAAGCTCTGTTTTAGTGGGTATTGTCCTTGGTCAACTGGTAACTTTTGCAATTGCTGAATTACAATTTGATCTGCGCTATATCTTTAGTGGAGTTGAAATTATTGGCTTTGGTATGCTGATAATTGTTCTTTCAATTATCATTTCTTTTGCTTCTTTTAATCGCTTTATAAGAAAGTAAAGGCGGCCCGGTATAAAGGCCGCCTTGGAGTAAGTATTGAAATTTACCAGTTATATCTTTCGGCACAGAAATAACGGTAATCGTTTTGGTAGTAATTTAGATCATCTCTAAGGTCAGCACAGATGTCATAACCAACAGAACAAGTATATGAGTAAAATGTTTGCTCAACGTGATCAGTATAGCTATCAACTAACTCGTAATTACATGTATCATATGAACTGTAACGGTGACGGTAACCATTATAAATGAAGTATGGGTAATCTGATCCATACCAATAACCATCACTATATGAAACTCTTACTCTTAGCCAACGGTTGTTATATACGTAAATTGGTCTAATTGTTCTGTGGTAGTCACGAGTCGTGTACCAACGACGATTGTGTCTTACATGATCGCGATATGGTGTGTGGCGATATCGACGATATGCTCTTGTTGGATCTGGTCTTCTTGTACGAGAATCATCGTATCTTCTATCAGTCGTTCTTCTTGTGCGAGAATCATCGTATCTTCTATCGTCAGTTCTTCTTGTGCGAGAATCATCGTATCTTCTATCAGTCGTTCTTCTTGTGCGAGAATCGTCGTATCTTCTATCATCTGTTCTTCTCGTACGAGAGTCATCATAGCGACGATCATTACGTGTTCTTGAGTTATCATAACGTCTGTCATCTCTTGTATTTCTTGAACGACTTCTATCTGATTGGTTATTACCACGTGTACGGCTATTGTCGTATTTTCCACTATTTCCTCGTGATCGACGATCGCGGTCATCACGTCTACCAGCTGCAAATGTTGTGGCCGTTAGTGCTGTGAGAACAGCAAAAAGAACTAATTTTCTCATTTAGAATCTCCCTAGAGTTTATTAAAATATTCTTTCTTCTAGCTTGGGAAAAAGGAGATTTGAAATAAAAATTTTATTTGGCCGATTAAATTAACTTTCTTACATTTATTGTTACGATATTATAGGTATTTGGAAGGATTTCTTACATTGCACAAAGTCAAAAGTGAGAACTAAGTAGCAAAAAGGCCTCAGTTAAGAGGCCTTGGTATTTCAAATTATTTAATTTTTGTTTTTAGATAATCATCGTAGCTGATGTACTTATCTTCGATCATCTTCCCTGTTTCGTGATCCAGGTCGATGATACGATTTGCAACGGTTTGGATGAACTCGTGGTCATGAGAAGTAAAGATTAGATTACCTTTAAATCTAGTGAAACCTTCGTTCACTGATGTGATACTTTCTAGGTCAAGGTGATCCGTTGGCCCATCAACGAGAAGAACGTTTGCCCCTGAGAGCATAAGCTTAGACATCATACAACGAACTTTTTCTCCTCCTGAAAGAACATTCGTCTTTTTAAGAGCTTCCTCTCCTGAGAAAAGCATCTTACCAAGGAAGCCGCGAATAAATGTCTCATCCTTATCTTCAGAGTATTGTCTTAGCCAATTCACAAGATCATTCTTTCCATCCATGAAGTAGCTTGAGTTATCTTTTGGGAAGTATGACTTCGTTATTGTCACACCCCATTCAACGTCACCTGAATCCGGCTCCATTTCACCCATAAGGATTTTCATAAGAGTTGACTTAGCAACATCGTTCTCACCAAGAAGAACAATCTTGTCATCTTTATTGAGCATAAATGAAATATTATCAAGCAGCTTAACACCATCAATTGTCTTAGAAATATTATTAACTCGTAGGATCTCTTTTCCAGCTTCACGCTTTGGTTCAAAATGAACAAATGGATACTTACGAGTTGATTTTGGAAGATCGTTTAGCTCTAGTCTTTCTAATTGCTTTTGACGAGAAGTCGCCTGAGAAGACTTAGAAGCATTGGCAGAGAATCGTTGAATAAAGGCCTTAAGCTCTTTTGCCTTCTCTTCTGCTTTCTTATTCTGATCGGCACGAAGCTTTGCTGCAATCTCTGAAGACTTTCTCCAGAAGTCATAGTTTCCAGCGTAAGTTGTGATTTTACCAAAGTCGATATCTGCAATGTGTGTACAGACTTTATTTAAGAAGTGACGATCGTGGGATACAACGATCACAGTCTTTTCATAATTTAATAGGAAGTTCTCAAGCCACTGAATGGCCTTGATATCAAGGTTGTTTGTCGGCTCATCCAGAAGAAGAATATCTGGAGATCCAAATAATGCTTGAGCAAGTAAGACCTTTACTTTTTCTGGACCAGTAAGTTCTTTCATCGTCTTATAATGGTATTCAGTTCCGATCCCTAGACCAGAAAGAAGGATACCTGCTTCAGATTCTGCTTCGTAACCATTCATTTCAGCAAATTCACTTTCAAGCTCTGCTGCCTTCATTCCATCTTCATCACTAAAGTCTTCTTTCATGTAGATGGCATCTTTTTCTTTCATAATTGAGTAAAGCTTTTCGTTACCCATAAGAACAGCTTGAAGAACTTGTTCTTCTTCATATGCAAAGTGATCCTGCTTAAGAATTGAGAGGCGCTCACCTGGAGTGATATTAACTGTACCGTTATTAGGCTCAATTTCTCCTGAAAGAATTTTAATAAACGTTGATTTTCCAGCACCATTGGCACCAATTAGCCCGTAGCAATTACCTGGAGTAAACTTAATATTAACGTCTTCAAATAGCTTCTTTCCACCAAAGCTTAAACCAACATTGGAAGTTGAAATCATAAATTGTCCTTCATTTTAAATAGATGCTTAACGAGGCATAGCTTAATATATTTAATGCGTTTAGTCTACGGATTTACTTGGTTCTTAAAGCAAAATTATTTTAGGGCCAAAGGCAACTAACTTCATCAAAAGATTTTTTTGATTGTGATAAAATTTGTCTCATTAAAGGAGTCTGTCATGAAAGCTTGGGCCACAATTGTGGCGTTCCTTCTTATTGCTTTAAATGCTTACGCTGGTCCATCAGACTATTACTCAAAGCATCATCGCTTTAAGGCAATTAAGACAACTCACTATATAAAGATATCAAAAGATGGCCACCCAAAGGCCCTTCTAGAGCTACCAAGACGATATAAAGAAAGGGAAAAATGGCCACTTGTGGTCAATATACATGGCTATACCGGTAATATCTTTCTCCAGTATATACTAACGAGACTTTCGATTTATAAAGATATTCTTGGGTTTATGATTCTTACTCCTCAAGGGAGAACTGATCGCGACGGTAATACATTTTGGAATGGTGGAAATTTCTGTTGTGATTTCTACGAAACTGGAGTGGATGATACGCTCTATATGAAAAATCTTATCGACTATATAGCTTCACATCCAGACTTTAATCGAGTGGATACCAGAAGAATTTATTACTTTGGCCATTCAAACGGCGGCTTCTTTGCCTATAAGATGGCCTGTACTTATCCCAATTATGTAACGGCCGTTGGCACCTTGGGAGCATCTCTAGATCTTCGAGATGAAAATGGAGAAATCATCGTTGAGCAGGATCCATGTCCACAGGCCAGTGCGATTCCTATTTTTCATATTCATGGTACCAAGGATAAATCAATTCCGTATGCAGGAAAGGATTATATGCCTGAGTATGACTTTGGCCATATTGGAGCAAGGCAAGCTGTTGAGCGATGGCTTTATCATAATCGATGTGACATGCAAGGGGATCAGAAAAGAACAAATGCGAGCTTGTTTATTTGGGGCAAAGAAACAAGAGTTGAAACCTTTAGCAACTGTGAAAACCAAGCAACTGTGAAATTAGCAACCGTTAGAAGAGGAAGGCATATCGAGCTGCTGCGGTATCGTTTTTACAAAAAAATGCTCAAGTTCTTTTTGAAGTATCAAAAATCAAGCATTGAATAGATTCATTATTAAGTAGCAATTTAAGTATTCTTGTCTTCAAAAGAATCTATTTGGACATCTATAATGGAAGAAATAGACGAGCAAGGTGGTTCATAATGAGTAATGAATATCAAATTATCTACATTAGTGAGAAGACTAGTGAATTTGAGGCAGAACGCGACTTGAATAAAATTACTTCTGCATCCTTTCGAAATAATAATGCCCGTGATGTCACCGGTGTTCTCATGTACAACGGCGGTTTCTTCTTTCAAGTGATTGAAGGAAAAAAAGAAGACGTTATCTATACCTATAATAAGATTATTCTCGATCCTAGACATCAAAATGTTAATCTCTTATCAGATCGTGAGATTGAGCACAGAAGTTTTGAGAATTGGCCAATGGCACTTATTAAATTAAGTGATGTTGATCTGGATGTCATTGACCATGTGGTTGCTTGGAATGACCTAATTAATGATTCTCGTAAACATGAGCCCATCTCTGAAGATAAGATTGATCGATTAATCGAGGCTTTGAGATATAAAATTGATATGGATACAATTTCCTCAAAAGCTGCATAACTTTCCTGTCACTTGCTAGCATGTTAAAATTTGAACATGTCAAAACAAGTAAAGGTTGCCATCGTTGGAGGAGGCCCGGCCGGCCTCTTCTGCGCATATGAGCTGTTAAAAAATAATATTGAAGTTCACCTCTATGAAAAAACAGGTGGAGTTGGAAAGAAGTTCTTAGTTGCTGGAAATAGCGGCTTAAATCTTACCCATGGTGAAGAGTTATCAAGCTTTGTTAAGCGCTATGGTGTTAATGAAGCGCGATTTAAAAAGTATATTGAAGACTTTACTCCGATGGATCTTGTTAATTGGGCAAAAGAGCTTGGTACAGAAACGTTTATTGGTTCAAGCGGACGTATTTTTCCAAAGAAAATGAAGGCCGCTGATATTCTCTATCAATGGATGAAGGCCCTAAAAGATCATCCTAATTTTCATCTCCATTTAAAACACGAATTAGAATATATTCTTGATGATGGCGATCTTGTCTTTCGTCATGAGCATGCCCAAAAAATAGTTAGAGCTGATTATTATATTTTCGCTCTTGGAGGCGGAAGTTGGAAAAAGACAGGTAGTGATGGTAAGTGGATCGATTATATCGAAAAACTTGGAGTTGAAACCCGTAAGCTAAAGGCCATGAATTGTGGCTTTGAAGTTGAATGGTCATCGCACTTTTTAGAAAAAGTTGACCGAGGCTTTGTAAAGAATGTCATTGTGACTAGTCGAGGAGAGTCTGCTCGAGGTGAGATTATGCTAACTCCATATGGCCTAGAAGGTGGCGCTATCTATGCTATCTCTAACTTTGTTCGTGATGAAATTGATGAAGTAGGTGAAGGAGTCATTAGTATTGACCTAAAGCCTGATCTCACTTTTAAAGAAGTCCTTGAGAAAGTTACTAAGAGGGGAAAAGACTCTCTTACAAATCGATTAAGGAAAGGATTAGGTTTAGATAAAGTGGCACTTGCTCTTTTGTATGAAGTTCTTGATCGCAAGAAGGCACAAGTTGATAAGGAATATCTTGCACATGTTATTAAGGACTGTTTAATTACTGCTCGAAGAACTCGTCCAATGGATGAGGCCATTTCAACATCTGGTGGAGTTTGTTTTTCTTCATTAAACGAAGACCTAAGTATGAAAATTAATGATCGATATTACTTTATAGGTGAGATGTTAGACTTTGAAGCACCTACTGGAGGATATCTCTTACAAGGATGCTTTTCGACAGCTTTTCAAGTTGCGAAGTCGATAAAAGGAAAACTCAATGTTTAGTTTACACCCAACTTTAAAGAAAGACTTAGTAGAGATTTGTGACTTAAAGCTTTGTAAGCTCATGCTTCTTCCCGATACTGAAAACCCATGGGCCGTTTTAATTCCACGTCTTGAAGACATAAGAGAAGTGCATGAATTATCACGTCAGGATCAAATACAATTGATGGATGAAATTAACGAGGTTTCATTATTTTTTGATAAGAATTTTGGGCCTGAGAAGATAAATATTGGCGCTCTAGGGAATATAGTTGCGCAATTACATGTTCATATTATCGCTCGTTACTCTAGTGATAGAGCGTGGCCCGGAGCTATATGGGGCACAAAGTCAAAAAAAGAATCATTTAAAATCAAAGAGTTAGAAGTGAAACTTAAAGAGGCTTTTTCACAAAACTGACAATGGACAGCAAAATAAATTTTTTTTCCTTTTTTCGTAGGTATTTGGCTACTTGTAGGGTAAAATTATCTTAACAAAAACAATTTTTTTAAGAGGTTTATTAAAATGAGTACAGGTACAGTTAAGTTCTACAATTCAACAAAGGGTTTCGGTTTCATCACAAAAGATGATGGTGGAGATCTTTTCTTTCACATTTCATCAGTTCAAGGTGGAGAACCTAATGATGGTGACAAAGTAGAATACGAATTAGGTGAAGGTCCAAAAGGTCCATGCGCTATTAATGTTAAAGTAACTAATTAATATATATAATATTGCAAATTCACTTATTAAAAAAGCCTCGCTTTTGCGAGGCTTTTCTTTATCTATTATCTTCTACTAATTTTATTCCATTATCATTTATTTCGATAAGCTTGTCTTTGTAAAGCATACCAATCGATTTCTTAAATGTTTTCTTACTCATTCCTAGAAAGTTCTTAATATCTTCTGGTGAACTTTTGTCATGTAAGATACTTGAGCCGCCATTGCGTTTTAAAAAGTCTAAAATAACATCTTTTGAATCAACTAAGTTTTTAATTCCTTGTTCTTGCAAGGCCACATCCACAAGTCCGTCTTCACGGATCTTTTTTACAAATGCTTGATATGTATTACCAACTAAAACTCGTTGGAATGTTTCATTCTTATAGATCATTCCAATAAATTTACGATTTACAATTACACGATGACCAAGCTCAGTTTGAGAAGCAATTTGAATATCAACTTGATCTCCTTCACTTATATCAAAGTCTGAGCCTTGAATATATTGGCCAAGTTTTGTTGTACCAAAGATTCTCCCTGTACCGTCCTCTTTACAAACTCGTACAAGGTGAGACTCATATGGACGTACTTTTATTTTTTGTTCATTTCCAGGAACGAGTAGATCTTTACTAATACCAAAATCAAAGAAAGCACCAAACTCTTGAACTTCAACAACTTTTAAAAGAGCATACTCACCAACACATGCAAATGGCATCTCTGTTGTTGCCACTAGCTCTCCCTGAGTATCTGGATAGATGAAGACCTTTAAGTCACCACCGATTGTGATTTTTAAAGGTGCGAAGTCCTCTGGAAGAAAGACTTCCTGAGTTCCTTCTTGGTCAATTAGACGATAACCGTTATGAAGTTTTTTTAGGACCTTTAGAAGGTTTATTTTTCCTATATGAACCATTTGATTTTACCTTTGAGTGTTTCTTTGTTTTTGGAGCCGCTTTATTTGCTGTAGGCTTCTTTGCATTGGCCGCAGCTTTTTCGGCCCTTTCTTCTCTCGTTCCACGGTTTTTAATGATTAAACCATTTAGAAACTTTCTTAGTACTTGATCGCCACATTCCTTATAATTAGGGTGATCATCTTTTCGAAATAGAGCTGAAAGTTCAGTTTTAGTCATTTCAAATTCGACAAGTTTTAAGATTTCGATGATTTCAAAATCTTTTAGAGAAAGAGCAATTCGCAGCTTTTTTAAAATATCATTATTCGTCATTTCAGTGCCTACTTTCTAACGTTATCAAATAATTCTTGTAGGCCACGACGACGGCGACGTTTCTTAGCGACAATAATTTTTTCTTCGCTTATTTCTTTAGCTACTTTTTTCTTATCTTCCACTTCACGCTGCTTTTTTACTTCGTGATTATCAATTGCAAATGAGACCTTAACAGTTCTACCATCAAGTTGAGTGGCATTTAGACTATCTATGGCCTTTTGTGCCTGGTCTTTCTTTTGCATTTTTACAAAAGCAATACCTTTACTTTTTTCAGTTCCTGGAATTTTAAGAAGATTCACATCACTTACTTTACCGTAGCGAGAAAAAATTCCCTTAAGGTTTTGTGCAGAAGTCTTGTAATTGAGATTTCCAATATAAATAGTTTCCATTTGGACCTTGTGTTTAAATCAATAATAATGGCCCAACCTAACACTTATCACTGAAAAAAGGGAGAAAACCTTTGAAAATAGGTAATTCTTTTAGGTATCTAGAAAGAATCCCAGATAAATCGGGCCACTTCTCCTAGTTGATGGCCTTTTTTGTGTCCGAGACAGAATTTTACAAGTGATTTCTTCTCTAGGGACTTAAGATGAACCAAGCTACCTTTCTTAAGCTCATCTCTAATCATCGTTGAGGGCAGACGTCCCCAGCCAAAACCATTAAGAATTATCTCTTTCTTTGAAGGAGTATCGGTTACTCGCCACTTTAAAGCTTCATCCATTACACCAATTTTTATTGTGTCATCCGGAATGGTACTTCTTTGGATGATTTGTGGATATTGCACAAGACTAGCGAAACTCTGTTCTTTCTTAGGTAAATCAAGAAAAGGATGATCTTTTGCAATAACTAGGTACATATCAACTTCACCAACAGGCTTGAACTCAAAATTTTTCGTACGAGAAAGATCTTCAAATATTGCTAAATCAACTCGACCTTCCATGAGCATTTTCTCTCCGCTTAGTATTTCTTTTTCAAGAATAATTTCTGTGGAAGGGTAAAGCGACATGGCCTTTTTGATAATTGGATAAAGCTTTTCTTGTTCGTAGATTCCTGATACTGAAATGGAAACGCGAGTCTCTACGTTAGATGAAATTTGCTTGGTTTTTTCAATAAGATGATCATATTGAGCTGTTAGCTTGGCCGCTTCATTGAGAAAGTCTCTACCTTTATTAGTAATTTGAGGTCGGTAGCTCGTTCGGTCCACAAGAGGGAATCCTACTTGCTCTTCGAGATTGTTAATTGAGTAAATTACCGCAGACTTCGCCTTTGCTAGTGCTGTTGCGGCTTTAGTGAAACTGCCGGCCTCATCAAGGGCCTGAAGGCATTTTATCTGTTCTATCGTTATCCAAATCATGGACTAATTATAGCACAACTTGTCGCCAATAATGATCTTTATTTTCCACTATGTTTTGCTATTATATTTTTAAGAAATTTCATAATTCAATAATCAAATGGAGGAAAATATTATGAAGAAGTTATTAGTTTTTGCTTTTGCTGCGGTAACGGTTTTAACAACAAATGCAGCGACAATCGACACTGCTAAGTCAACGATTTACTGGCAGGGAACAAAAGTAACAGGTCGCCACTTTGGTACAGTTAAAATTAAATCAGGTGATGTTAAAGTTGAAAAAGGTCAGCTTGTATCAGGAACAGTTGTCGTTGATATGAATTCTTTTACAGCAACAGATCTTGAAGGTGAGTGGCTAGATAAATTAAATGGTCACCTTAAAAATGAAGACTTCTTCAACGTAAAGAAATACCCAACTGCTACATTAAAAATTAAAGAAGTAAAAGGTTTTACAGTAATAGCGGACATGACAATTATGGGTAAAACAAAGGAAGTAACTTTCCTTGCTGCTAATAATGGAAAGAAATTTGTTGGAACACTTGAGTTTGATAGAACAGATTTTGGAATTAAGTACGGATCTAAAAGCTTCTTCAAAAGTTTAGGTGATAAGGCAATTGATAATAAAGTTAGCCTAGCATTTAATGTTGTTCTTAAGTAGTTAGGTTAAGACTCTCTCAAATAGTACATAGGGCCTCAAATGAGGCCCTTTTTTATTTCTTCTAAGTTGCTTCTCTTTTATCTAAGTATCTTTGAGTGACGACAGCACCAATGATATCACCTTCCACATTCACGGCCGTTCTAAATGTGTCTAGAGGCCTTTCAATCACAAGGAGGATACCAATTGCTTCAAGAGGAATCCCGGCCGCTAATAATACCATTTGCATTCCCGACATTGAACCTGATGGCATTCCTGGAGCTCCAACAGATGAGAGCATTGCCATAAAGAATATTGAGAACATGGCAACACCAGATAATTCAATCCCGTAGAGATTTGCCAAAAAGATGGCCGCAATACCTTCAAATAATGCTGTACCATCCATATTCATTGTAGCACCGAGAGGAAAAACAAAACCACTGACTCCTTTTGTAACTCCTAACTCTTCTTCACAAGTTTGCATTGTAACAGGAAGAGTTGCTGAACTTGATGCTGTTGACAGGGCAAGAAGAAGGGGACGGGCCGTCTTTTTAAATAGATCAATTGGATTAAGCTTTCCAAAGAACCAAGCTATTGATGGTAAAACCAAAAGGCCGTGAACCATGGTGGCCCCAAAGACTAGTAGGGCAAATGAAAGCAGCTCACTAAAGATATCTCCAGAAACCTTCACCTTAAAATCAAAGACGATGGCAAAGATTCCAATTGGACTAAGGTTAATAATCCAATGAAGTACCTTATTTATGACAATATTGAGGTCCTTTACGATTTGATATAGTGGATTTGATGTATGATGAACAATTAATAATGACATCCCAAGTAGAAGTGCCGCAGTTACAATTCCTAAAATATTATTATTTGCAAGAGCGTGAAATGGGTTAACAAGAGCTGTCTCAAATACTTTCTTAATAACTACAGGAATCGAGTTTGAGCCTTCTTCAATAAACTGAGCAGGCTTTTGTTGAGTAATTGTATCCTTGGTCTTTATGGTAACACCTGAATTCTTCCATGGATGAATAAAGAAAACAGCAGTAAGGCCAATCATAATTGCGATAATCGTCGTTGAGACATAGTAAGTGATAGTCACTAGTCCCATTGATTTAAGCTTTGTGATTTCACCAATATTGATAATCCCTCCGATAAGAGAGAAGAAAATCATTGGTGCAATCATCATCTTAAGAGCACTAATAAATACTGACTTAATCATAACGATTATTTGATAGAAGTTTGGTGGCGTCTTCATTGTTGCCCAAGATGGGTCACCAAAAATTGACCCAAATATATACCCTAGAATCCCAGCGATAAGGACCCAGAAGCTAAGATTTTTAACGACTTTTTTCATTTATTTTCCTTCTTTAAAGCACTAGCTTATATTTTAATACTTAACCGTAATTAAAAAAAGAGATATAATTTTTTCTATGAAAGAAAGATGCCCGTGGCTTAAATTAACTAACGACCAATATGTGAAGTACCATGACCGTGAATGGGGAAGACCTGTGCATGATGATCAAGTATTATTTGAATTCCTCATTTTAGAGGGTGCCCAGGCCGGGCTTAGCTGGGAAACAGTTCTCAAGAAGCGTGATAATTATCGTAAGGCCTTTTACCAATTTGATATAAAGAAGGTCTCAAAGATTACCCCTGCTAAAGTTGAAAAACTTATGAATAATCCAGGAATTATTAGAAATCGCCTTAAAATCGAGTCAACTATTTCAAACGCAAAGGCTTTTTTAAAGATTCAAAAAGAGTTTGGTAGCTTTGATAAGTATATCTGGTCTTTTACAGAGGGAAAAACTATATATAACTCATTTAAAAATCTAAAAGAATATCCCTCTAAAACACAATTAAGTGATGATATATCAAAAGATTTGAAAAAAAGAGGTTTTCGTTTTGTCGGAAGTACTATTGTTTATGCATTTCTTCAGGCATGTGGAATCGTTCAAGATCATAGTACTAATTGTTATTTACATGGAAAGAAATTAAGGCGATTAAAAGATTAGTAGAGATTTCCCTTTATATATCCTTGTCCCATTAAATCGTTAATTCCAATTATATTGACCATTGCTTTTTGCACGACTGGTGCTAGCTTTGATGACTTTAGTCCATGAACAAGAAGCTTGGCCTTTTCTTTTACCGAGATATTTGAACGTAATTTATTAAATAGCTTATATACTCTTTGTGCTAATTTTAAGTTTTCAAGTTGTTTAAGTTTCTTCTTTTGATTAGCTGAAAGATGATTTCTCTTACGGACAGAATGTTCGTACACATAATTATCTCTTCTAAAGTCGTTGCGATCTTCTTCACTTATCCATATTAGAGAATCTGTATATTCAAATGCTAATGCAATGGACTCCCAAAGGGTGAAGTCATCGACTTCTATAAGCTCCTCAATTGCCTTTGTTGAAAAGATAAGTGATGAATAAATTTGGACTTTTCCATAGTCTTGGTTTTTATCGAAATCAATTCTCATCCCATTATCAAGGTAGCGCTCATATAAAAAGTCTGCCTCTTTGTTTAACTCTCTTCCTGAACTGTCATCATCAGAATAAGAGTAATTGATAGTTAGGCTAAAAGACTTTGTCGCATTATCATTTGTAGGTACAACGGCCTTTAAGTTATAATTTCTTTTCTCCTTGCCTGAGAATCCTTTATGATCACTGACCTTTGAATAAATTATTTCTTCGTACTTTAGGTTTTCACCATCTTTAAACCTAGTTTCATATTTTCCGTTTTCACTTATATAGCGGGCACCTGTCTTCCATAGAACAAAGTTTAAACCCCAGTTAAATTCAGAATTATTTCTTTGGCCTTCTTTTTTCATGAAAAGTTCGACACTCTCATTTCCACTTTCTTCTAGATCTTGAATCTCTGAAAAGTCTTGATCAAGAAAACTCAGGTAAGCTTTAAGTCCTTCTGGTGAACTCAAATCAAGGCGGTAGATTAGTTGATTTATTTCTTGTTTGCTCTTTTTTAGATTAAAGACAATAGGAGAGTAGCCCTGTGATTCATTAATACCGATTGAAATTGGAAGATCAATAATCTCATCGACAATTAAACTTAAGCCTAGTCCTGCACCTTTAGACATATCATCGAGGTGCTTTATTGTTATTATTGCAATGTCATTTTGTTCTTTCTCAATTGTTACATCTAATGATTTTGAAATTTTCAATTTTGCTTTTGGTGCAAAAGTCGTAACTTCTGGAATCACAACATTTAGAAAATCAAGCCAAAGAAGGTTTACTCTTGAAGCAAAACCAGATGTTAGGACAGTATTTACTTGTTGACCCACTCTTAACGAATTAAATCTCTCACGTGAAGTCGGTAAGTCTATCACTTCCATATGCTTTAGCTCAATAGCTTCTTCATAACTATCTACAGCTGTTGCCTTAGAGAAATGTCTTTCTTCAGTTGGAGTACCCTGAATGAATGGTAAAGAAGATCTAATTAAAAAGTTTGTTCCTAAATAGGCCATTTGCTTAAGAATTGGCACACCCACAGATATAGAATCAACAACAATGTATTTTCCATCTAAAGATGGCATAATTTGACGTTGAACTTTTGGCCCAAACCAGCCTTTTTGATAAATTGTTCCAAAATATTGGAGTTTAAGCTGAGTATCAACCCAGTCAGAGTTCTCTTGTAATTCTTCTAGGTCACGCCAACGCTTATTTATAGTTTTATTAATATCTAATAAAACATCCTGATTATCAGAAACACTATAATCAATGGCATAAGTACTTGAACTTACGCCAATTGATAGTATTAAAGTGAATATGATAACCAGTACTGTTTTCAAGTATTACTCAGACTCTTTATTATTAAAAACTAGTTGATAATAATCGATAGGCCAAGCTCTAAGGTCTTTTTGCCCATCTACCTTATAAGTTACAGCAGCACCGTTTAGATCTCCAGTTACTGGCGTAAAACTTACTGGGCCGTCTTCTTTTTTATCAAATAAACGATACATAATTTTACCTGATACCCATCCAATTAGGGCCCCGAGAGTAACGTCAGAGAACCAGTGAGCATTCTTGTAGACTCTTGCAAAACTCGTTAAAGCAGCAAGAGAATAGGCTGCAATCGGTACAATTTTTGTGTCTTTAAACTCTGTTGCAAATACAGTCATAACTGACCATGCTCCAGCAGAGTGACCAGAAGAGAAAGAAGTGTTATTTCGTCCAAAGTTTACACCATCGAAGTGATATGGACCTTTTCCTTCACGAGGTCTTGCACGTGAGCTCAATGACTTAAGTAATTGAGTTGCTAATTGTCCAATTAGAACGGCCCCGACACTTCTAACGGCAGCTCTTTTAAATTGATCATTCTTAAAAACAAGTCCGATTGCCATTGAAGCACCAACTACAGGAAGCAGTCCTGCTTTTTCTCCAAAGAGGTTAGTAAAGTCAGTAATTGTTGTCATTGTATCGTTCTTATTATCTTGTACAAAATCCATCAAAGGCTTATCAAAGGCCATCATTACACCAACAACACCAAGTGTTTTTAGCATCATTGATTTTTCAGAATCAGAGAATTCAATAGGCATAAAGATTGAACGATCATTACCTTTTTTACTTTTGATTAATTCTTTTAAGTCATCATTGCTAAGCATTGATTGTTGAAGTTCACTAGCTTCTTGTATTTTATTATTTAAATCTAAAAGACTCGTTGTTTGAGGGACTTTTCCTATTTTTTTAAGCTCTTTACTTACTTTTCTTAGCTCTGATCTTTTTACATCTTCACTTGTTTCAATTAATGATGCTAAATTTGCCATTCTCTCTTTTGCATCTGTTAGATTTTGATTGTCTGCAAATAGCTCAAATAGTTCTAATAGAGCTTGAGATTTTGTGCGTCCGTCATTTGCTTCAACTATCTGATTCATTAGAATTGCAGCTTGATATTCGTAAATATCTTTATCTTCAGACTTTCTATTAAGCCAAACTTCATTTTTAAAGTCGGCCAACCCTTTTTTTAGAGCTACTGTTTTTGAATTAGCTAGATTTTCTTCAACTTCTCTTGAAAATCTTGAATTTGGATAATTGTTTAAGAAGTCTTGGTTAACAAGAATTGACTCATTAACGATATTATTAGCACTACCATCTGCTTTTACAAAATTACCAATTGGCATATTTTTAATGTCTTTAGGTAGGTTCTGATTATAGAGGTTTGCCATTTGAAAATGCATTAGCTCTGACTGTGGATGATCCTTTATTAGTTTTTTTAGAGATAATGAGAAGTTTACATAATCATTAAGGAAGTTCCCTTCATAAAGCTCATTTAGTAATTTGATATCTAGCCCTTGCTCAAGAGCTTTAGATTGATCCTTAACCATTGCTAATTGAAAGCTTCGAGCCGCTTTACAATGCTTATCTGAATTAGCATAGCGCTCGGCCTTATCAAGTGACTCTTCAAATGAAACATCTTTAATATCAAAGTCTTTCTTTAATCTGTCACATACTTTTAAGTTTTGTGCCTGGACACTAACTCCACTTATAATGGTAAGGGCCATTATGAGCTGAGGTAATTGATTCTTCTTCATTACAATCTCCTATAAGTTGTAAGCTGGATCATAATCTCCAATTATAAAATAAAAAGGTTTTGTTATATCATTTTGTCTGCTTATGAGTGGGATAGTGACACCTGCTTCAAATGTTTCTTGTACAAAGCCTGCGTTCATGTGAGCGCGTAGCCCAAGACCACCAACTACTCTAAAGTCATCAAATGCGAAGTCACTACTACCTGGAGCAAATGCATCTAAAAAGAGTACACCGCTAAAGATATCCTTATATATTGGAAGACTATATGTGAGGTTCGCTGAGATCATTGAGTTAGATCCGAGTTGGCCATCCTTATTTATTGATCCATACTCAAACCCACGAATAGTTCCATTTCCTCCACCTTGTAGTCTTTCATAAAAAGGAGTACTTTGAGATGCATATCCTAGGGTTACTCTTCCTGAAATTTGATGTTTACCACCTTCATCATTTTCATAAATATCTCTTGTTACTTGAGCATTAACGACACCTTTAAAGAATAATTCCTGATTATGAAATGAAGGTAGAAGATGTACAGATATTACACCATTAGTTTTTTCTTCTTTATCTTGAATTCGATATGCGAAAGAACCAATGAGGCCACTTACAACATCTTTTGTGTCAGATAAGTCGATATTATCTGAGTACTGTTGTGATAAGCTATCAATGGAAACAAACTCGAGGCGAGTTCCTAGCCCTAGACTTATATTCTTATTTATTTGTTTTTCAAACATTATTCTAAGAGCTGTTTTCTTTTCTTTATAATGGTAACTTCTCTCAAAATCATGATTGGCACTGATATTAAGATCAATTTCAGATCCAAAAATATTCTCATTATTATAAACAAGCCCAACACGGTTTATTTCTTTTGAGATCATTGTTGATAGGGCAAGTGATGTTCCTGTACCAAAGAGATTATTGTCACTTAAAGAAACTCCAAAACCTGCTCCACCATAGGCTGAACCAAGTGAGAATTGGATTGTTTGAGTACTATTTTCTTGAAGCTGAATGACTACTTTTCCAGCACTTGTTGTCATTGGGAAGAAGTCAATTTTTACATCTTTAAAGAAACCAGTTTTATAAAGGTTCAATATAGACTCATTAATCTTACTCGTATTTGCCATTTCTCCGATATTAAAATTTAACTTTTCATAAATAACTTCTGGCACTGTTTTTGTATTACCAATTATTTCAATTTTAATAATCTTTTGCGGCTTACCTTCATTGATAACTAGTGTTGCGCTCTCACTCTTATCGTCATAATTCATCGTTATTTGTGTGAAGATGTAACCATTATTTCCGTATAGTTCTCGCACTCTTTGAATGGCCTCTCTTTGCTTCTTTATTGAAAAGGCCGTGGGTAACTTTGTGTTTAAAATATTAAGAATTTCTTGAGTTTCTAAAAAAGAGTTACCTTCAATTGATAATTTGTTTAATTTTAATTGCTTGTTTTCACTGATTTTAAAGTAAATATCTGCTTCATCTTTTTTAACTTTATAATCTGCTTCTACTTCAATGTTGATGAAACCACTTTCCATATAATGACGTTTAATGATTTCGATATCATTCAAGTATTCTTCTTCAATAAAGAGATTCTTTGAGAAGAAAGAAGACTCTTTAGATTTGATAATTTTATTTAATTCTTTATCAGTGAAATAATTATTACCAGTAATTTTAATGTCATCAATTTTAACTTCAGCTGTATTTAGGAGAACTTTAAAGTCGATGATAATTTCGGACTCACTATTTAGCTCTAGTTTCTTTTTAACTTTAACAAGAGGATATCCTTTTTTCTTATAGAAGTTTTCAATAGAGGAGATATCAAGCATCATATCCTTGGACTTAAAAATCCCTCCTCGTCTTAATTTAAGCTCCTTCCTTAAGTCATTATCAATGTCATTTTTGTCTTTTTCTATACTTTCAATACTTATTAGAATTCTTTTGATAATTCTTTTCTTTTGCATTTCAAATTTGATCGAAATGCTACTTGAATCTATTGGCAGTACTTCAAGTTCAACATTTTCATATGTTTCATCATTTTTCTTTTTTAAGTTTTCAAGATCATTTGTTACTTTGATGATATCAAGAGTTTCACCTGTCTTACTTTCAAGCTCTTCAATTCCGAATAAGAGATTATTTCCAATATCTTCACCCAAATCATTTTCGATTGTAATGTCATTGATTACTAAGTCCATTTCCATGGAATCTTGAGCATAGACCTGTGCCATACTTAGGTACAAGTAGGTGAGGAGTATAGTGAATATACCTGTTTTCAAAGAGAGCTTTGTCATATGACAAAACTAACATTATTTATTAACTGTTAAGCCTATTTTGAAAATTATGGCCATATGTATAAAATTTGAACAAGTTAAATCAATATGTAACCCCTTGAAAGTATTTGTTTCCAAGGGGCAATATTATAAGAATGCTTCTTCTTGTTGCTCTTCTTTCGTCACAAGAAATCTTGATAAAAGAGAGAAGATTGATGGTGTTAGAAAAAGTGTAATGATTGTGGAAATGGCCAGACCCCATCCCATTGTAAGCATCATTTCTGCTAACATTGAATCATAACCAGCAAACCCATAGGCCGTAGGAAGTACTCCAATAACTGTCGTTAATGTAGTTAAGATAATTGCTCTAAGTCTTGTGGAAGAGATTTGTGCGATCTGCTTATAAAGTTGAGTCTTGTGCGTTGTATACTTTGTCTCTCTAATAAGTTTATCAATGAGGACAATCGAGTCGTTTACAACAACCCCAACCATTCCAAGGGCCCCAATAACTGCGAAGAAGCCGAAGATCTCCATGCCGTGGGCCATGAGAATATAGATAACTCCTGAAATCCCAATAGGTATAATTGTCATAATAATTAGAGGTGCAGACAATGATTTAAACTGAATTGTTAAAATCATATAAATAAGAGCGATAACTAAAAATCCTGCCATCTTAAAATCACCAGTCGATTCTCTTGTTTCTTCAATTTCTCCAACAAAGTTTATAATTGCAGATGGATATTCTTTTAAAATCTCTGGGAAAACTTCGTTCTCGTAATATTCAGCAATCTCAAGTGGTGTAGTATTTGCACCTTCTTCTATATCCGAATAAACCATTGTTGTTCGTTTGAAATCAACGCGCTCAATATTTGATGGTTTTACAACCTCTTCAATTGTAATAAATCGTGAAATTGGTACGTAACCACCTTTTCCATTATCAATTCTTAACTGTTTTAGCTTTTCAATATCAACTTTGTAATTCTTTGCGACAGTTAGTCTTACCTCAACCTCTTCATCAGTACTCTTAAGAGTATAGAGAATAGTACCTTGGACAAATGTACGTAGAGAAGTGGTTACATCACTAGGAGTAAGGCCAAAGCGTAGGATCTCATTTTGGTTAATTTTAAAGTTGAATTCTTTTGTATTTATTGGTCTTTCAATTTCAACATTTTTTAACTTCTTATTATTCTTTTGATGATCGGCAATAAGATTGGCAATTTTCTCTCTAACTTCGTCATCATTATCTTGAATTTGCGCCTCAATTGTTGAACCTGAGCCACTTCCCCAGCGTGATTTAAAGAAGCGTATTTCTTTTATATTTGGAAGGTCTTTAGTTCTCTCTTTTAAGATATCAACGATATCATTTGCTGATAATTCTCTTTCATCGGCAGGTAAAATCTCTACAGTGATACTTGCTCGATTATAGTTTACAGCTCCTCCACGACGAGATTGACCTACGTTAGAGCGAAAACCAACAATACTTAGTCGTTGTGATTCTTCAAGTAAGATATCTTCAAGAGGTTTTAGGTACTCATTGATTTCAGCTTTAGATGTACCTTTCTCTGTATATACACTTAGGCTAAGCTCTTTACTTTCTTCTCGCGGAAACATGACAAACTTTAATTTTGTCGTAAAAAGATATCCTGATAAAACGGTTGAACAAATAAAGAATAAGATTATTAAAAATCTAAAGTTTAGTGCCTTCTCTAAGAAGTTTGCATAGACTTGTTCGTATTTTCTAAACCAACTTACTTCATGTTTCTTCTTTGGTTTTCTTTGATAAACGTGGGCCGGTAAAACAGAGAATGACTCTATAAGTGAAGCCACTAACATCATTGTAATAATAAATGGAAGTACGGCCACGAACTTTCCAAACCATCCACCGAAGAAAAGAAGGGGAACAAAGGCAACGCATGTTGTGGCGATGGCACTAGTAATTGGCATTAGTAACTTAGTTACTTCTGTTGTAACCTTATCCATTAATTCTTTTAATGTGCCTTTATGATCTTCTGTAATTCGGCCAACATTTTCTGCAACAATAATTGCATCATCAACCACGATTCCCATTACAATAATAATAGCGGCCAGAGTCATATTATTGATTGTGAAATCAAAGATGAGCATACAAATTAGGGTAAAGCATAGAGTAAAAGGAATCCCCATACTTACCCAAATCCCCGATTTGAAATCAAGGAATAGGAAGAGAACGAGAACAATAAGACCAAACCCTAGAAGCCCATTACTTGCTACAATTGATAGGCGGTTTTTTACATCATATGATTCATCATCGAGAGTCACAATCCTTAAATCATCAAGTTGACCCTTCTTATACTTTTCAATAAAGGCAAGTGTTGCTTTATTGGCCGCTAGGATATCAACATTATGACTCTTTTTAAGGTTGAGCATTATCCCTTCGTGGCCATTGATTTTATAAATTGAATTCGTTTTTTCAAAAGACTTTTTAAAACTTGCGATTTGATCGAGGCTGACACCATCACCTTCGTAATTACCTGTTACCATCAAGTCTTTAAAGTCTGATTCATCAACTAATTCATTAATAGAGGTAACCTTTGATTGTTGTGTATCTTCTAATACACCAATCGGTGCTCGAATATGACTTTCTCTTAAACTTCTTACAACGTTGTGAATTGAGATTCTGTTTTGCTTGATTTTATATGGGTCAAGAAGGACATGATTTTCTGGATCAAGGTAACCACTTCGAGTAACAGACGATACTGCAGGTAGCGCTTTAACTTGTGTTTCAAAGTTTCTAACAAGCTGTTGCAGTCTTGCTCGGTCTTCAACTGTTAAGTCTCTCTTTCCCTCTAGGTAAAACCCAACATCGATATAGGCTTTTTCAGATGATTTAAATTGTCTAAATGTTGGAATCTCTGCTTCACTAGGTAGATCGGCCCTAAGTACGGCATCTTGAATGTCGAGATAGACTTCTCTTGGATTAGGGTAGTTCTCAAGCATAACAACAGTAATTGAACTTGAGCCAGTTGAGGAAACAGATCGCACTTCATCTAGGCCTGCTACATTTTTTAATTCTTCTTCAATGGGTTTTGTAATAAAGAATTCAATATCCTCAGCACTTGCTCCAGGGTAAATTGTGGAAACACGAACATAAGGTGACTCAAACTCTGGCATTTCTTCTTTTGGAATTTTTGTCCAAGCAAAAATGGCAATAACAAATACACTGAAGAAAAGAACGTTTGAGATAAGTAGGTTATCGATAAAGTATTGAATGAGTTTTTTCATAAGACAATTTTAAGTGGCCGTAATCAGGAGGTCAAACCTTTCATTGATAATATTATGTAACAATTAGGCCATCAGCTACGAATACTTATACGAGAACCTGTTATAATAGTTTCATGGAGGTATAAATGAAGATTATTACAGCTGTATACCTATTTATCGGCCTTCTTTTCGCTAATAATATTAATGCTGCCAAGATTACTCTCGGTGGTGGCTGTTTCTGGTGTATGGAAGCTCCATTTGAAAAAATTAAGGGAGTGAAAAGTGTTACCTCTGGTTACATGTCCCCTGATAATACTAAAGATTTAGTTAAGCCTACTTACCAAATCGTATCATCAGGTAAAAGCGAGTATGTTGAAGTTGTCCAAATTGTTTATGATGATAAGAAAGTTCAACTCGAACAAATCTTAGATATCTATTGGAATAATATAAATCCAACTGACGAAGGAGGACAATTTGCAGATAGGGGAAATCAATATCGTACTGTGATCTTTTATGAAAATGAAAAACAAAAGAATATAGCGCAAAACTCGAAGAATAATCTTGAAGCATGTAAGAAGTATGATTCACCAATAGTTACGGCAATAGAAAAGGGATCGACTTTCTATCCAGCTGAAGAGTATCATCAAGACTATTACAAGAAAAACCCAATTAGATATAAGACTTATAAAGAGCTATCTGGCCGAGGACAATTTATTCGAAACAATTCTTCAAAACCTCTGAAATGCGAAGAAACAAAAAAGGATAATAAAGTGTATAAGAAACCAAGCGAAAAAGAATTAAAGGAAAAGCTATCTTCATTAGAATATGAAGTAACTCAAAAAGAAGGGACTGAGCGTCCATTTGCTAATAAGTATTGGGATCATAAAGAAGAAGGAATCTATGTTGATATAACAACAGGTGAGCCACTTTTTAGTTCTCTTGATAAATATGATTCTGGTTCAGGATGGCCAGCCTTTACTAAACCAATAGATAAAGACTTAGTTAAAACGAAAGAGGATAATAAACTCTTTATGACTCGAATCGAGGTACGATCGAAGTCTGGAGATGCCCACCTCGGTCACGTTTTTGACGATGGCCCAGGCCCTGAAGGGAAGCGCTATTGTATCAACTCAGCATCTTTGCGCTTTATTCCTAAACAAGATTTAGAGAAAGAAGGTTATGGTGAGTATCAAAAACTGTTTAAATAGCTAAAATTACATATATTCTTTAGCTAAACACTCTAAAGATTAGGCCCAAGTATCCGATATGAGGACGAGGGCCTATGAAAAGACTAAATACTTTAATAATTCTATCTTCAATTATTCACTTTCAGATTTATGCTTCTTGTGGAGGAGCATTTAAATCGTTTCTTGGTATAAAGAAAAACTCGTTCTATGACACTCCTGAATTTGAATTAAAGGAGAAGATTAACAAACTAGAGACCTTAAATCGTCGTCTTCGTAATACTAGTGAACACAAAGAGCCTGCAATGTCTCTTTCTGTATGGAAGAAGATTGAGAAACTCGATAATAACTTATTTACTAAGCATTATTCAGTGAATGTAAGAGACTGGAGAGTATTCTTTAGAGATTTTGAAGTAAACTTTATCTCTTTTAAACGTATGAAAGATATATCTGACTTTCTTTCATCTACTGATGTCACAAAAACAAAGCTTAAAAAATATTTGAAAGAAAAAGAGTACTCGGATGAATTCAATGAGTTTATTTTATCAAAGTTTGATAATTCACCGAATGTCGACTTATTTAAGATTGAAGTTGATAAGGAAGCAGAAAGAAATATTATTAATATAGGTAATGATTATTATGAATACCGCTTAGTTCGTGAGCATATTAGAGACCTTGAAAATAGTGATCTATGTAATAAGGAATGCCAAGTAGAGCTTAAAAAACTTATGGCAAACCTTGGTGTTGCAAGTGATAGAGAAAAAAGTACTCTTCCAATATTTTTCAAAGGAGAGAGTCGTCCAGAGTTAGATGATATAACTCGAATTGTTCACGAAAATCCAATGGCCTTAATTACAAAACTAAAGAAGGAAAGAAACTCTGAAGTTGTCAATTGGCTATATTCACTATTATTACAACCCGAAATAGTTGATACCTTTATGGGCCTTATTTATAAGTCAAAACATATCGGTAAGTATCGAGCAGTACGCTTATTCCAAGCTTTCTATAATGCTAGAGCAAGAAGACTACACTTTCCAAAGATTAATAATATTGTAAAAAGTTTCAGTAATGACTTAGTAAAGAGTTATTCAAATTTAAAAACAGTAAATACGACAATTCCTAAAGATGAACTTCTCGTGACTTTTGCTCGAATGGTTGATGCACTTGCTGTGAAGAAGTATAAGCTTCTCAAGCAGTATGCAAAAGAAAATGATCCTAAATTTTATGAGAGAATGCTGGCCGCTGAAGAGAAGGCAAATGCACGTGGTGATATTAGTATCACTCATCGTCGTTCTGTAATTGGACAACTTGTACAATTTATACCAGCTTCAACTCCTATTTACCTCTATCAAAGATCGAAGCTTGAAGAAAGGGCAACTGTTGAAGAAGTAAATGAAGATGGTGAAGTTATCGAATCAAATGATGATGGAAGTGTTGAGGTTGAAGAAGTTATTGTAGAAATTGAGCACGGCGATGAAATGGATAAAACATTAGAAGAAGTAGCTGAAGTTATTGCACAAGAAACAAGTGATACTACTCGTGATCCTTCATCTGTACAGGGTAATTGGGTAGAGAAGTTCTTTTATCGTATCAAACAATTTTTCAAGGCCAAAGGATAGGTCGATGTTTAAGATGATAATACTATCTACATTTACAATTTTCTTTACCTTTGATCTTTTTGCAAAAGATTTTCAAATTATGAAAATTTATGAAAAAGATAAATTCAAAGAAGTAAAAATCTATAAAGAAGGCAGCGGTAAAAATACCGTATTTATGAATGATACTTGTAAGAAATCAAAAGACTGTCTTAAGCGAAGGGGAAAGCAAAAGAAGGCTCGTGGACTAGCTGGCCACCCTGGCTCAAAAGCATGTAAAGCAATAGGTAATTCTGAATATAAAATTTTAAAAATGAAAAATGGTAATCAAATCGGCTTTTGCCGCTTTTCAGATGGAAGTATGATTAGTGCGTGGAGTCTGCTACGTGATTAAAATATTTATCTTTTCTATTCTTTCATTAACAACCTTTGCAAAGCTTGAAATTACTGAAGAAATGAAGTGGAATGAATATAATCATGCTGCTTATCAACAACTTCCTCCTATGGGGAGTGAAAGAGTGACAAGTCAGCTAGAGGTAAAGAGTAAGCCAATCATTCGTGATCAAGATGGATTTGGTTCATGTTACTTATTTGCTACCACTTCTTTATTAGATCAAGCTTGTATTAAAAGTGGAGCTTGTGATGAGGATAAACAAATTTCCGTTCTAGATGTACTTGGGAAGACTCAATTACAAAATGGTAATTCTAAAGAATTCTTAGGACTAAATGGTGGAAATATTCCTCAAGTTACTAGATCATTAACAAATGGTAAAAAAGTTGATTTATCATTTTCAACTGAAGAATGTGCACCTTATCAACAAATTGAAAACTACAATGGCCAAGCAAATGGGGACTTTGATATCGAAGAGCATCCCCAATTAAAGGCCATGAATGATATTTATTATCAGGTAAAAAAAGAAACTGAGAGTGATGGGTTTTGTAGGCCTTGTAATGAAGAGTTTTTTAAGAAGTACTATCCATTTAGTACGGATATGATTGAAAACTTATCGAGGGCAGCTACTAAAATCGCTTCAATCAACGCTTTTGAAGAGTTCTTAAATGAAGTACTGATACCTAAAAAATGTCGAGATGAAAAAGAGAAGGTTAAGATACCAGGAGTAAAGTTTCATCAAGAACATATTTCTGATAAAGATAAATTTAGAAAGAAAATGATTGAGTTATTTGAGAATGATCAATCAGCTGCGATATCAAGCTGTACTTGGCAACGCTATTGTGAAGGAGAGGATGATATTAGTGATATGTCAATGTGTCCTCAAGAGAAGAGAAAGCGTTCGTGTGGCGGTCATGCCTATCTTTTAAGCGGATTTAGAACTATCTGTGATAGCAATGGTGAATGTCGTAATCAATATAAAGTCCACAATAGTTGGGGGACTCATTTTAATGTATTCAATGATAATGGTTGGGTAGAAGAAGGCCCTCTTTTTGATGCCTATAAAGACTTCAGCAATCAACTTGTCACTTATGTGGAAAGCGAACCTAAGAAAATAGAAAGAAGTGATTTCTCAAGGTCAGGAATATACTATTGTGATGGTGTTAGGGGTGCCGGTGATAATGTTTGGGCAAATAAAATGCAACGAGCAGGACATCGTTGTTACTTGCGATAAGTTTTTGCCTCAATCTTTTTAGTACAGCCATCTTCAAACGTTTCTTGATTAATATAAGTTGTATTCTTGTAACGTTGTAAGTCTCTTTTGGCCCTACGTGTTTTATTATAGAAGAAGACATCATCTTCTATTTTCTTTGCATCGAGATTACATTCAGAAGACCATGTACTTGTAACTTTTATCATTTGCTCTGCAACCTTTACAAGATTTGTAACTGACATATACTCACTTGTTGAAGCTGTTTGTACACTACAGTCGTAACATTCATCTGATTTATTATCTTCTAAATCGATATCTTGAGAGTAATGAGAAAGGTTTATTAGGCCTTCTTTATGAAGGTGATTTAATTTTTCTTTTTTCTGATCTGATAGGGGTGATGAATTCTTAATTTCATCTCTAATTACTTTATTAATTAAGATATTAATATATGAATTGTTTTTAAATTGGTCATGGTTATTGCGGATATAGTCTGTCGCATAGTTAAACTTATATGTGTCTGACATCCTATTTAGACTTATTTCGACTTTCTTAGCGTCTCGTTTATTTAAAAGGTTTTGATCATTTACTGTTCTTAAACGATAAAGAGAATCAAATTTAGCTAAGTTTTCTTCATCTAATAATGAAGTTAATACTAACTTCGTTTGTCCCTGGTTTTTTGAATCATTCAAAATTTTTGCAATTTTTACGGGAGACTCTTTTATAAGTTGCTGCTTACAATCTGAGTCTTTTAAACATTGATCAATTTCAAATTCAATCCCATTTGAAGCTTGGTATGTAGAAGCATGGGCCATTGATGAGGTTAAAAAGACTAAAAGATAAACGTTTTTAAGCATATTTTCCCGTAAAGTATCGGTGATTAATAAGATAAACTAATTATACCACGGGCAGAGTAAATAAAAAGGCCTGTGAAAAACAGGCCCTTTTTTATTCTATAATATTGTAATTAAATTATTCTACGATATGAGACTCAATTAAGTCCTTGATTTCTTGAGTCGCAAGTTCTGAATTATAACCAGGCATTGTAGAGAACTTATCATCAAGGGCGAAAAGTCTAGACCACATTGGTGCCCCTGTTTTTTTGAAGTCAAAACGAATTGATGGGCGAGAGTAAAGTGTAGCATCCCATACTTTGACTACGTCACGCCAAAATAGTTTATGCTCTTTCCACCAATCACGTGCAGGCTGACATCTCTTATCATCAACTTTTACATAAGTATTGTAGCTCTTTTCCATAGCAAGTTTCAGTTCCATTCCATTTTCAAGCATATTAACTTTTACATTATCTTGATCATGAACGTGCCCGTATGAAGTTTGCTCGTGACGATTTGTTCTCCTAAGTACATTGTAATCTGAACGAATAGAGAATTCTCTTCTTGGTAGAGGTGCGTTGGCCGTACATTCCCAAAATGATTTCTTATCAGTATGAATCCAAGGTGCAGAGCACTCATATCTTGGAGAGTCATCCACTTGATATACTCTTTGTACCCAATTACCTTGTGGGTTCTTTACTGTACGGTTATTCCAGTTTGAAAAGCCTCTATAATCTAGTGCATTTGAAGCTTCCCAATCCCATTGCTGTCGCCAATGCTTTACAATGGCGTGTGGAGTAACAAGAATGTGTTGAATATTAACTGAGTCTTTATCTTCAGAATCAACAAAGATCCACTCAAGAGCTCCAGAAGCGTAGCGGTCATAAAAGTCATAGCCGCTGTTGTAAGCAAAAGTCTCGGCCGACTGAAACTTAATCTCGTAACACCCTGTCATTTTCTTAATTTCTTGGATGTCTTTATTTTTATCGATAGTAATTCCTGCAAATGCTGGAAGTGCAAGTGCGAGAAGTAAAAATACTTTCATTATTTATCTCCCTTAGTAATTTTCATTAGGTTGATTGTTAGAAATAATGTTTGAAGTGTCAAACTAAAATAAAGTAAACAAGTCTAGTTTTATGGGGTGTGACGCATAGATCGTGGACGAAGTAGCTGGTTTTATTATAGGATAAGGCGTTTTATAATCACTTCATAACAAATAACACGGGATGTAAAATGTCACAAATTATTTACACTATTACTGATGAAGCGCCAGCTCTTGCTACGCAGTCACTTCTTCCAATTGTAAAAGCTTTTACAAAGCATGCAGGTATCGATGTTACGACTCGTGATATCTCTCTTGCTGGAAGAATCTTAGCTCATTTTCCAGAGTTTTTAACAGATGAGCAAAAGCAATCAGATGACCTTGCTTACTTAGGTGAGTTAGCAAAGAAGGCCGAAGCTAATATTATTAAGCTTCCAAATATCTCAGCATCTATTCCACAATTATCTGCTGCAATTAAAGAGCTTCAAGATCACGGTTTTAAAGTTCCTAATTACCCAGATTCTCCTTCAACTGATGAAGAAAAAGATATTCAAGCTCGTTATGCAAAAGTTCTTGGTTCTGCCGTTAACCCTGTTTTACGTGAAGGAAATTCTGATCGTCGTGTTGCTGGTCCTGTAAAGGAATATGCAAAAGCTAATCCACATAGAATGGGTGAGTGGAAGAGTGATTCAAAGTCACATGTTGCACATATGGAAGCAAATGACTTTTATGGTTCTGAAAAGTCAGCAATTATGCCAAATGCTACTGATGTAAAAATCACACTTAAGCAAAATGATGGTTCAGAGGTTGTTTTAAAAGAAAAAGTTTCACTTCTTAAAGATGAAATCATTGATGCAGGTGTAATGAGTGCAAAAGCACTTAGAGAATACTTTGCAAAGAATATTCAAGATGCAAAAGAGAAAGACATTCTTTTCTCTGTTCACTTGAAAGCAACAATGATGAAAGTTAGTGATCCAATTATGTTTGGTCACTGTGTAGAAGTATATTTCAAAGATGTTTTCGAAAAATATGCAGCTGAGTTTAAAGAACTTGGTGTTAATTCGGCAAACGGACTAGGTTCAGTTTATGCAAAACTTGCTGGCCTTCCAGCTGAAAAGAAAGCAGAGATCGAAGGTGCACTAGATGCAGCTATTGCAAATGGGCCTCGTCTAGCTATGGTTGACTCAGATAAAGGTATCACAAACCTTCACGTACCATCTGATGTTATTATCGATGCATCTATGCCTGCAGCAATTAGAACTTCAGGACAAATGTGGAATAAAGATAATAAAACTGAAGATACTAAATTCTGTATCCCAGATAGAAGTTATGCTCAGATGTACCAAGAAGTTATTACTTTCTGTAAAGAAAATGGTGCCTTTGATCCAAAGACAATGGGAACAGTTCCTAACGTTGGTCTTATGGCAAAGAAAGCTGAAGAATATGGATCACATGATAAAACTTTCAAAATCCCTGCAGCAGGAGAAGTCGTTGTTACTGACTCTGAAGGGAACACTATCTTTACTCACACAGTAGAAGAAGGTGATATTTGGAGAATGTGTCAAACTAAAGACGTTGCAGTTCGTGACTGGGTTAAACTTGGTGTTACACGTGCTCGTCTAACAAATACTCCGGCCGTATTCTGGCTTGATGAAAACCGTGGCCATGATGCTAACTTAATCAAGAAAGTTAATGAGTACTTAAAAGATCACGATACAGATGGGCTTGAAATTAAGATTCTTGATCCAGTTAAAGCAATTCGTTACTCAATGGAGAGAATCATTAAGGGTGAAGATACAATTTCTGTAACAGGTAACGTATTACGTGATTACCTAACAGATCTTTTCCCAATTTTAGAGCTTGGAACTTCTGCAAAGATGCTTTCAATTGTTCCTCTTCTTGCTGGTGGTGGATTATTTGAAACTGGTGCTGGTGGATCAGCTCCAAAGCATGTTCAACAATTCACAGCTGAAAATCACCTAAGATGGGACTCTCTAGGGGAGTTCTTAGCACTTGGTGTTTCTCTTGAAGATCTTGCAATTAAAACTGGTAACTCAAAAGCTAAGGTTCTTGCTAAAACTCTTGATGAAGCAAATAGTGCATTCCTTAAGAATGATAAGTCTCCATCAAGAAAAGTTGGTGAACTAGATAACCGTGGCTCTCATTACTATCTAGCTCAGTACTGGGCAAAGGCACTTGCTGATCAAAATGACGATGCTGAGCTTAAAGAGATCTTTACTCCAGTTGCTTCAAACCTAGTTGAAAATGAAGCTAAGATCGTTGAAGAATTAAATAGTGCACAAGGTGTTGCCGTTGATATGGGTGGATACTATCATCCTAATTTTGAACTTGTTGCTAAAGCAATGAGACCATCTCAAACACTTAACTCTGTGATTGATTCACTTTAAAAAAATAAAAAGGCCCTCTTAATGAAGAGGGCCTTCTTTTATACGGCACGCATCTGATCTAGTGTCTCCACATTTCGAAGCCAATTCCTTGCCTCGTCGATGGCACCATACTTGAAAATTTGAGCATCGATATCTTCAAGATGTTTAATAACTGTCGGTAATGCTTTTTGAATAAAACGATTATCAGTACATATCGCAACTTTTTCAAAGTGGTATCGATTATCTTTTAAAAATTCAAAATGCCTTAACATACTTCTTAAATCCTCCCATCCTGGGAAGTTTTGAGTGTTAAGGATTACTCCCGAGATAATATCTGTCTCTTTATAAACTTGGTTTAATAGTGTTTGCAAAGTTTCAAAATCTGATATGTTTAATGCTTCAGTAGGAGTAACTGTTAAAATATTGTCATTTGAATCGAAGTGAAATTCAATATCTGTTTCAGGTGTTTCTCCAAGCCACATTTTGGCCTTTGATAATTCTGAAATTTTGAATGACTTAAAATCAATGGGAATAATTGGAGCAAAGAGATTAACAGCACCTGTAATAAGTGGGCTATCTGTTACAACGGCACATCTTTTCATCACATTGAAGTACTTTACTCCCATTGCTGTATCTTCAAATACTGCTCCTGGAGTATATCCTTCATAGTTTTCATTTAGGTAGAAAAGCAATGAAACTTTTTCTTCCTTTTCAAGGGCCTCTTCTAGAATGGGTTCGAGAACATCAATATAATCATTCTTTGTGATCTTTCCTGAACCTTCAATTCCTACAATGCTATCAGGCAATCCTTGCATAATTTTAAGCATATAATCTCCTTTCCAATGAGTTAATTACTTAGTTAGTAAACTTCTCATCGGGAAGGAGGTTGTGTATTAAAGTTAAGAATAGTTTATTTTGAGAGAATCTCTTCGGCCAACTCTTTAGTTAGGTAGCCGTCGGGTATTTGCCCAATAGAGACTTGGTAGCGTTGAATTGCTGCTGTTGTTTGTTTTCCAGGGATTCCATCAACTGGACCTGCATCATGGCCAAGTTCATTTAACTTAGCTTGAATTTGTTTTGCCATTTCAAATGACATGAATGACTTTTCATTTAAATTAAACTTTGAAAAATAATCCGCACGATTATTAATTAAGTCAGACAAGACACCAATTCCTAGGGCGTATTTTTCAGAATTATTCCATTTAAAAATAGTGAAGAAGTTTGGATATACAATAAATGCAGGCCCTTTTGCTCCTTGAGGAAGGTAAATTGCAGTCTTTCCATCTGTGTGAGGAAGTTGAGTTCCTCCTTTTAGAGTGATATCGCGATCGATCCAATATTGAAGATCTTCTTTATACTTTAGTCCACTATGAAAGTAATCAAAGTCTTGTGGAAGCTCTATTTCATGGCCCCAACTCTCATCTCCACGCCAACCTACTTGTGATAGGAAGTTTGCAGAAGAACCAAGGAAGTCATGACGATTTTCCCACATATTAATGTAGCCATCTTGATCATAGTCAATTGCATAGGCCAACATTGTAGATGGCATAAATTGCGTTGACCCCATTGCGCCGGCCCAAGACCCTTGCATGCGCTCAGTAGGGTAAGAGTAGATTCCTTTATCAAGCATTGTTAGTGCATTAATAAGTTCTTTCTTGAAAAATGCTGATCTTCTTCCATCATAAGTTAGTGTTGTTAATGATCGTATAATATCAAGCTTTCCAGTAATACTTGAAAAATTTGTTTCTAGTGCCCAGAATGAAAGAAGGAAGCGGCTTTGAAAGTTATAGTCTTGTCTTATTTGAGTGAAGATATCATCAAGTTGTCTTTGGTATTTTTGTCCCTTCTCAACTCGTTCACTACTAATGACGATATTTAAATAACGGCCCATACTCATGACATGCTCAGGTTGTCTGCGGTCGTATTTTATAACATCAGTATTAAATGTTACTCCGTCAAATGCTTCATCTAGTAGTGCGTACGAAAAGCCATTTTTCTCGTTTAATTCTGTCTTTAGACTTTCTAGCCAGTTGTTGAATTCAGTTGTAGTGGGTGTGGCAAATGTGCTGATTGCCAGTAGTGTTGTTACGATTAGTTTTTTCATGCAGTGACATTACACGTTAGGCAATTGTATTTGAAGACGCGTTGTGACGTAGTCTACGAAATTACGCGAAGTTAGTTGCTTACGAAGCTCTATAGTTAGAAGATGTTAGAGTTGGCATTTAGTGTAACTGAAAGCCGCGACATCGCTTCGCTCGTCTTGCCTGAATACTAGGTCGTATTCAGTAAATGACATCCATCTGTGCTTCAAAACTGCCCTTTGGGGCACTTTTACCGCACGATGTGGCGCAGCCGGGAGGACTCGAACCCCCGACATTCAGATCCGAAGTCTGACGTTCTATCCAACTGAACTACGGCTGCATGTAGTTAAATTGTAAAAGGAGAGTGAGATAAGGTAAAGAATAAAAAAGGCCAGCTAAGCTGGCCTTCTCTTTATTTACATTCAGGTGTATTCGGATAATTTAATTCTTTTTCAAATGCAATAAACTTCTCTCCTGTCATATGAAGTTTTAATTTCATTCCACATTTAGTACCTCTCTCAAAAATTTCCTGGAAGACGTACTTACTTGATAATATCTTCTTTCCAACTTTTGCATAATTACTAACGAAGTCTTTATTATCTTTCTTAAAGCTTGCTTTCATTTTAGCTAGATACTTCTTGATAGAAGATAGTGCAGACCTTGCTTTTCTTGACTCATTATCAATACATTCAATGCGGCGATCATAATTGTAATGTCTTTGTGTACATGCAGTATTGATATCGCCAACAAGATCATATTTTAGTGTATTGTAGTTTAAGTCCGTATCCATTAAATATTTTGTAAATGCTTCAGAATACTCAAGACTTAGTTCAAGCTTTGTGTAATTAAGCTTCTCTTTCTTCTTTCCAATTTTAACATTTAGAAAGTCAGTTAGGTTAGTGAAGTCTTTAACTTTCGAAAGTGCTCTTCTTAACTTCTTATAAGTTCCATTGTTGGATTCATATAACCATACAAATGTTCCACTAGTATTATTAATGTCTTTTCCTTCTACTGTCGCTTTCGCTGTCGCACCATAAAATGCTTTAAGTGAAGTTCTCTCTAATGGCCCAAAGTTTGAAGATACTCCGCTCTTATATACTCCATAATCACGATGAGTGATAACTCCGTTACTATGAATCTCAGTGTCTGATACTCCAACAAAAAGACTCTTGTTAAAGTTCCAAGAAAGAATTTGCGCAAAAGGTGTCTTGAATCCAATATTAAATTCTTTTCCTTTCATTTTAAAATCAGTTGTTTCAACTTTAGTCACTCTTAGATCTGGATATGTTTCTCCCATCTCTTGAGCTTCTAAGAATTTACCTTTAAGAACATCTTCATATACCTTTGCTGTATATTCATCTGATAGATCAAAAATATATGATAGTTTTTGACCCTCTTTCTCAACTTTTGAAAGAGAAGCATTCGCATAGTAAATACCTGTTGAAAGTAGCGCAGATTTTAAGTCTGTTCTCGTTATTTCAACATAGACTCTTTTATCCTCTAGTTTTTCAATATAGTAATCATAAGTACCTTTAAAAATACCACCTAACGTAACTGGAATAGAGTTGTAGACAGCAGTGAATGAAAGGAGAACTCCTCCTTCTGCCATATAATTTACACTATCCCCATTGTTCCAAATTTCAAGTTCGCTGGCCTTAAATGGAAGTTTCCCACTAAGTGAATTTGCCTTTGCTTGTGCAAGAGTAGGGTAAGACTTCTTATAGATAACACTTGAATTTTGTAGTGCTGTTAGGCCAATAACAAAAGATGAGTTTACTAGCTCTGGATATTCTTCACCTGCGTACGGGAAATTCCAAACACCAGCAGCTCCAAGACCTAAATCATATTTTCTCTTTGTTGTTACAAGGTATCCACCAGCATTATCTGTATACTGAATTTCTGATGGAGCATCAAAGCCTTCACCTGTAGCTTCAATTCTAGAAGTTGAGTAAATATTACCAAATACAATTGGCTTTATCCCTGCAAACTCCATCTTAAGTTCATCTGTCTTCTTTGCTGTATCTTTTGGTGTTTCATCATTATCTGTATTATCTTGTGACTCATCATCTTGGTCTTCTTCTTGGCCATCGTCACCATCGTCACCATTGTCACCATTGTCACCATTGTCACCATTGTCACCGTTGTCGCCATTGTCACCATTGTCGCCATTGTCGCCATTGTCGCCATTGTCGCCATTGTCGCCGTTATCGCCATTGTCGCCATTGTCGCCATTGTCACCATTGTCGCCATTGTCACCATTGTCGCCGTTATCGCCATTGTCGCCGTTGTCGCCGTTATCGCCATCATGGCCACCGCCATTTCCATTATCACCGCTATTGCCATTTCCTTGGTTACCCTCAGAGCCGCCATTACCGTTGCCATTATTTCCGTTACCGTGGTTTCCGTTGTCTCCATTATTTCCAGAGTCTCCGTTATTTCCAGAGTCTCCGTTATCGCCACCAGCGTTTCCATTGTCACCGCTATTGCCATTTCCTTGGTTACCCTCAGAGCCGCCATTACCGTTGCCATTATTTCCGTTACCGTGGTTTCCGTTGTCTCCACTATTTCCAGAGTCTCCGTTATCGCCACCAGCGTTTCCATTGTCACCGCTATTGCCATTTCCTTGGTTACCCTCAGAGCCGCCATTACCGTTGCCATTATTTCCGTTACCATGGTTTCCGTTGTCTCCACTGTTTCCAGAATTCCCTTGGCCACCAGAATGACTTCCACCAGCGTTTCCGTTATCTCCGCTATTGCCGGTTCCTTGGTTGCCTTCAGAACCGCCTACGCCGTTGCCATTATTTCCGTTACCATGGTTTCCGTTGTCTCCACTGTTTCCAGAATTCCCTTGACCACCAGAATGACTTCCACCAGCGTTTCCGTTATCTCCGCTATTGCCGTTTCCTTGATTGCCCTCAGAACCGCCATTACCGTTGCCATTATTTCCGTTACCGTGGTTTCCGTTGTCTCCACTATTTCCAGAATTCCCTTGGCCACCAGAATGACTTCCACCAGCGTTTCCGTTATCTCCGCTATTGCCGGTTCCTTGGTTGCCTTCAGAACCGCCTACGCCGTTGCCATTATTTCCATTGCCCTTGTTGCCATTATTATTCGAACTTCCAGTATTCTTACTACTTGAAGTATTTTGATTGTTTGGAGATTGACTATTGTCTTTGTTCTTAGCTGCTTGGCCAGCTTGTGAAAATAAAAAAACCAAGATGATGATAAGATGCTTTCTCAACTTTTATTCCTCATAATAATTAGAAGTAAAACTTTTTAAGAATCTATATATACGAATATTCTAAAAAGTAACTTTAATTTTAACTTTTTTTTAGGGTCCGTATACTTTTGATTCAGGTATACAGCTTATAATTTTAAAATTGCTCTTAAAGTATGACAAAAGTCATCTTAATGAAAAATTATCTAAAGGAACAAGGCAGTTATCTTATCTAAGTGAAAATTCTTTAAGTGCGCTAAGAGGGATTACCGCTAGGGTTTCCTCATGGCAAGATTCAAGAATAACAGGACAAGCTTTCCCTGCCTTATATGCATTTAGCCAGCGGCCAGCGCAAAGACACCACTTGTCTCCTGGTTTTAATCCTGAGAATTGAAATTGAGGCATAGGGGTTGAGAGATCATTGCCGTCAGCTTTTGAAAACTCTAAAAACTCTTCTGTTACAACACAACAAACTGTATGCATTCCTCTGTCTTGCATATCTGTTCGACAAAAACCGTCTCGATAAAAACCTGTCATTGGAGTACAGCCACACATTTGTAAAGGAGTACCTAAAACATTTAAGTGGTCATTTCTTTCTTGTGTCATTTAAACTCCTATTATGGTTTAGTAATCATCATAGAAGTTAGTATATGCAAGTCCATCTATTTCATCAATATTCTCGTTAATAATATCGTCGTTTTTAAAATTACTTTCAACAAAGCTTAGATAATCAGAAACTGTAGTCGTTTTATTAGATGATGGAGCTGTATAGTTAATAAAAGCTATAGTAAAAATACATAAAGAGGCGATAGTGAGAGTAATATTCTTAATACCAAAGAAAATTCTCTTCTTGGTTCTTTTCATTTCAATATGATTATCAAACTTTTGTAAGAAATCCTGTTCCAAGTTTCTTGGAACCTGAATTTGAGTTTTCTCATTTAGAATGTCTTTTAATAAGTCTTTTTTCATATCGACTCCATTCTTCCTTCAAGTACTTCCTTAAGTTTCATTTTTGCTCGGTTTATAAGATTTTTAATGGCCTGTTCCGATTTTTCCATAATCTCAGCCATCTCTTTTGTATTATAGTCATCCATCCATAAGAGGATGGCATCTCTTTGTGAATCTGGAAGAAGCTTTAATGCTTCTTTTATTGTTTCAGAGCTTGCTTCTTGTGCAAGTTTTTGAAGTGTTGAGATATCATCATTTGGTAATGAGATTATTATTTCATCATCAATACTGATCTCTTTTTTCTTCTTTTTATAGTCGTATGCTTTGTTTCTACCTATAGTCCAAAGCCATGTTGAAACTTGGTAATCACTTCGATACATCTTTCTCTTATCATAGAGGGTAAGGAAAGCTTCATGAGTGATTTCTTGGGCAACACTCTCATCGAGGACAATATAATAGATAAAGCGATATAGCTTCTCACTTAAGCGCTCATATAGTTTTCTAAAAGCATGATGATTATTATCTTTGGTAACAAGAAGCATCAGCTCTTTGTCAGAGGCCCTTGTAAGTTTTGAATTTGCACCAAATATTGTCTTCATCATACGCATATATATTATACTGTTATTTGAGTATTAAGTTTCACTAGATAAAAAATGCCATTAATATCAGCACTTTATGCTTGTGTGAAACTTTTTGATATCGCTTGAGTATAATAGTTAAAGACCAACCTAAGGAGTGAGTCGTGAAGAAATTTAATATTCTTATCTTAACTTTTTTATTAACCTTTTCTGCTCTTGCTGAAAGAGGTGGAGGACGCGGAAAATATCGTGACGAAGAGGGAAGGCGAGGTCATCGAGATCGTCATGAAAAAGTAGAGGACTTTTCAAAAGATATTGCAAAACTTTCTAAAGAAGATATTGCTAAGCTTGAAGGTGAATTTAATAAATTTCAAAAAGAGCAAATGAATAAAAGATTGAAGTTAGAAAATCAAATCTTTGATTTAAGAGAAAAGTTTTTGGAACAGAACCGTAGTATGGTTTTAAAGCATATAAAAGAGATGAATGCTATAAAGTCGAAACTTAAATTTGGTAATAAAGATGCAAATAAAAGTATTCGCAAAGAATTGAAAGAGAAAAGCTCTGAGTTTAGGAAAAAAATGAAAGAACTTAGACATAAAACTCAACGAGATGAGATTAAGAAACTAAAGAAAGAATTTAAGTCCCAAATGAAGGCCGAGCGCAAAAAGTTTAGAGAGAAGATTAAATCATATCGAAAATAAGAAAAGGCCTCAAATGAGGCCTTTTTTAATTAAGTAATTGTTCTTTTAAACATTTTATAAAATTTGAGCGATAATTTTCTTTATCAATGACATCTTCTGATACATTTACGAGGGTATTGTAAATATCTCCAGGCAGGCCACATGGAAAAGTTAATTGTAGTGCACGATTCATCTTCTGTGATGGATAGACGTTTAATGCCATTCCATGCATAGAAACAAAGCGCTTAAGTTGGACGCCCATTGATGCTAACTTCTTTTCTCCATGCCATAATCCAAGCAATGGCCTATCAAAGTCTAGATTAGAAATTGTTTTGTCATTATTTTCAATGGCCCTAACTGTACTTTTGAATAGGTTATTAATTAACTCAATTGTCTTTAGTTTCTGCCTACCAATATGGACGATTGGATAGACTATCACTTGACCTGGATGATGAAAGGTTAACCCGCCACCTCTTTTTATATTAACTACAGGAACATCAATTTTATTAATAATGGCCTGGTCAAAGTCAACAAGTCCATGTTGTTCGATTTGATTACGTTGTAACCCTCGTCCCATCGTAAAGACTTCTGGATGGGAAGTGATAATATAAACCATTTGTTCAGGGTTATTATAAATAAACTCATTAACCTTCTCTTGAAAGGTAAGAGCTTCTTCATAGTCCCAATTATCTTTATGAAAAATATGAGTTTGGCCTTGAGTCTCAAGGTCAAATTCATTGATATTTAATTCTTTAAGTAATTCGTTAAATGTCATGGCCTTTCGCTCTTAGGTGATCAAGATAATCTGCTGCTTTATAGCTTGAACGTACTAACGGTCCTGAGGCTACGAATTCAAATCCCATTTCATAGGCGACTTTCTTATAGTGTTCAAACTCTTGTGGTTTATAGTAGCGCTCAACTTTTAGGTGTCTCATTGTAGGGCGCATGTATTGACCTAGAGTAACGATATCACATCCTACATTTTTTAGATCTTGCATCGTCTCAAGAATTTCTTCATGAGTTTCTCCTAGTCCAAGCATGATAGAGGATTTCGTTGCTATATGAGGATAGTTTTCTTTGTAATATTTTAAGCAATTAAGAGTTTGTTCATATCCCGCACGTCTGTCACGTACATCGTGAGTAAGTCTTTTTACTGTTTCAATATTTTGAGCAATGACAAATGGATTACTCTTTGCAAGAGTGTCCATATGTTGGGACTCACCATTAAAATCAGGGATTAGAACTTCTACTAGAGTATCTGGATAGTCTTTATTAATTCGTTTAACGACATTAGCAAAATGGCCAGCACCGAAGTCTGGAAGATCATCACGGTCAACGCTTGTTACAACAAGGTATTTTAGTGACATGGTTTCAACCATTTTTGCGGCATTTTCTATTTCATTAAAATCAACGACACCTTTAGGATTTCCTGTATCAACATGACAGAACTTACATGCTCTTGTACACGTTCCTCCTAGAATCATCATTGTTGCAGTTTTTGCGGACCAACATTCCGACATATTTGGACAACTTGCTTCTTCACATACTGTGAAAAGCTTCTTTTCGCGTAATTCTTTTCTTACTTCTTTAAAGTTATCACCTGTTGGTAGACCAACTCGAAGCCACTCTGGTTTTCTTTCCAGGTTTCTGGCCTCTTTCTCTTTTCCGATATTTAGGCGGGCCTTCTTTTGTTGAATTTTCTGGCGTTGGGCCTCGTATTGATCAGTGTACTCTTGTGTGTTTTGATCTGTTTGATTCGTCATTAAAATACCTCAAAATATGTCTTAGCTTATAGCAGTTTGTAAGCTGTAAGTTAAGACATATGATGAGTTGATATGTAATTTCTATACCTTAGAGTCTATTCTCTTGAACTCTTTAGACTTAATAACGCAGCAGGTAGGACAATTAGGTCTGCAATAAGCGCTAAAGTTAGAATAATTGAACAGTAAACACCAAATTTTTGATTAGGCACAAAGTCTCCTAAGTAGAAGAGACCAAAGGCGATCGTAAGCATTAACGTTGTCAAGGTCAGTGCTTTTCCTGTTTGGTGCATTGTTGATGCTAAAGCGTCGTGCCCGCTCATACCGGCCATCATCTTTAGTTTGTAATTTGAGACAAAGTGGATAGTATCATCCACCGCAATACCGAGACAAACAGCAAAGACGATTACGTTTCCAATATTTAATTCATCACCAACTAAGTACATAATTCCTGCGGCTACACTTAAAGGTAAGACGTTTGGAATTAATGAAAGTAGTGCAAGTGAGAGATCTTTGAAAACAAAGAGAATAATTAAGAAAATAATTGGAAGTGAAATACTCATTGATGTTAGTAGAGTGTTTACAACAAGGTCATTAACTCGATTGTAGATAGGGGATTGTCCCGCTTCGTAAATATCAATTCCAATTTCCTTGGCCTTTTCCATAATCTTATCAGTTTTTTCAATTGCAGCAGTTGAGTCATTGATATCCCACATAACGAGTACGCGAAACTTTTGATTATCAAGAGATAATTGATTCTTTAGATCAAGTCCCTGAGGAAGTCCTAGAGTGTATAAGAAGAGTTGATCCGCAATGGCCCTTCTTGTATCTGGAATTGCATAATATTCTTCATTGTCTGAGTGGAGCGTCTTATTCATTTTCTTGATGATATCAAGAATAGAGCTTACTCGAATTATTTTCTCATCCTCTAGCATCCATTGAACTAGCTCTTCAGCTTTCTTCATAAAAGCTGGGTTCTTTACACCTTCAGGTTCACCTGAGTCAAAAACTAATTCGATGACACGTGATCCACCAAATTCAGATCTTGTTTTATCAAAGGCCTGTTTTACAGGAGTACCTTTATCAAAGTACTCAATTGGATCAGCATTGATATAATTTTGCATTCCTAGGTAAATGGCGCCAATTGCAATAATTGGTGTGATGATATTTATAGAGACTTTATGATCTTCTGCAAATTGGAAGATACCATCAAAGGCACTAAATTTTGTTTCATCCTCATTTTCCTTTCTTTTAAATGAGATTTTAGTAAGTAGTGCTCCTAAGAAGAAGTAAGTGAAAAACCAAGCAACTGATGTTCCAATACCAGAGAGAATACCAAGATTATAAATTGGTTTAATCTCTGTCGTTGTTAGAGAGAAGAAACCGATTGAAGTTGTTAATGTTGTAAGAAGGGTTGGAATGAAGTTCTTTTTTAAAGATGCAATTGCAGCATCGTGATTATTCATTCCTTCAAATAAAGCAAAGTGACGATAGCCAATGAGGATATGGATCGAGTCTGCAATACCAATTGCTATTAGAATGGCCGGAAGTGCAGCAATAATACTTGATAGCTCAATTCCTAAGTGTCCCTCAATCCCAAAAGTTGTTAAAATCGCAAGACCAACAAGTGAGAAGGGGAGAACAACGCCAAGAAAGCTTTTAAAAAACCATAGAAGAATTATCGAAAGAACCGTCACAACAATTGGGAAAACAACGGCCATATCTCGATCAGATGCTCTTTGTAGTGATTCGTTAATAAATGAAATCCCACCGAGAAAAAACTGGATATTATTATCTTCTTTTTTGTACTTCTCTAACAATTCTTCGGTATCAACAACAACTTGATCATAAGGAGGAGTCGTTTCAAATGTATCAAGAAACGCCCTTATGTAAGTGAATCGTCCAGACTTTGAAAGTGATGAATTGATAAGTTGATTATCATTAATTGCTCTCTCTTTTTTCTTTGCTAGGTTTTCAGCTGATAGTTCAACCTCTTCATCTAAAAATGGAGTGATAAAAATATCATCTTCTTCTGATTCAATTGAATTATAATTTGTTAAGCTTTCAACTCGAACAATATGCTTAATCTGCCACAGATCTCTTGTGATATCTTGAATCGTCTTAACCGTCTTTTCATCGAAAATACCATCTTCCTTATAAAGCATGATATCGATTGTATCTGAACTTCCAAATGTTCCTTCGTGGGCCTTAAGATCAACAAGGCGTTGGTCATCATCCATTAGCCAACCTTTTACTGAGTAATTGGCTTTAATTTTTACGATTCCACTTCCGGCAATAGCAAGTAATAAGAATGAAAGAAAGAGGCATGTTTTAGTATGATCAACAATATACTTAGCAACGCTTTCTGCGATGGAGTGAGCACGTTTCATTACGATTTAATCCTTTTTAAAATTACTCTATAAATATATAAAGTTCTTCTAAGATAATCTATGGAAATATTATTAAGAAATGGATGAGATAGAATATGTAGACGCTCCAGAAACTTAAGCAGTGAAATGTTTAAGCAATTTACTACTGAATGAGTAAAATCTTCTGGAGCGCGTCTTAATTGGCTATTGGATTCCAACGAAATCCATGCCAAGTTTGTTAATTGCATTATCTTTTTGAAATGGCATTCTTGTATTGATGTTAAAAATGGCACCTTTAAGGTTACAATTAATGAAGACTGTATTTGTAAGGTCTACATTTGAGAAGTCACAACCTGCTAAGTTACAGCTTTTAAAAGTTACACCATTTAGGTTTGCCCAGCGAAAGCTTGTTGCAGCTAGTTCACATTCATCAAAAGAGCTATCTTCAAGGTTGGTACACTCAAGAGTAACGTCTTTAAGATTGATTCTTTTGAATTTATTTCTTGTTAGGTTTGACCAAGTAAAGTCAACACCTTCATAATTTGAATTATTGTGCTTTGCGTACTTCATATTACACTTTCTCAAGTCACTTTCATTAAGGTCTGAGTGTCTAATATTGATTTTATCTAGCATTGAGTTATCGAATGAACTATTCTCTAGTCTTGAAGCACTGATCAGTCGTATATTCTCCATATTTCGAAGGTTTATACGGTTTTCATTTTGCTTTTTAATAGCAGTAAACATCGTGTTTTGCGTAGTCATAAGTCTTCCTCTTTTAAAACTGTTAAGATAGTAGCGATTTTATTTAGCTATATTAAGTTAATTGTTTGTAAATTCGGAATTTCCGATTTATGTTACATCTATGAATTGGAATCATCTCTATTGTTTTTATGAAGCTGCAAAGCATAAATCTGTAAAGAAGGCCGCATTAAAAATGGGGCTAGCTCCCTCTACAGTGAGTGAACAGGTGAAGAAGCTTGAGCAGCATTACGATGTTCAATTGTTTGAGCGTAAGGTCCGTGAGATTGTTCTAACGCAAAAAGGCGAAGACGTTTATTCCTATGCAAAGAATATCTTTGATAATGGTATGCGCCTTATTGATAGCCTAACTTTTGAAGATGATGGCGGGTATGATGTTTGTTTTTCTATAGAGTCACATTTAGAATCACAGGCCGTCTCGGCTTTCTTGGGAGATTACTTTCAATTATATCGAGACTTTGGCCATACAAAAACAAAGAGATCCAAAAATTTTTCACAGACAATGTACTTCTTAGAAAACGATACTGTTGATATTGCTATTAGTGACAATCCGATAAGTAATGACATGTATAAGAACTTCTTGGTCGCAAATAATCAGCTTCGCTTCTATATAAGTACTTCCATGGCCGCTAAGTTTAGAGATTTGCCTATGGAGCAAGTTGTTAAAAAATTGCCAGTTGGATTCTTATCATCAGATGAGTCTTTAATTCTTAATGCTACGCAATTATTAAAAGAGCAGGGAATTTATTTGAAAGAGAGCTTTTTTAGCGAGCACCTTGAATATCTTGAAACCTTGGCATTGAGAGGTGAGATCATTCTTGCTGCAATAGGTAATGAAACAATCTTTCAGAATCTATATTGCCTTGGCCCAGATAATGAGATTGCAGTTCCAACATATGCCATATTAAAACGCCGTAACGAAAATCTTCTTTATGCACGTAAGCTAAAGGATCTTCTACATGTTGAAAACGAGGATAATACTGCCAGAGGCCTTATAAATCTTCATTAAATTGTATTTGCCGACTAGTTCAAAAATCGTTAGCATCTAGCGATGAATAAAATCAGACCAATTCACTTTGTTATTGCACTCTTATCAGTGTTTAATTTGTCTTCATTTGCCAATAGTGAAGATAATAGTTTTCTTAAAGATGGAAAACTAAAAGACATTATTATTAGAGAGGTTGCAAATTTAAACCTTTCAACTTCTGTTGATATTTTCAATTACGATAAAATTAAAGGTGTCGGACTCGGTTTAAAGTATAATTATGAAATGACTCCTTCGTATCTGAAGGGGAAGTTTGCAAGAGTAGATGAGTGGAGATTTAATCGATCTGTAAACCCTGGCTCTTATATCGATGCCATTACTCCAATAAGCCTTACATTTTCAAAAGATGATCGAGTTACTTTTATTAGACATTTTGAAAGTCAGAAAAAAGCGATACTCGCACTTCCTTATTCATTCCATAAGATTCCATTTGATGCTGAAAGTACATTAGAGCGTTTAAATGTTGGAGACTTTGTTTCCATGCCTGCGAGCATGAATTTAAATATTGGAGCTAGTTACGGTTATGATTATGCCGATATTATTGGTGCTAAAGTAAACGCAAATGTTATCACTAGTGGTAATTATATTATAAATATTTACCGTATGGATGAGTCTAAGGTAAGACTCAAAATAGTTACTCGTACATCTACAGAGGCCAGAGCTGGAGCAAAAGTTGAAAGTGATTTTTTTGTAACTTTAGTAAAAGCAGTTAAAGCTCCTGATTTTGTATCAAAACGCTTTGAGCTTGAAGTCTTTGAGTTCAATTATGGTCGAGGAATCGGTGAACAATATATTTTAGATTACGTGTTTGATTTAAGTAAACCAAAGGCACGCGAAGCTTTCGATCTAATTTTAAAGCCAAAGTTTAAGCTAAACTTTGATAAAATGTTCGGCCAGTATACGGGACGTCAATATATTGAAGAGAAGTTAATCTCAGACTTTAGCTTAGCAAATGAGTTGGCCGCTTTTAATGCTGGGGTGGAATTACTATTTCAAGGCTTTAACGAATATAAGTACGAAAGAAGTGGATTAAAGTTTGGAGTATTTATTTCTGAGATCGACTACAATATGACTTATTATAAGAATAATATTTCAATTCTAAATGGAGAAGACCAAGGAGATTATTTCTTTCCTAATAAAGTCTACCGATATAGCGAAGAATTTAATATTCTAATTCATCGACGAAAAGATAAGATGGAAGAGTCCTTCTTTTCATTTATACCTAAAAATAAGGTCCTAAACTCAGCATTAGACTTTGGGACAAATTATCTTCGAAAAGATCGCTACTTCACTAAAGGAGAGTGGAAAAAAACTTATCGTAAGTTAAGAGCACTCGTTCCTTCTTTTATTTTTAGAAAAATTGACTTTGGAGAAGTACCAGGACTTAAGACGAATATTACCACAGAAGTACGCTATCGCTTGATACTTAGAAAAGAGATCTTTGATTATATTGGCGACATTACTCTTGATGATATTATTCATGAAGTTAATAAGATAAAGAAAGATCGTGGCTATCGTATTATTGGAACGAGAAAAAATGGTAAGTACTTTATAAGTCGAGTTTTCTTCTGGCAAAGGGCCCATACAAGGCATGTGGCCAAGCAAATTTTAAAAGTTCTTAAATCTCATCCAGATAATGTGTATTTAAAATTAGAAAAGGTGATCGATAACATCGACAAGAATAATTTTAGGAAGTACTTTTATCGAGTTGTGCAGAGTTTGGTACCAATTAATGACCTACCAAACTTGATGTACTTTAAACTTGATATTCTTGGAAACAGAAGTGCCCCTGTTCATTTTCAGTACGGAGAGCATGAATTCCCAAGTATTTACTATGAAATTCTCGACATCAACCGTGACTTTCACGATTCGAAGCGAGATTTTCAAATAATTATGGAGTAATAATTTGAGCGATTACAAAGACTTTATTGGAGACTTTAAAGAATCACCTGTTGAAATATTTGAAAAATGGTTCCAAGATGCACAAGATAAAGAAGAAAATGCTCCAGCATTTATCTTATCAACAGTGGATGAACACGGTGCTCCAAATGCAAGGACTCTCTTGCTAAAAGAAGTTCACAAAGGAAAGCCTCTCTTTTTTACTAATTATAATTCTGTAAAAGCAAAAGAGATAGATGGTAATAATAATGTTGCAATGACTTTTTATTGGCACCGTCTAGGTAAGCAAGTCCGTATACGTGGGAAAATTAGTAAGTGTGAAAGAGATATTTCAAGAAGCTATTTCCAATCACGAGCTAAGGAAAGCCAAGTTGCAAGCCTTACTTCAAAACAATCAGAATCTGTACCTAGTAGGAAAAATTTAGAAACTGAATACCATGAAAACCTAATACGTTATAATAATGAAAGTGTTCCTTATCCAGAGAATTGGGGAGGGTATTATGTTGAAGTTAATGAGATAACTTTTTTCATTTACGGAGAGCACAGACTTAACGATCGTTTTCAATTTGTTAAAAAAGGTAATAAGTGGGATTCTTTAAGACTTTATCCATAGTAATTGCTATTTTCATATCTATTAATGTAAAGGCCTTGGACTTCTATGTTGGAGGTGGAACTACATTTTCTGGAGTCATCTCTGAGAGCGATTATTATAATGGCGCTACTGCAATTATTCCTTCTGCAAATGTTGGAATTCGATATGACACAATTTCTCTTGAAGGATTCTTTAGGCCAGGAACTTTAAAGAATGATCATCAGGGTTATAAGATCGACCTAGAAACCTTACAATTTGGTTTTATGTTTCGTTTCACGCTCGAAGATATAGTTGATCTCAACCTTGGCTATCATTCAACAGCAGTTGAAGGAAGTTCTTCAGTATATAATGGTACAAAGTTATCAGGTCTCTTAGATCAAACGTTCTCTTCAGTGGTTTTTGGAATGGGTTTTAATTTTCCGATAACAGAAGCTCTAAGAGTGAGGACGGATTTCAATTATTATATTGGAAAAGAGATTTACTCTCTTCTCCAATTTGATATTTCTGTTACGTATAATGTAATTAGCTTTTAGATTACTCGTCACTGGCCGGTAGGCGACCATCGTATCTTTGAGTATATTTTGCAATCTCTGGTGTAATAAGACCTTTCTCATCGAGAACTTCAACAAGCTTTTCACTTCTTATTTTATAGGCCTTGTATTCAGATAATAGGACTTCTTTTTCTTGAAGTACTTTTTCATACTTCTCTTTATATGTTGCCGCTGTTCGCGTAGCAAAATCCGCTTGATCTTTTAAATTAGAAAGTTCAACAGCAGTCTTTGCTTGAGCATTAATGTGTTTATTGAAAACAGACTCATCTTTATTTTTAAAGTCCTGAGTTGCCTTAACTGTAAGTGCAATTAAAATAACTAAATTTGCTGCGATAATTCTTTTCATAATTTGCTCCAATACTTATTAAACATATCGACATTCTGAAAAAAATCATTAATATTTTTTAATTCCTTCCGAAAAAATAGGTACTTAGAGAGATAGGGGAATTATTTATGTTTTTAATTGATGTAAACTTATTTGAAGATGAGTTCTATCTATTGCCTGTTGAACAAAAGAAGGGTGATCAGTACAAGATTGAATGTCAGTCGATTGAGTCCGCTAAACACCTTCAGGAAGAGTTAGGAAAGGTAAAGCACCTTCATCCTACTAAGGATAAGACTCGATTTCAGCTTCTTCGAAAAGAGGATAATTTTGGACTAGAAGTAAAAGTTTTAAAATTTGTTGGATAATAAAAGGGCCTCTAAAATAGAGGCCCTTCTTTTTTGATTTGTTTGTCGCTAATTAAGCAAGGTTCTTGTTTACGAAGTCCCAGTTAACTAGTTTCCAGAAAGCGTCGATATATGAAGGACGAGCATTTCTGTAATCAACGTAGTAAGCATGTTCCCATACGTCGATTGTCATAAGAGCAGTGTGACCATCTGTCATTGGAGTTTGGGCATCGTCAGTGTTAACGATTTCAAGCTCTCCAGCCTTGTTCTTAACAAGCCAAGTCCAACCTGAACCAAAGTTAGTTGCTGCAGAATTAGAGAATTCTTCTTTGAACTTATCAAATGATCCCCATTTTGCATTAATAGCGTCAGCTACTGCACCAGTTGCTTCTCCACCTGCGTTTGGAGCAAGACAGTTCCAGTAAAATGTATGGTTCCATACTTGAGCAGCATTATTGAATAATCCACCCTTTGACTTCATGATGATCTCTTCAAGAGTCATGTTTTCAAATTCAGTTCCTGGAATCGCTGCGTTAAGCTTTGTTACGTATGCATTGTGATGCTTTCCGTAGTGATACTCGATTGTTTCAGCTGAAATATGAGGTGCTAAAGCATCCTTTGCCCATGGTAGTTCTGGAAGTTTATGTTCCATTGTTTTCTCCTTGATTCATAGATTCTTAATATTCTTTCTTTTTTGAACATGCTTATTCTAATGGCTTTGCCTCTTAAGTGCAAAACGCATTAAGTTAAAGGAAGTATTTTGCACTTTCGTTAAAACTGCTAATTATAACTCAAGAATTACCATCAAATGTCGATACTTAAATTAATGTCGATATTGTCTAATTCTACGATATTTATAATGATGACTTACTTGCTTTGCAGCATGGGCAATACTTTTGCACAAAGTTGGGGAGAAAGAGGCGGAACAATTTACTCTGGTACTAAGAAGTACAGTGGGAATTGGAGACGACTTGCTTCAACTGAAGAAAAGAGTATTGAGCAATTAATTAATATAATTAACACCTCTAAACTTGGTGTGAATTTAATTGATAAGGCCAGGCTAAGAGCTGCTAAGGATCATAAAAGACTTGAAGAGGTTATTGAAAGTGGTGAAGTCTCTGTTACAGATACGACTCTTGTAAGAAAGTTCAGTCCAAATTCTCCAGAAAGTGTACGCTTTGAAACTCGCTCAAAAGTTTATATCGATAAGTCACATAATACAAAGAACGCTGTTTTAGATTTAATTCACGAACTTACACACTATATTTATAAGAAGCCTTTTAATCCTTATGTTGGAGAGTTTTCTCTATCTTCTTTTCTTGAAGATACTATTCAAGGTATAGGAGGGGAAGTTGATGCATTTATCGTTGAATGTAAGGTGGGACGTGATATTTACGGACTTAAGTCCATATCTGCACAATGTCTTAATATCTTAGATGGGGAAGAGTTCTCAAGAAATCTCGCTATAAAGGAATTTTATAAACTAGGTGAACACTATGATAAGTTTAAAAAGTCTGCTGATGAGCACGGAATTAAACAAGAAGTGATTACACATATTTCACCTGAACAGTCGAGCTTGATCTCATCTGCCTGGTCCAGCCCGTATCCGGTGGCCATCGTAGAAGAGTTTCAAGAAATCATGACAAAGGTCTGTCACAATGACCTTAAACGAATGACCTATCTTTCGGAGTCAAAAACTCGTTCAATTGCTAGTGCTAATGAGAAGGTTACAAAGGCACGTGCCAACTTTAATGCTCGATGTCGAGCATATTTAGATTGAATTTTATTTAGTCCATTGATTTGTTTGATATATAGCTGTTTAGGGATTGTCCCTATGCGCTATCAAAAAACATGCGTTTTTTGTGTGCCTTTAATTGACTAGAAACCTAAGCATTGGTAATTTATAAGCTAAGAATTTCATAATTTTACATATCTAAAAAGGATTGCTGACAATGCAAGATAGTGTTGTTTTATTAAAACTCGATGACTTCCTTAACTGGGGAAGAAAGAATTCTCTATGGCCAATGACATTTGGTCTAGCTTGTTGTGCTATTGAAATGATGGCAACTGGTGGTGCTAAGTATGACTTAGAACGCTTTGGTTGTGGTGCTTTCATGGCGACTCCAAGACGTGCGGACTTAATGATTGTTGCAGGGACAGTAACACTTAAGATGGCACCAAGAATTAAAACTCTTTATGAACAAATGGCCGAGCCGAAATATGTTATTTCAATGGGCTCATGTGCCAACAAAGGTGGCCCTTACTGGCAACATGGTTATCACGTCCTTAAGGGTGTTGATGAAATCATTCCAGTTGACGTTTACGTTCCAGGTTGCCCACCTAGACCAGAAGCTCTTATTGAGGGTCTTATGACACTTCAAAAGAAAGTAGCAAATGAGAGACTTCTTAAAGATAAGTGGGTGAAGCATGCTTAATGAATTAGTAAGTTTTATTAATGATAAAGTTAGTGGCGCAAACGCATCTTTAATTGAAAATGAAGCAGGTGATAAGCCAATCTTAGTTGATGCTTCTAAAATCAAAGACGTTTGTTTTGTTCTTAGAGATAGCTCTGAATATCAATTCAATGTTCTTCAAGTTGTTTCAGGCGTTGACTACGATAGTGAAATTGAAGTTAATTATATGCTAGCTTCATTTATTACTAACTCTGATGACGTCATCATTAAAGTTAAGCTTCCAAAAGCTAACAAGGATGATGTTCCTAAGGTTGATTCAGTATGTGACGTTTGGAAGTCTGCAAACTTTCTTGAAAGAGAAGTCTATGACATGAACGGTGTTGAATTTGTTGGACACCCTGACTTAAGAAGAATCCTATGCCCTGAAGACTGGGAAGGTTTTCCACTTCGTAAAGATTATGAAGTTCAAAAAGCTTGGCATGGTCTTGAGATTAATCCTGAACATAAAATCAATAATGCTGACCATGAATTCTTCGCTAAAGCGAGAGTTGATGCTGCTGAACCAAAGAAAGTATCTGGTTCATGGGATGGAAAGATTTCTGCTGATTTAGAGGCCGCTCTAAATAAGAAAATGGATGAAGCAAATAATTAATTTTTAAGGATATTTTTAATGGAAGATACATTAAATAAAACACAAGATGTTAAACAGCAAGAGGCTCTTCATACAGATCTTCTAACTGTTAACATGGGTCCTCAACACCCGGCGACTCACGGGGTTTTACGTGTTGAGATTAAAACAGACTCAGAAATTGTTGTTCAAGCAACTCCATACCTTGGTTACTTACACCGTTGTATGGAAAAGCACAGCGAGAACTTAGACTACCGCGGAATTATTCCTTTCACTGACCGTATGGATTACTTGGGTGCTATGGGAATGGAGTGGGGATATGTTCACGGTGTTGAGAAAATGCTTGGGACAGAAATTCCAGAAAGAGCTGAATACATCAGAATTATCGTAGCAGAGCTACAAAGAATTGCATCACACTTAATGTACTTTGGTACTTATGCAATCGACCTTGGTGCTTTCACTCCTTTCTTATATGCATTCCAAGATAGAGAAGAAATCCTAAGACTCTTTGAAGAGCTTTCTGGTGCACGTCTTCTTTATAATTATATTTGGGTAGGTGGTGTATGGAACGACATCACTGATGATCAACTTCGTCGTATCGATACTTTCTGTACTAAGATGGAAGAGAATATGAAGAAGTACCACGATCTTGTTGGTATGAATGCTATCTTCCGTGACAGAACTGCAAATGTTGGTGTTGTAACTCCAGAAATGGCCTACCAATACGGAGCAACAGGTGCTGTTCTTCGTGGTTCAGGTGTTGAGTGGGATCTTCGTAAGAAGAAGCCATACGGTTACTACGAGAAATTTGATTTTGATGTAGTTACAGGTAAAGGTGAAATGGGAACTGTTGGTGACTGTTGGGACCGTTATTATGTACGTGTTTTCGAAATCTTTGAATCAATTAAGATTCTACGCCAAGCACTTGATGGAATTGAGGAAGGTCCAATTATGGGGAAAGTTCCAAAGATCATCAAGTTACCTAAAGGTGAAATCTATACAAAAACAGAGTGTCCACGTGGAGAGCTCGGTTATCACATCGTTTCAGATGGTGGTAAAACTCCTTACAGAGTTAAAGTTAAGTCTTCATGTTTTACACACACTTCAATGCTTCCTGAGCTTGGAAAAGGTCAGATGATTGCGGACTTCGTTGCTACAATCGGAAGTATTGATATTGTACTAGGAGAGGTTGACCGATGAGTACACAAGCAACTTACCAAGCAGGTGAGCAATTAACATTAGGAAAATGGTTTAAGAATATTTGGACAGCAGTTAGAACTGTAACAAAAGGTCTAGGTATTACTTTTAAATATGTATATGGTGTAAAGCCTGTAACAATTGAGTATCCAGAAGTAAGAGAAGAGCTTCCTAAAAACTCTCGCTCTCGTCTTTTCAACGATGTTGAAAACTGTATTTCTTGTTACCAGTGTGCAACGGCTTGTCCAGTTGACTGTATTTATATTACAGCAACTAGAAGAGAAAAAGATGCACCAACGATTAAAGCGAAAAATGGTACTCCTATTAAGCTTGATCTTATGCAATTCACAATTGATACAGCACTTTGCTGTTACTGTGGTCTTTGTACAACTGTTTGTCCAACAGAGTGTCTAACTCACACGACAGACTATGAATTCTCTCAATATACTCTTGATGAGATGAAGTACGACTACCTAGCGCCAGATATTAGAAAATGGCGTGAACGTATTGTAGGTTAAGCACCCGCAAAATTGACTGGCCAAAGCCAGTCTATTGTTTGCGGTGCTAGCTCCCCAACACTTTAGCTAGAAAATTTTATTCAACAAGCCGGGTTCAAGCCCGGCTTTGTTGTTTCAGGAGCAATGGGAAAGTAATCGCAAAGAAGAAGCGACACTTTCACGAAGTGAAAGTTAGCAACCCAACCCAACCCAACCCAACCCAACCCAACCCAACCCAACCCAACCCAACCCAACCCAACCCAACCCAACCCAACCCAACCCAACCCAACCCAATCCAACCCAAAAGGTAGAATAGTTATTTTGTTTACACTGCTCATCTTTTAAACACTCTATCTCCCCAATAATACGTGAAATACTTGGCATACAAAGTGCATAAATATAAGTCACAAGGGGAAAAATATGAAGACTATTCTTAAGCTTACAGTTGCACTTTTTATCACTTTAAACGCATTTTCTTATGATCAAATCTTTGCAACAACAGGTGACCTGAAAATAAGAGGACCTTATTATGGTGACCAAGAGATCCTTTCAATTAGAGTTTATGGAGATACTGTAAGTGCATATTCTAAAAATAGGAATGGTAGACAATATAATGACGTCCTTTTTAAAATCACAGAAGAGTACCAACCATACAAAGAATTCATGCTTGATATTTTAGAGAAGGGGGACTTTGTTGTTCTTCCAAATAGCTCAGGAAAGATTGAAGATCTAAGACTAATGTATAAAGGTAAGAAGTATAGTTTTCTTGAGGCAGCTTTATATTTAAATAATAAGGACCTTTGTGGGTTAGGAATGGATTGTCCAACAAGTAGTGTTGCTGTTAATGATGGAAGAAGAACAACTACACCTGGAACAAAGGGCCCTTTAAGAAGAACAAGTGCTAGAGATGTTGATTATATGACTCGCGTAAATATCTTTTAATTTGCAAGCTCTTTAGATAAGTCATCGAGCTTTGCGGCCATAAGATTACGAGTTTTATTCATTAGCTCATCAATATCGTCAACAGTTAACCCTTGTGTTGAGATAGGCTCCAAAGCTTCGATAATAACTTTACCAGGTACTATCTTTCCAAGATCAAATGAATCCTCATATTTAGAAAAAACTACTGGGTAAATTGGCATTTGACCTTTTATTGCAACAATAAATGGGCCTTTTTTAAAAGGAAGAAGTCCTTGGCCTTTTGATCTCGTACCTTCAGGCATGATCCAAACATTGCAATTATCTTCTTTTATTGTCTGAGCAACCTTTTCCATAACAGACCAGGCTTTTCTCTTATTTGTTCGATTGATAAGGATATTTCCTGCAAGCCAGTACATTTGACCAAATACTGGTATCCAAACAAGAGACTGCTTTCCAAGTGAAACAGTTCGTCTTGGAAGGGCCGGGCCTACAAAGAATATATCTAGGTTTGATTGATGATTTGAGATAAAAACAGCATTGCGAGTACTCTTGTAACCTGCTGGTAGGCGTGTTTCGATTTTAATATTGAGAAATATTCTCGTCAGCCATGAATAGTAACGAGCAATAAAGAATGTATTTCCACGATTTGCAGGACGCAGCATGCATATAGGAATCCACACAAGGGTTCCAAGAACGAGAAATATACCAACTAAGAGTAATCTTAAATAAGCTAAAACCATAAGTTTCTTATAGCATAATATTTTAGCGGTGCTTACGTTAAATTTATTCTATTTTAACGCAATCTTTTAAAAATGTTAAAATAGCGTAATAAGAAGAACTGAAGCTATCGCCATAAGAACACCAAGTCCTTTTGGGACAGTCATTGGTATATTCTCTATGAATAAATCCCACATAACACTCGTCACCATTTGGGCGGCAATAAGTCCAACTGTCGTCTTAACAGCTCCAATTTGATAAATACCAATTGGAAGCCCGACTACAAAGAGAAATCCAAAGATACCAGGAATGACATACCACCATTTAAATTGAAATTCTTTTAGACGAACAAAATCAGGAAAGAATTCTGGGTTGGCCTTTGCAAAGAAATAGAATCCTATACAAACTACTAAAGTCACAAAGTTTCCAAGAAGTGCCATCCAAGTAAGGCCTATATCTTGGGTCATTACACGATTTAGTGCTCCTTGAAGGATACCAATAAAACCAATTAGTACAGGTACAAGTACATATATATTTGTTGTCATTTATTTTCCTATTTCTTTAAAAGGGTTAAACCTTTTAGATAATCACCTTCAATAAAGCCTTTTAGAGAAGGGCAGTCGCCTGTCAGTCTTAAAGCTCCTGTGATGCTTATCTTTCTTTTTCCAATATACTCTTTTACTTTTGTTTCAAACTTCTTTCTTGTAATTGAGTGAGTATTTAAAAAGATATGTGCTTTTCCACCTTTATTTAAAATCATATCAAATAAAGGAATCATATCCTTATATGCATCAATTGCCTTTGATACTTTCTTTCCATCACTTGAAGCACTAGGAGGGTCACAGATAATAAGATCAAATTTTCGACCTTCTTCTTTAAACTTTTCTAATGCCTTGATTGTAGGCATACAAAGAGAAGTATTTCCTTCCATCTTATTTAATTCTAAGTTCTCCTCAAGCCAGTCCAGGTATTTTTGTGAAAGATCAACACTTGTAACATCCTTTGCTCCTTGCTTTAGAGCAAAGAGAGTGTATGCACCTGTATAGCTATATAAGTTTAGAACTGACTTATCTTCAAAGTCATCCTTTACTCTATTTCTTATCGCTGCCATATCAGTGTAGAGACCAATATCGTAAAATTGATTGAGGCGGATTATATAATCGACTCCAAACTCATTTACAGTGAACTCATCTTCTTGAATCGATTTATTACTTGCACAGTAAAATTCTTTTTTACGTTTCAAGTTTCTCTTTTGTACCCAAACTTTATCATTCGGATAAAAGTCTTTGATAATCTTTAGAATATCTTTTTCAAAGTGATTCCAAAAGTTAGAGTAGAATTGAACAAGAATACGATCTTTAAGTCTGATTATGAAAAGACCTGGCAAGAAGTCAGTTTCACCAAACGCCAGATAGTAGTTTTCACGGTCTGTTATTCCTCGGCGGGCCTCAAAGCTATCTTGCATTCTTTGTCTTAATTCAAAGTAGAAATCTTTTGGGCCAAGGTGTGAGCCTTCTCCAATTCTCCATAAGCGAGCTAGCACACTATCGTGAGTAGGGTCATTTAATAAAATGGCAAATTTACCTTCTTCTAGTTTTGCCGTTACAAATGGAGATCCCTGAGGAAACTTCATTGAGAAGCGATCCTTTGTAATCCAAGGATGGCCTTTATAAAGATATTTGATACTTGCAGGGTGTAGCTCGACTCGTGGTGTACGGATGCGTGAGCGCCCTGTTGATTTCCCCTTGGATTTTCCAGAGGATGCTGACGTCTTTTTATTCATGACTATTTGTTCTCTTGTAACTTTATACGATACTGAAGGTTGTTCTCTAATAAGAGTAGTAATTTATTTGTGATATCAAATGGGTTAGAAAGATCAATTATTCCAAATTCTTGTAGACGAAATTTTGTCTCAAGATCTAGGTCTCGGTAAGGGTCAAAGTCTTGGCAGAACTTCTGAAGCTCTTCAAGTGTCTCATCATTTAGATAGAAGTCTGGATGAGAAACTTTGCCGCTTTCAGCATGAAGTTGTCTGTTTTCATTTCGAATGTGAAATAACTCTTCTTTATTATCCATTAGTAATTGTTATTTCAGATACATAGCGTTACGTCAAGATATTGGAGGTTCACTTTGGCAATAATATCATTCCTTTCTATCTCAATCTTGGTCTTCTTACTTCCTGCAGAGAAGCTCATTCGTAAAACCAGTAACTTATCATATCGTTATCGTAGTCAATATCGCAGAGGAAAGGATCTGCTAATTGACTTGTCGCAACTAAACCTAATGGGAGATTTGACGCACCTCTCTCATTATAAGTTCTTTGATGAGTTAATTTGTGAAATTTCACAAGTTGCTAAGGAGTTTGGAGCTGCAACAAGTAAAACACTTTCAAAGCTTAGGCACTCATTGTCTACAGACTTACAGATCGAGAAGAAGAGCTCTGGTGTAATGAATGAAAGCTATTTCCAATTTATTCTTGCTGCTTGCTTAACCTTATTCCTAAATATTTTCTCGACGAAGATTCTCGATTTTGAAATCGATACACTATTTATTAGTTGTGCCCTTGCTTACAATCTAATAGGAATTATAACTTTTCATTATTTAATTAAGAGATTAGCACAGAAGCAAATTGTCCCAATTGGCCATGTGCTTCACAGTTTTTTAATTTTCAAGCTCATGTATGATGTTGGAACACCTCTTAATCAGTTAATAAGTCGTTCAAGAATCAATTCCTTAGCAGATATACAGTTGTCCTATGCAAAGGAGTTATTTCGTCGTCTAACGGCCCTCGTTGAGATGAAGCAGGCACAAGGACTAGATATTGGGGATGACCTTGAGTCAATTGAAATAGGACTATGGGATGAATACAAGTCACAAAACGAACAACTACTATCAAAAATTAAAATATGTAAGTTTATCTGGCTGGTTGTCTTCTTTTTCATTCCTTATGTGGGAAACTTCTTTCGTTTGATAAGTCATTTAAATCTTTAGATTGGAACGCGCTGAGTGATTGATATTCCATACTTTTGTAGGTACTTTATTTGTGTAAGTATTTAACCAAATGGAGTTACTCGATGGCCTATCAAAACGATAAGCAAATTATTTATTCAATGAACCGTGTTGGAAAAGTTTATAAGCAAAAGCACGTTCTAAAAGATATCTCTCTCTCATATTTCTATGGTGCCAAAATTGGTGTACTTGGTCTTAACGGATCAGGGAAATCAACGTTACTTAAGATTATGGCCGGCCTAGATGAAGATCACTTAGGTGAGACACATTTAGCAAAGAACTATTCTGTTGGTTATCTGGAACAGGAGCCAAAGCTTGATCCTGAGTTAACAGTTAGAGAGGTTGTTCAGCAAGGTTGCCAGGAGACAGTTGACCTTCTCGCTAAGTTTGATGAGATCTCTGCAAAGTTTGCTGAGCCGATGAGTGACGATGAGATGAACGATCTTCTTGATAAGCAGGCCAAGATTCAAGATAAACTTGATGCAGTTGATGCATGGTCTCTTGATAGTCAGCTTGATCTTGCAATGGAAGCTCTAAATTGTCCTCCTTCAGAAGCAAAGTGTGGAAACTTATCAGGAGGGGAAAAGAGAAGGGTTGCGCTATGTCGTCTACTTCTTCAAAAACCAGATATTTTACTTCTAGATGAGCCGACAAACCACCTTGATGCTGAAACAGTATGGTGGCTTGAAAGACATCTTCAGCAATATAAAGGAACAGTAATCGCCGTAACACACGACCGTTATTTCTTAGATAATGTCGCTGGCTGGATTCTAGAGCTTGACCGTGGACAAGGGATTCCTTTTGAAGGAAATTACACTGGTTGGCTAGAGACAAAAGCAAAACGTCTTGCTCAAGAAGAGAAGTCTGAGTCTAAAAGACAAAAGGCCATGAAGGAAGAACTTGAGTGGATTCGCTCAAACCCTAAAGCTCGCCAAGCTAAGTCAAAAGCTCGTATTAAAAACTATGAAGAAAGAGCAAAGTTATCTAATGAAAAGAGAAATGAAACAAATGACCTTTTCATTCCTGCAGGTCCTCGCCTTGGTGATAAAGTAATCGAAGCAAAAGGTGTTTCAAAAGCATTTGGTGATAAGCTTCTTTATGAAAACCTTGAATTCTCTCTTCCTCCAGGTGGGATCGTTGGTATTATTGGGCCTAACGGTGCTGGTAAAACTACATTATTTAAGATGATTACCGGACAAGAAGAGCCGACATCAGGAACTTTTGATGTAGGTGAAACAGTTAAGCTTGCATATGTTGATCAAGGACGTGACTTAGATCCAGAAAAAACAATTTATGATGTTGTTGCTGATGGGACAGAGTTCATTAACGTTGCAGGTACTGAAGTTAATTCTCGTGCCTATATTGCAAAATTCAATTTCTCTGGTGAAGACCAAAAGAAGAAAGTTTCTGAACTTTCTGGTGGGGAAAGAAATCGAGTTCACCTTGCAAAAGTCTTAAAAGAAGGTGGAAACGTTCTATTACTGGATGAGCCTACAAATGACCTTGATGTAAATACGCTTCAGGCCCTTGAAAAGGCCCTCGTAGACTACGCTGGTTGTGCTGTAATTATTTCCCACGACCGTTTCTTCTTAGATCGTCTTGCAACTCATATTCTTGCTTTTGAAGGAGAAGGAAAAGTTGTTTGGTTTGAAGGTAACTTTGATGAGTACGAAGAAGATAAGAGAAAGCGTCTAGGTGATGCCGCTCTTAATCCAAAACGTTACACTTATAAGAAATTAACAAGAGACTAATTTTTTGCGTAGTATTTATAAATTTGGTGGCAGCTCGATAAAATGTGCTGCCACTATAAAACAAATAGCAGACCTTATTATAAAGTGCCCAAATAATTGCTTGGTGGTTTTGTCTGCAACTTATAATTCCACAAACGAGCTAGAAGAGATCTTTGAAACTTCTAGTCTTGATCTCGTTAAAGCTTTTTTTAATAAGCATCAAGTTATTATTGATGAATTAGAGACATCCACTGATCTATCTGATTTCCAAAGTGAACTTGAGTCTTATCTTAAAAATGAAAAGACTAAGTCTGTTTTAGATAGTGTTTATAGTATTGGGGAGAGAGTCTCAACGAGGATTCTCTCAGATTATCTTCAAAAGAGGGAAGTTCATAATCATCTTGCAGATGCTAGAGACTATATTACAACTAATCGTAATTTTAATGAAGCTAAGGTTCTCTTTAAAAATACAAAAGATAAGTGCCACCCATTAAATGAGAAAGAACTGATCATTACTCAGGGATTTATTGCAAAAACACTTAGCGGGGAAACTTCTACGCTAGGTCGAGAAGGATCTGATTATTCTGCTGCTATTTTTGCTTGGGCCCTAGATGATGTTCGAGAACTTGTGATTTGGAAGGATGTAAAAGGGATTTACGGCCATGATCCAAAGTTATTAGACTCTGCGCCACTCATACCAAATCTTAGCTATCGTCAGACTAAACTTCTAACAAATAAAGGAGCAAAGATTCTCTTTCACCGTACAATGAATCCATTGATAGAAAAGAATCTGCCCCTAATTGTCAAGAGTGTCTTTTTTCCTGATGAGTCTGGAAGTTGTATTAGTGAAGGTGAGGTTGCAAAACTTAAGGCAATCTCAACTCAAGAGATCGATGGGGCAAAAGCTTTATTAACTGTTTTTGGACTCGATTATGATCAGTCCTTGGTTACAAATGAGCATCCTTATGAACTTGATGAGAATAATGATGACTATTTTAGCTTGGAAGTTAGACAGCAAGATTTGGCGGCGTTGATAAACCTTTTTGGTGATCATCTTTTTTCTTCTCATAAATAGTAGAGTAAATAGGATTGTCTCCTTCACTTCCATAGACTTCTATAATCTCAGTGACTTCTTTGTTTTCAACAAAGACAACATTATCCACGCATTGGCAGATTAACTTTAAGACTTGATTAAATTCAATACCATTCTTACTCGATGAGAATATAGAAAATAGAGTACTAAGCCTTAGTAGAGTGTCTTTGGCATTATTTGCATGGATTGTTGTCATCATTCCTTTATGTCCCGTATTCATCGCTAGTAAAAAGGGAACTATCTCTTCAGAACGAATTTCTCCTAAGAATATTCTCTTTGGCGACATCCTAAGAGCATAGGTACAATAATCATTTAAGCTCTTTCCTGAGCTCGAGTGCGAAAGGAGGTGAGTGGTATTTGAAATATCTCCATCTATTTCAGCGACATCCTCAATAATGACATGATGTTCATTTGAGTTTGCCATATCTTTGCAAACCTTTAGAAAACTCGTTTTTCCACTTCCAGTCGAGCCAGCAATTACGATATTCTTATATTCATTAACTAATTTATATATATGTGACTTAACTTGATTGTCTTGTGTGAAATTATCTAAATTAAAAACTTCTTTACTATGAACTCGAATAAAAGCTTTCGCTTGCTTAACTGGGGAAAGGCAAGGATGTGTTAAACTTATTCTCATATCAATTGGTTTTTCTGTAATTATTCTTGAGACTTTGAATGATGCAAATGGTGAACTAAAGCTCCATTCAATATTTAACTTTCTTGTTAAGAAAGTCAGACTTAATTGAAAGTCTTCGTTAGATAGGAATTCTACTTTAAGCTTTTCATTTGTTTTTGCGTGAACCTCGATATCGCTCGGAGAGTGAATAATGAACTCTCTTGCATCATACATTTTAAGAAGATCATCGATATAGCTTTGATTGTATACATGCTCAAACCAAATCTTTATTTGATCGATATTATCTAAGTCAGATAGCCTAAGATTATTAATTGATAGAGCCTCCTCTACGATTAAATCGAAGCTTAAGAGATTTGATTTCTTTGACTTCTCAATTAATAAAGCTCTAAATTCATTAAAGAAAAACTGATTTAAATCTTCCATCTTTATATCCTCACTTAAGCTTTGCAATTGCAATGATTCGTTTATAAGTTTTAAATTTTGCCGAAGAAGAAAAGAGCTTTCCTAAAACTGGAATCTTTCCAAATAATGGAATTGATCTGCCGCTTTGATCATCTGTTGTGAGATCAATTTCAAACATTTGAATAGCTGAATCTTTTTGAATTAGAAAACTTGAGCTCTGAGCGCTTCCATTTATATAAGTGTCGCCATTGTTTTGGGCCATGGGTCTGGTTAGTTTTGTTTGATATTCAATCTTAAATCGATTGTTAATTCTCTCAAGTGTCATTGAGATCTTTAAACCAGCAAAGCGCCATTGAGTATTATTTCCATTGTTGACCGTTGTCGTTGTAAATGGGATCTCTGATCCAATCTGTACCGTCGACTTTTGTTTTGTACGCAGAAGAATCTTTTGCGTTGCTAGTGTTGAAACATTATATTCAGTATCTCTTAACACTATATTCTGATTACGAGTAAGTGCTATTGCTCCATTGTCGAGAAGATCAGTTAAGCCTACATCAATTTGATCAAGTCCAAAGTTAATTTCCTTACCATCAAGACGCTCAATTTGGATAATTCGCATCTCTAATTTGTGATTTCTCAAGTTATTAAACCGTTGAGATGTTCTAAACTTAACTTTGAATTTATCCTTGATAGGTGAGAGAAAACCTTCATCTGAAAGGATCTCTTCAGTTGTTAAGCATATAATATCAAGTTCTTGTTTTTGACATCGAATATCATCATAAAAGTTTTGGAAGAAACGATGGTGAACTTCAGATATAATCTTCTTGGCCACTTTATTTTGTAGCTCTCCTTTATAGATTATGTCCTCATTACTTTTTAAAAGTTCTTTGATTATTCGATATTGATCAATAGTTTTAATATCACTATAGATGAGAAGCTTATCTCCTTTTATTGTTCCTCTGATGCCAAAGTTTTTTAAATTTGATAAGGTCTCAAGGATTTTAAATTGGCCACTTTTAGACAATACATAGACTGTATGGACGACTTTTTTTCCATTGCTTTTCCAGACTGTAACTAGTGACTGTCCCTTCATTTTGCCTTTTATATATAATTTTTGTTTGGCTTTTATGACCTTGGAAGAGAGGATCTCTTTATTGGAAACACTGAAGTTCTCAGCATCTTTTAATGAAATTTCAGATACTTGACCGATACTGAGTGTTATTTGCTTGTGAACTTGTGCGTAAACGTTTAAATTTACTAAGAACATTAAGCAAATGACTTTGACAAACGGCATGAAAGTTAGTATAAAGCTATACTCGAAAACTGTTTTCAGATTAGTTTTAAATATATTGAGGAGATTTATCATGGTATCAAGAACTCGTGTTACAAGAAATAAGCGTAATGCTAAAAAAACAAAAATGGGTGCTAGAAGAAAAGCGCAAAACAGAAACAAGGGAACAACTCCTAAGTTTAAAATTCATCTAGATTAATAAATCAATTAATTTTTAGATATAAGAAAAGGGCCCTCTTCAGGGTCCTTTTTGCTATTTGTTAAAAGTATTATTTAAAGCGACTCTGTTCTGGCGAACAACTTTAAATTCTTCATTTTTCTCACTAATACAAATATGAAGAAGAGCATCTTTGTAGATGTCTTCACATGGATTACTCTTTTGAATAAACTTAATATCTTCACTCTTTACAGCATTTTCATCTAAAACAAGTTTCATGACTTTTTCAAACATGACGTCCTTAATATCATAAGTGTAGACAACGACATTTCGTGCATTAGTGTTTAGGGAAATAAGTAGAAGTAGTAAGCTAAATTTCAATTTCATATACGCCTCCAATAGACTTGGGTTGATTAGTAACTGGATAGGAATCTAACTCAAGTGCCTTATATGGAGCTATTTTATTCAGTTCTGAAATAGATATTTTTACTAAGTAAATGGACTTCGTATTGTCTTCAAGCTTTTTTACAATCTTTGCCTTGTTTGTAAGGTGGTTATTTCCCGAATATAGGGCAACATATTGGTCTTTTCCTACAAGATTAGTCATCTCATTAATTCTAAGTTTTAAAAGTCTTTCATCTTTAGCAATATTTATTTCTTTTTCAATTGTAGCCTCTGTCATGGGTTGGGATAGGATGAATGTGAAGATATTAGTTAGGACAAGTGCTACCCAAAATCTAAGATAGAGTGATTTTTTTAATTGTTGTTCTTTTTCTTTATTAAATAAAAGCTTAGAAGTACAAGAGTTATTTGATTGCGTTCCATTGCTTGGTAAAGTTTTTGATTTCTTGTTGTTTAGAATTTTCAATTTTAATCTCCAGGTTAATTATTAAAACGAGGGTACTTATAAGAATTGAAGACCATAGTATTCCTTCAATTGTTGAAAACCCATTGGTGCCATATGTCTTGAGTTGAGTGTGAAATCGTCTAAGACATAGCCTTTCTTTAACTTGAACTTTAGTGTAATTACGAACGAATGATTTTCTGATAGATCACTTCCTTTGTAGTGAAAAGGCATAAATCCCTTCCATTCTTTTTGAAATATTGCACCTCCATCGAATTGCCTTTTAATTTTCCAGACTTTTTGTCCAAGAGGATCATCCTTCATTAGAGAAACAATATTTAAAGAATTACATTCACTGATTTGTAGCAACTTTAATCGAAAATAAAATCGATAACTTGCTTGTAGGATTTTTAATCCTTTTTCTCCATATGAAAGAAAGGGCCTTAGCCAGCTTAATATTGGTATAAATTTTCCATAAAAGAAGGAGCGAATAACGATATTCGTCTGAGAGATAAACTTGTAAAAGTCATTGTAATGTTTAACGGTTTTTTTTGCACAGATATATGATTTGTTATAGTGCTTGATAATATGAAGTTCTTCATAAGACTTTGCCATGTTGTAGAAAGTGATAGCTATAAAAGTCATAAAGAAGAAAGCACCAATAAGACTAACGCTACCTCTTTCATTATTTAGAATCTTCTTATGGTTTAAGTCCATCTTTCATCCTTAGGTAGTGTTTTTTACCTTTATAGATAAGAAATTTTTCTGTCTTTGTTTTCACGAAAGTTAATTGTGAATTTGGATCAATCCATCTCTTAAGAGAAATAAGACTTTCACATGAGAAATGTTTGAATCGTTCATTTTTATGATGAGTATTTGCTAGGGTGTGAACATAGCTTCGAAATACCATCATATTTTTACAACGGTATTTCTCGCTAACTGAAATACCCGCAAGAAATACCGTTAAAATTAGAATAGTTGATATGAAAAAAGGAACGACTTTCATTAGTCGATCTTAATGCTTTCTGTGATCTTTGATGAAGCATCCTCAAGTCTTGTTTTAACTCGGCTACCTAGGCCTTTTACTGCCGTTATGCAGATGATTCCTACAAGGCTTGTAATGATCATATATTCCATAACACCTTGGCCTTTATTATTTCTTAGAATCTTTTTCACTTTGTACCTCCGAAAATTAAGTTAGAGGCGTTATAAATGATTGCATGAATGTTTTCATTAAGATGAGAGAAAAACTCGGGGATTATTTCATTTATGAAATAAAGGATTATTTTTCCTAGTATTTTCAGCAAGTTGCTAATAATTTGGGAGAGATTAAAATATCCTTATGAATGATAAAAGTAACTTCTACGTTTTTGAGAAAAAAGAAATCCTATTGGTTGTTATCTTCGTTATTTTAGTAGCGGTAACATCTTTCTTCTTTGGTTTAAAGATTGGTTCAAACTATGCTTTTGAAAAGTCTGGTTTAGATCAAGAAGCTGAAAAGGTTTTAGATTCACCGGTAACACAAAAAGAGAAGATCGAATTAACTTCACCAGAAGAAGAAAAGGTTCAAGAACTTGTTCAAGAGCAACGTACAAAAGACGTTTCGAAAGAAGATCTTAACAAGCGTATTGAGGAATCATTGAAAGAGAAAATGGTTAAGGAGTTCTCAAGTGAGAATAAAGAGTTCAATGACCTCGCTGCAGATACTCCACCTGTTCAAGAACAAGTAGAAGAAAGACAGGCCGAACCAGTTGTTCAAGCTCAAACAGAGACGACTCAAATTCAAGAGACATCAAGTGGTACAGATGAGTACACAGGTAAGTACACAATTGTTGTTGGTTCATTTGAGTCAATTGATGATGCTAAAGAATTTGCTGAAGGCTTTAGAGTTCTTGGTTTTAGTCCAATTATTAATGAAAAGGATATTCCAGGAAAGGGGAATCGCTTTCGCGTAAGCTTGGGAGCTTTTGAGAGAATTATTGAAGCGAAGCAGTATGTTAAGAAAAATCGTTCTCTTTTTGCAGGGCGTGATTACTTCTTTACCAAATTTGATTAATTCAGCATTTTAAAATTTTTATGATATGATGGCCCTTAATAATTAAGGGCTTTTTTTTATGAATATTTATACACTTATCATGGCCGGTGGCAAGGGAACTCGTCTGTGGCCAGAGTCAACTGAATCTAAACCGAAACAGTATCTTTCATTAGTTGGTAGCGAGACTTTACTTGGTCAAACTCTTGAGCGATTTGATGGTGCAGTTGATATTGATAAGAGATTCATAATTACAACGCGTGATCAAAGTGAATTGGCCATCGATTGTTCTAAGGATCAAGTAAATAAGAATAATATCATTTATGAGCCAACAGGAAGAAATACCGCACCATGTATTCTCTTATCTCTTGCAGCAATAGAAGCAGCAGGAGCTAAAGATGAAGATATCGTAGCTGTTATGCCTTCAGATCATGTCATCTTAAATAAAACGGGCTTTCGCTCGAGTTTTGAAAAAGCTGTTAAATTATCAAGTGAGTCAAAAACCATTACAACAATTGGTATTCCGCCTCACTTTCCACATACTGGATACGGCTACATTAAGGTTGCGGATGCTCTTGGTGATGGCTTTAAGGTTGAAGAATTTGTTGAAAAGCCAAATTTTGAAAAGGCCACGGCTTACCTAAAGACTGGTAAGTATGTTTGGAATGCCGGAATGTTTATGGCCCCTCTTGGTGTCTTTAAAGAAGAATTTAAGGCCCATTCACCAGAGATGTTTAATTTTTATGAAGATTTAAAGGCCAATCTTAATGAAGAGGCCAAACTGGAAGAAGTTTATAATAAAATTCCAAAAGACTCTATTGATTATGCCATCATGGAGAAGTCGAGCCGCATTACTCTAGTTAAGGCCGAGTTTGATTGGAATGATCTTGGTTCATGGGAAGCACTTGAACAAGTAGTTGACCGTGTGGAAGGAAACACTATAATTGATAGTAACGGAACTTTCTTAAAGGACGCTACGGGAAATATTATTTATGCACCGGATAAGCATGTTTCTTTAATTAATGTTCAAGATCTTGTTGTTGTTTCAAATGATAAGGCCGTAATGATTGTGCCAAAGGATGATTCGCAACGAGTGAAAGAAATTGTTCAACACTTAAAAGATAACAAACGCAAAGAATTATTATAGGAGAATTCATGGAAGTTGTTAAAAAAGTAGGCGAGTATACAATCGTTAAAAAAAGATCTGGCCGTTTTGCTGTTAAAGATGCAAATGGAAAATTTATCAACAAAGAAGAAAAAGTAAAAATCCTTTTAGATGCAGGCTTAATTAAAGCTCCTGCTCCAAAAGTAGAAGAAGCACCTGCAGAGGAAGCTCCTGCTGAAGAAACTCAAGAAGCTGCTGCTGAATAATTCCAATAAAAAAAGCTCCTTAGTGGAGCTTTTTTTTATTATAGATAATTTGGTCTTTGATCACATCGTGCGATCAAAGGTTGCCCTGAGGCAAGCTTTGGCGCACAGATGAATGTGACTCAAGAAAGCTAGCCGAAGGCGCGGCTTTCGGTTATTTAAATCAAAAATAAAAAAGGCTCCTTATTGGAGCCTTTCTTTTTTATTATAAGTAATTCGGTCTTTGATCGTACTCAATCGGATCTTCAATCCCGGCCTTTTGAAAGCCTCTAAGTCTTAGAGCGCATGAATCACACACTCCACATGCTTTGTCCCCTCGAGCATAACATGAATAAGAAAATTGAAGTGGAGCACCTAGGTCTACCGCTTTTTGGACAATCTCATTCTTTGCCATATCAATTACTGGAGTGATGATTTCGATATCACCATCCTTTGTTCCCTGCTTGATTAGCTCATTATAAGCTGCGTAGTAACTTGGACGACAATCTGGATAACCAGATGAATCTTCGTTAACAGCACCTATGTAGATATTCTTTGCACCAACAACCTCTGACCAAGATACGGCCATTGCAATGATGTGAGTATTTCTAAAAGGTACGTAACTATCAGGGATTTCTTCTGAGTCACCTTTGTATTGTTTTACATCAATTCCATCGTCAGTCAGTGAGCTTCCACCAATCTGCTTTAAGAAAGATACGTCGATTACTTTACGAAGAGATTTATCTACACCGTAGTGATCAGCGATTTTTTGGAAGCAATCAAGCTCTCGTTCTTCAGTTTTTTGTCCGTAGTTAAGGTGAAGAAATGCAAGGTTCTCATGCTTCTCATTTGCAATTGCAGCACAAACTAACGAATCCATACCACCACTAACTAATACAACTGCAAGTTTATCACTTTTCAAAATTTTTACTCCTTAACCTTATAGTCCTTCTGCTGTTTTATTAATAAACGCTAAGAACTCATCAGTTACTTTTGAAGCTTTTGCTTTTTTATCTGCTAAGCTTCCTTCTTTTTCCTGAATCATTATGTAGAACTTAATTTTTGGTTCTGTTCCAGATGGGCGAAGATACAGGCGGTTTCCATTTTTAAAGTGGTAACCAATTACATTACTTACTGGATACTCCAGCTTTGATTCTTCACCAGATTCAAGATCTTTAACAATACCTGTCTGATAGTCTTCTATAACGTGAATATCCTGACCACACAAGCTCGACGGAGCTAAGTCTCTAAAATGACTCATAATTCGTGTAATTTTTTCGGCCCCTTCTCTACCTTGGTAAACAAGATTTAAAAGGGTCTCTTGGCTAAAGCCAAATTCTTCATAGATTTTATCGAGGGCCTCAATTAAGTTTAGGCCTTGTTTTTTGAAGTAGAGAGCTACTTCTGACATGAATGTTATTGAAGCAACACCATCTTTATCTCGAACAAAGTCATGAGGTAGGTAACCAAATGATTCCTCAGTTCCAAATAGGAAGTTTGCAGATGGATCTTCTTTTTCGATCTTATTCATAAGTCCACAGATCCATTTGAACCCAGTAAGAGTAGAATATGATTTAACTCCGTACTTATCTGCAATAAGTTCTTGTAGAGGAGTTGTTACAACAGTTTTAACAAAGTATGGATTTGCAGGCATTGTTCCATTTTCTTTTAGGCTATGTAACATATAGTAAAGCATCAGGATTCCGATTTGGTTTCCGTTGATATACTGAACTTCACCTTCGTGTTCAAAAGCAACTCCAAGACGATCTGTATCTGGGTCTGAACCATAAGCGATATCAGCTCCAGTTTCTTTCATTAAATCAACGGCCATTTTCATTGCCGATGGATTTTCTGGATTAGGTGAGCTTACTGTTGGAAAACTTGAATCTGGCTGGGCCTGCTCTTTTACTACTTCAACATTTGTGAACCCAAGTTGTGCTAAGGCCGTTGTACAAGGAATTAGTCCTGTTCCGTGAATTGGAGTATAGACGATTTTTAGATCCTTCCCATCTTTCTTACACATTTCAGGATTTACTGTTTTTGATAAGATATCGTTATAGAAGCTTTGTTCAACATCTTCGCCAACCCAGTGAATAAATCCTTCTTTTTCAGCTTGGTCAAATTCCATGAATTTAACTGCATCATAAGAAGTAATATCGTAGTAGCGATTAATAATATTCTTATCATTTGGAGGAGTAACCTGTGCTCCATCATTCCAGTATACCTTGTAGCCATTGTACTCAGGAGGGTTGTGAGAAGCCGTTACCATAACTCCTGCTTGGGCCTTATGATATCTTACAGAGTAAGAAAGCATTGGCACTGGATTAAGTCTTTTGTAGATATAAGACTTGATTCCATTGGCCGCCATAACGCCACAAACTTCTTTTGCAAATTCGAAAGAGAATTTTCTCGAATCGTAGCTTACAGCAATTGATGGGTTTGTAATTCCATTTTTAGAGCTGTGATCTAGTACTTCACCCGCAAGGGCCTGTGTAGCACGACGAACAGTATATTTATTAATGCGATTATGTCCGGCCCCAAGAATGGAACGTAGTCCACCTGTACCGAACTCGATATCTTTATAAAATCTTTCTTCGATCTCTTTCATATCGTCAGCGTCGATTAATTTTTGGATTTCAGCGCGTGACTCGTCGTCAAAGTAAGGGTTATTGGCCCAAGCATTAGCTTTTTCAAGGCTCGTTGTCATTTTGAAAATCTCCTGTGAAATTTATGATTGAGTATCTTGTGCTATATTCTCAAATCTAGTAGACTTAGGCAAAATAATATCAACAATTTATTACGTTGTGTGTTAATAAAATCAAGGAGTTAACATGGCAAACAAAGATATGAAGCATAAGGATAATGTAGCAGGTAAGTGGTACTGTACAGATCCTGATGATGATAATGGAGAAGGATGCATTGCATGTAACGTTTGTTACACAGGTGCACCAGAGTTTTTCGCTGAAGATGAGGACGGAAATGCTTATGTTAAGAAGCAGCCTGAAACTCCTGAAGATGAAGAGCTTTGCCAAGAGCAAATGGATGCATGTCCAGTTGCTTCAATCGGTGATGACGGATAATTAAAATTTCATATCAAATCTAATATATGCGGAAGTCTGATCAGCTAGTCTGTTCAGACTATCGTTATCTGTTGCATTCTGAGCGATGCCATTTTTTCTAACTTCAAAAGTAACAATAGCATCATCAAATACATCAATTGATCTTCCAGCAACAAAATCGAAATCGCCATTTTCTGCTAAAATTGTACCTGTTTGAATAATCGTTGAGCCATTTAAACGAAAATTATTATCAATTCGAGTATTTCGATTTGAGTCATATGAAATATCAGTTTCAAAATCAAAGTTCTTGAATCGAGGTGAGGCCATTGAAACACCGACTCGATAAGTTCCATCTGCTTCGACGTGAGCACTTGCACGTCTACGGCCATTTACTTCTACGGCCATATCAAGCTCCTGATCTTTTGGAGAGAGCTCAAGATTACTTTTGAGATCAATTGTTTCTGTTAGTTTATTATCCACACCGATATTTAATTCTTGATCACGATCTGAAATATCTAGATTACTTCTAATCGTTGTATTCTCAAAAGGCTTACTCTCAGTCTCCATATTAATCAGAGTGAGAGATGTTGGAATATAGTAATCTTGTCTAAGATGGAGGGCCTTATTAATTCTTACAGAACCTAGGCCTGTTTCGTAAGATCGATTCTCTAATGCAGACAACTCTCTTCTGCGAGGAATGATCTCTTCTTCTGAAGTTGTAAGATCTGGTAGGGCAAGCTTTCGATGAGCGATGGGATCAACAAAGGATTCCCCAGCATAGTAAATCTGAAAATATGGCCTCTTATCTTTAATATTAACGACTTTGACAAATATATCTTCGCCAACTTCATCCGTGGCCCTAAACCACGTGATATGAGAAAGGATATTTGAGCTACTTTGAAGAGTCATTGAAGAAAACTGAGATAAATCTGCTTCAGATGTAAAAACAAGTTCGAAGTCCTCAAACAGCTCAGGTCTGTAAAAGGCCTCTTTACTGGCAAATGTATTCGTTATACATCTTGGCTGACCATCGTTGTCAGTTATTTTTGTATAGTCTAGTACTGCTTGTAATTTAAAGCTTTCTTGTGAGAGTTCAACATTGTCTTTTGTAGGGTTGTCTTCATTAAATTTTTGAACAATGTCGACAATTTGAGATGTAAAGTTTGTCATGTCTTGGCATTCGATACAGATCTCTCTAGTACCTTCATTTCTAACAGGGGTTTCACCGTATTCATGAGGGATTAGTCGAGGTGAGACGTGTTTTGGATCTCTGGCCCTGGCAATACGAACAATATCTGAAATAACATCTTTAGCTCGATAATTAGTGCCGTTGATATTGATAATCTGATTAGAAATCGAATCGATACCTGCAATGCTCTTGAGAGCAAGAATAAATGAAAATAGGAATATGCTAATTTTATTTAGTGACACGATATCTATTCGGTTTTCATAGAATGAAGGTTTAGAAAAACTTTAGGAAAATACTAAAATAAATTAATGTAGATGAAAATTTCAGTACTTGCGCAGTTTTGCCGACAGGAATAAAATAAAAGAGTATTTTTACTTACAAAGGACGTAACATGAATCCAACTAATCTACAGCTCGTAGGTACGATTCTATTTGCATGTGCCATCTTGCACACGTTTCTAGTTTCGAAAATTCAACATTTAGCACACAAGTACCCAGAAGGGTCGATGATGGAAAACCTTTTACACTTCTTAGGTGAAGTTGAAGCGGTTTTTGGAATGTGGGCAGCTGCTTTTATTGTTTATTACAGTGCAACTCAAGGTTTTGCTGTTTACGATGATCACCACAAGGTTATTGGCGGTGCTCTAAAGTATCTTGAACAAGACGTTAACTACACAGAAGCAGCCTTTGTTTTTGTTATTATGTGTATGGCCGGTACGAGACCAATTATCGTTCTTGCTGAAAAAATTATTGGTATGATTGCTAAGGTTCTACCTTTCCCTGGAAAGATGGCCTTCTATATTTCAGCTCTTATCATTGGGCCTATCCTAGGTTCATTCATTACTGAGCCTGCGGCAATGACTGTTACGGCACTAATCCTTCTTGATTACTTCTTCACAGATGAGAAGATGAGTATGAAGTTTAAGTATGCAACGATTGGTCTTTTATTTGTAAACGTTTCAATCGGTGGTACTCTGTCTCACTTTGCTGCTCCACCTGTTTTAATGGTTGCTGGAAAATGGCACTGGGGATTCATGCACATGCTGACTAACTTCGGTTATAAAGCAACGATTTCAATTATTGTTGGAACATTAGTTATTGCATTCCTATTTAAAAATGAACTTGCAGGAAAGCTTGAAATTAAAGAAAAGAGTGAAAATTGGCTTGCTCCAACTTGGTGGATGACATTAATTCATATCATCTTCATGGGACTAGTTGTTTTCTCTGCTCACCATATGGTTTTCTTCCTAGGTCTATTCCTATTCTTCCTAGGTTTCACAACAGTAACTAACGAATACCAAGATCAAATCAAACTAAAAGAATCACTTCTTGTTGGTTTCTTCCTTGGTGGTCTTGTTACACTTGGTGGACAACAAGGTTGGTGGCTACAACCGATCCTAACTCAGTTAGGTGATTTTGTTCTCTTTGTTGGTGCAACTTCACTTACAGCGATTACTGATAACGCAGCTCTTACTTATCTAGGGACACTTGTTGAACTTACAGATTCGGCTAAGTATAACCTTGTCGCTGGTGCGGTTGCCGGTGGTGGTCTTACTGTTATTGCCAATGCTCCAAACCCTGCTGGTTTTGGAATCCTTAAGGGGACATTTGGTAAAGATGGGATTAATCCTGGAAAGCTTCTTCTTGGAGCCTTATTTCCAACAATCCTAGCAATGGTATTCTTCCAAATTCTTCCTAATCTAGGAAAGTAGATATAACAAGGGCCTCAATTTGAGGCCCTTTTTTATTTGATCTAAAGTTTTACAACCCAGTTAAATTGATCTTCCACTGTTTGTTCTTGAATACCGAGAAGAGTCTCTCTTAGCATTTTTGTGGTTGGACCAAATTCTTCTTTCACATTATATCTTTCTCCACTTTCTTCATGAAGAGAGCATATTGGAGTGATAATAGCGGCCGTTCCACAAGAAAAGCATTCCGTGCATTTATTTGATTTAATATCTTCAATTAAATCATCGATACTCATCTTTCTCTCAATAACCTTAAGTCCTTTTGAGCGTGCAATATCAATGAGTGAGCGACGTGTGATTCCATCAAGAATTGTCTCTGTTAATTCTGGAGTGTGAATTTCTCCATCAATGACAGCAAAGAAATTCATTCCACTCAGTTCTTCAATAGACTTTCTATCACTTGCAGATAACCAAAGACTTTGGTGAAGGCCAAGCTTTTGCGTGCGTACACCAGAGTTTAGAGCTCCTGCATAATTACCGCCTGTTTTTGCTGTCCCCATTCCTCCTGGGCAGGCACGAACCATTTGTCTTTCAATTAAAACTTTATAGCTACCACCAGAAAAATAAGACTCAACAGGTGAGGCGATAACCATGAAGAGAAACTCTTCACTTGGCTTTATCCCAAGGTTATTTTCTGTTGCGATCATAAACGGTCTTATATAAAGAGATTCACCACTTCTTTTTGGGATGAAGTTTTCACCCATCTTTGTAATTGTATTTACCGCATTTACAAAAATCTCATTTGGAACTTCTGGCATGGCCATTCTTCTTGCTGAATGATTAAAGCGTTTGAAGTTCTCTAATGGACGAAAGAGGTTTGGTCCATTTCCTTTGTAATTATATGCCTTCATTCCTTCAAAGATCTCTTGTCCGTAATGAAGAACTTTACATGTTGGATCTAGTTCAAGTTTTGCATATGGCCTAATCTCAAGCTCGCCCCATTCGCCACGCTTGAATTCACACGTTGCCATAATTGGTAAAAGAACTTTTCCAAATCCTACTTTATCAGGCATCGAAAAATTTTCGATGGCCTCTTTAGCACTTGCTAAAACTTTCATAATACTCCTCAATTAATTATTTGCAGTGATAACCCATTCCTGTCACTTTCCAGCGACCGCCTTCATTAACTGCTTCTTTGATAAAGATTGTATTTCCACCTTTATCTGCAACTTGATTGATAGCATGGTTAATTGCAAGGTCTTTTATTCCGTTTTCATTTTCACCGATTACAGAAGTGAAGACAGTACAGTTCTTACGTGGTTTTTGGTATGTAACCTTAACTTTGCTTCCTTCTTCTGTAAGCTTTGTCTTTGAAACTGCACAACTACAAAGTAGTAGTATCATTAAAATATATTTCATATATCCTCCACGAATTTTGGTTATATTAGCAAATCAGAAACAATGAGGCTTAGGTTTGTGCGTCAATTTTATCTTTTGACGTTGTTTGAGAATTTTAATATTATTCTGAGTGATTTTAGGACTATAGCTCAGTTGGTTAGAGCGCTACCTTGACATGGTAGAGGTCTGCAGTTCGAATCTGCATAGTCCTACCATCTTTGATTTGATCTAGTACAATTCGATTTTTATACCCAGTACATTTACCGATATCAACTCAGCATCAAAACATGCCTTTGGGCATCTTTTGACTGCAGGTTGTAAAGTTCGAATCTGCATAGTCCTACCATTTTTTTTAATGATGGATTTCTAAGACATCTTTATCTCGATTGCTAAGGCTTCTTTTTGCTACAATTTGAGTATCAATTGATGTGTCAACATATGCTGCATTTACGAATTTTAAGCGAAATGTCGATCCTATTTCGTCTCGATTATTAAATGCCTTAATATCTCCGCCGTAGAAATTCATATACTTCTTAACCACTGGAAGGCCAAAGCCTGAGCCTTCTTCGCCGTGAGTTCCTTCTCGATGAGTTTCATTTGTAAATGAGAAAAGACCACTTAGCATACTTTCTGGAATACCTATTCCTTGGTCAATAATATCAACCTGAATTGCTGAGTTTCTGTTGCTGACTTTGATTAGGATCTCTGATCCTTGTGGAGAGAATTTTGAAGCATTAGTAATAAGATTTGTGAAGACACTTTGATTTAAGGAAGATGGTTCGGCCATTGCTTTTAGGTTTTTATTAAGAATCTCAAGCCTAATATGCTGTCCTTTCTTATCGAGCCTCTTTCGCACTAACTGAATTGAGCTCTTTATTGTATCTTCTAATTTAACAGGCTCTAATTTGATTGTGGATTTTCCGGATTCGATAGACTGGATTTTTCTTATATGTTGAATTAATTCACTCATATTCTCAATCACACCACTTACTCGACCAAGATTTTTAAGAATCCCTTCTTTATCTTTCATTGCCAATATTGTTGAGTCACTTAAAAGAGATAATAATGTTGTTGAATTAGAGAGGTCGTGGAAGAGGACAGATAATAAGTGCTGCTTTTCTTCAAGACTTTGAGAAAGATCGTTCTTATCGACCTCAAGCTGTTTATTTTTAATGACCATGTGCATTGTTGTTGCCATGGATACTAAGAGTAATACTAAGAGAATCGCGGCGATATAGGTCACAATGTTTCCTTTCAGAAGTGTTGTTGTTTAAATTATTTTTATGGATATTAACTGTAAAGTTATTCAATAAAAAGACGGCAGGTTTAAACTTAACTTAAATTAAGAAGGTATCTTCATATTTTGTTGATTGTTCATTATATAAATCACCATAAACCCTTGTATAGACTGATAGTTCTTATTCAAGTAGACTGTGCGCAATGAAAAGCTATCTTAATAAAAAATTAACTTCACTAGTTGTGAGCCAATTTATTCATTACTGGTATTACTATATAGGGGCTTTTATTTGTCTCTATTTAACTCATAATATTCAAAGTGAATTACCATTTATTGCTAAAGATTTGGCAGAGAAAATATCAGAGGGAATTTCAATTCCTGTGGGGCATTTATTTTTATTAGCTCTAGGGATTATTATCTTTAGAACTTCATCTAGGCTTCTCTTCTTTTACCCAGCACGAGTCCTGCAAAAGATCTTAAGATTTGAGTTAATGAAGAAGCTTGAGACAGTCAGCCCATCTCGCTATAAAGAATTTTCTAAAGGACAAATCTTTCAAATTATTGGAGGGGACTTAGAGCACGTTAGGGCCCTCGTTGGTTTTGCTCTACTTCAAATTGCAAATATCATTATTGCACTTTCGATTCTTGTTCCAAAACTTTTAAGCTTTAATAAAGAATTATTTGTTGCCTTACTGCCGATGTTCTTTGCTTTCATCGTCTTCAGCGTCATTGTCTCCACGAATAGAAAATTTTATCGAAAAACTCAAGACCTACAAGGTGAAGTTCAAAATACAATTATTGAAACTTATGCAGGAAAGAAAACAATCAAAAACTTTCATGCAGAAAAAGCATTTATTGATTTATTCTCAAAGAAGTCTCAAGAAGAATTAGATAACTTCTATGAAGCCGGTAAGCGAGTCGGTATCTCGATTCCTCTTATGCCTACTGGTGTGGGGTTATCGCTTGTTTGGGGTGCTTTTATTATTTATAAGGAACAGCTTGGTGCATCTTCCCTGATCTTATTTTCTGGTTTTGTTTACCTATTCTTAGAACCAATTATGTTCCTAGCTTGGATTGGAGTTGTCTTTACTCGTTCTGCTGGTGCATGGGCCAGAGTAAGAGAGCTCGTTGGTGCCATGAATAGTGAAAGTGATTTAGAAAAGTCTTTGAAACGAGAGTTCTCATTAAAGAAGAAAGAGGAAATTGTAGAGTTACAACTTCCATTTTGGGAACGTGATTTAGCACTTAAAGTTCATGTGGGTCAAAAGAATGCAGTTGTTGGAAAGACTGGTTGTGGGAAATCTGAGCTACTAATAAAGATCAGTGAACTTTTAAAGCTACAATCTCATACAACAAGTTATGTCGCACAAGATCCATATCTATATAATGGAACTATTTTTGAAAACTTATCACTGGGCCAAGACTTTAGCGAAGAGGAGTCTAAAAGAGCCTACGAGTTATTAAAAATATTTGGATTAGATTATCTCGCCCAGGACCGTGAAAGCTTATTTAATTTAGTTGTAGGGGAGAATGGTAAGAGATTATCAGGTGGACAAATTAAACGTGTTGCACTCATAAAGTCTCTACTCTTTGATAGTGAGTTTATTATTTGGGATGATCCATTTTCATCGATTGATGTTGTACTCGAAAGAGATATTTTAAAGCGTTTAAACGATATGGGCGTTTTTGATGGCAGAACACTTATTATGTCTACTCACCGCTATACAACGGCCATGCAGTGTGATCACTTATCTCTTATTTGTGATGATGGTGGTCTCTTAGAAGAAATGACAGTTGAGGCCTTTAAGAAAAAAGAAGAAAACAGTAATTTAGAAGGAGAAATATATGAACATTTCAAAAAACAACTCCTCTAAGTTTTTATTCTTTGAAGGTAGTGGAAAGTATCTTCTAAGTATGACTTTATGCCTAGTTATCTCAAGTGCTCTTGGGGCATCCTTGCCACAGTTAATAAATAAATTAACGGCAAATTATGATAATGAAGCTATTTATCGCCAGACCCTTCTAATCATGACATTTGTCTTTCTAGGGACAGCTATAAACCGCGCTGTTTATAATTTGATTATAAATCGCTATGTTGTGGGAATGGTTCAATTTGTTAGAACTCATTGTTATTCGAAGTGGCTATCAAGTGTTGAGCTTCAAACGTCAAAAGAAAACCGTAATGATCGTTATCCTCAAGGAGAAGTTCTTGCACGTATCATGAGTGATACAGAGAGTTTAAGAGAGCTTGTAACGTCTGGAACATTTGGAATCATTATTGATATCTTCTTCGTTTTAGCTTCTTTGGTGAGTTTTGTTAGCTTAAATGCCATCGCTGGTGCATATCTTGCTGCTATTCAATTTGGTGCGGCCTTAATTCTTATTTGGTGCTCTAAGTATATGAGAGCAGTATTTTTGAGTGTTAGAAACTCAAGAGCTAAGCTTTATCGCGTCGTTGCTGATTTAATCGGTGGGGTTCGTGAAAACTATTATAATCCGGCAAAGCAGTATACTTCAAAAAAGTCGTTAGTGGTTTTTGATGAGTTCTTAAGAAAAATCCTTTCTTCAAATGTTTGGGATGCTTCTTATTATTCATTTGCTGAATCTCTTTTTCCTGTTTTCTTGGCCTGTGCAATTTTCATTATTCCAAATAGTGGTATAACTCAGGTTGCTTTAATCTTTGCATTAATTGATTTAATTCAACGATCAATTAATCCAATTAAAGACGTTTCATCTAAGGTTGCAAATATACAAAGGGCAGCTACTGGGGTTGGGCGAATTGACGAATTTTTAACTGATCTAGAAAGAGAGAAGTCTTCAGATATAGACGCAAAAAGACGCAAATATGATGTTGATACAATGGATATTGATATCCAAAAATTTACTTATCCTGCAAAGGGTAAGAATTCGACGCCATTTACTCTTGAAGATATTAATTTCAGTGCAAACCAAGGTGACCTCATTGGTATTGTTGGCCTATCAGGTAGTGGAAAGTCGACTCTTTTAAATATAATGGCAGCAAATATTATTCCTGATGAAGGAAGGGTCTATGTTCAAAACCACGATGGACTGAAAAAAGAATATAATTTCGATTATATCGATGACTTTAATGAGTATCGTGAATTAATAGGAATTGTTTCACAAGATTCACATATCTTTTCTGAAAGTGTTGAGTTTAATATTACGATGGGTCAGCCTGGATTTGGTGACTTCGACAGTTTCTGGAATGAAGTCTGTACACAGATCTCATATATTTCTAAGTGGGGAATTAGGCCAGATACAGTATTAGACCAAAATGAGATCTCTTTGGGACAAAAACAACTTATCTCAGCTATCCGCTCTTGTTATTTAAAAAAGCCAATTGTTCTCTTTGATGAAATCTCATCATCTCTAGATAGTGATCTTGAAGAAGCATTGCGTAGAATGATTTTATTTGTACAAAAGCAAGCGGTAACAATTATTGTCGCTCACAGAGTTGAGACAATTCTAGAAGCACAACAAATTATTGTGATGGAAGGTGGACGTATTGTTGCTAAAGGAACACACGGAGAGTTGAAAAATACTTCACCGCAGTATGATCAATTTGTTAAAGAATTATCAAATTGACAAAAAAATGACGTACTCCTTAATGCATTATTTCTCTTTTTTACATATAATTAATTTAAATTGATGTGAAGGAGAACAAACATGATCAAAAAATCCAAGATTGCTCTTGGTCTGATTGCTATTTCTGCAATGGGACTAATTGCTTGTACGAGTGATGTAAATTCAAAGCCTAATTTTCTATTTAAGAAGGCTCCAAATGATACAGCTGTAATTAAATTCAATGGAAAAGAAGTAAGTCACGATGAATTATTCAAAGGTTCAGAGGCCGAAATCTATGAAATGAAGCAAAAGCTTTATGAGCTGAAGCTAGGGAAGGTAAAAGCCTACCTACTTGAACAATATAAGAATGAAGACCCAGCTCGTACTTCAATGAATATGGAAAACTTTATTGATACAGTTGTTGCTAAAGATATTGAGATCACAGAAGAAGAAATCAATGCTTTCGCAAAAGAGAGAAATATTCCACAGATGAATCCACAACTAAAAGTGAGAATTATCGACTTCCTAAAGAATACAAAAAAGCGTGATGCTATTGAAGCTTATATCGCTAAGAAAACAAAGGACTCACCAGTTGAGATCTATCTTGCAAAGCCTGAGAGACCTCGCTTCGATATTCCTGTTACTGGAAATGAGCCAACTTTTGGTGGAAAAGATGTAGCAGTAACTATTGTTGAGTATTCTGACTTCCAGTGTCCTTTCTGTGCAAAGGGTGTTGAGATTATGAACGAAATCAAAAAAGCTTATGGAAATAAGGTTAAGATTGTATTTAAGAATTTTCCACTTAGCTTCCATAAAGATGCTGCAAAAGCTGCTGAAGCTGCACTATGTGCAAATGAACAATCATCTGAGAAATTTTGGAAATTACATGATGAGATGTTTGCTGATCAGTCAGGTCTAGCAGTTGATGGACTTAAGGCCAAGGCGAAGAAAGTTGGACTTGATCAAAAGAAATTTAATGAATGTCTTGATTCTGGAAAGATGAAGTCACAAGTTGATGCTACTGTACAAGAAGGTGTAAAGGTTGGTGTTAAATCAACTCCAACATTCTACGTAAATGGTATGTTAATCAATGGAGCTCAACCATTTGAGGTATTTAAAGAGCTTATTGATTCAGAAATGACAAAGTAAAAGACTCTGATATTTACTATATAAAGAAGGCCGGGCATTTATTCCCGGCCTTTTTAAATTCTTCAGAATTGATAGAATAGTAAGGTAATCTGGCCAATTTTGGCCTATTTAATCTTCATATTTTAGGTAATTGGAAGAAAGTTTATGGACGTTAGAGACTATAGTAAGAGATTGTCACAGAGCAGAGAGGATTTTAATCGTAAGCGCGAAGAGCAGCGCCAAAATTATGATCGTCAGTTAGATGAGTTAAAAGAAACTCAAGAATATCGTCTTAATAAGCAAAGAAAGGCTTATGATAATTCAATTCAGAAGCTAGAAGAAACTCAAGATCGTTTCAGAGAAATCTCAACGGAAGATACTAAAAAGAAAATTGAAGAGCAGCAAAAAGATTACCTAAGTAAACTAAATACAAATAAGCGCGACTTTGAAAGAGAGCGCAAAGATATACGTGATGATTTTAATAATCGCTTTAAAAATATCCGTGAAGCATATGACGCCAAAGGTAAGAATGATGTGGCCACGATGGGAAATCGACTCTCAACGAATCAAAGACGTTTTGAAAATACTATCGATAAAATGGAAGGACATTTTAACGAAAAGATCAAAGATGTTTATGCTAATGCCCGCGATACAGCTCATGATCATGAATTAGCAACAAAGAATGATCGTCGTCGTTTGATTGGAAGATTTGAAGATGAGATCAGACAATCAAATAAGGCCCATGGTAGTGAAAGAGCAAAACTGTACGAAGAATTTAATGATGATGTAACAAATCTACGTAAAACTCATAAACAAAGAGAAGCATCTCTTAAATCATATCAAGATGAAAGAATAGAGGATTTGCGAGATCAAAAAGATAAACAACTTGCTGAAAATCAAAAGAGCTTTAAGGCCTCTATTGATGATATCAATATTCGTAACTCAAGAAAGAGAAAACTTGAACAACGTGATAATAAGCAAGCAGCAACAGATCTTCAAAATCAACATGCGCGTTCTCTAGATAGAGCACGTCGTGAAATGAACCAAAAACTTTCAGGTGGTAATCGCGAAGATATCTTCAATGATAAATTAGATCAAACAAAGCGTGGTTACGAAACTCGTATTAAGAATATTCGCGATCAAATTGAAGACGATCGATTTAATGCAGATATTCAAGAACGTCGTCGTACCCAGTCAACAAAAGAAGTTTTAAGAAATCAAAAACAAAAAGCATCAAATTATATCGCAGCTCTTGAAAAGGATATGGCCGAATTTAAGAGTGATAAGCTAAGTGAAATCAATGTTGAAGTTAATAATGACATTGAAGAGCTTCATGATAGTTATAAGAGAAAGCTTATGGCAAAAGATGTCAATGCTTACAACGAACAAGAACACGCTAAAAAGATAAATGAAAAACAAAGAAATCAATTTAGTGAAACGATTCAAAAGATCAATAATAGAAACTCTGAGGCAATTTCTCAAATGCAAGAAGACTTCTCTGATGAGTCAAAAGAATTTATTCAAGAGACCCGTTTCAAGCATGCAAAAGAGATGAAAGAAGTTAAAGAAAGCTTCCTGGAAAATAAAGAGAAGCTTACTAAGTCTATGACGCAAAAAATCGAACAACTAGAAGAACAAAACCAAAAGTTAATTTCTTCTTATGAAGGTAAGTTAAGTCGTCTTAAGAAAGCTAATGCTAAAGAGATTGAGCGTATAAAAACGACAAACCATTTACAAGCAGAGCATTTGAAAGAACAGACTAGAAATGCTATTGCTCTTAAGGATAGAGAAAATCAAAATCATCTAGCAGAAGTTAGAGGTGACTTTGATAAACGTTTATCTCAAGTTAAACAAAGAGCAGACATTCAAGTAAAAAGAATGGTAGATTACTATGAAGATATGCTTGCACGTGAACGTGATGAGTCTCAAAGAAAGTATATGAGTAAAGTGACAGAACTTGAAAATCAATATAATACTTTATATGAGAACTCTAAGCTTGAAAGAAGAAACCTTATTAATCAATATGAAAACCGTATTGAAGAGGTACGCGCTGCAAATGCAATGGCCTTAGAAGAAAGATCTAAGGAGATTAGCTCGGGAATGTTCTCAGAACAGCAAGCAAGTCGAAAAGCTTAATTAGAAAGAATTGAAATATAAGAATTCAGGGAGAGATAATGGGAATGGGCAGAGTCCGTCGTGCGAAGATTGTTGCGACTTTAGGTCCTTCATCAAACACTGTTGAGATGATTGAAAAACTCATCAAAGCAGGGATCAATGTTGCTCGTGTAAATATGAGCCATGGTACTCATGAGGCACATGCACAGCTTATCTCAAATATACGTCAGGCTTCTAAGAACCTTGGACGTGAAATTGCGATTCTAATCGACCTTCAAGGTCCAAAAATCCGTACAGATAAATTACCAAATGGCCTTCAATTAGAAAAAGGCCAAACATGGGTAATAGGTCCTTCGTCTAAGCAAGAAGATTATCCTGAGTATAAAGATTGCTATATTCCTACGATATACGAAAAGCTTGTTGATGATTGTCATGATGGTGCAAGAATCCTCTTTGATGATGGAAAGTTAATAGCAAAAGCGACAACGCGTGATCGTGATGTTTATAAAATCGAAGTTATTGTAGGAGGCGAGCTTAAGTCTAATAAAGGAATTAATCTTCCTGACTGTGAAGTTTCTGCTCCTGCATTTACTGAAAAAGATGAAGCAGATTTAATGTTTGCTCTAAAACATAATATCGATTACATCGCACTTTCTTTTGTTCGTAAAAAAGAAGATATTCAAACAGTGAAGGCCTTACTTCATAAGCTAAAAGTAAGAGTTCCTATTGTTTCTAAGATAGAAAAACCACAGGCCCTAGATAATATCGAAGAAATTCTTGATATTACAGATGTCATTATGGTTGCTCGTGGTGATATGGGGGTTGAAGTAGGTAACCACCTTGTTCCTTCAATTCAAAAAGAGCTTATTCAAAAGTGTAATGATCGTATGATTCCTGTTATTACTGCGACACAAATGCTTGAGAGTATGACAGATGCACCAACACCAACTAGAGCAGAAGCAAGTGATGTTGCCAACGCTATTTGGGACGGTACAGACGCTGTTATGTTATCTGGTGAGTCGGCTTCTGGTATGTATCCAGTTGAAACAGTTACTATGATGAGTAATATTATTTATGAAGCAGAGAAGACTCCAAAGGAGAGACCTCTTCTTAGAAATATTGACCTTTCTTCTGTTAATTCATCAGTAATGGTTGCAGCATCAATGATTGCTGAAAAAGTCGAAGCAAAGAGAATTCTTGCAGTAACTGAAGGTGGTAATTCTTGTCGTAAGGTCTCGATGTTTAGACCACAAACACCAGTTGCAGGTGTGACTCATAATCTTCGTACCGCTCGTCGTATTTGTTTATACTGGGGTGTTTATCCATATCTTGTAGAAGAAGAAGTACAAGATACAGGCTCTTACGTTAAGTATATTGTGAATCATGCAAAAGAGAAGATGGGGCTTTTTAACGGAGATAAGATCGTTGTTACCTTAGGTGATGGAAAGATCTTCTCTAAAGGTTATTCTAACTCGGTGAAAGTTGAAATAATCAAACAAGCAAAGCATCATGAAGAATCTGGTGAAGAACCTTTTGATATAGCAGAAGATAAAAAAAAAAGAATTTTACTAGATCATAATATCTGCTCAACTTGTCAAAACTGTGTTTCAATTTGTCCGCATGAGATTTGGCAAGCTGATAAGAAAACAAAGCTTACAAAACTTAATAAAGACAATATTAAGCACTGTACTCTTGATTATGAATGTATCAGAGTGTGTCCAACAGGTGCTATCGAAATTATTGAAAAGTCATGATTAAAAGAGATGATATCCAAAATATCCTAAATGGCCAAGGCCTTAAAGTATGGGGTGTCGTCTCTGAATCAAAACCAAAGTCTCTTGATCGATTCAAAAAGTGGGTAAGTGATGGGCTCTATGGTGCCCTTGGCTATCTTGCGGATGAACGTGCTATAAAAAGAGAAGATCTTAAAAATTACTATCCTGATATTAAGTCAACATTAGTTATCGCTTTTGATTACTCTCATATCGCTCGTAGTGCTAAGAAGTTCTATGAAAGTAGCGAGAGCAATGGGCTAAAAATCGCCAATTACGTTGTTGGATTTAAAGGTCGTGATTATCATTATGAGGTGAGAGATAAATTACAGGCCATAGGGGAAGAGTTACAAAAGCTTGACCCGAATCTTGAATTTAAGTTCTCTCTTGATACCCAACCAATTCTTGAGCGTGACTTTGCTTATCAGTCAGGGCTTGGTTGGTATGGAAAGAATTCCATGCTTATTAATCGTCATATTGGAAGCTACTTCATAATCGGCTCACTCTTACTTAATAAAGAAGTGGAGGCCCCAAATGATAAATTTGAAACGGATCACTGTGGCCAGTGCACACGTTGTGCGGATGCTTGTCCTACAGATGCTATTGATTTAGAGAAGCGAACAATTGTTGCAGATAAGTGTATATCAACTTTTACCATCGAACATTTTAAAGATATTCAAGCACCTGAAGGCTTTGATAAGGCCCGCGGAGAATTCTTTGGTTGTGATATTTGCCAGGATGTTTGTCCTTGGAATAAGAGGCTTGAGAGAAAGCTAGAAAGCGACTCTGAAGCGTTTAAAGAAAGTGGAAGGCAATTTATCGACTTCTTTTTAACAAGGCCTGTGGATGAGATTATTAATGATCTTGAGGCCATGAGTAATCGTGAGTATCGACGTCAATTCAAAGGCACTCCTCTTGAGCGCACTGGACGTGTTGGGATGCTAAAAAACCTTCGCTATTATCTAGATTAGATCAATTTTCTTTGCATATTTCTTTATAAAACTTCCGGCCATATCTGGTAGGTGATGGCCAAGCTTCTTAGGCTTCTCCATTGTCACTGTATTGCCAAGTTCTTCTAAGATCTTTGCAAAATTCTCCATTCCCTCTTTACCTACAACCACATCATCTTCACCTGAGATGAGGTGAATTTTGTGACCTGATAAGGTTAAATTGTGTTTTTGATCCTTGATCCAAGGAAAGATTGTATCTGGGCCAAGGTGGGTTGAGACAAGCTCTGCTCTTGCTCTTACTGTGGCCTGATAAAAAGGCGTATCAAATACATGTGTGACACCTTCTGGTGGAACACCAAAGCCAACACCAACATGATGAATGTCAAAGCCTTCAAAGTAGTTATTTTGAACTGCTAGAATAGATGTAAGAGCTCCGAGTGAGTGGCCACCAACTAGAAGTTTCTTTTCTTGATTTGGATAGGCTTGAGTTAATTTTGTAATTGCTTCTTTAAAAAGTTCCGGTGCGTCATTTTTAAAGTCTTCAAATGAGTTCACATCGTGAAAAGATCCAGTAAAGTGACCCGGTTGGTCAAAGATTAAAGTTGGGACTCCATCGTCACAAAGCTTCTGTGCCCATGAAAAAATACTTATCTTGTGAGAAGTATATCCATGAGTAAAAATAGCGTAACCAGTATTTTTTAGCTTAGTTTGTGGTGGTCTAAAGAGTAGGGCGTTAACCGTAGTCTCATTTACTGTTAAAATAATTTTATCGATACTTAAAAATTTTTCATTCATAGCAGACATAATAATTAAAGATATCTCAAATTAAAATTAAAAAACTTTTTAATTTTCTATTGACGAAGAAGGCATAAACCATTAATTTATTGGAACCAAATCATTTATGCCCTGATAGCTCAGTTGGTAGAGCAAAGGACTGAAAATCCTTGTGTCCGTGGTTCGAATCCGCGTCGGGGCACCATAAAAAAGCCAGATCATTGATCTGGCTTTTTTTTATCTTCAATCATCAAAACATTGCACACTACAAATCCAAAAAGGATTTTCAGGACTTTGCTCGTTAGAGCAACCTGACCGAAAAAACGTGCCCAAAGCGCACGTTTTTATCTCTTAAGTACCAAGTGAAAAGATGATCTCTATGAGTGCGAGTTCGGGCAGGCCGTAGCCCACGATGGGCGGAGGTATCCAACGAGCAGGATGCGGGGGAGTTTGCATCGAGTATTTTTTTACCTTCAATCATCAAAACATTGCACACTACAAAACTCTATTTTTTTACAAGGGTATTTTTATACCCTAAAATAAGTTTTCGAATTAAATTAGAATGGGAGAGCAAGTGCACCTTGATTTTAATCCAAATAGTGAGCCAGCTGCTGAAATTAATTTTAATCAATTTCTTGATGTTGATATGAGAATTGGAGAGGTCGTTGAAGTTGAAGACTTTCCGGAAGCTAGAAAACCAAGCTTTAAGCTTAAAATAGACTTTGGTGATGGTGTAGGTATAAAGAAATCAAGTGCGCAAATCACTGTACATTATTCAAAAGATGAGTTGCTCGGTAAAAAAGTATTGGCCGTAGTAAATTTCCCTCCAAGGCAAATAGGCAAGTTTATGTCGGAAGTTCTTGTTATGGGATTTTCAGACAAAAACAATGATATTGTTCTTTTCGATTTAGATAAAGACGTTCCAAATGGTGCTAGACTTCATTAATGTAAGGTAAATGAAGAAGCACCTGGATTAGAAAATTACACTAGTGTTATTTGAATCTTCTTCATTCGGCCTTCACCGATCGAGACTGTTTTAACTTCTTTGTGCTTATCAAGGTGTTGATGAACAAGCCTGCGATCTGAAGAGTTTAATGCTTTAAGTGTGACTGGCTCACGAGTGTCTAGCACTTTAGCTGTCTCGCGCTCAACCATCTTAATAAGATAGTCTTCTTGATTCTTAATACCCTTACACTTGAAGTTTAGTCTGACTTCTCTTGGGACTTCAACACTGTTGTAGAGGTGTAGTCTTGTCAGGTGTTCAAGAGCTTGGAGTAGCTCATTATTATCACGTGTTAACATCTTCTCATCTTTTCCTGAAAAGAAGATTTTAATATTCTTTCCATTGAATGAGAACTTTGCAAATAATTTTAAGTTTGCCTTCTTTATGACATCAATTAAGAAAGGCATCACGATCTTCTTATACGTTGGTCTAAGACTATAAGTGAACTTTGTAAGCCTTTTTCCAAATAAGAAAAACTTCTTACGTCCAGGTGTCGATTCATCAAGGCTTAGTTGAGAATCATATTTTATCTTAAAGAATTCAAGAGCGGCTTTTTTTGCACTTTCTTGAGAGTCTGCTTGAATCGTAAACTTTGGTGTATTTGGTCTCTTTTCTATTTTCTTAACTGGTTTTGTTGTCGATTGCTCATTTACAGGCGTTTTCTTCACTCTCTCTTGAGTTCTCTTCTTTGAATTATTTTGGGCGTTCTTGCGTACAGGTTTCTTTCGCTTATCTTTTTCCTCTTGAGTTAGAGGCTTGCCAGTCGTTCTATCGACAACTTTGTAAGTTTTACGATCAATGAATGGCTTCTTTGAAAGCTGCTTAGAAATATCATCTGGTCCAACTTCAAATTTTGGAATTTTATCGCCAATAAATTCTTGAATTGGGTCTAGGTATTCACAGTCATCAAAAGAGCAAAAGCTTATTGCTTCACCTTCTGAACCTGCACGCCCTGTACGACCGATTCGGTGAACATAGTTAGCAGCATCTTGAGGAAGATCGTAATTGATAACAAGGTTAACATCTTTAATATCAAGCCCTCGTGCTGCAACATCTGTACAAACAAGGATCGTCGTGTCTTTTGATCTAAAATCTTTGATTAGCTTTGTTCTCTTACTTTGAGAAAGTCCACCTGAGATTGCCTTTGCTTTGAAATCCATTGCGATTAGCCACTCAGCAACTAAGTGTGTTTGAAACTTTGTGTTACAAAAGACAAGTGCATATGCGTCTTCGTGGTTTCGGATGAGGTTTACGAGAAGGCCCATCTTTTCATTTTCGTTAACCATCGCTAGCTTGTGATCAATGTGATCAACAACCATATTATCTTCATTTAACTTAAGCTCAATCGGCGTTGAGTTAAATTTATAGGCCGTATTTAAAACTGCCATATTAGTCGTGGCCGATACCATGATTAATTGCCTGTCATCTGGCATTTGAGCAAGAGTGTATTCGATATCTTTTTGGAAGCCCATATCAAATAAACGGTCAGCTTCATCAAATACGATTCCGTATGTGCGATCAATGAGGACGGCCTTTTGCTTAAGTAGGTCCACTAAGCGGCCAGGAGTTGCAATAATGATATGCACACCCTTATTTATTTGCTCTTTTTGCTTTGCGAGGCTTTCACCACCAATAACGCAAATCGTTTTAATTCCAGAGTCATTACCGAGATCGTTAAAGACCTTTGCAGTTTGCTGCGCTAGTTCTCTTGTGGGAGATAGGACAACATAGTGAACATCATCAACTTTCACGAGGTCATCGTGAATGATGTGTTCGATGATAGGAATGGCAAATGACGCAGTCTTTCCAGAGCCTGTTTCAGCAAGGGCAAGTATGTCTTTACCTTCTAAGATTGGATCAATTGTAAGTTCTTGGATGGCGCTTGCTGTTGTAAAACCACATTTTTTAATGGATTCAAGGAGGCCTGCGCTTAAATTAAAGTCTTCAAATGGTATATTATCTGTCATAGCAATGAATATACGCTATATGAAACATTAATCTAAGTAATTTCTTAACTTTCCTTATAATAACTGCGTTTCAGTACTTTTTTGCCAACAATTATTAAATTATTGCATACTATAGTAGAACAAGGGCCATAAATACCATTTGTTCAACTTTCAAACTATTTAATAGGGATAAGTATGAGTAACAAGAATGCAGGGTCTTGCTTATGTGGAAAGATTAAATTTGACCTTGAAGGAAGTTTTGAAAGCTTCTTTCTTTGTCATTGTAAGTATTGTCAAAAAGATACAGGATCTGCTCATGCGGCAAACCTCTTTACGACAAATTCAAAGCTAAGTTGGTTATCTGGAGAAGACCTCGTTAAGACATTTAATTTACCTCAAACAAGACACGTTAAAAGTTTTTGTACTAATTGTGGTTCAGCTGTTCCTAGCATTCAAAATAATGGTGACTTGATTGTAGTACCTGCAGGTAGTTTGGACGTTCCTGTTAGTATAAAACCTAATGCTCATTTGTTTATTGGAAGTAAAGCGAATTGGGAAGATGAGTTAGATGAACTACCTTCATTTGAAGGGCTGCCTAGGTAGTGTTGCTAAGTTTATGATTCTTATGAATTGAGAATTTCCGCTAGTACTTCTTGGCAGCTTTGGGGCGGGCTTAAAAAGTCGGGGGCTTTTGCAAGAATATCTTTAGTTCGATAGCTGATTAGTCCAAAATCACCCTTAAGCTTTTCAATTGTTTCTGTGGCCTCTGGCGACTCTGTTGTATTAGAGAGTATTCTTTGAATATTATCAGAGATAATATTTGAGATATCGTCTTCAAGTTCTTCGTCTAATCCAATTTCATTCATTTTCTTATAGATGAACATAAATGCATCAAGGTCATAAATATTGGCCATGACCTTTTCTGCAAATTGAGAAAAGTAGTAAGGAGAAAACTTTCCTAAGTGATTAAGGAGTAGCTCTAACTCTTGTTTCTTTAACTCACCAGATGGGAATTTGTTTAAGTGATTGGAGATAAAGTCCTTTTGTAATAAGGTATAAAAAGACATTAAATGCTTTGTTTCAATGTCTTTGTAAACTTCTAAGATTCCCTTGTAATCTGTTATTTCACTAAGTTGTTGCTTTATTTTTTCAAGCTCAATTGTATCTAGTTCTGATTGTTTCGTTCTTTCTTCACTGACAATCTCGTTTAAGCTATTTAGTAAATTCGATTCGTATTCAGTGATAGGACGTTTGCTATTTGTAAAAAAGTGTTGAGTAAATAGAGTTGGTGATGATGGCAGTCGTGCTAATTCATGGCCAGATGACCAATCTAATAGAAACCATTTATCTTTTGCCTTTGAATAGACAAGTTGTTCGACATGGAAATCTCCAATAGTTTGATAAATTGCACTTTGTTTTGCAAAGTCAAAAAGAGCTTCTTCAATATGAGCCTTTTCTACATCTGGTATTGATTCGTTATTTGTAAGAAAGTCTTTCAAGTCAAAGTCATTTTCTATTACATCTACAAGAAGGTAAGAGCTATCCTCATATGAATGAATCATTGGAATTGGAAGTTTGGTTTCTTCTAGCTCACTAAATCCAGCAAAGGAATGATTTATAAATCGCTTTCCATCATGAATATTATAATTCTTTTCTTGGTTTCCATGGGGAAGTCTAAGGGCCAAATCTTGTCCCATTTCATTGTCGTGTACTTTTAATATTAAGGTCGTATTCCCACTTCCAAGGACTTCTTTGTAGATGACGCTCTTTCCACGTAGATGGATACTTTCGCCAGCTTTAAGCTCCCCTGAAAGAATACTTTGTGCAAAGTTGTCATTGAAGACATCATCTGAATTAAACAGATGAAGATCTGCTGACCAAACTGAGAGGTTGAATGTGAATAGTATAAATAAGAATCTTATCATCATTAGTTTAGTTGCAGATGAGGTGCCAAAAAAACGATCGTTATTTCAATGGGTTACGTGAGTCTTGTGTCTAAATAATGATCAAGTGTAGTATATGTAGAATAAAATTATCTTATATTCTAAGTCGCTATATTCCCTAAACAAAAAGAATACCCTATGATAATTTTTTTAAGTGTTAATTTAGTGAGGAGATATGCAGAAGGCAACAAAACTTCGAATTGTCATAAAAAGAGATGGCAAAGAAAAAGCGAATATAAAACTTCCTATTTATTCTCTAAAGCATATCGAAACATTAATGCCAGATGTTGCATTAGTTAAATTAAAAGAAAGAAATATTGATCTTGAGAGTATTGTCAAAAAAGTTAAAGATAGTGATTATAGGCCTCAAACACTTTTTGAGATTAATGACCCTAAAAAATCATATCGAGTTTGGATTGAATAAATATGTCAGATTATGAGTACCGAGAATATACAAAGAATACCGATGAAGTTTTTGAAATCGTTTCAAAGGTTAATGGCTATATCTTTAGTCTTCCATATAGTATAGAAAAAATGCGAGATAAAACTCGCCATTGTAAGAAGTTTCTAGCGCAGTTCTTCTTTGATGGTGATGAGCCTATTGCCTTTAAAATCGGTTATGATCGCGAGGATTATTTCTATAGTTGGATTGGTGGTGTTTCATCAATTTATCGTGGACAAAAGTTAGCAACTAAGCTGATGGAAAGACAACACGAATGGGTTAGAGAGCAGGGATTCCAAAAATTACGTACTCATACAGATGATCGTTTTCCTGAAATGATAAGTCTTAATTTAAAATTTGGTTTCTATATTTTTGAAAAGCGTATTAAAGATGATGGTATCGAGCAAATCATCATGGAAAAGGAAATATAAGTTTCCAAATATGTTCACATTGTAAGTAAAAAGCTTATTCTTTACCTTAATTAGTTAGTAGTTTTTATAAAATCAGGCGATGATGGTTATAGTCTCATACAGGAGGTCTCTATGAATCGTTCATGGGTAATTGTCGCCAATAAATCTAGTGCTCGAGTTTATGAGCGTATTAAACGAAAAGATTTAAAACTAATAGAAAGTTTAGAAAATCCTACGGCCAAAAGAAGTGAGTCTGAACAGGTTTCTGATCGTCGAGGTTCAATGTCACAAAGTCATAGTCATGGACAACAATCATTTTCCCCAAAGACAACTGCTAAAGAGCATAATGAAATTAGCTTTGCAAAAGAGATCAATGATTTTCTTGAAAAGAATCGTACAAGAAATAAATTTGATGAACTTGAAATCGTAGCGGCACCTTCCTTTCTAGGTATTCTTAAAAAGAACTTAGATAAAGAGCTAGGCAAGCAAGTCACTCAATATACAAATAAGGACTTTGGTGAACGCTCTGATCGTGAAATCAAAAAGTTAATCGCTTCTTAGGTGATTTAGTTCATTGTATTTAAGACTTTTAATTGAAACAAATGTAGGTGTAGGCAAACATCCTAAATACGCTGTAAAATAAGTAAGCTTAGAAACAAGGAAGTTTAAGTTTGCTATTTATTAAGTCTACATTTTTTAAAAGAGTTCTAATTTTATTCTTTTTTCTTATCTATAATCCAGTCAGCTCTCGTGCGAATGAGTGTGGTTGGTTCCTATCTGATTTCACTTCACCTGTTTGTACTGATGCTAAGTATATCTTTTGGACCGGAACAACAATTACTGCTGGTCTTAGTCTACTTAAACAAATTAAAGGCTTTGATGAAATCCAAAGAAGAGCAGTTGCTAAGAATCACCTAAAAGGCTTAGGTAAGTTTGGCGGGGATATTGGCTATGGTTATCTAAATGGAACATATATCTTAGGCAACTACTTATTAGGTGGTGCTAGAGGCGCTAAAAAAGCTTCTCATATGCTTCAGGCCACTTTCTATACTGTAGGGACAACAGTAGCGTTAAAAAGTATGATTCATGAAACGAGACCTGGTTATCCTCAAGAGCATGACTCTTTTCCTTCTGGGCATGCTTCGGCGTCTTTTGCATTTGCTTCTGTCGTTTTAGCGCAGGATGGTGTTTTGTGGGGGAGTTTGGCCCATCTCGCTGCAATATTTATCTCTTTTAGTCGTATAAACGACGAGTGGCATTATCTTCATGATGTTACAGCTGGTATGACCATTGGGATGAGCTATGCATGGGGGATTTACTTCAATAATATGGATTATGGAAAACCATATTGGTTCACAGTACTTCCTACTGAGAATTTAGATGGCCTAAGCATAGGATATGCATTAAGTTTTTAGGTATGAAAAACCTATTCTTATCTGTATTAATTTGCGTTTCACTTCCGTCATTTGCTTCTGATGGACTAATCTGTGCAATTGAATCAGCTACATATTATAAAAGAGTTCTTGAAACACAGAATCTAGAAGTTGATAAGTATAAGCATTGTACAATTTCTTGTATTGTTGGAATTGAATGTGGAGTTAAGCCTACGGCAATGATTGGTGTAGCAAAAGAGCTTTATGACTTATTTGGTGGAGGGACACCGGAGTTAGAGGATCTCTTAGCAAATTTAAGAGGATTGAGATTAAGTCAGCGCGGTGATATTCAAAACTTCGAAGAGTGTTCATCTCATTGCCAAGTCTATTATTCAAAATAATAAAAAAGGGCACTTATAAGTGCCCTTCATATTTCTATAATTTAAAAATATATTAGAAGTCTTGAATTTCTGAAACAAGTTCAGGAGCGTCGATAAATGGATTTCTATTTCCTTGAATACGCTCAATCTTTTCATTTCTTTCTCTTTCATCAGCATCTACTGGGTCCTGCTTATGCCACTGGCGAAATAGTCTTTCTTGATGAGAGTTTAAGCTGCGGCCATAACGTACTGAGAAGTAGAACATTGCACGAGCGACATTTCCTTTGTGAAATTCTGGTGGCTCAAAAGTGTGGTTGTCAAATTTTGATACCTGACAATCATCAAGTCTTGCATTCTTACTATCAACTTCACCAAAGTTATAATTTCCTCTGATGCTATTTGCACGACTTTGAGTAGGAAAGAGGTGGTGAAGGTCAGACACTTGGTATCTTTGATCAGCTCCTCCAAACTTTGATTGTGGCCATGTATGCTCACAATTTACGACTTGGTGATTTGGTATTCTATTTCTTCCAATTGTTCCGATATTTGGTGTCGAGTTCGTGTAGACCTCATCGCAATAAACATCGCGAATATATTGTCCATGGCCTCCATCTCTTTTTAAGTGAAGTTCACCAAAGAGGTATTCACGGGCCGTACGATAAGAGTTTCTGTAGTGCCCATCTGAAGTCATTCTTTTTAAATTACTTTTTAAGTCTGAATTTGAATAAGATTTTGAAATTAAGGTTTTAAGTTGTTGAGGGTTGTAGCTTGCTGTCGCAGCGAACGACAGTAGGGTTACGAAGAGTAGTTTCATCTTCATTTTTTTCTCCAGTGGTCTTTTTTTTTCTTTGTGTGTGTACTTAATTTATAAGCGAGTTTAATTAATCTGTCTAATAAGAAAAATTAGACCCCCTTATATGTAATAAAATATTAGGAACTTATCTTAATATTTTGAAGGCCTTTTTTTTGACAACACTTGTTAACAAATAATTAAGTTTAGAATGTTATGTAGATGACGATGTGAGTTAGGTAAATATAAAAAAAGGTCCTTAATGATGCGTGGCTTATCTAAGATTTCCATTGTGTTATTACTCTCTGGGTTGGCCTTCCTTGTCATTCTCTACTTTCAAAGGGATGGAGTGTTGAGGGAGAAGTACCATGAAGAGTTTAAAAGTGATGCAAGGAAGCTGTCTGCAGGGATTGTGGCCGCTCGAAATTTAAGGAGCGAAGTACTTAGTACAATTGCACAATTTTTTTCATCGTCACTAAATGTGAATAAGTGGGAATTTCATAATTTCACAAATAATATGCTCTCAAAATTAAATATTTCTTCAATCTGTTATTTTGGCGAAGATGGAACAACATATAAAACTCTAAATAGTAGAAGAGATAATTGCGGTAAATATCAAAGTAAAAACTCTTCTGGTTTCGATAAAGACACCTCTAATGTTTATATCTTTCAAGATGTAAGCTCTGTTGACGGCACGAAAGGTCGCGCTCTAATGGTGTTTAAATTTAATTCACTAATACCTAGAGACCTTATGGAAGGTGGTCTTTCAGGGATTAGGATTAACTTACGAACTAGTCAAAGTGATCTAGATTCAGGGATGATGAATTACTTTAATGAAGAAGTCTTTATTGTTGACGGTAATCAAAATTACTATATAGAAGTCACAAAACCTGTTTCTTTCTCATCTCTAACTTTATCTTTTGACTATATTTTAATTCTTACGTTATTTGCGGCCTTATTTGGACTAGTTATCTACAACGTGGAATCAGCTTTAAAACGAGAGAAATTAATTTCTTTAAAAGTTAAAAAGCAAAAAAGAGCAATAGAGAGACAATATGATGAAATTGCGACGCAGAAGAAAATAGCTAGTCAGAATGAAAGGCTGGCATCAATTGGAGTTTTAGCAGCTGGAATAGGTCATGAGATAAATAATCCTTTATCTATTATTATTGGACAACTAGGGAAGTTAAAAGAGCTAGTTAATCGTCAAACTGATGTCGGCGAAAGACTCTTAAAGGTAGATAAATCAGTTAAAAGAATTGAGAGAATCGTTTCTGCACTTAGAAAATTCTCACGTCAGTCTAGAGATGATGCTGATGAGTCAGAAAAACTTTTTAATGTAAGTGCGCTTTGTATTGATACTGTTTCAATGCTTAAGGAATTATATGAAAAAGACGGTATTAAAGTTCTTCTTTCACTATCAATTGATGAAGACCTTTATATCAAAGGAGATAGAGGTAAGTTTCAACAGGTGCTGATTAATCTAATTTCTAATGCAAGAGATGCCGTTGAAAATCGGAAAAATGCACTCATAAAAGTTATCGTAAAGTCAGATAGCGAAAACATAGCCGTTTCAGTTTTAGATAATGGAGCTGGTATTACTAAGGAAGATCAGGAAAGGATTTTTGATCTATTTTATACAACTAAAGACGTTGGACGTGGGACAGGTATTGGACTTTCATTAACTCGTGAATTCGTCCAGGATATATTTCATGGAAAAATAAATGTTAGTAGTGAGATTGGAAAGGGGACTGAGTTTCAAGTTGTCGTTCCTGCATATATGGACGAGTCCAAGAAAGAGGAGATAAAGCAAGAAATGATGAATCAAAGTGTCGAAGTTAAAGCTAAAGAAATTAAATGTGTAAAATGTAATGCCTTAGTCGTTGATGATGAAGAAGGTATTAGAGAATTATTACAAGAGATGTTAATGGACTTGGGAATTAATACTAAGACTGCTGAAGATGGAAAAGTTGCCTTAGAGATGTACTTAGATGATCCAAAGGAATTCGATATCATCATTTCTGATTTAAAGATGCCAAATATGAATGGCCCACAGTTATTGAGAGAAATTCGCTCACATAAGAACCTTAATCAACCCAAGTTCATATTAACCAGTGGGTGCGTAAACTTAAATTTTGAAGGTTCAGACAAGGATGTATATGAATATGTAAATGGATTTATCTATAAACCATTTACTGAAGAACAGTTGATTGAAAAGATCAATGAAGTCTTGTCTAATCAGGAACTTAAATCGGCAGCATAAATTCAATGTAAACTTAATGTTAAGATTTGATCATTATTTTGCCGGGCCCTTTAAAATGCTCCCAAGGTGCAGTATTATTAACTTGTAGGGAAACTTAACGCATTTCAATTCCCGAAGGAAATGGGAGGTTATTTATGAAGCGTTTATTATTGTTTGCCATGATTTTTAGTTCGCTATTTTCATACGCTGAAAAAGATCGAAATATTTCAAGCGTAGGAAATGAAGGTAGTTACTCAAACTCAGCGGCTTATGTCGAAGACAAGATTCCTGAAGATTCAAGAGAGAAGGATGACTCTCGCCAAAGGATATCTCGAGACTATTTTGAAAAATATGTTCATCCAGAAATACACGATAAAAAATTTAGAGAAGATTAAACAAGGGCCACTTTTATAGTGGCCTTTTTATTTAATTACTATTCATTATGCTCTTTACTTGAGATTGAATATCTTTGAATTGTTTTGAGTCAAAATCAATATTCTTTGCCGCGCTTTCTACATCAAAATCAACATTTTTGTTATTCATCTGCTTTGAAGCAAGCTTTCTTCCTAAGTCAGATAATTGATTCCATTCTTGGTCAGGCATCGCCGCAAGTTTAGACTTTGCATTATTTGCTTCTTCTGGGCCAATAATTCCTTTTGCTACCATCTTATCAATCATGGAGGCAGTCATATTTCGATCAACACCACTGGCCTGTAGTGAGAAATTAAAAAAGAGGCCAAAAACAACTAGTCCTAAATACTTCATATTGTATCCTTTTCTTACTTCACAAAATTATACGATAAGGTCCAGGGCCTACAAAAACCTTACGAAATTTTAGTACGTTATCGCCATTTTTCTTGTTAATATGAGTTTAAAATTGACCACAAAAATTGGATAAAATAGGAGGTCGTGATGGAATTTCTCCACACAATGGTTCGTGTAACTAATCTTGATGAAAGTATGGACTTTTACTGCAATAAATTAGGGCTTAAAGAAGTCCATCGTATTGAGAGTGAAGCTGGACGTTTTACACTGGTTTACTTAAGTGCTCCTGGTGATGTTGAAAGAGCAAAGAAAGAAGAGTCTCCACTTATTGAACTGACATATAATTGGCCAAATGAAGATGGAAGCTTTGAGCAAATGCCAAATAGTAGCCGTAATTGGGGACATCTAGCATTTAGAGTTGAAAATATTTATGAAACTTGTGAGCGTTTACAAGAAATGGGGATAACGATAAATCGTCCACCTCGTGATGGATATATGGCGTTTTTAAAATCTCCTGATGATATTTCAATTGAGCTACTTCAAAAAGGTGAAGCTCTTGAACCAAAGTCTCCTTGGAAAGAAATGGAAAACACTGGAACTTGGTAGAATTATAAATAGACGTTGCCATGATTCCTACTTACAATGGAATTATGGCAATTTCAGATGATGAACTAAATGAAAAAAGAGACTTAAAATACTATTTCACTTTCGTGGTATTAGGAGTTTTAACAGGAATTGCTTCTTCAGTTTTTCTACATCTTCTAAAGTTAGTTACTACAACGCGATTTAAATACCCAGCTCTTATTTATTTCTTACCTATTGCAATGGTCGTTGCAAATTTTTGTTATAAAAAGTTTTCTCCAATTAGTGAGCAAGGAAATAATCTGATCATTGATGAGGTTCATCGACCTAAAAGAAAAATACCATTTATTATGATTCCTCTCATTATGTTTTCAACTCTTATATCCCACTTATTTGGAGCAAGTGTTGGACGAGAGGGAAGTGCTGTGCAAATGGGAGGCGCCATCGGCGAGCAATTGGCAAAACTCTTTAAGCACTCAAAAAGAAAGCGTGCCGTTCTATTAATGGCCGGCTGTGGGGCCGGATTTGGAACGGCCATAGGTGCACCATTGGCAGGTGCGATCTTTGGTATTGAGGCAATTTATTTAAATGTAAAGATAAAGCTTTCAACATTTCTAGAATGTTTGATCGCTTCATATATTGGCTTTTACACGACTCATTTACTATATGCACCTCATTCAACTTATATACGATTTACAAGTTTGGACTTTAATTGGCATTGGCTTTGGTATTCAATCATTGCAGGGCTATTCTTTGGTGCTCTTGCTAGAGGATTTATTTTACTGATCGATAATGTGAAGTCATTTATTAAAAGCTTTGGTAAGCCTCTACTTATAACTTTTCTAGGTAGTTTATTATTAATAATGATTTACTACGTATTAGATGACATCTCTAAACAAAGATATACAGGGCTTGGTATCGAAGTTATTCAGCAGGCCCTTGTTGAGTTCGTATCAATAAAGGATGTTATTTTAAAATTTCTACTTACTGCGATATCCTTAATATCTGGAATTAAAGGGGGAGAGTTTACTCCCTTAGTGTATATCGGTACGACTGCTGGTTCATGGCTTTCATCAGTTTTAACGATAAACCCTAATCTTTTGGCCGCAATCGGCTTTTGTGTCGTCTTTGGAGCAGCTTCAAATACACCTCTCGCTTGTATCGTTATGGGAGCTGAAATATTTGGCCATCATATTTTACCCTATCTGATCGTTGCCATGATTATTGCTCAAATTGTTTCAGGTAAGGAAAGTATTTACTCAGCTCAAATTCTTAAAAAGATTAATAGTTGAGTAAAATGCTTCTGACTTAAACTCGCAAATAAAAATTTTTTCTTTTCAAATAGTTTTCAAAATTTCTATAATGACTTGTTTACATTTAATTATATACTTTCAGGGAGGAAAGAGATGAGAAAATCAACGCTATTGATTGCACTAATCACTGCAATCTTTTCAATTCAATCTTATTCTTGTGATATTCACGGAAAAACAGGTTTCATGCCAACAAACGATATGTATCGTGGAGTTGATGCTCTAACAGGTAATGGAATGACTGAAGAGCTTTTCAATATCATTATCGATCGTGCAAATGAAGTTTATGCTCCAGTAGTAGAAACAGAGGGTGCAACTCTTAAGTTTCACCGCAAGTGGGAAGACGGAACAGTAAATGCATACGCTAACCAAGCTGGCGGAGTATGGAATGTTCACATGTTTGGTGGTCTAGCTCGTCATGAGCTTGTATCTCCAGATGGATTTGCACTAGTAGTATGTCACGAATTAGGACACCACCTAGCAGGTGCTCCAAAGATCAAGAGATTTTGGATCCCATCATGGGCATCAAACGAAGGTCAATCTGATTACTGGGCATCACTTAAGTGTTTCAGAAGAATCTTTCAAGATGACAATAATGCTCGTATCGTTTCAAAAATGGAAATCGATCCAGAAGTTGAAAAGAAGTGTGATTCAGTATGGTCTGATGAAAATGAAAATGCACTATGTAAGAGAATGGCACAAGCTTCTAAAGGTTTAGCAACTCTTCTAAACTCTGGACGTCCAGTATCTTTTACAACTCCAGATTCATCAGTAGTTAGAAAAACAGATGATAAGCACCCAGCAGGTCAGTGTCGTCTAGATACTTACTTCCAAGGAGCTCTTTGTGATAAAGATCTAAATGAAGATGTATCTAAAAGAGATGCAACTATTGGTACTTGTAATAGAATCGATAATTACGAAACAGGTATTAGACCACTATGTTGGTATAAGCCAAAAAATATGTAATTTCTTATTAAGTTAGATATTGATATAAAAGAAAGGCAGGTGAAAACCTGCCTTTTTTTATTTTAGAACTTCTTTTATTTTTTCTAGATTTCCATCTATCGTATATTGATTTTCAAGACCTAAGATTCTAAGGATAAGAGGGAAGATATGAATATTCTCTTTTGATTCTCCTAAGTAACTCTCTTTAAAGTCGGGGCCACTTGCATAGAATATTCCATGCATATCCATATCTGAATATTGATCCCAACCATGAGAGGCCTTAGGCATTTTAAATTCTGTTGCGGCAATCCAATATCCATCTTGAGCGATACAGGCAAAATTACCAACTCTTGGACTTGATCTGAAGTGTAGTTTTTCTGGAGTTGAATCTTTATCAAAACATTTAAAATTCTGTGCTAACTTATTGATAGAGCTAATATCTTGGGAGATATTTCTTTTGTTCTCTTTTAAGTAGAATTGAACAATCGGACCTGAACCGTAGATTCGATAATCCTCTTTCATGCTAAGAAGTTCCTCATTCTTAAGAATTAATTCTTTCTTATTTTCGTCTACATCCTTCATTCCATGGTCTGAGACAATGATGATATTTAAGTTAGGGACAATCTTTCTTGCAGTGGCAATAAAACTTTCTAACGTTTTATCTACTTTTAAAATCGCTTCTTTTACTTCTTTGGAGTTTGTTCCATAGTGATGTCCTGCTGAGTCTACGTCTGGAAAATAAAGTGTAATAAAGTATGGCCTTTCCTTTTGAGGAAGTTTTAGCCATTCAATGATTTGTTTCGTTCGCGCCTCATGTGGCATTGTGTGAATATAGTCATACCAATAACTTGGCCTTTGGCCACTGATCTCGGCTTCAGAGCCTGGCCAAAATAGAGTCGCAGACCTAAGTCCTTGCTCTTCTACAGCTGACCAGATTGGAGTGGCAAGATAGAAGTCTGAGTTTTTAACTGCTTTGCGATCTCTAAGTGAGTAACTTTGGTTTAAATCAGGTGCATAAAAGTGATTGGCCACAATTCCATGATTCATTGGATATCTGCCAGTGGCAATAGATAAATGATTAGGAAAAGTCTTAGTCGGGTATGCTGGAACAAGGCTCTTTAATTGTGTCCCACTCTTTGCAAACTGAGAAATAAACTTCGGTGAATATTTCTTAGTGTAGTCGTGACGATAACCGTCAAGAGAGATGAGAAGAACTGGGTTGATGTTTTGAAGTTCTTCGACTGAAGCAGCATTGGGGTTCTTCTCTTCTATGTGATAGCTATTTTTAAATTCTGAGTCATTCTTTGTACATGATATTAAGAGTACAAGAATAGGTAAGATAATTCTTAACATGAATAAATCCCTTATTTTAAGTCATTAATAATGACATTTTAAGGGATGATCCTAACTTTTGTATATTAGGAATTAATAACAGTTATAATCATCAAACTCGATATCTTGATAGGCGAATTTCAATGTTCTTATATGATCAAGTGGAATATCAATTTCTTGGCGAAATAGGCCATCGATATCTTTTGTAAAAATGATCCCGTCAACTACTTGGTACTCTACTGTTTCTATCGTCATGGTAGAAACCTCCCTTTCAATCTTCTTCATTGAAGAATTCTAATAATTTGAAAGTTTAAGAACAAGTAAATTTTTTCTTAAGAAAGCCGGTAATAGAGGAGTTCTAAAGGATTTCTTAAGGTTTGTTATCTGTTAAAAAGTGGGTGAGTTCCTATCCCTGTGTATTTAGTAGTGATATAGAAGATAACTGCAATAAAAGTTGTTACGATAACTGTGGATAGTAAGAACGTTAAATTATCTGAGATATTTTTGGACTCCATAAGCTTTACGAGCTTCTGTTGACCCCAAATGCCTCCACCAATGGCCAATGCGAAAACAATTGCCGTTGAAAAAAGGGTGAGTGTGATATTCATAGGCGCTGAATAGCTACTAGACTCTTGTGGAGCAGGGGACTTTGTGGCCTTCTTTTCTGGCATAATGAGATCTCCCCCTGATGTTTTAGCATCAAGGGATACTTCTCTTTTTACCGAGTTTGTTGGTAGATAAAATCTCGAAAACGCAGGCTTTTCATTGGACTGGTATGCCTCAATTGTAAAATTGATATGAATATCTTTATCCACGACGTTACCGCCATCAAAAGTTTTGCTCCAGTTGATATCAAAATCAAAACGATCAATGATAAAGCTGCCTTGAAAATAATGTCCTTCTTTTTCTGTCCATGGATCGCTTCTTTTACCAAGATAAGTGATTTTCACAGGTACTGTTTTTTGAACTTTCTTAATTTTGACCTGGATCTCAGTTTTTACTTCTTTTTCTTTTATTGAAAATGGTTGTACAGACTGAAACTTAATTACAGGATATTTCTTTGCATCAAAGAAATCGTCTTTTTTTAGGTGTTGATCACGCTTTTTATCAAAAGTATTAATCGAATTAACTTTGATTTGGCCAACAAGGTTTGAGATGGTCTTATCTTTCATATCAAAGTAGATTTTATAATCTTCAAATTGTCCCTCAACGTCTGTTAAGGCCATATACTTAACTTTGAACTTTAACTTAGAATGCTCTTTGTTAACTATATATGAAGCTGGATGTACATTTACAAAAGACAGGCAAAGAATTAGTGCAAAAAAAAGGTGCCAAATTTGGCACCCTTTATATTTCTTACTTAACGTATTTTTCATTATAGTCCTCAATTCCAAGGTTAATTACTTTCATTGCATCTTCAGCACCGTATAGGTCTGTGATTTCAACTTTTGCTTCACCTTCTTTTACAGGAATTTCTTTATAAGTTAGGAAGTAGTGCTTAAGTTCTTCTAAAACAGCAGTTGGAACTTGATCTACATCTGTGATGTGCCCAAACATTGCATCGTCTTTTAGAACAGCAATGATTTTATCATCAATTTCACCACCATCTAGCATTCTGAAACCACCAATAGGAACACAGTTAACTAGGATATCACCTTGCTTAATATTCTTTTCTGTAAGAACACAGATATCAATTGGATCTAGATCACCAACAATTCCTGTTCTTCCTGTTTCTGACTCAGCAAAGTCAGCAGATTTCTTATCTGAGTAAGTGCGTGGAATTAATCCATATAGTTGTGGAATAATATTTGAGAACTTTTGTGGACGATCAACCATTAGGTAACCGCTCTCTTTATGAACTTCATACTTAACACGGTCATTTGGTGTGATTTCAATATATGCGTTTAGAACTCTCTTTGATTCGTCATCCCATGTCTTGATACCATGCCATGGATTTGGTCTAAACATTTGTCCGTACTTTTCTAAAAACTCATTAAGCTCTGCGTTATTCATTATTAATCCTTTGAAAAATATTTGCCAATAACTTAGCACAAAGAGAATTAACTAGGAAGTAAATAGGAGCTCAAATCTTATTTGGTAAAGAACTTGATGATTTCAGCAAAGGCCGACTTTCTTTTGACTTCAATCTCACTTTGAGACATCTTTTTCAGTGCTTCGGCGCTTTGTGTCGTGGCATTGTAAATACCAATCTTAGTCTCTATTTCTGCAAGAATCTTCTTTAGATAAGCTTCTTCTTTAGGATCGAGCTCATCTGAACGAAATAGAATATTTGCTAAGTGATGCAGTTGAGAGAGGTGGGCCGGATAATTAACATGCCCAATGAACTCGTCTGGTCGATGACGTTGTTCAAGATCCTGACGTAAGATCTCCTTATCCTCTTCACTTAACTTTGCATTATGGATAAATTCCTGAATAAGCTCTCTTTCTTGCTCGGAAACAATATTATCGAGATGAGAGAGCGCAATTAGGGTTCTCCACATATTAAGGAAACTTTCGTATTTCTTTGTATCTGTTAGCTCATTCATATAAAAATACTAACATAATTGAGAATTCAATGACTTATAGAGGATATACTTTGCCTAGTAAAAAGCATCCTATAAAGAAGGTATAATAAAGAAGTGTTTTAATGGGCGATTATTTTTATCGCATATAGGTTTATGAAAGTAGAAGATTACTCTAAGAAAATTTCACAGATGAATAGTGAGCAGCGCAAGCAGCTTGATCGTATTCGTTCAGGATATCGTGAAAATCTTAAGAACCTAGAGGATAATAACGAAGAGAAGTTAAATACTCTAAAGCACGAATACTCGAAAAAACAAGATGCTCTCATCAAAGATAATCAATCGAAATTAGAGATTGCTGCCAAGAAGGCCAAAGAGGCCATCGCTAAATCTAAAGAATTCTTTCGCAATAAGAATGAGCAAACACAAGAAGAATTTCGTAAAGTTTCAAAAGAGCAAAAAACAAACTTTGATGAAAAGCTATCTACTTTAAAAAAGTCATATTCAGATACAATTGAGCAGCGAGAGAAGACATTCTCTAATAGCCTAACTTCTCAAAAAAGAAGAGCAGATGAGCGTGTCGAGTTAAACCAAGACCGCTTTCAAGATAAGATTAAGGAACTTCATAAGCATAGTGAAGAATCGACTGAGAAGTTAAATAATGACTTTGCTAAACTTGAAAAAGAGCAAGTTAGAAAGAATCGAAAAGAATTAAATGAATTAAAGTCTCAATTCACTCTAGAAAATCATGAGTTAAAAAATGATGCTAATAAAACACTACGTAAGGTAGTTGATGAAGGCAAAAGACGTGAAGACTTCCTTGTTGAAACGAAGAAGCAAGCTTTAGAAGAGGCCAACGAATCATATGTTAGAGAATTAAATAAGAAGCAAGAAGGCGTTGATCAGATTGCTCGCGACCTACACCTTAAAACACAAAAAAATCTTCAGGAACAAAGGCTTGCTCATCAAGTTGAAGTCAGTGATATCCTTCGCGCAGAAAAGAATAAACGTGAGGATATTAAGAGTAACCACAATGTTGATATTGCTCGATTTAAAAGTTCTCAATCAATGAAGGCCGTTGAGGATGCTGGCATAAAAGATACTTACGAGCAGAAGCTTGAGCGTCTAAAGCAATTAAACGCTGATATTATTAATGATTTTGAACGAAAATTAGTTCAAAAAGATATTGGTGTTACAAAGAGAATTAAAGAGCAGTCCCTTGATCAACAAGAGCGCTTTATTAATTTTAAAGATGATATGAGAGCGAATATGGATCAGATTCAGGCACGTTCTCAAAAACAACATGAGATAAAGAAAGCACAATATAATCGCAATATCACTCATGAAAAGAAAGTTGCTGAAGATAATATGCTTCATAAAGAAAATCAATATCGTGATCTAATGCAGAGTCAAAGAGAGCACTTTAGAGATAATCTTATTCGTACAGAAGAAAAGAGTGTGGAAACCGTAAACTCTCTTCAGGAATCATTTAGAGAAGAGAAAGAAGAGATTAATGCTCGTAATCGTCGTATGTATGAAGATACACTTATGACTCATCAAAAAGAGATGGATCAAAAGATCGGTGATATTCAAGCTTCTTATGAAAAGAAGTTTCAAGACCAACAGGCACAGCTAAAGAAAACACTTGCTGAAACAGAAGAGAAACTTCATATGCTTACTGAAACAGGCAAGCGTAGACAACAAGCTGAAAATGAGTTCTTTCAAGAGCAAAGCCGTATGCAACGAGCTGAAATGAAGGATAGTGTTGATCATATTAAGGATCAGTATGAGAAGCGTTTCCAATCACTTCGTGATGATTTCAACACAAAGCTTAAGATGATGAAACAAGAAAATGAAGTTAAGCTTTCACGTATGACTCATAACCATAATATGGAAAAACAGAAAATGACGGCCGATCATAATACAGATATGCGCCGTAAGCTAAATATGGCCCAAAAGAAATTAGAGCGTCAGATGAGTGATTCTAAAAGACTTAGAGATCAACTCGTATCTAGTTACGAAGAAAAAATTAAAAACTTAAAAAAACAATATGAATTAAAACAAATTGAAGAATATAAGAAAGTTTAATGAAGATAGTTGTCCAAAGAGTTTCAAGTTCCCAAGTCAAAGTTAATAATAAAATCGTCGGCCAAATAGAAAAAGGTCTTAACCTTTTAGTATGTATCGAACACGATGATACAATGCAGACTCTTAAAAAAGCCGCTGATAAGATTGTCGCCTTAAGAATTTTTTCTGATGAAAGCGGACGCATGAATAAATCCGTTGTTGATATTGAGGGAAGTATTTTGGCCGTCTCACAATTTACCCTTTCTTGGAATGGAAAGAAGGGGAATCGTCCAAGTTTTGATGGAAGTGCCAAACCTGAAGTCGCTCAGAATTTATTTAATGAATTTGTTAAATTACTAAATGAAAAAGTTCCAGTAGAAACTGGTATTTTTGGAGAAAGCATGGCCGTCGTCATAAATAACGACGGGCCAGTGACATTTCATATTGAATTCTAAGAATTGATAAAAGTTATGCTGTAACTTTTGAGTTTTCTGATGCTTTTTCTTTTCTTTCAATAGCAACAGCGGCTTTCCAGATCCCTGCAAAAATAAAAGCAAAGATAACAAAGAAAGTTGCGATGTGAAGTACTTCGATCGTCATCGATGAAGCAATCATTTCTTGATTTCTAACAGGCTCAAGCATTTCACCCTTAGGTACAATAGAAGTTTCGTAAACTTTAGCGTTTGCCATAAGGTCTCCGTAGTAGGTTTAAGTTGTCGATATCCCGAATATATTAAACAATTTTAAAATAAAGTCTAGTAATATCTTAACCTCTCTTAACTTTTTGAAACATGCTCTAGGTCATCTTTTCAGAAGTTTTAAAAATGAGTACATATTTCATAGTATTTATGCCAGTATGGACAAACAAAATTACGTTTGATAAATATTTTTTATTTTAACTTAGGGGGAGAAATGAAATTTTTAAAAATGGCCCTTCTTATGACTATTTTATTTAGCTGTAAGGAATTTAAGGGTAATTTATCTGTCACTTCAGAATTAAACTTAAAAACATCAAAAGATAGCCTAACTCTAGCTCCAGGTGAGTACCGTACAAAGGTTAAATTTGTAGGTAAGAGAAAAATGGTTATTAAAGTTGCAGATGAAAAACTAAAAGTTAAGTTTGATGATAAGCTTAAGCTTCCATCAAATGGTGAATTCTTTTTAGACAAGCTTGATACTTCATTAAATTATGACATTGCTGGAACAATTTCAACTGAAGTTGAAACAGGTCCAATCCGTCATCGTAGTGAGTTCTGTGAAATTACTCATCCACAAGTTGTTTGTAACAGACGTGGAGAGTGTCGTACAATCTATCGTCGATTCCCAGGACGTACTCACGTTGAATATCGTGTTGATACAGTGACTAAGGAATTTGCTCTAGACTTTACTGATGCAGGTCAGACTTATTCAACATTTAGCTCAACAGATGTTAGTAGAGATACTGTTTATCTTTATAGAGGACATTGCGCTATTTACTAGACTAAAAAAATATTCAAGCAAAAATATAAGGGCTTCTTTTTAGAAGCCCTTTTTATTTATTTCATCTATTTGTTCATTAAGAGTCCAGAAGTCGTATAGAATTCCGAATAGGAAGAATCCACCAGTTAAGAGATAGAGAACTCCCATAATAATTTTACCTTGGTAAAACTTATGAAAACCAAAGACTCCTAAGAAAGTTAGGAGAACCCAAGCAATATTGTAGTCCAATACTCCGTCGTAGTAGCGTACATCACATTCTTCATCCATGGCCGGAATGAGAAAAATATCAATAAGCCATCCCACACCAAAAAGACCTAGAGTTAGCATCCAGATTGTTCCTGAAACAGGTTTACCATAGTAGAAGCGGTGAGAGCCCATAAAGCCAAATAGCCATAGAATATAGCCCATGACTTTACTGTGAGTATTATTAGGTAGTGTATTTTGATTCATTACTTATACTCCTTAGTTGCCCATGGAGGTGCCTTACTGTCAGATAACATTTGATCAAATGAGTTTTCAATCTTTTCAAAAATCTCTTTTGCCTCAAAGAAGTCTTCCAATTCTTCAATTTGTTCCTCTTCTTCTAAAGAGAGGGGAATTCCAGTGATGATGAAATTTAGTTCACTACCTTCACATTTTGCATTGATGTAAAGTGTGTGAAAGCGCATTTCTTCATTCTGATACTTGGTAAGCTTCGAACCAGAAAGAAAGAGATGGTATTTATCATTAGTATTTGCACCAATTTCTGTTCGGAAAAAATACTCAATATCGTTAAATTCGCAAGAGAACTTCATAATTTGCTCGTTGGTTTATTAGATTTAAATTTCCTATACAATATAATTATACTAGACTTGGAGATATATGTGAAAGTTGATTATCTTAAATCACAAAATACTGATGACTCAAATGGAGATAACGTGAGCGAGCAGGATAACAAGCAAAGGCGAGAGCCGCGACGAATTTTAGTTGGTGGAGATAAGAAAACTCTGCCGCTTAATGATCAAGAAATTTTAATTGTTGCTTCAAAACTTAAGAAATATATCAAAGACAAACATGGCCTTAATACTTCGGCCAACGTGATGCAGGTTCTATCTGATATTGTTAGAGTAAAGTGTGATGCAGCAGCTGAGCGCGCGATGCAAAATGGCCGCAAGACTCTACAAGATAAAGACTTCTAATAAATGAGTAAATTAGAAGAAATTGCAAATCAGGTTGAGCTTTTTTCCTCAAAAGAAAAAACTTCAGTAACTCTCTTTGGTGGGAGCTTTCACCCATTTCATAAAGGACATCTTGAATGTCTTAACCAATGTTCTAAGTTTGAGGATAATATCATTATTGTTCTCGACTACAGTCATTGGAAGTCTAATGAGCAAGACGATCCATATGGAGAGTACTTGAAGATTAAGTACATGACTGAAGATCGTTTTCAGATCTATACGGGCTTTTGGGCAAAGAAGCAGCGTCGGCCTACGTATGAATGGTTAAAAGAAGTCGACTACCCTGAGGTTAATTGGCTTATGGGTGATGATACATTTGGTTCGTTCTTGCAATGGCATGAAGTTGAGAAAGTATGTCAAAAGCTTAGCAAGGTCTATGTTGTTCCTAGAGAAGAGAAGATGGCCCAATATCGTGAGGTTGAGAAGGTTATTAAAGAATATAACCCTAAGCTAGAGGTGATTTATCTAGAGCCTCATGAGTTTCAGGACTTGAGTTCTACTGAGATTCGAGAAAATAAATAAGAAGCTAAAGTTAAAAAATCAAAATAAAAAAGGCTCCCAATCGGGAGCCTTTTGTATATAAGTCTATTTTGATTAGGACCTACTATTTTACCTTCCAGTAGTACTCAATTACTAGCTGAGAGTTGAAGTCAAATGGTACATCTGACTCAAGAGGTGCAGCAACCATAGTTGCTTTCTTCTTGTCTGAACCTTCAACATTGTAACAAGCTGGAACAGCTGCGAAACGTGGAGATTCTTGAGTTTGCTTGTAAAGTTGGTTGTTGTAACCTTTCTCAGTTAGAGTAACAACATCACCTTCTTTAACGATGTATGATGAACGGTCAACTTTCTTTCCGTTAACTTGTACTTGTCCGTGAGAAACCATTTGAGAAGCTGCCATCATTGATGGTGCAAATCCAAGTCTGAAAACAACGTTGTTCAGTCTTGACTCAAGGTTTGTAAGAAGTACTTCCATCCACGGCTTACCAGCAGTGTTCTTCTTAGCTTGCTTAACGTAAGTAACAAGTTGCTTTTCTCTTAGACCGTAGTGAAATACTAGTTTTTGTTTTTCTTTTAGACGAACGGCATAGTCAGAAATTTTCTTTCTTTTGTTACCGTGAACACCTGGACCGTATGGACGACGAGCTAGTGCTCCACCTTTACCAAGACCTGGAAGTTCAACACCTAGTGCTCTTTGGATTTTAAAGCGTGATCTCGCTGTAGTACTCTTTGCCATGAGGCTCTCCTTATGAATTAAGATTGGGTGGGACAAGGATAAAGTTGCATCACATCTCAAAGGCACAAAGCCTTAGGCCCATCAATCTTATCTAATATTTTCGGATGCAACTGAAGCTTTATAGCTAATAGTCATTACTTTTGTCAATGAATAAATTCGTAAATACAAGAAATTATAGAGGAATGCCTTGTTGCTTTTTAAAGATTTCAAGTACTTGTAACGTTTTTGCTCCTGGACGCCCTCCGCCAATGGCCTGATTGTCAATTTTTACAATAGGAACAAGGTATTTTGTAGAGGAAGTTAGGAAGCACTCATCTGCTTCTTTTAATTGGGAGCCAGTGATATTTGTCTCTTCAAAAGGGATATTATTTTCACCTAGAATCTTAATGACATTTTCTCGAGTAATACCTTTTAAAAGTCCGGCTGCAATTGGGGGAGTTTTAAAGACGCCATCCTTAACGATCCACAGGTTACTTGTTGTACATTCAGTTACATTACCGTCTTGGTTGAGCATGATTGCATCAAAGTAGCCGGCTTCACGGGCCTCGTTGTAAGCTAGGATATTGTTGAGATAATTTCCTGACTTTATATTTGGGTCCATTGATTTAACTGGGTTTCTAAGTGTTGAAGAGACGATGACTTCAACACCATCTTGATACCAAGTTTTTGGATTTTCTTGTAAGTCTTTTCCAATAATAATGAGGTTTTGTTTGCTGGCCGCTTTTGGATCAAGTGTAATTTCACCTTCACCTCGGGTAACAACTAATCGGATATAGCAACGCTGGAATCCCTCTTTATGAAGCTTTGTGGCAACTTTCATAATTTGTTCTTCCAACTCTTTGGCCGTGAATTGAAGGTGCATATGCATCTTAAGAGCTGAGTTACGAAGACGTTCAAGATGTTCGTCGAGAAAACCAATCTTTCCATTTCGAACTTCAGTTACCTCATAGACAGAGTCACCATAGAGAAAGCCTCGATCAAATACTGAGATTTTGGCATTTTCTTCATCAATAATTTGGCCATTGATACTAATTACTTTCATGGAAGAATCGACTCATATCCCTTAGGAACGATATTCCAAGCGTCATTTTCAAAGCGTATCTTTTTCACTTCTTTATTATCTTTATAAATCTTTTCCCCACATTGAAGCCAGTCTAGAATTCCTCCAAAGAGGTTTTTAAATTCCGTTTTCTGATTTGACTTTGCTAGCTCAAGAATGGCCTTTGTTGCACGTGTTCCAATCGTTGAGTAAACGATAACTTCGCGTCCATCTAGGCTTTGGTGAGTCTCATGGAGTTTTGAAAGGGGAATGGCCCTTTGAATATGAGAGACATCGTATTGATAGATATTTCGAGCATCAACGAGAACGAGTCTGTTGTCGCGGCGTAATAGTCTTTTTGAAAGATATTGGCAGTCCACAGATTTTACACTTGGGTACTTCTTCCCAAGGGCCGTTGCCATACTTGTTATAACTTGTTTTTGGTTCTTTATACCTTCAGTGTCGATACACGAAGTAAGAAATAATAATGACAAGATAATATACTTCATTGTGCTTCCTATCTGCTCTTTGAATCTATGTTATTTAAGTAACTTATAAGTGACTTCATTCTTATCAAATCTATTATTATTTGACCAAGAAGAAAAGATAAACCATAATTTTAATATGCAAAAATTATTGAAATCACTCATCTTATTAAATTTATTCTTCATCGCAGGTCAACTCTCACACGCTGCCAGTTTGGGACTTGATGACATAGAGGAACCTATTTTTAGATTAAGAGGTGATTCAGGTACCAACCTTAATGAGCTTTTTATTAATATGGGTGGTGATAGCTCGACTCCAGAGGCTGCAATTACACTTTATGTTCCAGTAAAAGTTACGGCCAGCCAAGAAGCAGCTTATTATTTTGATACTTCAAGTGATCTACCGGATGTCGTTTCTACTGATGGAGGATTATACTTTCAGGATATCGATACTAAAGGTTACAGCGATGAGGAATTATATGTTGCTGTAAAAGATAATAGTAATGGATCAGATGCCAGCTTTAGAATTGTGACTCAAATTCCTAGCTCTGATGTGGAGGCTCCTTTTGTCAGCTTCATTGATCTATGTTCAACATCGGAATTAAATTGCGCTGGTTTTACAGATAAGCTTGCAACAATTAAAGATGAGATCGAATTGGTTTTCTTTTTAAAGCCTGATGGAACTGACTATCCACCAAATGAAGATAATATCGTCATTCCAGATACTGTCGGGCAAGCACTTTATTTTAAATTAGTCATGAGTGCTGCTTCAGAAGATATTCAGACAAAATCCTCTCTTGTTATTAATGCAACTTTTGACGGGGATGCAACTGGGATCATTGAGTATACAGGTGATCACGGAGGAAATGGTTCTTATATTTCTAGAATGGCCTTATATTTAGTTAATCCATCGGCCGCTGTAGCAAAGACTAACTTCAGAGAAATTATTGAAGAAAAAGGTGAAGATGGAACAATTAAAGTTTCTAGGCTGACAAATGGATTAAATTATCGTGCGGCCATCGCTTATGTTGATCATTTTGGTTTTATCGGACCACTTGTTGAAAGTAGTGATATTAACCCTAAACCAATTGAGAAACTATTGGCCAAGAATCAATGTTATTTAGTCACTGCAGGCTTTGGTCATGACCACTATGTCTTAAATTACTTTCGCCATATTCGAGATGAATACTTAATGAGCTTTGGAGCAGGGCAATTATTTGTCGAGTTTTATTATGGAACAGCGCCAAAGTTTGTAAAATATATCTTAGAAAACAAAGCCTTGGCCTATACTATTAAACTGTATAGTTTATCAATTTATTTTGTTTTACAAAATATAGTATTTATAATAGGATGCATTACATTATTATCGACTTATACATTTAGAAGAGAAATTAAAACATGCCTTACAAAGTACTAATCGTTGATGACGAACCAGATATTTTAGAGCTTTTAGCTGAAGAATTACAGTTTGAAGGTTATGAGACTGAATGTGCAAGTTCGGGAAATAGCGCTGTTAAATTAATCAATAGTGGTGGAACTTTTGATGCGATTATTTCTGACTATAAGATGCCTGATGGTAACGGAAAGGTCGTACTTGATTGTTCAAATAGTCACAAAGAACAAAAAGATAAGGTTTTCTACTTCGTCTCTGGCCAAGCAGATATTTCTCTTAAAGAGGCCATGAAAGAAGGGGTAACTCGCTTCTTCTATAAGCCATTTGATCTTGATGAATTACTAACGAGTTTAAAAGGCGATTTAAGCCAATAGATATATCAAGGCCCTGTTTAACAGGGCCTTTTTTTTTAGTTTAGAATTGTTGAGTGAGTACCGCGAACAAAGCGATTTTTTCCAAGGTGTTCTTCCTTACTTTCCTCAATTAATAGATCCCAAAAGTCATCCATTTCATCATATTGAGCAAGCAGTTCATAAGTACGGCCCAAGCCTTGTCTTGAAAAAGCACTTCTTTGAAACTCAACATTTGTACGAAGAGTATCAAATTCATCTTTTAGAGTATTAATTGTTTCAGTACTTAGGTCATCAAATTCCTCTTGCATTAGTTCAAGAATTCGAGTGGCCATTCTCTTAGGTCCAAAGTAGCTAGAGATGAAGTTGATAAATACCTTGGCATTAATCTTTCTAAGAATAGGGTTGGCCTTATTGTAGAAAGTTGCTAGGAAACATTCATCAATCTGTTGGTGTCTCACTTCATCAAGCATGTGGTAGTAATGGCACTGCCAGAAGTTCCAATCAACATCTTTTTCTTTTAGGGCCTTATTATATTTCTTCGAAATATCTAATGTACGCTCTTCAAAGAATAGGGCAATCCAAATCCACCATAGAAAGATTTGTGGAAATTTCGTCACAACTTTCATGATAAAGTTTTGAGTCTTAGAAAGCTTAAAAATTCTTAGAGGATTCTCTTTTGAGTAATTCTCAGGTTCTGCTTTCATTAGCATACGAAGAAAGATTTCACCGTGCTTATCTTCTTCTTCCATAAAGTGATCGATGGCCTCGTTCATTTCTGGATTTAGCTTATAGATTCTCTTACAGCTTCTAAGAGCTGGATTGAGAAGTACATTTTCAAACCATATAAATTGCTCGCAAATTGAAAGGCCAATTAATTGGTTAAAGCGAAGCTTTTGAGCATCAGTTAATAAGTCATAACTAGGAAGATATGAGATTGTAATCATCTCATCTGGTGTCCACTTTAAACTCTTATCAATTGGCTTTGTCCAATCAAGAGCTTCTACAGTGAAAGCACGGTCCACAGATTGTTTATTAAGTCTTTGCAGTCTTTCTACTAATCTTGTTTCCATAGTTCTTCCATCTCTTCTTTATGATTATTTTCTAAGTATTTTATTAAGTCTGTTGTTGTTTGGCACTGTAAGAAGATCGTAACAGGTAGATCTTCAAAGTCTTCTTTAAGTCTGGCGATAAAACTCATGGCATCGTATGAATCTAGTCCAAGAGTTGCAAACTTTGTGTCTTCACTTAGCACAACTTCTTTATCTGAAACTTCTGCTATTGCTTCATTTAAATATGTAAGAAGTTTTTGTGCCATTATTTATCCTATTTTTTCTCTTAATAAGAAATTAAACTTAAACTTATTTTTAATCCACTTTGATGCAAGTAAGTTAAGGCCAAAGCGTTTTTCAACTTTATTTAGCTCTCCCTTAAGAAAGCGCTGTCTCGCATCCTGTCTCTTTACTTTACCACTTGTGGTCTTCTTTAGGGTCAACTCTGGAACAATGATAATACTGTCTAAAGTTAGTGTAATTTTAGATCTAAGGATTTCAATAACTTGCTCCTTTATCTTATTGCGGCCCTCTAATGACTTCTCATTTGTTTCAATAACGATTTTGGCCAGTTCACCATCTAGTCCTGGTACACTGAAGGCCACGATGCGACCTAATTTTACTTGAGGTACTTTTGCGGCCTCAAACTCGATATCATTGGCATAAATATTGACTCCATTACAGATAATTAAGTCTTTGCTTCTTCCTGTAATATAGAGGTTTTTGTCTTCATCTAGAAAGCCTAGATCACCGGTATTGAGCCATCCATCTTCTAGGTGAGTGGCTCGGCCATAGTAGTGGTCTGAAATTGATGGCCCCTTAATATAGATTTCTCCAATTCCATTTTCACTATTTCTTATCTCTAGCTCAGTAGGAGAGAGGACTTTGCCGCATGAGATATACTCTTCATTGTCACGAGACTGTTTTTTATACTGAGTTCCTACTTCGTGGAAGGTAACAGCAAGGGTTGCTTCTGCAAGTCCGTAAACAGGCATTATGGCCTTTGAGTTAAATCCATATTTCTTAAAGCGTTTGCTAAAAGCATCGAGAACATTTGCCTTGATTGGCTCAGCTCCACATTGAGCAAAACGAATATGACTTAGGTCAAGCCCTTCAAGTTTGCTTTCTGGAATCTTTGTGGCGCAAACATAGTAGGCCGAATTTGGTATACAAAGGGCACTACACTTTGTTTCACTCACAAGGTGTAGCCATTTGTGAGGGGCAATAACATAATCCTGAGTTCGCACAATATGACATTCTAAATTACTTAGAAGTGCTGTCATTAGGCTTCCTATTAGTCCCATATCGTGATGAAGCGGAAGCCAAGTACAAATCGAGTCTTTATCTGTTAGCTTAATCCCAATATTAATTTGCTCATTATTTGCCAGTAGATTTTTATGACGAATAACAACGCCCTTTGGTGCAGAAGTAGAACCTGAAGAGTATTGAATAAAACAAGTATCTTCAAGTGTTGGGTTTGCAAAGCTTGATGCCAGTTTTTTTGCTTCGTCTAATTTTAATATATTTGTGTAGCCCGCTGGTGTCTTCTTTGCGGCGATATACTTTGTTTTTGCACTAGAGGCAAATTGAAAGAGTAGCTCTTCAAAGTCTTTCTTTAGCATCAGGGCATTTGAGGCCATTGGAACTGGTGTATTTCCAGATAAGATGATCCCAAAGAAGTAAGTGACAAAGTTTTCTTCGTTTTCAAAAGATAGAATTATATTCTCATCTTTAATATCGTTTTCAATAATCTTAGATGCAATCTGACATGCTTTTTCCATCATCTCATTAATGGATAGAGAAGACACAAGCTTATAATTCTTATAAAAGAATAAGACTTTCTTATTTCTTTCTTCAATCGAGTGTGAAAGTAGCTTTTGAATTAGATTATGCATCAAGCTCTCCTTCAATGAATTGGATGATTTCAAGCGTTTTATTAAAGATATGTGGCATAAATACATATTCATTTACACTGTGACCAACATAGTAGAAGAGTACGCGATTAAGTAAGTACTCATATGAGCATGCCAACATATTTTCTAATTTTTCATTTCTCTCTAGCTCAATACCGTCTTTTTCAAAGAATAATTCAATATCACTTGCAATCTCCTCACTTGGAGTTGTAAAGCTCATGAACTCTACTAGATCACGGTATGGAGAATTAAATCTTGATAATTCCCAGTCGTAAAAACATGGGCGACCTTTCTTAAAACAGATATTTCTTGGGTTAAAGTCATTGTGTGTAAGAGTCTTTGGACCTTCATCAATAAGCTTTGCCCATTTATTGATATTAGAAAGAATTTCTTCTAATTTACTTTCTGTTTCTGCACTTATGTAGCGCTGAGCACGGATATAGGTAATAATTGATTTAGTTAAATCAGCGTCAACTTTCGTCTTTCCTAAGTTTAGTGAAGAATTACTAACTTCTTCACTTGAAAGAAAGCTTGTGTGTACCTTTGAAATGGCATCATAAATAAGCTCTCTCGTTGAACTAATCCACAGCTCTGGAGAGGCTTCAGTATTAATAAGCTCTACTTGTGAGAAGTTTAAATTTTCAAGAAGAATTAAATATGCTTCTTTTTGAGTATTGATATAGGTACCGTGTAGAGTCGGTATATAACGTGAAAAATCACGTGATACCATTCGGTAAGCCTCTATTTCTCTAATATGACATTTTGTAAATTCGTTATCTCGAATAGTCTTTAAGAATTTGCGTCTTATATCACTATCTGCAAAACCAGCAATTGCTGCAAGGCCTGCAATAACATCAGTGTCTAGTGGCTTTGATTTTAAAATAACTTGTTTTTCTTTATCCACTTCAAGTGCAGTAAAGCCCAGCGACTTATTTACAACTCTTGATGTTGCTTCTGTGATGATTCCATTTTCAACGTTAACTTTTACATCGTGTTCAATAGTCTCACTTTCTTTTAGAGATTCTGAAAGATCAGAGAAATTTTCTTTGATAAAGTCTTTTGTTATATCTTTTGTCTTAAGCTGATCTTTTGGATTATTTCTTCCAAGCTTGTCGTGAGCGTAAGCAAATTGTCCACCACAGATGGCCGACATTGTTGAAAGCTCAAGAGATAGAGCAGCTCCTGCAATAATTTTTGCAAAACGCTCAACCTTTCCAGCTCCTGCACAATCAATTGCTTGAAGACAATTCTTATAATGGCCAAGTCCTGTTCCACCACCAACTGTACCGATTACAAGAGATGGAAGAGTTAAGCTTACATATAAACCTTTTTCGTGTTTTTCAAAATTTAAAACCGCCGTAGATGACTCATGGATACAAGCAAGGTCTTGTCCCGTTGAAGCAAAGATTGCAGCAACTGCATTGGCAACGTTTACGTTATATCCTATCATCCCTTCAAGGCGTGTGATAGGAAGTGATCTAAGATATAGGTTAATCAAGTCTGTACTTGAAGTTTTAAGGATTCTCTTTAGTACTTTTTCTGTGATCACACATTCTGCAGTCACGTAAGTTCCGCGAGTTTGCATGGCCGATCCAACTGAAACTTTCTTATCACTTGAGCCATTTCCTTCTAAGAAAAATTCAATAAGATTAATCTTTGAAGTAAGAAGTTCTTCTTTAATCCATAGACATGACTGCCAAGTACAAACTGTAGTCATATTCTGACCAGAAGCATCTGCACATTCATAAATGAATTTAGCGTGAACATTTCGACCAATAAGAGTCGTCTTGATCTTTTTTAGATCAGCAAAATTAGAATATTTCTTTGTGATACTTTTGATTGTATTAAAATTATCTTCAAGCCATGCCTTAAATTCATCAGCATGATCAATATCTTCAAATGTAAAAACAGGTGCGCGATACATGCGCTTTCTTGTGACCTTTGCTTTGAATCCACCACATAGTGAAACAGCAAGTGCTCCACGTGTAATTGAAGAAACCAGAGCACCCTCTGAAGTTGCAATAGGGATGTAGAGCTCTTCCGTCTCTCCCTTTTCATTCATTTTCAGTGGCCCACAAATTCCCATAGGAATTGAAATACTTCCAGCGTAGGACTCGATATTTCCCTTTAAATTTAGGCCATCCAGGTCCGTTGTTGCAATGGCATCAAGGTCTTGCCCACATTGCTCTTCTAGAAGCTCTATACGCTTTAGACGAGCTGCCTCAGAGTAGTCAAAACGAGATGGGGCCGACAGCCTCTTCTTTGTCGCTTTCTGGGCAGTTTTTGGGGCAGGAGCAAGCTCCGCATTTGCAGGATTTGTGTGTGTTTGTTCTATCTTCATCCTTCTAATATAGCGTTTTGAGCGTTTCACATGGGGGAGTTTGAAATTAATACTATAGGTGTTCAGAGTTTTTACGTTGCTTTGCTCTATTAACTAGAGGATTAAACTTTTTAAAAACTTGAACATAAATTTTCTTGAATAAGGCTTTGTTTATAAACCCTTGTTATTGTTGAAGAATTATCGTTTAGGATTTTCTTAAAATTTTGATGTTTGTAACTTCTATGATTACAGTAGTTTATCGTTTGTAACTATGATCTTTCTTAAGTTACTGATATTGCTCATGTTTTTTGACTATCAAACGATAAAGTGTCGTATATTACTAGATGTGTATTTCGAAAATTAGTCAGATTTTAAAAGAGATACGACTTATACGAATTACTTTGGATACATCAAAATATTTATGATTATTGAATTTTATAACTACTTAATGACGCAACTGAAAGGGTTCATTCCTGTAGGAAGCTATACAGAGAAAGTATTACTACTTCTCATTGTCACCATAGCTGCGTTGATCTGGTTGAAGTTAATAACTTACTGTTTAAAAAAGTTTATTGATGAGAGAGCAAAAGAGAAGAGTATGGATATTGAGATGACATTAGATGGTGATTTGAAAATGACAGAGCCCGCACTTAAGGATTTCAATATTCGTCCTTGTCCAAGTTGCGGGAAGCGCACAATCTCTTGGATGCATGCAATAAAAAGGCCTCAGACTTGTGGGAATTGCACAAGACGATTTGTCGGTGTTATTCCTGAAAGTAAGAATCGATTCTGCTTTTGTCTTGCTATGATCAGTATCCTAGTGGGGGTGTTCTTACTATCGATACAAAGTGTATCAAGTAAAATTAGCTTTCTTGTGGCAATTGTTGGCCTTCTAATATTCTTTCTTTATAGGCTATGGCCAAAAAAACTTGTTGAAGTTAAAGACTAATCAAAGACTAAATAAGTGATAATGGCGATCCTTTTGTGAAATATCCTTAGCAAAAAGTGATGGTAGATTTCCCTCTCGCATAAGACAGAGAAATGCCTGGTCGTAGTTTTGACGTACTTGAGGAATTATTTCTTTAAGTAAGTAGATAAAGCTTAGCCCCATATGGCGATGATCTGGATGAACTCCCATCGTTTTTATAAGAAGTCTCTTTCGGTCAGCGGCCGTGATATCAATGAAGTTTAAAATTATTCCCACTATTTGTTGGTTGTCTTTTGAAACGAGACAGCGAGAAGTAAATGGACAGATAAGTCCCGCTGCTTGTTCTCCATACTTTGCTTTAAAAGTCTCAAATGAAAGGGTTGAATAAGCTAGATTTTCTCCAAAGACTTGATCTGCACTTTTATAAAAGCGTTCGATATTATCCATCCAGTACTTTGTATCAATGACTTGGAGAGTGTATTGATCTTTCATGACACTATCATCGATTTCATCAAATTGCTTTGACCAGTCTAAGAGCTTTTCAAAGTCATTAATTTCATACGTTAGATAACTTTCAAAGATTTCACCATGTGACTTTAATAATTGATAAAGCTCAGCCTCGTATGGTGGCTCCATTAGGTGATGGGGAAGGTCTTCATTTTCTTTTAAGCGATATGTATTATAAGTTGAAAAATTTAATGGCCCTACAATCTTCTCACTTTGATGCTTGGTCTTATATTCTCTGGCAGCATCAATGAAGTCATTATTAAGCTTACCTTGGCAGAATCCAAAATAGGCCTTGTTATCAATTAGGAAAAAGACAGCGCTTGAGTCATCATCACTAAATTGCTCAATGCTTGAGATGGAATCATTGTCTTTAAAGAGTTCAAATTCCTGTTTATGTTGAATTGATAGGCCTTCTAAATTAATTTCCATACATACCTACTAGTAGTGCAACGTAGAGAAGAAGAGCAAAGAGTCCAAATGATTTTTCATTCTTCTTTCTTCCATCTAGGCTAGGTTTCTTTAAAAACTTTAAAAGAGTTGACTGTGCTGCTGCAAAGCCAGCTATTCCCATTCCTACAGTAACACCACGAAGGTTAGGGATAAGTGTTGTGAAATATAGAAAACAGGCAAGTGTAATAATATTCATTATTGAGATAATGAGCACACTTCCACCAATGCCGTAGATTTTTGTATAAGAATCAAGAGTTTCGCTTTCTTCTTCTGGACCTCTTGTCTTTCTTGTAATTTCGTAAGAAAAGCCTGAAGTTAAGGCCATGACGAGAACAATAATAGAATAAGTTTCAAATTGAGGAACCTGCCACTTTGTTGAAAAGATCCAAATTATGATAAGAGGAGAGACCAGCATGTGAGAGAAAGAATAAAGAGTTAGTCTTTTTTCAAGCCAGCTTCCAACAAAGAACTCCTTTGCCATAAGAACGGACCAAATATAGACGATCCCGTAGCAAATAAGACTTAAATAATTATTTGAGATTAACAATGAAAAGCTCACACAGATGACAGTGAAGATGGCGGCCATGATATCGAGATGCCAGAGCTTTATAAGTCCTCTTTGAAGTGCTCTTTCTGGATGATTGATACAATCAATTTCAAAGTCCTTGTGCTCATCAAAGACTCTTAAAATATAATAGTGTCCAATTACTGCAACGGCTCCAAGAAGATCCATTACGACAAAATCGAGACTTTGATCAGTTAGAAAGAGTGCGATACGAGACATTACAAAATATGTAATGATACCTGAGATAACATTATCGATTGGAAATCTTTCCTGTGACCAAGCGAAGTATCTCTTTAAAAATGAATCTTCCATTGTAATGTGACTAATGTCTTTACTCATACACCCTCATTTGAATTTATTTTCTTAATATCATTATATAATGAAAACATTTATAATTGGACTATGGCGAAATATTTTACTGATAAACTTAATTATTCATTAGCTAACGAAGACATTGAGCTAGAGGCCAATATTTGTAAAAAGTTGAAGCCCAAGAGCATTGGTTCTATTTGTGGAGCAGGACCTCGCGGTCTCTACTTATTACCTCAAACTGGCTGTCAGCTCGATTTATTCGATGTCTCAGAGATTCAGATTGAATGGGCGAGGGCCTATGAGAAGGCCATTTGTGAGCTAGATGAAGTAAGCTTTCTTCGTGCTTATCACGATGATTCATCGATTTTAAAGAGTATTGGAATAAATATTGAGCTTCACGATATTCTTGATAGTAATGAAATTGCTGCCCTGGCCGGAAGTTGGGAGAAAACTTTTCTTAAGTTTTCTAAACTTGCCAGAAAGATTCTTGGCCACAAACTTATTCGCCAGTTAAAGAATTGCCAAAGTATAGAAGAGCAGAAATATATCATCACTTCAACTTCGTTTAGCGTGCGCTGGACGGTGGTTTTGGCCATTGTTGGTAATAAGGCCATGATGAATTCTTTACTTTATAGTGGGGATTTTATTAAAAAGAACTTGAAAGAAAGTTATGTGAAATTCTATCGTTCACGCTTTGCCCGACTTTTTTCTACAACTTTGATAAAGGATAATTTCTTCCTAAGTCTATGTCTGTTTGGTGAAGTAACGTTGACGAATACGCCTCTTAGGTGTCGAAGCTTCAATGGCCTTCAAACAAGTGTAAAAGAATCTGAAATACATTATCAAATAGGTGATATCGTCTCTACTTTATCAAATGGCGAAAAACAATATGATTATTTTTCATATTCTGATGTTCCAAGTTATTTTGATGATGAGCTTGGAAATAACTTTATTCAAAAGGCCAAGCCTTCAATTAAAGTTGGTGGAGTAATTTGTGTTCGCTACTATCTAAGAGTATTTGAGCCTGATCTTGCAGGCTTTGAGGATATTACAGATCAATTTTCTTCAGAGATTAAAAATGAGAAGGTTGGTGTTTATAATATTAAACTTTATCGAAGAATCGCATAATAAAAAAAGGACCTAGTTAGGTCCTTTTTATTTTACTATCTTTACAATTCCTCTTTCACAATCCATTTCAATTTCATCACCATTTTCAATAATTTTAGTGATGCCTGGTATACCTACAATTGTTGGTATCTTTAACTCTCTTGCAATGACTGCTGAGTGAGATAAAGTTGAGCCTTTCTCAACTAATAGGCCCTTGATCGAAGGAAAGAGCGGGGCCCATCCTGGGTCTGTTCTAACTGTACAAAGGATTTTATCATTTACATCAATTCCTTCATCAGGCTTAAAAAGTAGGGCGACTTCACCATTGATCTGTCCAGGATAGCAACCAATACCTTTTAGGGCACCATCTGGATCGATTTCTGTGTGTCCTTCATAGATAAAGTCATTACCAGCATGTACGAAACCAAAAGTTTTAAAGTGATGTCCTGGCTCATCATTTTCATATGACTCGTACTCGGCCTTTCTAAGTTCAATTAAGTCTTTTAATCGTGTTTGCACAATCCTTGCATCTTTTAATTCTTCAATTTCACTTAAAGTTAAAAAGAAAATATCTTCTGGTGAATTAATAAGCTCAAAAGAGGCCATTTGATTTCCCATTTCTCGATAAATTTGACGGGAAATACCAAATGATTTTGTACGAAGTAGTCTTGTATTTTCGCGGTAGCGAATCGCCTTACGTAGCTTTGCAAGGTCCTTATAGAAGCGCTTTCTTGCAAAGAATGATAATTTCTTTTTTACAACAGGAGCAACTTTCTTTTCTTCACTTTCTCTTAATTCGACTTCGCCAGCAATGAAGGTTTCATATCCTAAGCTCTTTTTAACGACATAATTCTTTAAAATATTTATTAAGAAACTTGGATCTTCACGTAGAGAAAGACTTTCAAGTTTTAATTCTCCAATTGTACGATCACCAAAGGCCTCAATATAATCTAAGCACATTTGATAAACCTTCTTATCATTCAAATAGATAAAGTCTAAGACATTCTTATTTTCAACTTTAAGAAATTCATCAATAAGAGTATTGTCCCACTTTTTTATCTCATCACTTATTTTTAGTAATTCCTTAGTTGGCTGTGTTGAAGCAATATCAGACTCACCAGAGAGGAGATTTCCTAGAACAAGATCTGGATTTTCATAGCCTAATTTATCCATCCAACGATACATCTTTCCATTCATCATCATAACGTAGAAGTCATTGATGAGAGGGGCATGCCATTTTTCAGTGATTTTCTGATCCAGCTCTTCAGTTAGATCGTAGAGCTGTGTAAGGTTAAGACGATTAAGCTTTGAAAAGTCGATTTTATTATATACTTCGTAGAAGCCATCCATAAAATCAGCAACGACCTTATCTATTTTAGAAAAATACCACAGTAGGCTACCAAAAGATTTAATCATATTTGGTATCATGGCCATGCGCTGGGAAAATGAAAGGTCCTTATCTTCGATAAAGTCGACTGGATCTGTAATTCCCATCATCTTTTCCATATCACCTTTTGATTGTTTAAAAGATGGAAGTAGTAAAAGGCCTTTGTACCATGATTGAATATTATAAAAGACGCGCCCATTGATAAGCGCAATCATATTCTTATGTCGTTTTTCGTGTTTCTTTAGTTCTTTCTCGCTTAGCCCCGTTAGACCTAGAAGTTGATGATAAACCTTGAAGTACATTTTAGATGCATATGAGAAAGTAAGGGGAGTTGTAACACCATTAAAAGATTCTTGAATATTTGAGTTATCAAAGACATTCATAAATTCATGTCTTTTATCCATAGGTAAAGAGGTAATATCTCTTGTTTGTACTATGTAGATTTCACCATCTTGAATACAAAACTCTATATCTTGAGGCTTCTTTTTAATTTTAAGGATAGAAAAGGCAAGTTCTCTAATTGCTCTTATTTCATCATGAGATAAGACCGGTGATTTAACTTCATCTTTTTCTACATCGATTTTCTTTGTGGTCTTATTTTCAAAGTCAGCGATGATCTTGAAATCTTTTTCTCTAATTTCACTTTTAATCACGTCGCGATCATCAATAGTGAATTCATCAGTATTACATTCACCACTTACAACACCTTCACCTTGACCGAAGTTTGCTGAAATTAGCATTTCATCTCTGTGCCCATTTATAGGGTTTGCAGTAAAGAGAACACCCGACTTTTGAGGATCAATCATTTCTTGAATGATAACGGCCATCTTGGGTGTTGTATGATGAATATTATTCTTAAATCGATATGTAAGTGCAGTTAGTGAAAAGTTACTTTTAAAGCAGTTTCGAATGGCCTGAGCGATTCTATCTTTACCTTGGACGTAGAGGAATGACTCCAGTTGTCCTGCAAATGAGAAATGACTTCCATCTTCATCAGCTGCAGAACTTCTTATAGCGTAGTGGAGCTCTCCATTAACATGGGCCATGACATCTTCAATTATATCAATTTCACATTTATCAATTTCACTATAAATGGCCGCGATCAATTGCTTTAGTGAGTCGAGATTTTCTAATCTTGTATAATCATCAATAAGACTCTTTAGCTTATCATTTTTGTCAATCAATGTTTGAAAATAATGAGTAGAGAGACAAAACCAATCAGGGGTCTGTACTTTACACTTCTCAAGTTTAGCTAAATTAAAAGCCTTTCCACCAATGTCATTCGTTGTTGCAAGCAATGCTTGCGATTTCGTTAATAGATACATTTCCTACCCAACATTACTTTTTAATAGATTTCATTTAATATTATCATATGAAAAAAATTGAGGATATAAGGAAAACTCTGGGGTACTCGGGGATACCAATAAATGGCTGCCATTATTTAGACGAGCATTTTCGCTCTCAGTTAAATAAGCGCTGTCTTGTTTATCAAGGCCAAGATCTTAATTATGAAGACTTCATGAAAGAAGTTGGAGCATGGATCAAGACACTAGAGTCTCAAGGCCTAAAGAAAGGGGATCGCATAATTGTTATTATGCCTCTTCGACTGGAACTCTATCAACTCATGTGTGCTATTTTTTATTTGGGACTAGTTGTGGTGTCTGTTGATTCTACAATGCCTAAAGAGAAGTTAAAGCAGGCCCTCGTGGATGCTAATGCACAGGCAATCATTTCAGTAAAAGAGCTTCTCAAGTGGACACCTTTTCTACCAGCTCTTTGGAAGATGAAGCGTTTTACTTTTGATCAAAGTTGTCTTTTTTCAACTCAATTAACTAAGATAAAAGAAGATCCAACATTGGAGTTTAAACAAGTTCCTCTCCAATCAGATGCTCCGGTTCTTATTTCTTTTACAAGTGGCTCAACAGGAAGGCCTAAGGCCGCAAATCGAAGTCTTGATATCTTTTTATCCCAAAAAATAGTATCTGAATATTTTTGGCTTCACAAAGACGATGAAGTGGATATGCCATTTTTTCCAACTCTTGTTCTGCAGAATTTAGGACTTGGAATAACCACAATCTTTCCTGATATGGACTTTAGAAAAATTAGAGAGTTTGAACCTGAAAGAGTTGTAAAACAAATGAATCAATATGGTGTTACGCGCTTTAGTGCTACTCCTATGATCATTAAAAAACTTGCCAAGTACATAAGTGAAAATGAGATAAAAATTCCAAGCCTTAGAAGTATTATCATCGGTGGGGCAGAGATAACGACAAAGGATGCAAGTATTGTCTTAAATGCCTTTAAGTCAGCTTCTTCACAAGTTGAAATCCATATCATTTATGGCTCAACTGAAGTGGAACCTATAAGTTTCACTCCTATTGATGAGTATATTAACAATGATGGTGTGGGGCTTAGACTCGGTCAAGTCATCGATGTTTTAGATGTAGAAATTAAAGAAGTTGATAATGCCTTTGACTTTAATCAAGATGTGCAGTGGGGTGAGATATGTTTAAGTGGGCCCCATGTAATTAAAGAATATATTGATAATCATCCAGCAAATAAAACCACAAAGCATAGAGATGAGAACGGGACTCTTTGGCATTTAACTGGGGATGTGGGTTATCTTAAAGATAATAAAATTTATCTCTTAGGAAGATTAAAAGATTGTCTGAAGATAGATGAAAAATTAATTCCTACATTTCATCTTGAAAATGAATTGGCCAAAGTTGATGGAATCTCTCGTGTTGCATTTGTTCAAGTTGATACAAAGGTCTTATGTCTTGTCGAGGGACAGGAGAGCTCAAAAGACGCTGTAGGTGAATTTATTGCCAAGTGGAACTTAGGAAATGTTGAGATTCGTTTTGGAGAAGTTCCTGTTGATACGAGACACTTTTCAAGAGTTAATCGAAATGAGATTCGAAGCTTTTTATAAGGAAATGGATAAAAAGCTTCGAATCACTATTTTAGTCCCTGCTCACAGGACTAATATTTATTACAGATATAATTAATTTTCTTTGTTAGCTTACTTGGTAGAGTACTTCTAAAGATCGACCAGAAACTTCTTTTGTGTCCACGACAACGAAGCCATGCTGGTATGTACATTGGTCCATCATCATCTACATTTGTTTCTCTCATAAAGTCTTTTAGGTGGAGATCAAGAAGTTCCTGAGAGTCTCTTTTTTCAATGACATCTCTTTGATACAGATTGTCTGCAATTTCAAATGGTGTCACAAAACTTCTTTGGTCTGGATAAAGAGCATTGCTCTCGTCAAAGTGGTATGCAGCTCTAATATACGTATAGAATTTAACTTCTGGATACTCTTGAGCAATATCGTGATAGAAAGTATTGTCATGCTCTCCGTTATCACCAACTAGAATTACATTTTTCGGATCTTCTCTTTCAATTAATTCTCTTAGCCTTTGTGCTTTAAATACTTTAGTTGATACCTTAATTGGCCTAATCTCAAGACTTCCTTGTGGAAAGTCACCAAGATATAAAAGAGTTGAATGAGACCACTTCATTAATTCTTCTGGAGCATTTGTAAGATAGTAAACTTCTGCTCCAGTTCGATCCTTAATAATATGATAAAGATCTGCCATTCCTAGAAAGATATTATTGACCTTGAATGCATTCTTTACGGTATCGATCTTATCTCTGATATGACCAATTTTAATTGTATCGTCGATATCAGAAATTAGGATTGTCTCAGCTGCAAGCCCTGCAGTTGAGAAAGTGGAAATAAGAAGTGTAAGTATCGAATTTTGAATAAGTTTCTTCATGATTTGATGTTAGGAAATTAAATCCTCAAAATCATGACGCATAGCTAATTTTTGAACATTATACAGAGATTTCGTTAAAGTTTTCCATCCAAGTGGCAAATTGCTTACAATTTCGCACCTCTAGGGTCTTTAAAATATAGAGTTTTTTATGTCCGTTAAAGCTTAGAATCTCGCCGCGGGCCTTAAGCTCCTTTAATCTTTCTAATTCTTTAAAGTGCTCAATATTTCGGTAATCACAGGTACTAATTGTTTCTGTGGTAAGTTTCTTCTTTTCTAATAATTCACTTTCTAGCTCTTTTAATAGCTTTAATTGGTCTCGGTTTAGCTCATTTTTCATGAGATTAAGCTGCTCTAAATACTGCTCTCCATTTGAAAGACTTCTCTTTGCTAATGTTCCCATTCCGCGTGAAGTAAGCCTTGAGAACTCCTCAAGATTTGCTTGCGTATTGTAGAGATAACGACTTGCCAGTGCCGCTTGTGAAGCGTTTGAACTAAAGTGGTAGACTCCAATTAATATGAGTAAGAAGTAACGTATTTTCATACTAAATAATATGCAACGACGATGCCAATTTCACAGGGGTGATGAGACGGGGTTTCAGGGCCTTAGGCCGTTTATTTTATGGACAGTGTCTAAAAATATCGTTATTTAGGGTACTTAGTTTTTATTTCGTGTTATAAGGCATCTTATGTATTATTTCGATCACGCGGCCTCCACAAAGCTTTATCCAGAAGTTGTGGAAGTGCTATCTAAGAGTTTTGAATTAGATTACCCAAATCCTGCGGCCAAGCACGCAGCTGGAAAGGCCTGCGCTAAAAAAATCGAAAATGCCCGCCAAGAAATCTTAAAAGGTTTAGGACTTTCTGGAGAGGGACAATTTGAAATCATTTTTACTTCTTCTGCTACGGAGTCAAATAACCAGGTTATTAGAAGTATTGAGGATGGGATTGTCTACCTTGCTGGAGATCATCCATCTGTTACTAAGGTTATTGATGGTGGTGAAGGCCTAAGATCAATAGATGAAATTGTTGATGCCGTTAATGACACGACAAAGCTCGTTTGCATAAGCCTTGTCAATTCTCAGTCTGGACAATTATTTGATGTAGAATCAATTACCCAAAAAGTAAAAGAGAAGAATAAGAGTTGTCTTGTTCATGTTGATGCCACTCAAGGCTTTGGTAAAGTTCCATTCACTCTTAAGAATTCACAAATTGATTTTGTATCATTCGGGGCCCATAAAATGGGAGGTCCGCGCGGTATCGCTGGGCTAATTTATCGCTCAAGTCTAAGTGAAAAACTTAAGCGCTACTTACGAGGTGGTGGACACGAAAAGGGGCTACGAGCCTCAACTCCAGCGACTTCACTTATCTTAGCACTTGCTAAAGCATGCGAGCTTTCCTTTGCTGACTTAGATAAGAATATGGCCCGAGTTAGTGAGCTAAAAGAAGAAATAAAAACGAAGCTAGCTTCGTTTCACAATAATATCAGTTATCCATTTGAAGAGCGTAATACTTCTCCTTATATTTTGTGTGTTCAATTTGCAGGTATTGCAAGTGACGTTCTAATGCGCCATTTAGAAATGAAGCAAATTATGATCTCTTCTTCAACTGCATGTTCGGCAAAGATAAAGGGAAAGAATCCTTTATTTGTAGGCCTTGGTATTGATGAGAAATATCATAAGAATATCCTTCGTATCTCATTAGGTAAGTCCACGACGAAAGAAGAGGTGGATGCAATGTTAGATGGATTTAAGCAAGTGATAGATGAAATTGGTTTTTTAATTAAGTAGGACTAAATATGTATAAGAGTTTAATTTTAACTGTTGATGAATTATGGCTAAAGGGAAAGAATCGCAAGAATTACTATCGTAAGCTGCAATCAAATCTTTCACCAATCTTTAGTAAGTTTCATCACACGAGTTGGAAATTAAAGAATAATCAACAAAGACTTGTTGTAGAAAGTGAGGAGCCATTTAGCGATGAGCTAATTGATCGTCTTCGTTGGGTTCCAGGGTTAAGTTCTGTTACTCCAATGAGAAGCTGTCCACTTGATCTTGATTATGTTTGTGAGCTGGCCGTTAAAGAAATTGGTGCCCTTGAAAATGTAAAAACATTTAAAGTTCATACTAAAAGAGCATTAAAACAATTTCCTAAAAATAGTGATGAAATTAATCGCTACATGGCCACGGCCTTATTAAAAAATACTGATCTTAAAGTTGATGTTCGCAATCCAGATATCATGGTTGATATAAAAATCATGAATGAAGAAATCTATCTCTCATGGGAGAAGATTCCTTGTGTTGGTGGACTTCCTGTTGGAACAAGTGGTCACGGCGTGACACTTCTTTCTGGTGGGATCGATTCTCCTGTTGCTTCATATATGATGGCACGACGTGGAATGAGACAAACTTTCGCATTTTTCTGGGCCTATCCTTATGTGGGTGAAGAAGTAAAAGATAAGATTATTGAACTTGGTAAGAGTCTATCTCGTTTTCAAAATGATGGAATCAAACTCTATGTCCTTCCTTTTGGTGATATTCAAAACTATCTTGCAAAACATTGTAAAGAAGATTACCGCACATTATTTTTTAGAAAGTTAATGATGGATGCATCGGCCTATCTAGCAAGGAGAGTAAAGGCAAATGCTCTCGTTATGGGAGATGCGCTTGCTCAAGTTTCGAGTCAAACAATTCATAATATGAGTGTACTTGATCGTTCTTGTCCGATGTTAACACTAAGGCCTTTAGTAGGTATGAATAAAATTGATATTATCTCTTATGCAAAAGAAATTGGAACTTTCGAGACATCGATTATTCCACATGATGATGCGTGTTCTATGTTTGCGCCAAAGCACCCAGTGATTAAAGCAGATATAAAATACTTTATGGAATTTATGGAAGAGCACGATATGCATCAACTGATTAGAGATTGTGTCAATAATGCTGAAGTGTATCGCTATGACATTGAAGGGAACTTTACACAAAAATGACATTCGCTAATGGGCGAGTAATTTATTCCTGATATATTGTCCTTTCATAAACTAATAAGAAGCTTTAAAATAGAGGTTAGGAACTACCTAATTTTATTAGAATCGGAGCTTCAATGCACAAGAAATTAAGAACTACTTTTGGCCTAGTATTAGGTCTTGCCTTGTTGTCAACGCCACTTGCGCTTCATGCAGAGAATGGCCTTTTTAGTATCAATAAAGATCAAGTCTTAGGAAATCGTTTAATCGAAGTCCTTGAGCAACTTCATTATAAAAAGTTGAAAGTTAATAACGACTTATCAAAAAATGCTTTTCAAGAATTCATTAAGAAAATAGATTTCTCTAAGCAATTCCTATACAAGTCTGATGTCAAAAAACTTGAAAAATATGAACTTCTTATGGACGATGAAATGCGTTCTGGAAATTATAAGTTAGTTCTGGATGCCATGAAGATTAAGGTTGATCGAATCAACCAAGCAGACGAGTTACGTAAGAAGCTTTTTAAGGAAAATAAGTTTAACTTCAGAGGAAATGAAGTTATTGAACTTGACCCTGAAAAAAGACACTTTGCAAAGGATAAGAGTGAGTTTGAAAAGAACTGGCGCTTAACTTTCAAGCAATCGGTAATGGCACGTTATATTTCTATCAAAGAAGATCAAGAAGATCTTAAAAATGGAAAAAATAAGAAAGATAAAGATAAAAAAGAAAAGAAATCAAAAAAGAAGCTAGAGTCTGAAAAAATCTTAACGGAAAAAGAAATTCTAGCTAAGGCACATGAAGCAATTGATAAAAAATACCGTCTCTATTTTGAAAGACTATTAAAAGAGAGACGTGAAGATTATATGGAAATTTTTTATAACTCAATTGGTGCTGTATTTGATCCACATACGGCCTACCTAGCTCCAAAGAAGAAAGAAGATTTTGATATTGATATGTCAGGTCAACTTGAAGGGATTGGTGCCGTTTTATCTGAAGATGAAGGATATATCAAAGTTGTTGAGATCGTTCCTGGTGGAGCAGCTTGGCGTCAAAAAGAACTTGAAGTTGATGATCTTATTCTTGCTGTAAGTGAAGGTGATTCAAAAGAAGAGCCTGTTGATCTCGTAGGGATGAGAGTTGACGATGCTGTTCGCTATATTAGAGGTAAGAAAGGAACTGTTGTTCGCCTACACGTTAAAAAAGCAGACGGAACAAGAAAGACAATTGGTATTACTCGTGATGTTGTAAAGATCGGAGCTTCATTTGCTAAGTCTTCTGTTCTTGAACTTGATGGTGTTAAAGGTAAGTATGGTTATATCAATGTTCCAAAATTCTATCGTGAATTCAATGGAACAATTAATTGTACAGACGATGTTAGGGCCGAAATTAAGAGACTTAAGAAACAGAAGGTTAATGGAATTATTCTTGATCTTAGAAATAATGGTGGTGGAGCTTTAACTGATGCACAATTAATGTCTGGGCTATTTATTAAGAAGGGTCCAATTGTTCAAACGAAGAACTATATGCACCAAGTAGAAACACTTGCTGATACAGATCCTGAGGTTGAATATGATGGGCCATTAATTGTTATGGTTAACCGTTACTCTGCTTCGGCATCTGAAATTCTAGCAGCAGCAATGCAAGATTATAAAAGAGCTGTCGTAGTTGGTGGTGAAGTTACTCACGGTAAAGGTACAGTACAAGTTGTTTACAACCTTGATCAAGGCCTTGATAAAATGCTTGGTGAGAAGTTTGGTGCTCTAAAGCTTACAATCCAAAAGTTCTATCGTATAACAGGTGGTTCAACTCAATATAAGGGTGTAACTCCTGATATCGTAATACCAGATCCAATGGCCTACGCTGAAAATCGTGAGCAAGATCTAACTTATTCACTTAAGTGGGATCAAATTAAGCCTAAGAAGTTTCAAAAGTGGACGAAGCATCAGTATGATCTTAAGAAACTAATTTCTAATTCTAAAAAGCGTGTTGCTAAGAATGATCGCTTACAAAAAGTACAAGAAAGTGTTGATTATTTAAGAAAAAGACGTAAAGATACAAAGCTTAAGCTAAACATCGATTCGTGGATGAAAGAAGAAGAAGCGAATAAGAAGAAGCTTGAAGAATTAAAATTAGATGAAGAAAATACGAAGCTTACTATCACTCACTTTGAAGAGTCATTAAAGTCTCATGAAACTGTTAAGAAAGGTGAAGAGAAGCAGTGGAAGGACGACTTTAAGCAACGTAAGGAAGAGTGGGTATCATCTCTTCGTAAGGATGCTGGACTTGAAGAGGCGATCCATATCATGCGTGATATGATCGATCAGCTAAAGAAGTAAGAATCGATTAAGGAAGAAAAATGAACTTAAAGGACTTAATAGATAATCAAGATATGAATAAGGTAATGGAAGTGCTCGAGAATATGGAAGATGAGCAACTTTCAGTTGAGCTTCTAAAAAAGTTTAATGATCGTACCAAGGAGTTAGGGGAGTTGATCATGAATCAGGATCCAAAACTTGATCACGGACATTGGAAGGCCCAGTGTGATGACGCTAAAAAGGCCGTAGAAGAAGTCGTAAAAGAAATATTTTCATATCAGAAATAACTATTTCAGGTTAAATGAAGTAAAACTTTCAATAAAAAAATATATTTATAATTAACTAAGGCCAAGTTCTCGTAACTTGGCCTTTTAGTTTTTATTAGCACTAATTTTGCGCACTTAAAAAAAAACGAAAAGTAACGAATAATAAGTACCATGTAAGTCTTTTCTTACTATCCTCACATCAAGTTAGTCTAATTTTGTTAGACGGATTGGCCCTGGCCCCCACCGGGGCCTTTCTTATTTTGTAAGCATAAGTTTTCTCATAAAGTCACCGGCGCTTCGAACCTCTTTAGATGCATCTTCTTCAGTGATATATCCACGCTCCAAAAGAGTGAAGATTGCTTGATCAAAACTTTCACAAGGAATGTCACCAGAGTTTGTTCCACCATTTTCAATAATTGATAGAATTCGGTCAATTGGTTCATCGCCTCGAATACATTCTTTTACACCTGGTCCTGTTACCATAATTTCTTGAGCAACACGCACACCATTTGGTGATTTTTTTGATTTAATCATTCTCTGTGAAATCGTTGAATAAAGAGCGTCAGATAGGCGCTTTCTTGCCTCTGTTTGCTCATCTGATGAGAACATTGAAATAATACGACTTATTGTTGAGATGGCATCTGTCGTGTGAACAGTTGCTAGAACGAGATGTCCAGTTTCAGCTGCCTTAAGAGCAATCTCAACAGACTTTTGATCCCTGAGTTCACCAAGTAAGATAATATCTGGATCCTGTCTGAGAGCAAATTTTAAACCGTCTTCAAAGTTTTCTGTGTCGATTCCAACTTCTCTTTGAGTAATACGAGACTTTTTTTGAGTATGGATAAATTCAATTGGGTCTTCAATGGTAATGATATGTTTGGCCCTTTTTGAATTAATATAATCAATCATACTGGCCAGGGTTGTAGATTTACCGGATCCTGTTGCACCAGTTACTAAAATTAGGCCTCGCTTGGCCCTTATAATTTGTTTTAAAGAATCACTAAGTCCTAGTTCTTTAAATGATGGAATTTCTTTTTTTACAACTCGTAAAACGATTCCATTTTTATTATTGTAGCGAAAGTAATTAAAGCGCAATCGACATATGTCTTCAAAGTCCACTGCACCATCAAGATCTTTTATATCTTCAAGATTTCCAATTTGTTTATTATCTTTTGTAAGTAGTCTTAGAATGTCGAGAACACTTTCTGTTGTTAAAGTCTTATTGGACTTTACTGAAACCATATCGCCATTAATTCGAAAACAAGGCGTCTCTTCAGCACGGATATGAATATCACTGGCATTATTATCAATTGCCACATTTACTAGTGATTTAAAATGAGAGAATTCAAAACCCATCGCTTTCTTCCTAAAGTCTAAATAATCTGTCTAAACACTTGTCGGAAAACCGCGTAGAAAAGTTTAGTATTATTTAACATTTCAGTAGTTTAGCGTGGATTTAGCTAGCGTACCTTTTTCTCATCTCCCACAGGAGGTTACTAATATAAGGCCTTCTGGTCTCTTTTGTTGTGAGCATCAGAAGCTTGGTGATTTTTAGGTTATTTGCATCAGAGTAGAGAAGAATAAGCATCTCTCTAATGAAGTCAGTGGATAAGGTTATGTAATTATCTGTTCCAACACCTAAGTTTACACCTTTCTTCTCCCACCAAGAAAATGGGTGGTCCTTAAAATCTGGAAAAGCTCCAGTAAGCTTTAAGTTTGAAGAGGGAAGTGCAACGAGAGAGACTCGTTTTTGAATAATTCGGTTTAGAATATCATGTTGATAGTGCTCAACTTCACGAGCGTTATGAAATTTAGTTTTTAAAAATAGCGTGATATCTTCTTCACTTAAAAGCTCTCCTTTTAAAAGCTTCTCTTTTACATGGGCCGCATCTTGTTCCCATTCCATCTCTTCAAGTTCTAATCCTTGAATTGATTTCGCATCAATTGGCTGATGCTTGCTATTAACCTCTATGATTCGTTGAAAGAGTCTATGATAGTAGTAATTAGGATTGATCCCAAGACTTAGTCCATGCTCAAGTGTATCGATATGCCAAATATTCATCGCATTATCAACGGACTGGATACCTTTTTTAAGAGTTAGCCATGTCTCCCCATGGTGAGAACGAATCTTTAGTCCACGATATTGTAGCTTTCTTAAACCACTTTTAAGCTCTTTGAAATGCGCCTTTCTATAAAGGGCCTTCTCATCACCAACGGTATCAATTTCAACTAAGTTTTCTTTTAAGTATGGATACTTTTCTAAAAGCTCAAGTAGGGCGTCAACTTGATGCTCAAAGTGATCTTTCTTTGTTTTAAAATTATCATTATCAAAGAAATTTAATTCCTTTCTAAACGAAGGTGAGAGGATAAATTTAAAGCTTGGAACCTCTTGTTGAAATTTCTTAAAGCCCTCATAAAGTCCTAGAACAACATCCTCTTCTGTTACTTCTTTAATGCCTGGAATTTGTTCTGAGTCCATTTTTGAGGCACGAGAAAGCGTGAATTTAAGTCGAATACTTCCCACATTATAATTTTCATAAAGTTCTTTTGCCATGTGATAGGCAGCATCTTTATGTGCCTTCTTATTTGTTAGAATGAGTTTTGCAAGAAATAGGATTCTTAAATATGTCGCAAATTGCTCGCCTTCTTTTAGGCGTATGAGATTATCAACGTCTTCAACACTCTCAATTGGGATAGCATCTTTTCCATAAACGGCCTTAATCCTCTTTTCATAAATGGCCTTATTTTTACCGTTTAATAGTTTTTTCAATCGAGGATATATGAACTCTGCATTGAGTGATCCTGTTAAGTGGATATGTTCTTCATAATATGGCAGTGGAAATTTTTTAAAGAAGTTAAAGACAGCATCAGATACCGGATGATTCAAAACTGTTTCAATATCAACTTCGTCAATTTGAAAAGAAGAAAGAAGCTTCATAAATTCCAAAACTGGTTTTTCCAGTAACTGATTATCGCGAATACTTGGAGAGTGAGCCAATAGCTCAAGAGTATCACTTAATGAGATTCCATTTGTCTCACTGATAATCTTGATGAGCTCTTTTTCAATACTGCTAATAATCTGTTCTTTTTTCTTTTGCATAATCTTCTCTTTTATTACTTATAAAGCTTTTGAATTAAATTAAAATTTTCTCTAAGCCTATCGTCGATGGCCTGTGATTTTAAATCTCCATGCCATTTATCTGGATGATAGATCTGCACTAATTTCTTATATTTCTTTTTTCGGTCACTCTCACTAAGATTATTAAATTCCTTTTCTAATTTCTCAGTTTTTAGAGGAAGTAGTGGATATAATTGATCAAACGTTTTATTTAGGCCACTAATCAAATCCCTGTACAAAATAGGGGACTCTTTTATGGAATCGATTGCTTCAGCGCTGATATAACTCTCTATTAACTTGATCTTGGCCTTTGTGTCTTTGATTGCAGCTAAATTCAATATAAGAAGCAATTGGTTTTGATCAGCAAAGCGCTTACTCTTTATTTGATTAATATGCCTGAAAACAAATAAAGTTGATGCTAGGCTTAGAAAGCTTTGTTTGTCTATTTTTCCACCATTTAACTTTTTCAATGATAGTAGAGTTTCTTTATTATATATTGATTTGATAAATTGATTTATTCCTTCGCTTGCGCTTTTATCAATTATTTCAAAGTCATTTTCAATTTGATTTAGTATTTTCTTTGCTTCTTGAAAATCACCCCATTGCATTGAAGAATTCATTCCCTCAAAGAACTGCTCATCTTCTGGTGAAGAAAATAAGTCTTTTTCTTTAAAATATGAAAGGAATGATCTCTCCTTTGGGCCTTGTCCTGGTTGTCCTTTAACTCCTTGTGCTCCACCTGACATGGACATTCTTTCGATCTTTCTTTTAACCATTTCATCAAATTCTTCTTTTGAATGTGACTTCTTTTTTGGTCTATTTGAATTAAAGATACTATCAAGAATATCTTTAAAAAGTGGGGCCAGGGTATATAGGACAACAATGGCAATAAATGCTAGTGTGATATTTGAAATTATTTTTGGTAACATACTTTTGTCTTATTAGTTATCAATATACTTATTATTTTAAAGCTTTAGGTCACAATATGGAATGGGCAATAGATACTCAACTCGTAACACTAACAAAACCTTGGAAGATTTCAGGGGCAGAAGTTAATGCAAAACAAATTATTTATGTCACATTGAAAAATGGGCAATACATTGGTCGAGGTGAAGTTAGCTATGGATCTAAAGAAGACATAGATGTGGATTCATTAAGATTAGAACTTGATGAATTTGCTCGTGATTATGAAAATCACAGTGTTGTTCAATTTAATGAATTAAACCTATATTTAGATCAGTACGACTTTCAAACGCCTAGACTTAGACTAGGAATTGAAACGGCCTTTCTTGATTATCTTGTTAGGGCCACTGACTTATCTCCTTGGAAGATTCTAGGAACAAATACTGTAAAAAGTGTTAGCTCACTTGAGTCATTGCCTGTTTTTTCAACTCTTGAAGAAGGCGAGAAGCTTGTAAAAGAAGCACAAACAGATGGTGTATTAAAACTTAAAATAACTAAAGAAACTTTTCCTACGCAAGTCGAGTTAATAAATACGTCTGCTAGAACTTTTGTTCTTGATGCAAATGAATCTTATGAAGCTGATGCAGAGCTTGTTTTAGAACATCTTGCTTTAATTAAAGGGGATAATGTCCTCTTTATTGAGCAACCGCTGTATCGCTCTGAATTTGGTGGCTATCGTAAGCTAAAAGAGGAATCTCCAATTGATATCTTTTTAGATGAAGGAATTGAAGATCATCGCTATCTCGATTCATTTAAGGACCTATGTCATGGTGTTGTCTTAAAGGTTTCAAAGGCAAATAGCCTTATGAAGTGCTTTTCTCAACTGCAACAAGCAAAGAAGCTAGAGCTTAAAACGATGCTTGGCTGTATGGTAGAGTCAACTGTTGGAATTTCATCGTTATTCAATATTGCCTATGGTTTTGATTACTATGATTTTGATGGTTTCACTAAAATTAAAGATGAGTCAGATCCTCAGGTAATTTGGGAAAATGGAAAAGTCTTTTTGTCTAATATGAATTAAATTCCCCCTCGAAAAATTAGGGTGTTCATTTAAAATAATAGGACAAGTTGTTTTATTATTTTATAACACATTTTTGAGCACGAAATTTGAGGGCCCATGAAAAAAATCAATATCTTACTACCACTAATTATTCTTGTATCTTGCGCGAACGTTAAACCTAAATACACTAAAGGTATTGACCACGAAAAAGTAGAACAACCGAGTGTTGTTTATAAAGAAGTTGTAAAATATAAAGAAAAAGAATTAGAAAGCCTTAAGTCTTACACCATCAATAATATGGATAGGCTAGAGCTACACTATCATAAGAAGCACTTTGACTTTTGGGTAAAATATTTTACTGAAAAACAAAGAGATCTTTTTATTCGTTATGTAAATAACGGAGCTAAGTATAGAAATGTTATCGAAAAAATTATGCGCTCACATGGACTACCGGAAGACTTATTCTTCGTAGGACTTATTGAATCAGGTTATAATACTTTTATCAAATCAAAAGCAGCTGCTGTGGGACCTTGGCAATTTATTAAGGCCACTGGTAAAAGATATAAGCTAAGAGTTGATAGCTATGTTGATGAAAGAACTCATATCATTAAATCAACAGAAGCTGCTGCCCAATACTTTAAAGACCTTTATAATATTTTTGGTTCATGGGAACTTGCCTTAGTTGCTTATAATAAAGGTGAGTACGGGATTATTCGCTCTATCAGAAAGGGAAAGACTCGTGATTATATGAAATTAGTTTCAAGAAAGTTAATTCCAACTGAAACAATTTATTATGTTCCAAAAGTTGCGGCCGTAAGAGAAATTTATAATAATCCTGAAAAATACGGAATCAAGATTACTGAGTCGAAAGATAGTCCGTTTGAAAAAGTAAAGGCCCATCGTGTATCGAGTTCATTTAACCTTTATAAATTTGCAAAAGCTCGCGGGATTTCTGCCAAAACATTAAAAGTATTAAATCCTGATCTTAAGAGAAAGTGGATTAAAGTAAATCGTAGACGTGCTCAAGATATCTTCTTACCTTCAAGTAACTTCACAGACTATAAGTCACTTGCTGAATATGAGACTCGTAAGTATTTAAAGGGATCAGCATCAAGCTCATCTAAAACAGCTGGTGTTTACCGAGTAAGAAGAGGTGATAACCTAAGTACGATTGCAAGCCGTCTAGGAGTTAGAGTTTCTGATTTAAAGAGAATCAATGGAATTAGAGGGTCTAAGATTCTTGTTGGACAAAGGCTTAAGTATTCAACTCGTGGTGAAATGGTTACTCACCGTGTAAGAAGAGGTGATAACTTAATTGAGATCGCTAGACGCTACGGTGTTTCAGTTAGAAGTATTAAGTCACTAAATGGCCTTCGTTCAAGTAAGATCTTTATTGGTCAAAAGCTTAAGATCGCTTCTAATAATGCAAAAAGAGTTGCTCTTAAAAAGTATCGTGTTAGACGCGGTGACAATCTAACTGCAATTGCTCGTAAATTTAAAACTTCTATAAGAAAGATCAAGAAAGTTAATAGTATTAGAGGAAGTGCTTTATATGCTGGTCAGGTTATTAAAGTACCAAGTGAGGGATAGGCAAATAGCTTGTCTTCCCTTAAGCCGGGCCTTATACTGTAAAGATGAAAATTGGATTCGATGCTAAAAGAGCATTTCATAACTTTCGTGGACTAGGGAATTATTCTAGAGATTTAATTGCAAGTTTAAGTCGCTATCACACAGAACATTCATATTACTTATTTACGCCAGACTTTAATGACGATAGGGCCATTCATTGGCTCGATCAATACAATAACCTTAATGTTGTTAGGCCTAAAGATTTTGTTTCACGTAAGTTTCCAGCTTCATGGCGTTCATTTAAAGTTGCCCAAGAGGCCAAGGATTTAGAATTAGATATCTTTCACGGCTTAAGTCACGAACTCCCTCAAGGTATAGAGAAAACAGGAATCAAGACAGTAGTAACAATACATGATCTATTATTCTTACGTTTTCCTCAAAACTTTAAATGGCTTGATCGCCAGGTTTATTTAAAAAAAATTAAGTATGCTACAGAAGTTGCAGATGTGGTAATTGCAATCTGTGAACAAACTAAAACGGACTTAATTAATTATCTCGGTTGTCCGGCCGAAAAAATTCGTGTCGTTTACCAAACTTGTAATCCACGTTTTTATTCGCCAATACCTGTTGAAAAACAAGTGGCAACAGTGGAGCGTTACGGAATCCACGATAAATTCATTCTCTATGTTGGTGCAATTGAGCCAAATAAAAATACCATGACGTTGGTTAAGGCCTACGCTGATCTTAAGAAATCAATTAATCACAAACTCGTTATTGTTGGAAATGGCGGTAAGTATAAGAAGCAGGTTGAAAGCTATATTCATTCAAAGGGACTTGAAGATAGAGTTATTATCCTTTCAAATGTGACCAATGATGATCTTCCTGCCTTCTATCAACGTAGTGATCTTTTTTGTTTTCCATCTTTCTTTGAAGGATTTGGAATTCCAATTATTGAAGCATTATTTTCAAAGACACCAGTTATTACGTCTAAAGGATCTGTCTTTCCAGAAGCTGGTGGCCCAAATACGATTTATGTTGATCCAAATAACAAACAAGAGTTAAGTGAGCAGATTAGCAATGTGTTAACTAATCATGATCTTGCTTTTGAGATGGTTGAAATGGGCCGTAACTTTGTTGAAAAATTTCATCGTCGTCAAACGGCCCAGAACTTAGTTGATCTTTATAATTCTCTATAATTCTTTATTATCTACTTTTCAGTAATAAGTGAAAGATTTGTAAGACTGTACTTCTTTAAGACATCAAGAATCTTTACAAGTCTTGCATACTGAACTTCTTTATCTACTCGAAGATCAATAGGCTTATTCTTATCCTTAATTGCTGCCAGTTTTTCGTCAAGCTCATCCACTGTAAATTTCTTTCCAGCAATGGCCACTTCTTCTTTTGATAATTCTATTGTTAAAACTTTAGAGTCTTGGGAAGCTTTCTCTCCAGACTCTGTCTTAGGTAGATTTAACAGTAGCGCTAATTCTGACTTTTTAAAGACAGTTGAAGTCATAAAGAAAATAAGAAGGAGGAAGACAACATCAATTAAGGGGGTGATATCCGCGCTTGCTTCTTGTCTTGTTCTTTTTTTACTTCTGGAACTCATAGAATTTTTTCCATAATTTCTTGTTCTAATTTTGATTCTAATTTATCCACACTTCCTAGTAGGTAGTTGTGACCAACAAAGTGAGGAATTGCGACAATCATCCCACCAACTGTTGTAATAAGGGCCATTGAGATACCTTGAGCAAATGATGCTGGATTTGATAATCCTGTTTGAGACATTACGTGGAAGGCCTTCAATACACCAACAACGGTACCAAGTAGTCCAAGTAGTGGAGAGATTGTTGCAATAATCTTAACTGTATTTAGACCCTTTTCTGCACCCATAACGTGACCAGCTAGATACTGCTTTGCAATTTCGATTTTTGACGTTGCATCCTTTTCTCCAACATCAGTAATTCTTTTTTGAATGTCACTTGATGTTTGAGAAGTCATCTTCATCTCCACAGAGAGAAAGTATGCCTTAGATAACATAATTGCCCATCCAACAATATTGATGAATAGTAGAATGTACATAATCAATCCACCTTGCTGGATATATTCGTATAAGCGCATTAAAACTCCTTCTAATTTAATAAATGTAACTATCTAATTTTATGATAAATATGGTGTCATGAGAACACTAAAATATGATCTATTTCATACACCTTTCAAACAATTTATTACTTTAAATCTTTTTGACAAAAACCTAACATAAAACAGATTTCAAAAAAGATGAGAGTGCTATTATGTATTTGTAGAGATAAATAGGAAAAAACAAACGGAGGTCCTATGAAATACAATTTAAGCTTTCACAATGTCGATCACTCAGATGCTTTTGAAGACTATGTTGCAAAGAAATTAAAAGGTATCTCACACGATCATAGAAATGTGGGGCATATCCAATTCGTGGCCGATAAAAAAGGTCCAGAATATATGTTCTCTGCAAATGTTAATGGTCATAAGCATCAATTCCATAAAAAAGCTAAAGGAGACAACGTTTACCAAGCCGCAGCAGATGTTCTAGTGGCCTTTAAAAACTGGTATCGAGATCAAAAAGTTGCCAGTTAGTTGAGATTACTAGGTATTAGATAATCTTTTCATTTTAACTTCCAAACACCGCCCAGAGCTCAAGGAATTTTCTTAAGCTCTGGGCAAAAATTTCCGATAAATTCAATAACATTCAGTTTCACTCAAGGTTAGAGTGAATTTAACAAGTACTAACTAGGTAATATCAAGGATGAGAGTAGGTACTAACGTCACATCGCAATTAGCGAAGCGAATGTTAGGTAATGTGAATGATCGCCATATGAGCGAGACTCGCAAACTATCAGGCGCTAAGCGTATCTATGAAGCTGCAGTAGATCCTGCAGGTTCTGCTATTGCGCTTAAAATGACGGCCCAGAACCGCTCTAATCTCCAGGCCCAAAGAAATTCAAACGATAGCTACTCAATGCTAGAAATTGCTGATGCAACGATGGGGACGATGCATGATATTGCAATACGTCTAAAAGAACTTTCAATCCAAATGGCCTCCGACACATATGCGCCAAGTGAGAGAAGAAATGCTGATAGAGAATTTCAGCAGCTTACTAATGAGATGATTCGAGTCCAAGAAAATGCACAATACAATGGAACAAGACTTCTCGATGGCACAGGTCGAGACCTTGAGATGCAGGTGGGGATTCGAAATGATGCTAAGAATGATCGAGTTCGCTACAATATTAGTGAAATTATGACATCAAATCGCCACCTTAGTGCACACTCTGTTAATACCAAGGAGAGTGCTAGAAATGCCATGCAAGCAGCCGATGATATGATAGAGAAGATTTCACACTCTCGCTCAAAGGTTGGTTCAACAATGAAGCGAATCGAGAGTACGACAACAAACTTACAAATTAATTATGAAAACTCAGAGTCTGCGAGATCAAAGATTGAAGATACTGACTTTGGAGAGTCTGCTGCTAAAAAGGCCTTGGAGTCAATAAAGTTGGAGTCAGCAACTGCCTTTTTAGCACAAGCAAATGTTGGGCCTTCAGCAGTTGCTAAGTTACTTGATTAGTTTACACCAAGTGCCTTTTTAACTTCACTTAATGAAATTGTCTCACCAAGTTTAATAAGATTACCTTTATCATCAATAACAAAGTAGGCCGGAACTCCTACCATTCCTTGTGACTTAAGCCATTTTCCGATATGCCCATCTTTCTTTGTCCAGTCTCCAAGTAGTAAGTCGACATTATTCTCATCAACCATCTCTTTAAATGAATCTGTATTTATAACGAGCTTCTCATTAACTTTACATGTGATACACCAACGTGCTGTGAAATCGATAAAAGTTAATTTCTTTTCATTAATTCGCTGGTTCATAGCATCTTCTGTCCACTTAACCCACTCTAGGCCTTCACGCTTTTTGTCTTCAATAAGAGAGTTCCCACTTCCACTAGTATTAAGTGGAGTTGTAACAGAAGTATAGCCTAAGTATAAAGTAGGGATTAGAACGAGAATTGTCGCATAGACTTTCTTGGTCATTTTCTTTCTCATGTAAAAGAAGAAGAAAGTAAATACCAGCGCTGATTTTATATACATCATGGCAACAGCAGAACCAACAAGAGCTGAGTAAACGTCTAGTAGCCAAACTACTGTAAGGATAAGTGTTAGGCCAAGTAGCTTTTTAACGTGCTCCATCCACATACCTGGCTTAGGTAAGAAACGGATAAGAGCAGGAAAGAATCCTGTTAATAAGAATGGAGCACTTAGTCCTAGACCGATAAATAAAAAGATTAAAAAGATATTTAACGTCGACTCAGAAAATGCAAAAGTTAGCGCTGTTCCTAAAAAAGGAGCCGAACATGGTGTTGAGAGAATCGTTGCAAGAACACCGCTGATAAAATCACCTGAGTACGTATTCCTAATTTCAACATTTCCTAAGGTTGAACCTCCTGGAGTTTTGAATTCAAATAGTCCGAATAAGTTAAGGGCCATAATAAAGATGACAAAGACCATTAAAGAAACAAAGAGTGGAGATTGTAATTGGAAGCCCCAACCAACTTGTTCACCTGATGCCTTTAATCCAACAATCGCAGCTGCTAATGCTACAAATGTGGCCATAACACCAAGAGAGTAGAAGAGATTGTGCTTAAAGATTCGCCCACGACTTTCTTTTGAGTGTTTAATTAAGCCAAAGAGCTTTAGTGAAATTACCGGTAATACACACGGCATGATATTTAAGATTAAACCACCAATAAAGGCCATGAGTAGAAAGTAAGGTAGTGAAGAACCTGACTGGTTATTCATTACTTTTGAATCAACTTTCTTTTGAGTATTATCTACTGGTGTTAGGGTTTTATAGAAACTAGAAAATGATTCACCATTTTTTCCAAAAGATGCCACTTCGTAATCAACTCTATAACTTTCATTAGTCACTGGATCATTAAAGACAAATTTGAACGTAATAGGCTCTTTAAAGTTACCATCTTCTGGTAGGGGATATTCTGGCTCAAGATATGCACCATCCCAGTCCATCATGAAAGAGCCGTAATGATTTCCCTTTTTATCTTTATAAATCTTTTCTCTCTTAAAAGTGAATGGACTCGTTGTATACGGTGTCAGAATATTTTGAGCTCTCTTAAGCTTTTGTCCTTCTCCAGTAATATTGTAGAAAAGGGCCATATCATCACCATGTTGAGTTAGTGTGATATTTAAATATGTTGGTAGAGTTCTCTTTCTTGGAAGATTATTGAATCGCTCTACAATTTCACTCTCAGAGATCGTAATATCATTTTGGCTTGATGAAAATTTTCCATCGCTAAATGTACCTTTAATGATTTTTTCTTGTGGGATACAAATATCACGACAGATTAAATATTTAAGATGAACTTGAAAGTTATCACTATTTTTAAATTGGTTATTTAAATAGAAGAAGTAAGAGTAGTCGTTCTTATGACCAAATGTTTGAATATCTCCTTTTTCAATGAACTTATGAGGAGTAGGCCATTCAACCATCTCAAGGACAATCTTATCTCCTTGGTCTTTAAACTCAAACTCTGTGGCAAGTCCAGAATCACCAGGATTTTCCCAATAGGTGTGCCATCCTTCTTTATTGCGTAGGTTGATGACGAGAAAGTTGGAGTCATTAATTTTAGTTGAGGTTACTTGTGTCTTTAGGAGATCAGAGTAGTCTTCTTTTTGAGCATGAGCTGTAAAACTGCTTAGGAGTACTCCCGTAAATACTATAGAGAGCACAAGTCTTAATTTATTCATCTTTTATCCTTAATGATTCTTAATAACTGATAAAGCCTTAGCGGTAATTATACGCTAAAAATTCACGCTAAATCCATGATTTGACAAAGATTTGACGTTAAAAACCGAGAAAAGACATTTAAAAGCTTAAATTTATTAAGTGCTTGAAATTACGTTGGTCTAATTTTTACTAAATATTTTAGTCTGATATCCGAAGAGATAATAGAAGAGGTACTAATAAACGAGGAAAAAAACGTGAAAACCTTGAATAAATTATTTTTTGCAATGGCCGTGGTTTCGCTAACATCTTGTAGTTATGTTGAGCATTTTGAAAAACGTGCTCAAGTTATTAACGGACTAGAGGATCGAATTCTTCTTTTATCTAAAGAGAATCAGGATCTAAAGAACAAGCTGATGCAGGCCAATTATAAGGTTAAGACTCTTGAAAGTCGCAATTTCTATCTTGAAACACAATTGAAGGATAAAGCGCCAAAGAAAGAGACTTATAAGCAACGTGAGATTGCAAGTGTTGCAAAGGTAAATAGTAACGACCTTGTTAAGTATGACGTGTATAAGTGGGATGCAAAAGAGATGATCTCTATTGCTCAAAAAGAATTTGATGCGAAAAATTATGAAAAGAGTGCACAGTTCTTTAACTCATACACAAAGAATTTTCCTAACTCAAAAGATGTCGATGCTGATTTCCTCTTTCAAGCTGGTGTCGCAAGTTACGAGTCAGGTAAGCATTATGATTGGAGTGAGAAGTACTTCACATATCTTACAAAAAAGTATCCAACTTCAAAGTATTACTTAGGTGCTAAGCTTTGGCTTGGAATGAGTTACCTAAAGCAAAATAGAAGAGATGAATTCTTTGCTGTCGTTGAAGAATTCAGAAAGAAATATAGAAACACTCCTGAATGGAATATTTTAAGTGGGCACTATGAGAAAATCGTACAGAAGTATAAAAAGAACTAGTTTACTCGTTCTAACATTAATAAGCTCTTTTGTTATGGCCGCACCTGAGTCCTCAGTTGAGAGAACTCCTCGTGCCGTTGTTGCCAAGGTTCAAGGGAATGTCTTTGTTACTAATGGCGATAAGACAAAGAAGGTCGATGCTGGAAGTTATCTTTATGATTTCGATGATATCTTTACAGAAGTCGGAGCAGAGCTTGTTTTTAGAGATTACTTCGATCACGAATACCATGTCTCTGGTTCAAGTTATATTTCAGTTCTAAATAAGATTGTTGAACTTAAGTCTGGATATATCTGGGTTAAGTCAATGGAAGAGACTGATGATTCATTTCAATTACAAACAGTAAACTCGACAATAAATTACAATAATGGAGAGTTCATTGCTTCTTATGATCCAGATAATGGAAAAACTCAAATTCTAAGTATTAAAGGAACACATACTTTTAATAATAATGTTTATGAATTTATGAAAGAAAAAGTTGGGCCAGGACGATTTTCATTTATAAAAGAAGATTATGAAAATGGTGCGCCAAGAGTTCCAACGCCTATTTCTTCAAGTGCATATCAGGCAGTCACATCTTTATTCCCAGCAGTTAAGCCAATGGATGAGAGACGAATTGCTGCAAAGGCACCAACACACAAAGATAATAAAATCAAACAAGAGCTTTATTCAAAGAAGGCAAAGCGCTCTACGGCCTCAGTTCATTTAAGAGAGGAGATGAGAGTATCTAATAAGCCTGGTGAAATTGTTGTACGTCGTTCAACTTATGATCAAACAAGACGTAATATTGCTTCTGTTCCAGTAGAAGAAAACAGCAGAAGTGAAAAACTTGAGAGAATTTATAGAGAAAAAATGAGAAAACTTGCTTCACAGGCACCTGCGAAAAAGCCTGTAAAAAAGAAGTTTAAGCCAAGTTATACAAAGAAATCTGATGTAGAAGTAAATATTCATCGTTCGAACTTGCGAGTTCCGGCCTCTGATGATTCTTCAACTCCAGATCTGCCACAAATGGCCCCTGAGATCGTTCCGGAAAAGCCGGCACCAGTAAGAAAGTTTCGTCCAGCGAAGCCTGCGCCACAGGCGGCTCCAACTCCAATAAAGAAGAGCTCATCTCGTAATCCGGCATCTGTTCCAAGTCCTGTTAGGGATGATCTAAAGAACGATATCTTTGAGAGTTCTTTGCGTCGTGAATATATCAATCAAAAGAAGCATAACGATGCTATCAATAGCTTAATTAATGATCTTGAGAGTTATAGTCAGGATTATAAGCAAGCGTACTAAAAAAAAATCCAGCTATTATAAAAAAATGATCTCAGTTAAAATATAAGCAATTATTTTGCTTATATTTTAACTATTTAGCTGGGATTAAAAAATGTCAAACACACCAATTGAACAGGCCTTAACTTATGATGATGTCTTACTTAAGCCAGGCTATTCTGAAGTCCTACCAGGGGATGTAAATCTAAACACAAAATTTTCTCGAAATATTCATTTGAATATTCCAATTGTATCTGCGGCAATGGATACAGTTACAGAATCAAAAACTGCAATTGTTATGGCCCAACAAGGTGGAATAGGGGTTATTCATAAGAATATGAGACCTGAAGACCAAGCCTGGGAAGTAGAAAAAGTTAAGAAATTTGAATCAGGTGTTGTCTTAAATCCAATTACAGTTAAAGAAGATATGCATCTTGAGGATGTCATTCGATTAACAAGTAAGAATAAAATTACAGGTGTTCTAGTTGTTGATGATAAGGACTATCTAATCGGAATCCTAACAAGTCGAGATATTAGATTTGAGCAAAACCTCAATCAGAAAGTTAAAGATATCATGACGCCAAAAGATAAGCTTGTTACTGCTGTTGAAGGAATTGAATTAGATGAAGCACAAAAGATCCTTCATAAGAATCGCATTGAAAAGCTTCCTATCGTTTGTAAGGAAGGTAAGCTTAAAGGGCTGATTACGATTAAGGATATTTTAAAGAGAATTAATTTTCCAAATTCTAATAAAGATAGTCTCGGAAGACTTCGTGTTGCTGCTGCAATTGGAGTGGGAGATAAAGAAGTTATGCGTGCTCAACACTTAATTAATGCAGATGTTGATTGCATTATTATTGATACTGCTCATGGACATTCTAAAGGTGTCATTGAGATGGTTAAAACAGTACGCTCATTAATTAAAAAAGATCAAAATGTTGATATTATCGCCGGAAATATTGCAACACCTGAAGCTTGTCAGGCCCTAATTGATGCCGGAGTAGACGGAGTAAAGGTAGGAATTGGTCCAGGATCTATTTGTACAACTCGTGTTGTTGCCGGTATTGGGGTTCCTCAACTTTCGGCCATTATGGACTGTGCAACAGTTTGTCATAAGGCAGCTATTCCATTTATCGCAGATGGTGGAATCAAGTACTCTGGAGATATTGTTAAGGCCCTTGCTGCTGGAGCAAGTTGTGTCATGCTAGGTTCAATGTTTGCTGGCTGTGATGAAACTCCAGGTGAAATGGTTTTATATCAAGGACGAACTTATAAAGTTTACCGCGGAATGGGATCTCTTGGTGCCATGAAACTTGGTTCTAAGGATCGTTATGGTCAAGGTGATGTTGATGATCAAAAACTCGTTCCAGAAGGAATTGAAGGACAAGTGCCTTATCGTGGAAGCCTTGCTTCAAATATCTATCAATTAAATGGTGGTATTAGAAGTGGTATGGGCTATATCGGTGCAGAAACAATTGTTCAAATGCAAGAAAAAGCACAATTTGTAAAAATCACAGCGGCGTCTTTAAAAGAAAGTCACCCACATGATGTCATGATTACAAAAGAAGCACCAAATTATCAAATTGAGAAATAAAAGGTTTTAAAAAGATGAGTGCAAGACAAATATGGATCGTGGACTTTGGTTCACAATACACACAATTAATTACAAGAAAGTCTCGAGAACTTGGTTATTCAAGTGAGATTATCACAGTAAAGAAGGCCCGTGAATTCTTCAAAGAAGGCAAAAGACCTAATGCTTTAGTTCTTTCAGGTGGGCCACAATCTGTTTTTGAAGATGATACCAATTATGACTTTGTCTTTGATAATAAGGACCTTCCAATTTTAGGTGTCTGCTACGGTATGCAACTTATGGGGAAGTACTTTGGCGGCGTTGTTGAAAAGGGAACAATCGGTGAATATGGCCATGCTAAAATCCATCTTTTAAATGGATTTAAAATGGATGGTGTTCCTGATGAAGTCAATGTTTGGATGTCACACTCTGATCATATCTCGAAGCTACCAAAAGACTTTGATTTGGTCATGGAGTCTGCAAACGGTCTTGTTTCAGCTATTGAACATAAAGAGCGTCCAATGATGGGGCTTCAATTTCATCCTGAAGTTGAACATAGTGAACATGGAAAAGATATTTTAAATCATTTCTTTAAAGATGTAGCAAAGCTTGAAAAAGACTGGGATGCTACAGAGATGCTTGAAGAAGCAAAAGATCTTGTACGCGGAATTGAAAAATCAAAGGTTCTTTGTGCATTTTCTGGTGGAGTTGACTCACTAGTTGCAGCTCAACTCTCACATGAAGTTATTGGAGATAATCTCTATTGTTTCTTTGTTGATCACGGACTTCTTCGTCCACAAGATTATAATCATATCGAAATATTAAAAGAAAAAACAAATCTTAATATTGAAGTTATCGATGTTAAGGATGAGTTTATGGCCAATCTAAAAGGTAAGTCAGATCCAGAAGATAAGCGTAAGGCCATTGGTAAAACTTTTATTGATGTCTTTGAAAAGAAAGTAAAAGAATATCAGGACTCCCACGATATTAATTTTGAATACCTTCTTCAGGGAACTTTATATCCAGATGTTATTGAGTCAATTTCTCCACATGAAGAAGATGGAAAGTCAGTAACAATTAAGTCTCACCACAACGTTGGTGGACTTCCTGAAAGAATGAACTTAAAGCTACTTGAGCCTCTTCGTTATCTCTTCAAAGATGAAGTAAGAAAAATGGGAGAGGAATTAGGTCTTGAGCACGGCTGGGTTCATCGCCACCCATTTCCTGGTCCTGGAATTGGGATACGTGTTCTAGGAGAGCTCACAGAGACTCGTATTGCACAAGTTCAACAAAGTGATCAAATTCTATTTGAAGAATTACACGCAAATAATTTATACCAATCAACATGGCAGGCCTTAACAGTTTTACTTCCTGTTAAAACAGTTGGTGTAAAAGGTGATGGACGTGCTTATGAAGAAGTTATTTGTCTTCGTATGGTTAATTCTAGTGATGGAATGACTGCTACTTGGACAGATATGCCTCATGCATTCTTATCTCGCGTCTCATCTCGTATCACTAATGAGGTTAAGGGAATCACGCGAGTGGTTTATGATATTACGTCTAAACCTCCTGGCACCATTGAATGGGAATAGCACCCGCATCATTTTGCATACGCAAAATGGCATGCGGTGCTACCGCCCGTGGCTTGAAATGAAACAATACTTCAACCGACCGACGTTTATGTCGGTCGTGTTGTTTCTGGCGGTATGGGAAATACTTCGCAAAAGACGCGGCTATAGCGCCTCATGCTTGAATTTTAATACTTATCCAACAAGCCTGCTTTTAAGCAGGCTTTGTTGCCTCAGGCGCAATGGGAAGGTCTACGAATTGTAGTACCACCCAACCTTGCGCCTAAGAGTACGCGACACCTTTATACAATTTAAACAAGTTATATTCTTATTTTCATTTTTTAAAATTATTTCTTTAAGATAATTGTCTTAGATATTATTAATTCTAACTAAGTTTTAGTGTGAAAATTAGTTTTTCTAATTTAATGAGTTGTTGAAATCATGAATATTCTTTTGGCTTAATATTTTTTTGTATAACTAATTAAAAATGCATAAAGGTGTCGCGTACTTTAAAAAGCCCCCGCAATTGAGTACCACCCAGCCAGCGCCAATTAATCACTTCGTGATTAATTTAGCGAATACTTTAACCCTTGGCCCAGTATTTACTCATTAAAAGTTCTTTTTGATTATTTTCGACAGACTAGCTTATAAACAGTACCACCATTTACACTGGCCAATTCAAAGCGATTATTCATGTCGAAAGTTGCTGTTGAAGCAATACCTTTTGTATAATCTGGCCCAAAAGTGATTTTAGCGACGTATTTTTCTTGATCGTATTTAGTGAAGACAAAGTATGCTTCTTCAATATCTGCATGAATCTTGTCATCTGAGTAATCAAATGCCTTCTCAAGCATCACTTCTTTACGTTGTGAATTCCCAAGATTATCTCGAAATGTTTTTGATCCAACGCATTCCATAGCAAAAGTGCTTGAAGCAAGAATTAGTGCGAGTGTGATTTGTGTCATTTTCTTCATTTGAAATTCCTTTTTATTTGGGGACTTCAAATTCTAAGAAATGAACGGTTATTAAGCAAAGATAATCTAAGCTTAGTTAGAAAGTGTAAGATTTTTCTCGATTTTTAGTGGATTTTGAACTTACTGGATAAGTTTTACGAGTTCTCCACTAAAAGCACGTGACATTAGAGCTGAGAATAAGAATATAAAGAATGTGGCCAATACTTGTTTGATAAATTTCTTTTCCATGAAAGAAATCTTACTAAATTTTAACAATAGGAAATACTTTTTTAATAATTGCCTAGGCAGTGTTCAGAATTTTACTTAGTTACTGAGCAAAAAGGTTAAGTTGATCAAGGCGAGATTCGCTCTTAGAAAAGATTGTTTCAACTGAGTGTTCAAGAACTTCACGTTTTTCGAAACCGTTATCATAAGTTTGGATGACAAAGAATGACATACGTGGAAACTTTGCTTTAAGCTCTTTCATCGCATCTGTAATGAGATCAATATTTCCAGCATCGTCATCACTCATCCCAAAGCGGTGATAATCAGAGTATCCGTATTGCTTTATAGCGAGTTCAACTGATTCAATAATGGCCTTGTACTTTAATTCTGGCACATTGTAGTTTTCACTTTCACCACCAAGACGTACTCGTGTTTCAGGATTTGAAACGGCGTAGACAGTGTGAAAATTTGGCATATTCGGAAGATGGCCTTCATTGTAGATAACCTCAATTCCTTGCTTGATGGTATCTTCTCGGTGGCCGCGAGCAGTAATAATAGAAACAGGTCTTTTGTTATAAGTTGCATGATAGAAGTGATTCCAGCTTGGAGCTTTCCAAGTAGAATCACTTCTTTCAAGTGCATTCTGGATATCGGTGATTAGTGACTGCTTTCTTCCGGTTAGTCGTTGAGTAAGCGAAAGATCTGAATCTCTAAAGTTACGGAAAGTTCCCGTCTCATCATCGAAGTCCATATGATAATCTTTATATAAACCTTCTTTACCAATAATTTTGTTGTGAGCAGCGAATTCGTGAGAAGAAAGAAGCTTCTCTTCGCCAGTTTCATTATGAAAGATAATAATAGGTGTTGAAAGGAAGACAACATTATCGTCAAAGTCAAAGAAGTAAAAAGACTTTCCACCTAAGTGAAAGTTACGATCTTGCTCACGTGGCAAATCGAAACTTAGCTCAAGCTGTTCCTTATTCTTTGGGACTTTATGTCGATGGCGTCTTCTGGTAAAAACCATTTCCCTCTCTCATTATTATCTTTATCGTTGCATAATCGCAGAATAGATGGTCGTGTTCAACAAAAGAGAGGGGAGTGCGCATTTTTTACAGATGCTAAGGTGTTGAAATCTTAAGTTATATACAACGCTCGTCTCTTAAAACACCTAATAGAGAAGAGATAATCATATTTATATCGCTCTTATCCACTACATATGACTCACTCGATAGTGAATTGAGGCTTTGCTCAATCCCTGTGCAGATAAGCCAATTTTCAGATGCAATGCTTACGGCACTGATGAACTCAGATGTATAATTCTTAAGCATTGAAAGACTCTCTTGATTCACTTCAAGGTTGGCCATTCTTACCTTAAAATAGAAGTCCTTTAATAGAAGCAGTGTTAAAGAGTTTAGTATCTTATAGTTATTTTCACCCATAATCGTTTGGTATGAAAGCTTATCAACCATAGGTATAACATCTCTTAATAATTTGTAGTCTGCTCTCATTGTTTTTAATAAAGAAAGCTCACCGGCATCCTTTTTTATAGCTTTTGAAAATTCAATATTAAGCTTTATCAGTTTTGCTAGTTCAATTGTATTATAGTTTTTTAACTTCTTATTTGCTTGTTCAAAGTAGTTTAATTCCTCTTCAATTGACTTTGAATGAAATGAGCGAAGTTGAGTCGTTTTCACAATATCAAAAGATTGCTTGGCCCACTTCATTCTGAAGTTACCAATGTCTAGAATATCTTGTTTCTTAAGAACAATGCTTGAGTACACATAATTATCATCGTTAATCCCTTGCGCCCTAAGTAGTTCATGTAAAACCATTATATTAGCTAGGCGCGAGTTCTTAAATATATTATCCCAATGTAGCTCAGGTATCTCATCTCCCACATAAAGAGTAATACTTCCTGGCTCTCCAATTGCACTAACAGGGTTTCCAAGATTATCAATTAATAAATCTTTAGATGTTCTAATTGTTTGAATATTTAGATGTCTTTTAAGTAGAATAGGTGAGATGAGGACATCATCTATTGATTTAAAACCATCTTTATAATATTCAATGATTCCTTGGCCAGTACTAATAAATCTTAGTCTAACTGTATCTCCACCATTTCCCACACCTGATCCACCAGAGCGAACTGTTGGTTTTGCAAGTACAGTATTTGAAATTGTTAAAATCGATAGTGCTAAAATTAAAAGTACTTTCATTATTCAACCTTATTGGAAATAGCAAAAAAGTTAATTGCTAAATGATATAATTGATTACCTTCAAAATCCTTTTCTATAAATTTTTGTGAAAACTCTTCTCTGAATTTTCTTAGTTCTTCTTTGGCCTGAGGAAGATTTTCTGCTTTAATACCGAAAGTAAATCCAGAAAACTCTCTTTCAAGTGGTGCCTGCTTAGAAACTGCTTCTTTTGCAAGTTCTGCGATATTTTTATGATATTCCTGCTTTGCTAGGTTAGGAATATCATTGGCCGTAAAAACAGTTCCATGTGCCTTTCGGTAGGAACCATCTTTAACGATTAGCATTTTGAGTTTTGTTAATAATTCAACACTCTTTCTAATCTCATTTAAAGGGTAGTGATGGATTAAACTCTTTTGAATCTTTAATGGTGTTAGTTGCCCATCAATAAGGCAAAATAGCTCTAAGATAAAGAAGTTTAGAGGACTTCTTATTAATTCGTAGCTATCGACTTCATATACCTCAATTGATTCATTATTTTTTTGTATCGATTGAAGATAAAACAGTCTTTCTTCTTCCGACTTTGCCGCTTGAAGTTTAACGAGTTTTTCAAAATAATCAGCTTCACTTGTCGTTAGTTTCAAATTCTTTGCAATGCTTATAATATACTTGCTTGGAAGATTTCTCTTTCCATTTAAAACCTGGTGTAGCTGAGTATGTGATTTGATACCGAGGTTGTTGGCCCAAGATCTTATTGAAAAGTTGGGGTTATTTTCTTTCTTCTTTAGCCAAGTATCTCGTAGGTATAAAGATGCATTCACGTAGTTGAATATATCTACGTGATGCATATTATTTGAATTTGGGGAATTTGTTTCTAAATTCAAGTCTATTTAAACCTAACGTTTAGTCCGTGCTCTAGATCCCATTTACAGTTGTAACCTTTGCGACCTTTTGTAAACATGCTCATATCTTCTGAGATTGATAAGTCAAACTTTCCGCCGTGAAAAGTTGCATTACCAAAGACTTCGTTTTTAAGATACGAATCTTTATTCTTGTAGAGATCATAACCTCCAAAACCATCACCTTCACCGATTAGTTTAAGAGTGAATCCAGCACACTTTTTCTTATCTTGTGATGTGATAACCATCGAAATACGATCAGAACTTGTCTTTGTAACAGATGCTTTAAGTCTAATATTGTAGTTTTTCGTTTTAGTAACTGATTGATCAAAACAAAGAACACCAATCGTTCCTTGGGAAGCTGCTAGTGTTATTAATCCTGTGATTGGACTAACGGCATAAGCAATTCCAGTTCCTAGCAGTGCTAGGAGTTCATAGTCACCCAATTTATAACTTGAGCAGCCTTTTAAAAATGAAGCACCTAGATATTCAAGAGCGATTCTTTCTTTACCTTTATATTCTCCACTGATTTCTTTCTTTCCAAAGAAAGCATTTGTGTTAAAGCTTGCAAGCGTTAGTAATGTGAAAATCGTTATTAGTTTTTTCATTTTTTCCCCCACTAATAAATTATTTTTTTAGACTAATATTTAGACCGTGCCTAAGATCCCAAAGACAATTGTGTCCATTGCGACCTTTTGTATAAAGTTCTAGTGCCTCAGTAACAGCGATATCAAGTTCTTTGTCAGCATAAGTCGCAGTACCAAAGACTTCATTCTTTAAATATGAATCTTTATTCTTATAAAGGTCATATGCGCCAAAACCATCTGGTTCACCGATTAACTTAATAGAAAAACCTGCACACTTCTTCTTATCTTTTGAAGAGATCATTAACGTAATTCTTTCTGAGTTTGTTTCAACTACTTTTGCCTCAAGTTTTACTTTGAAGATATTCGTGCGGCCAACGCTCTTATCGACACAGGCTGCTTGTTTCCAGCCTTGCATAAGGGCAAAAGTTGCTACGGATGCAGCAGGAGAAAGTAGTGTCGCTAAGCCTGCAGCTGCAACAGAGGCAACATTAAAACCAAATCTCGAATCACCATTACAGTCACCAAGTAATCTAATTCCATTATAGTTTAGAGATATCCTTTCTTTACCTTTGTATCTACCAGAGATTCCCTTTTCCTTGCCAAAGAAGGCCATTGAGCTGGTACTCATAACTGATACACATAAAATCGTTGCAATTAACTTTTTCATACTCTCTCCAATTAACTCTTTTTTTCTTAGTTACAGCCGTTATTTCTCATTAAACGATATGCACTCAGTACGTTTCTTCTCTTACTCATGACATCTCTAGTTTGAAGTGCAAAAGTTAAACTCTTTTTTGCACACTCATATTTTCTTGAGAATGTACTATCCTCGATAAGATCAATTGCCAGTGTTGATACTCGATCAAGAACAGCAAGTTCTGTCTCATCATTTTTTGCTCTTTCACCTTCAGTTAGTCCACGTGAGAGAACGTCTTGTACATATTCTTTGTGATTACCGTAACACCAAAGACAAAGTTTTCTTGTTAGTCGGTAGTGGAATTTATCAAGGTCACTAATGGCATCCCTTAAGTGTCTTCTAAGGAAGAGTACTTGATGCTCAGTTGATTCATATACTTGAGTTCCATCTACTGCACTTGCAAGAGTTGTGTAAAAGTAGAAGAAGTTTTTCTTAGGAGTACTTTCAAGTACAAAGTGTGATGCATCGAGAAGAATTTCTAGTTCTTCTTCATATGTAGTTGTGTCAAAACCACTTACGATTGCATTCTCTAAAATAAAACTCGTATCTTTACACCATTTACTAACTTCAGCATTTGCCGTTAACGCTAAAAATGTACAAACCAAAACTAATAAATTCTTCATAACAAACCTCCAACATTATTTCGTTGAGGCTTTTTATCCAGTGCGACGAAGAATTAAAATGCGAATGTATACAATCTGTATCAAATTTGTAAACAGTCAGCCTGATTTCTTGTAAATGTTACGTGTTTATAGAGATTTACCAGTTGGTTCCCTTCATGTTGTGAATTACTTCAAAGACGGTTGTCCTTTCAACGATTCCAATGACTTGTCCATTCTCAATAACGGGAAAGGTGTGGTAGGGGTAGTGAAGAAATAATTCCACGATGAATGTTAGAGTTGATTCTTTTGGAATCGTCACAACATTTTCGCTCATATAATGTTCGACCTTAGATGATGCATGATTATAGTACTTGGCATCAAGGCTGTATTTGAGACAGTCTTTTTGAGAAAGAAATCCTACAAGACACTCATGTTCATCAACAACGGGAAGTCCTGTTATTTGATGCTTAATAAAGAATTCTCCAGCTTGCTGAATATCCATATCTGCATGAAGTGGCAGCGATTCTTTAATAACTCGGTTTATAATATTGTAGCTTGATGTAAAGTGCTCATCCTTTTCTCGTTGTCTTGGGGCCTTATCCCTTTCAATTGGTGGAGTATAATTTACCATGGTGATCATTCCTTGAATTAAATTTGTATCTGGCTTTATGCTGATTTTATTGGGGAATTGTTAAAAGATTTTGCTTAATTGTTTGAAAATAATCATAATGATGAACAATGGACCTTATTCAAGAATATGGGGTTTTTGGCCTCTTCTTAATCTCATTTGCAGCAGCGACGATCCTGCCTTTTAGTTCTGAAGTATTTCTCTTTAGCGCTGTAAAACTAGGACTTCCCAAGACTTCAATTTTCTTGGCCGCAAGCTTTGGTAATTTTCTTGGTGGAGTGAGTTGTTATTACCTTGGCCATCTGGGGAAATTAAGTTGGTGTGAAAAATTCTTTAAAATTAGTAAAGAGAAAGTTCTTAATTTACAACACCACATTCAACGCTTTGGGACCTTACTTGCTTCACTTACATGGATGCCAATAATTGGTGATCCCATGGCCGTGGCACTAGGATACTTTCGATGTCGCGTCGCGCCTACTTTTATCATGATGTTCATCGGTAAAGCGTTGCGTTATGTCTTTGTTATTTGGTTAGCAAATGAATTATAAGAATATGACAAAACACCTGGAAAATGGGATAATTAAATGCACGACACACTAATAAAATAAGACATTTTGAGGAATCCATGGAACAAGATAGTAACATCGAATCGAATGACACTACCGAAGCCAACGAAATTCAGAAATCATTAAAAGAAACACACCCTGATAGTTTTGTACATTTACACCTTCATACACAGTATTCACTACTGGATGGAGCGATCCGTTTAAAGGATTTAATACCTGAAGCTCAAAAGCTTGGTGTTCCTGCAATCGCACAAACGGATCACGGAAATATGTTTGGTGCTATTGATTTCTACACTCGTTGTAAAGATGCAGGTATAAAACCAATTCTTGGTTCTGAAATTTATTTCACTCCTGGTTCTCGTTTTGATCGTCGTGCTGCAAAGAAGTCTGCTAATATTAGCTCTCAAGATGCTGAAGAGTCTTCAAGACAAATTCACCACTTAATTCTTCTTGCTAAAAATAATACTGGTTACCAAAACCTATGTAAGCTTCTATCAAAAGCCTACCTTGAAGGTTTCTACTATAAGCCTCGAGCGGATGTAGAATTACTTCGTGAATATTCAGAAGGTCTCATTTGTACGACTGCTTGTTTAAAAGGTGAGGTTGGTTATAACTTCTTTACTGGTCAAGATGAAAAGGCCATTCGTGCAATTGAGAAACTAAGCGATATTTTTGGACCGGAAGACTTCTATTTAGAAATTCAAGAAAACGGTATTCCTGAGCAAAAAATTGTTAACGAAAAGGTTATCGACTTTGCTAAGAAAAATAATATCAAATTAGTTGCAACTAATGACTCTCACTATATGACGCCAGAGGATGCAACTGCACAAGAAGTTCTACTTTGTATTCAAACAGGTAAGACTTACGCCGATGAGAATAGAATGCGCATGACTTCAAATGCATTTTATTACAAATCACCAGAAGAGATGCGTGCCGCTTTTCATTATTGCCCAGAGGCCTGTGACAATACTCTGGAAATTGCAGATAAGTGTAATGTTGAACTTTCTTGGCATGATGATGATGGAAATCAAATTTATCATCTACCTGATTTTGAAATTGATACAGGTGAAACTCTTGATGAGTATTTCATAAGAGAGGTAAGAGAAGGACTTCAAGCTCGTTTTGATGGACCTCAGTTTAGAAATATTGTTAACCAACCGGATTGGGAAGAGCAGAAACCAAAGTATTATGAGCGTCTCCAGTATGAGATGGATCTCATTATGCAAATGGGATTCGTTGGATACTTCCTTATCGTTGCGGACTTCATTCAATGGTCAAAAGATAATGGAATTCCTGTAGGTCCAGGACGTGGTTCCGGAGCAGGTTCTCTCGTTGCTTATGCCTTAACGATTACCAATATTAATCCACTTCCATATAATTTACTATTTGAGCGTTTCATTAACCCTGAGCGTATTTCCATGCCTGACTTTGACGTCGATTTCTGTCAAGCGGGACGCCAGCGTGTAATTGAATATGTAACGCAAAAATATGGTGAAGATAAAGTAGGACAAATCATTACCTTTGGTAAGCTTCAAGCAAAGGCAGTTGTAAAAGACGTTGCTCGTGTATATGACTTAACATTTGCTGAAGCCAATATGATTTCAAAACTTATTCCTGATGAGATTGGAATTACACTTGATAAAGCAATTGAGATGGAGCCAAAACTTCAGGAGCTAATTGAAACTGATCCTAAGATTCGCCAAATTTTTACCATCTCAAAAAGACTTGAAGGCCTCTATCGTCACGCTGGTATTCACGCTGCAGGTGTTATCATTACATCTGAGCCACTTGTAAATTATTGTCCATTATTTAAAGGGGCAAAGGGTGAGAAGGTTGTTCAATTTGATAAGGACTTCTCTGAGTTAATTGGACTTGTTAAATTTGACTTCCTTGGGCTTAAAACTCTAACCGTTATTGACTACGCTTCTGATTTTATTAAGCGTGACTATATGCCTGACTTTGATATCGAGGCAATCGACTACGAAGATAAGAAAGTTTATGACTTGATTTCTGAAGGGGATACAATTGGTGTTTTCCAACTGGAATCTTCAGGGATGCAGGATTTATGTCGTCGTATTTCACCAGATACTCTCGATGATATTACGGCCATTAACGCCCTTTATCGTCCAGGTCCGATGGGCTCGGGAATGCACGATGAATTCGTTGAGATCAAACACGGCCGAAAAGAAGAGACTTATCCATTTGAAGATCTTAAGCCAATTCTAAACGATACTTACGGAATCATCATCTACCAAGAGCAGGTTATGAACATTGCTCGTAAGGTTGCTGGTTACTCTCTTGGACAAGCGGATATGCTTCGTAAGGCCATGGGGAAAAAGAAACTTAAGGAGATGGAGCGCCATAAGCAAATCTTCTTAGATGGTGCAAAAGAAAGAAATTACGATCTAAAGATTGCAGAAACTCTTTATGATCAAATGGCAAAGTTTGCGGAATATGGTTTTAACAAATCACACGCTGTTGCTTATTCATATATTGCTTATCAAACAGCATTCTTAAAAACTTATTATCCACCAGAGTTCTATGCAGGTCTTCTAAGTACAGAACTTTCTAATACAGATAAGATCACGACAATTATTAACGATGCTAGAAAGCATGATATTGAAGTGCTTGCTCCTTGTGTTAATGAGTCCCTTTGGCTCTTTAACGTTGTTGATGGAAACCTTCGTTTTGGTATGGGTGCCATTAAAGGTGTTGGTGAAGGTGCTGTCGAAGAAATTATTCGAGAGCGTACAGAAAATGGGCCATTCGTTGGCTTTGTTGACTTCTGTGAGCGTGTAAATTTACGTCAAGTTAATAAGAGAACTATTGAAGCATTAATTCGCGTTGGTGGATTTGATGGTTGTGAAAAAGAACTTAATCGTCGAACGATGGTTGAGAATATGGAGATGGTTGTTGCCTTTGCTCAGAAGCGTCAAAAAGAAAAAGAGATGGGACAAACGAATCTCTTTGATCTTGGAGAAGGTGCAGAAGATACAGGTGCAAATAAATTAGATATTGATTATGTTAGCGACTGGGATGATCGAGATAAACTCCTTCAAGAAGCAGAGCTAATCGGAGTCTATGTTTCAGGTCACCCGCTTGATCGCTACCAAGGTGTTATTGAACAAATGGCATCGATGCCAATTGGGAAGATTCAAGATATTGATGGGCAGTCAAAAAGGGATATGGTTCTTGCGGGGATGATTGTTGAACGTAAGAATATCATGACAAAGAAAGGGGACCGCATGTGTTTTGCTACCCTAGAAGATTTGTCGGGTAAGATTGAATGTATCATTTTCCCAAAGACCTTTGTTCAGTATGAAGAAATTCTGGCAACAGATGATCCTCTCATTATGACTGGACAAGTGAACCTGGCAGAAGAACCGCGAAAATTCTTCCCATCTAAGATACAAAAACTTAAAGAACAGGCCGAGGAGCGAGTGTCATCAGTTAGACTAAATGTTGATACAGGTTCACTAAATGAAGGCCGTCTAAACCGTCTTAAGCAAACAATATTAGGTCATAGAGGGACTGTTCCACTGCATATTATTTTTGAACATGAAAATGGTAAGGCCCGTATGCCACTTGGAAGTGATTATCTTGTTAACCCAACGCCACAGATGGCCGCGAAAATTAATGAGATTTTTGATGCAGACGCGGTGAAGTTTATTATTGATGGAAAAATCAGTGATGTAAGGTAAAATAAACACGTAAGTTATTAAAGATTAGAATAAATCTAGGGATGGATATGAGAAAACTGATAATTTTACTCGCTTTTTTAGGCACAAGTGCGACTTTTGCGGCCAGTGTAACAGCGAAGGGTCAATTCACATCAAAACCAGGTGACACCCTCTCTTTCATAAAAAAGCAACTTTATGCCAATACAGTTCGTAATGTATTAGATTCAGAACTTCAAAAACTTGGCCTTGATCGAAAAACATTTTGGCAAAATTACGAAACAAAGTTTGAAGAGCACTTTGCTCCTATAAAAGAAAATTATGATCAAAAATTTGGTGCAGTAGATGAAGAGGGGAATCCTGTTCAATTAAGTGCTGCCCAAAAAGATCGATACGATCGAGGACTTCGATATAAGAAACTTACTTCACAAGCTTCTTATGGAAAGTTCAATTCTATTATCACTTCATATGCGATTAAGAAGATGTCGAAGTCTCTATCTCGAGCTGATACTCACTACATTACAATTAACGCTAAAGTTAATCGTAAACTTGTTTCAGAGATCTACTATCGATTTATTGGTACAGGTAAGAACCGTACATTCTCAAGACTATATTTGAATATCAATTACAAGTTAAATGATCTGACTTGGGAAGAAGTAGGTGTAAGTTCAAAATCAAAATTTACTGATGTTGTTGAAGAACATTGGTTGCAAGAGCTTTCTGCCAGCGTTGGTGGTGTTTTCCTAGATGGTATTGAAGTTGTAAACCCGTCAACTCGACAAGAAATCTATGAGCATTTAAAACAGCCCCTTGCTCAACTAAGAGAGGGCAATGACACTGCTATTTTTGGCTCACGCCAAAATGAACTTAGAAACTCTCTTATGATGAACTTAGATATTACATTATCTAAAGAGTACAAGGACGAAAAGCAGCAGCTCATTAATATCAAAACCTTTGGTGGTTTTGTTCTAACTGACTTACGTGATGGTGCTGTGGTTACTTTTACTGATTTTGCTCCAGCTTCTCAGGAGTATTCGACAAAAGATCCTCATAAGCAAAGCTCTGAGATCGCAAGTTTTGTTTATCAGCTTCCAATTAGTGAAATGAAGTCATTAAAGAGAACTGTTAAAGAAAAAGTCTCTATCAAGAACTCATTTGAGATCGTATTAAAAAATACGAAAAATATTAATGAAGCTTTTGATTTTGCAGGAATGCTAAAAGAAGAAGGTGTTGTTTATTTCTTTGATCCTCAAATTTCTGCAACTCTTCGTAATGTTGTTAATATAACAATCACTTTTTCTGGTGATAAAGATAAGGCAATGGAAGTCTTAGAAAAGTTTAAAACAGTTAAACTTGGTGATGAGGCCATCGTAAAAAGAGATGATACTCTTCCATTTGTTTTTAATGTTATTCATAATAATGAAAGTCCATTAACAAAAAAAGTTGAATCAAAGAGACAGTAATAAGGCATAAGAGTTATGAGGAAGTATTTTTTACCAATTTTATTAATCTTAGCAACTTCTTGTTCACTGCTTGCTCCACCTCAAAGAAGAGATAATCGTGGACGTCAAGCGAGACCAATGGAGAGGACACACTTTACAGGTGTTAAGAAGAAAGTTGCCCTTTTAACTTTTTTCAATGAGTCGCCGTTTGGAGGCCAGGACCTTGGTGTTGTGGCAACAGAAGAGCTTAGACGTGAAATAAATCGAACAGGTCAATTTATTGTTGATCCAATGTCTGCAAGACTTTTTGGTTCCTCAAAACAGGTTTACTCACAAGGTGGGTCTAAGCTTGTACAGATGACAAGAAAGGCCAAAGGTGAAGGAATTAACTTTGTGATTTTTGGGCGTATCATTGAGGCCCGAGTCAGAGAAAAATCAGATGAGGTTGGCTTTGTTAGAAGTACAAAGAGTTATAGTGAGGCAAAAGTCGAAATCCGCATCTTTGATGTAAATTCAAATAAAGAAATCTATACTGACACCTTAAATGGTTATGCTGATGATAAGAGTTATCGATTCTTTAAATCAGATCAACAATCTAAATCAAAATATAGACAAGACCTTCTAAGGTATGTCGTTAAGGTTGCAGTTAGAAGGTCTATTCCTCGAATTCTAGATACGGCCGCAAAGCTTGAATGGGTTGGTCGTGTTGCAAAGATTATAGGAAATAATATCTATGTTAATGCTGGACGAGATTCAGGACTTAATATTGGTGACGTCTTAAAAGTTGTAACAGAAGGTGTTGATATTTACGATCCTGAAACTGGAGCTCTAATTGGTGTTTCTAAAGGTGAAGTGAAGGGAACTATTGAGATCATTGACTATGTTGGACCTGATGCTTCAATTGGTATTCTCCATTCTGGGGGCTCTGTTCACGAAGGTGACTTTGTAAAGTTATACTAATGGTTTATTCAGCATTAAAATCTCTACTTTTTAAACTCGATGCCGAGGATGCTCATGATTTAACGATAAAGTTAATGGAGAGCTTTCCTCTTTTTGCATCTTTATTTAATACTCATATTGATCCCAAAACATGTTTAAAAGTTGGGAACCTAACGTGGAAGTCTCCCGTTGGACTTGCTGCTGGACTTGATAAGAATGCAAGGGCCTATGAATTCTTATCTCAAGTTGGCTTTGGCGCTATTGAAGTTGGAACTGTTACACCTCGTCCACAAATCGGAAATGAAAGGCCAAGGCTTTTTCGCTACATAGAAGAAGAGTCTATTAGAAATTGTATGGGCTTTAATAATCTGGGCTCAGACTTTATGTATCAGCAAGTATTAAAGCTAAAATCAAAAGGCCTAAGTATTCCTCTAGGCGTCAATATTGGCAAAAATAAAACAACACCTGATGAAGAAGCTCCTAAGGATTATGGACTTCTTTATCAAAAGTTTAAGGATATAGCGGATTATATTGTTATCAATGTATCTTCTCCTAATACTCCTGGCCTTCGTTCTCACCAAACAAAAGATGCGTTAGAGAAATTATTTAAGGCCTTAGATAGGAAAGAAGAAGAGGTGGATCTCTATCTAAAAATAGCACCAGATATTGAAATGGATGAGATCGATGCAATTCTAGAAACAGCTGCTAAGTTTCGTCTAACAGGTATAATCGCTACGAATACAACGATTATGCCAGAAAGGGGAGTTGGTGGCATTTCCGGAAAGCTTCTTTATAAGAAAGCACATAATATTCGTAAGGCCTGTTTAGAAAAGATTAAAAACTATCCCTCACTTGAATTTATCGGTGTTGGTGGTTTTGCTAGCTACAATGATGTGGTTGAGTATTGGAGAGCTGGTGGGCGAGCACTACAAATTTATTCAGCTTTCATTTTTCAAGGACCTAAATTACTTTCTTCTATAAATGAATCAATTCAAAGTGATTTGGCCCGTCTTGAGTTAAAGTCTATTGATGAACTCATAAATTATTATCAAAGAAAAGCGCTCTAAGTGCTTGATTTTTAGAGCGAGAGATAAAGTATTGCTTAATATTTTCTTGATCTTGACCGACAAGTGATTAGGTTGGTTAATATTAAAGGAAAGCAATGATAAAGAGCTTTATCAACACTGTCGTTCTCGCTTCTATATGTGGGGCGGTTTTTCTAACAAGCAGTGATATCGAAACAACAATTATGCAAGAAATTGGTCAAGGAACGAATCCGTATAAGCATGTGGATCGCTCACCTGATTTCGTTAAAAGAACAATTGCTTCGATTTCTGACGATGTTAACACACGAGCATTAAAGAAGAGAAGAGTTGAAGATATGCATATTTATAAGTCATATGAAGAATCTCTTTCTCAGTTAAAATCATGCTTGCGCACTATCTGTGATGAATATTTTAAAAGTGATGAAGTTTCTGAAAATTATGATCGTTATGAGCAATTAGTTGCTTCAAAGATTAGTGATAAGGTTAATAAGCTTTATAATTTCACACTTAAAAGAGGTTTTAGGTCCCATTCTATTGTTACAACGGCCCTTGATCTAATTGATATTCCACATGATGAACTAAAGAAGAATTCAGTTTTATTATTAAGTACTCAAAAGAGTGATATTAGATCTCTCAATGCTATCGTTAAGCTTGCAAAGAAATCTCAAAATCGAGAGCTTACTAATTTACTAATTCATGAGCTAGATCGTTATTCTAAGTCCGAAAGTTTTAAGCATAAGGTAAGTGATCAGATTATTAGTGAAATACAAGCTTCTCCTGCATCAAGTGACTCTATCCTTGCAACTCAGATGTCTCGTTTTATAACTAAAGAGAATTATCTTAAGTTTGGAGAACTACTAACAAAGATTCCAACTGAGAGTAAGGTCTACTCAAGTATTATTGGTCAAATTGAAAAGATTGAATCAACTAACTTATAATTTGATTGGAATTTTCTTTGCTAATTTTATTTCTTCTTCATTCATACTTAGCTGATAGGCGAGGATTTTAACTCCTTTTTTCTTGGCCTCATGGAGAAGCTCTTTATATCTTTTGTCCACATCGCTTACATTAAAGCTTTTAATATCTTCCCTTGAAACAACGTAGAGCATGGTTGCTTCATGGCCTTGTTCTTTTAATTGCATTAACTCTTCTAAATGCTTTTGTCCTCTTGTGGATACAGCATCTGGAAATTGTGCTTGATCATCAACTTTTAGAGTAACATTTTTTACTTCCACAAAGTTGTACTTTACTTGTGAGTTATCCAACTCAAGGTTTTTCTTATCAATCTCTTTGTTGCTAAGTAGAAAGTCGATACGGCTTTTTCCAATTTTTACTTCGCTTTTAAAGTGAGAATATTTTGAAAGCTCCTTTATAGCGCCATTTTCTAATGCTTCTTGAACAAGTTTATTTGTTAATCCAGTATTGACCATGATCCATGATTCTCCATTTGAGATCATCTGAGCAGAGAACTTAAGTTTTCTCTTTGGGTCATCACTATGGGTCATCAAAACCTTCCAATTAGGCTCCCAACAGCTTTTCATGCTCCCTGTATTGGCCAAGTGAGCTGTGTGAATTTCATTCTTATCGTAATCCTTGAATTTCTTAGTTAGTTTAAAATCGAGTAGGAAGCGCTTGTAGCGCTCAACAATTTTTCCTGTTACTAAATCTTTCTTATTCAAATGCATTTTTTTCCTTTTGGTTTGTAATGCTAACTATCTGTAATTGTATATGCTACAATATCTGTAGAATATCATTTAAAGAGGAATTTGTGAAAACTGCATTAATTATCTGCGATAATGAGGTCTTAAATTCAATTTATAGCGTTAATTTGAAAACCTATACAGAGTTGAACCTTATTTTTGAATCGAGCTTAGACAAGGCGTTGATTCATATTGAAGATCCAGATGTGGCAATTGATGTATTAGTTACGATGGCAAGTATTGATGGAGAGGATACTGCATTATTGGCATATCATAACTGCATTGAAAACGACCGAGATATTCCTTCTATTGTAATTGGTGAAGGAGACTTGATCCCAGATGAGAATCATATCGTTAAAAACCAATTTGATATTCCTGGAATTATTCAAAATATTTTCAAATCACTTGGAATGAATCCAAAAGAGGTCTTAGCAGTTATTACTGAAGACTTATATGAGATGCCAATCCGACTTTTCTTCCCATTTAAGAAAGCATTCTGTGACACGTATTATATGCTAGAAAATAATGGCCAATCTGCTCCAACTAAAATCTTTGATAAAGAAAGTGATGTGTGGCCAAAGGTAAGAGAATTCCTTGATCAAGGTGTATCAAATTTACTCATACCAGCTAAAGAGCGTTTTGCTTTCACAAAAAAAGTTACTCAACTACTTATAGAAAGTATGGAGCAAATAACTCCAGAGACTCCACAACAGGAATCTTTAGACTTTGTTGAACAAAGTATTGATGCTGTTGCTGAACAATTATTTGAAGATCAAGAAGTTACAAAAGAAGTCATTCAATTATCTCAGATGTGTATGGATACAATGGAAGAGGTTATTGAGGATGTTCCTGATCTTAAATCTCTGCTTAAAGACCTTGCGGCACTAAAGTCTGGATTTCTCTATAGTCACTCAATTATTGCAGGTTACGTTTCTACTCATATTCTCGATAATGTTGAATGGGGCGGTGATGCGCACAAAGAGAAGTTAAAATTTGTTCTTTATTTTCATGATATGTATCTAGTTCAAATCTACAAAAAACATCCTGATCTAATGTATGAGGATAAGCTTATCTTTGATCCAAATATCACTGAAGATGAAAAAGAAATCATTATCAATCACGCAAGTGAGGCAGCAGATGCTATTAGACGCTATCCAGGTTGTCCACTAGGTGCAGATGTTATTATTATGCAACATCATGGTACTCCTAATGGTCAAGGTTTTGCCACAAGCTATAAAGATGATATTTCACCACTAGCAAAAGTTCTTATTATCGCTGAAGCCTTTACGGAAGAGATCTATCAAAAAATTGAAAATAAAGTTCCTGTAAATGTTGAAGAGATAATGGAAAAACTAAAAGAGCGCTTCACAAAGCACACTTATAAGAAAATTATCAATACACTGGCAAATATTAAAATATAAGATATGAAGCTAGTAGAATAGATTTAGTCCTGCATAACCTTGTTGATAAAACTTATCTAAATATTCGTATCCAATTTTAAAACTCATTTTCTTATTTAAGTGATAACGACTTTCAAATTCAACTTCTTGTGTCTTATTAAATTTCGACTGATTACGAAATAGGTATTGGTAGGAGCTATGAATAGAGTATTTATCGTGACTATAAACGAAGAATAGCTTTGGGCCGTAGCTTAATATATAATCTAAATTTGAATTATATATATAAGCATTCTGAGTAGCTGCTAAAAGTCCAAATATAAAGCTATCACTACCATATACTTGTCCAATATTTAGATCTAAGTATGGACTCAAGTTACGATTACTAAACATTTCTCTTTCTTTGTATCCAACCTCGAGTTGGAAACTAATATTATTAGCAAAGCTTCTTACTGGTCGATAAGCTTCAATATTGGCAAGCCTCACTTCACTTAGACGAAATTGTTGATCTTGATATTTATTATATGTAAATTCTAGACTAAAGAGTTCTGTCGTACTCATTGGCAGGAAGCCGTTTGGAGTATCAAGTTTATCGTGTAAAGCTCCACGCCAGCCAATTTGTAAATAATCTCCATTAGTATCAACATTATTTCTAATATCAAATCGCCCAGTTAGGTGTCCTTTATGGGGAGCTTTATCATAAACCTCCTGATAGCTAATTTGCTTTGGCCTTGCGGTTAATTTAGATCTTGCCTTATTGATTTGAAATTTCTGCTTTCGGTATTCAAGTTTTTCTTTATTGGCCAATGTTGTCGTCGTATCGACTTCTGCATTTTCAAAATCAACATAGAGATTATATGTGTCTAGGACAAATATATCACTTTCATTATTTTTAATTTCGCTTAATTGATACCTCTTATTTATGAGATTTTGAAAAAGGCTACTTTGATACTTATCCATATTCTTGATATTTAAATTTATTTTGGTATAAGAAGCTGGTCTAAATTTTACGTTTCTTATAATTTCGTCATTCTTATAAAGAGCATAAACTGTATCAACAGGAGGTACCGCTATACCCAACTCTTCAAGAAGCTTCCATTCTGGTTTTATCGCGTCTAAGAATGCTAGAATATGATAAGAGCAATTTTCACTAAGGTAGTAATAATCAAAATAGGCCCTATTCATTTCATAGAGATGGGCCTGAAAATAATCGACTTCATTATCAGATAAATTTAATTCATAATCCCATAAATCTCGAGATTCCATATCATTGTATTCTTTGACCTTCACGTAATAGGGCATAAGGGTAAATTCGCCTTTAAAGCCACCTGTAATTCCTTTATATCCGTAGACAATAGGATTTACAGTGTCTACTTGGGCAGAGAAATCAACTCCATAATCAAGGAGATCATTATTTTGTTTAATAGAAGTTTTTGATCTTAGCCTTAAAAATGTATGACCGAATGTTGATGCGGGTTTTTCTATAAAATAAGACGAAAAAATTAGAGAAACAGAATCGACACTGAGTTTTTTTACAAAGGCCTGATAGACTTCACAGTCTTTTAAATTAATCGATGAAGGTATTTTTTTATACTTTTTTAGAAATTTCACTCTTGCTGGAAAAAGACATTTAGGGTGCTTATTCATGTCTTTAATAGGGGGGGAAGTGATTTCTCTTATCGATGCATTCAGCTCACTGGTTGGGTTTGTCATTCCATCTTTTGCCAAAAAGTACTCTTTTGATTTAACAGCAGACTGATAACCACCAAAGAGTGTTTTTTGATAACGCATTAATGATAAGAATTGTGAAGAAAACTCGATATTACTTTGTTGGCCATAGGTATATGGCCCTAAGATTAAAAGAGATATTATTATGATAACTTGTTTTAACATTGTATTTCTTTAAAATAAGAAAGAGGGAGGCATCTCCCTCTTTTTTTTATATTAATAAAACAGACTTAATATTTTCATGAACCATCTGTGCAGTTGCATTGTCTGCAAAGATTAGATCAAAATTACTTTTTAAAATGTTCTTATCTGCGTTAGTTGCATTAATAAGGGCAAGGTAAGCATCTAGACTTTCACCTTCACCTTTTGCAATATCAGAAGAGAGTGCAATCATATTGTTTTCAACAAATGAAACTGCAGCAACTCTTGCTGTTTTAGCATCTTCACATTTTAAAGTTCCTGTAGACATTGCAAATGTCTGGTTACTAAAGATTCCGTTTGTAATACCAGCTAAAGCATTAAGAGCTAAACCTGACTTTCCTTCAAAGATTACGGCACCAAGACCACAACCTGCTGGGCCATGGGCCGCAAATGCAGTTGATGTAAGTACTGTAAAAAGAGCTGCGCATAATAATTTTTTCATCAATAAACTCCTTAATATTGAATGTATGATTTACAATAAATAGAGTTTATCTCAGGGCCAATAAATGTAAACTAAAGAACGGAAGTTTTTTAGATGAGAAATCATAATGAAAATTAAGATTTTTTTTACTTACACAATCGTTCTTTGTAATGCATTTAGTGGGTCTTTGAAGTTTCCTTGGTTGTAAACTTCTTTCATCTCTCTAAAGATATTGAGAAGATTCTTCTTTCCACCAGTACTTGTACAAAGTCTTAGAATAAAATTATTTGCTAAGATAAATGCACATGAGTGTGCTGTAAGTTTATTGGTACTTAGGTTATTAGGAAAACCGTCACCTTTAGGTTTTTCGTGGTGTTGCGCGATAACAAAGTCTGCTTCAGGATAGCCTGTAAAATACTGTGCTATTTCTGCTGCCTTAATAGGGTGGATACGATAATTTTCCTGTTCTTCTTCTTTAAACATTTTCAGCTGTGGATCTTCTAATGATTGAATACTAATAAGGTCTTCATTCTCAAGCATTGAATCATATAAAAGAGAGGCAAGACCAAGTTTTTTCTTAGATGTCTCAGACGCCCAGCCAAGCGCTTGTAAAATAAAGTGTGATAAATAAAGAGTCATAATTGCTTGAGTGGCGATATCAAATGGCCCACTCTTTGGAAATAAAGAGAGTACGTTACGATACTTCTTATTTTCAAGAACAATATCGCGACTACAAAGAATAACCTTATCGCATAGGTTTATCACATTCTCTGAAACACCAACTGTCTTCACATATTGATGAATAAGAAGTACGGCCTTAATTTGATTTTCGATAACCTCTTCTTGCTTTAACTTCTTCTTACTCTCAAAGACTTTTAATAAGTTCTCAATTCCTTCCTCTAAGAATTTTAAGTAATCGTTCTTTTTTAAATAAAGTACCTTAATATTTTTTCTTGCATAAGAATGGATTGTTGAATGAGAGTATTTCTTATTTGCAGAAATGATTTTCGTATATTTAGTCTGAGTTAATTCTAGATAAACATCATAGGCCAATGTTTCAAAAAGATAAAAGCCTCTAATCTTCATAGGTAGAAGATCATCTTCTTCAAATTCTTCAATACTTGAACCAAAATCTTCACTTTTTACCCAGGCAAGTGCTTTATTGACGGCCGTAACAAAGTCTTCTTCTTCGATAGGTCTAAAAAGGGCCGAAGAAGATTCACTTCTTGCATATAGTGCATCAGGAATCCTTTCTTTTACCATTGCCTCCATACCAAGGAAGATAAAAGGTCTTTGACCAGTAATGGATAGAATCTTTCCAGCAAGTTGAGAAGGGTCCTCATTCTTTAATGAGACTTCGATTAGAATCATAGCAAATGGACCTTCGAAGCTTAGTAAATCGATTGCATCGTCACCACTGATTGCACAGTGTAGTTGAATATCGGGAAAGCAGTTAGAAAATGAGTCTCTTATATATCCCCATTCATCTTTCTCATCACAAATATACAATGCCTTCAAAATAACCCCTTAATTCATTATTTCATCTTAATTATGTATTTCTTATGCCCACTCATCGGTAAGTTATTGAAATAATAAAATTTAGTTAGTTAAATATTTGTAAATCAGTTGATTATTATACAATGATTCTTCTTTTTAAGATGGATAATTTTGATTAAACTAATTTAAAGGGGTTAGCATGCATTCTAAAATTCAAGATCTTGTAAAAGAGATGATAAAATTTGGCTTAATTAAAATTTCACCACAAAATCCATTTAAATATGCTTCTGGTAAAGAAGGGCCGATTTATTGTGATAATCGTCTCATGTCTTCAGATCCAAAAATGTGGGCCTTAGCAATAGAGCTCTTAAGTGAGACGATAAATAATAAAAATCTTAAATATGACTTTATAACTGGTGTCGCCACTGCTGGAATTTCACATGCGGCCGCATTAGCATTTCATCGAAGCGAGCCAATGAATTATGTTCGCTCAAAACCTAAGTCTCACGGGACAGGTAAGATAGTGGAAGGAAAAGTTGGCGAAAACAGTAAACTACTTTTAGTTGAAGACCTGGTAAACCAAGGCTCAAGTATTGAAAAAGTCATAAGGCTTATTCGTGATCAAGGCCATGTGGTAGACTCTGTTTTGTGTTTGGTGGACTACCAGACGCCTAATGCGAAGAAGGTGGCAAAAGAGTTGGAGATTGATATCTTTTCACTAATAAATTTAAATCAATTAGCCGATATCTGTTTGTCTGAAGATATTATTAATAAAGAAGGCCATCAATTACTGATGAGATGGCAGCAAGACCCTGATAATTGGCAGGTCTAAATTGTGCGACGCATGTTTTAGACGCAAGACGTGTCGACATATCTTGCAAAAGAATATATGTATCATACTAATATTATTCGTATTACCTTAACATCTATATGTTTTTAAGTTATTCCAACTTAAATTTTGGAGGAAACAAATGGCCGAAAGTGCAAAAATAGAAATCAATGGTCAAACGATCGAAGTTCCAACTCTTAAAGGAACTGAAAATGAGCTCGCTTTAGATATCTCAAAGCTTAGAGCACAAACTGGAGCAATTACTCTAGATATCGGTTTTGTAAACACTGGATCATGTACGTCAAAGATCACTTTTCTTGACGGAGAAAAGGGGATCCTAAGATACCGTGGTTACCCAATTGAACAACTTGCTGAATCTTCAAACTTTGCTGAAGTATCTTATCTTCTATACAACGGGGAGCTTCCAACAGCTGCTCAATTAGAAGCATTCAACAAAGATATTGCTGCTTCAAGTAAGCTTCCAGGTGGAGTCGAGAAGATCATTGATCAATTCCCTGGTTCAGCACACCCAATGGGTGTTTTAGCTGCTGCTATTTCATCATTAAGTGGGTTCTATCCTGAATTCCTAAACCCTGAGGCAACTGAGGAAATTAAGAATAAGGCAATTACTCAAATGATGGGACAAGTTAAAGTTATGATGGCGCAATTCTATCGCAAGACGATGGGGAAAAGCCCTCTAGCTTCAAACGCTAAGCTTGATTACTCATCAGACTTCTTAAACTTAATGTTTGATGGTGAAGTTGATAAAGATGTAGCAGATGCTCTTGATACTTTATTAATTCTACACGCAGACCACGAGCAAAACTGTTCAGCATCAACTGTAAGAGTTGTTGGTTCATCTCATGCTAACGTATTTGCTTCAATTGCAGCTGGTGTTACAGCTCTTTGGGGACAATTACACGGTGGAGCAAACCAAGCTGTACTTGAGATGCTTGAAGAAATTAGAAAAGATGGTGGTGATTACCAAAAATTCATCGAAAAAGCGAAAGACAAGGAAGATCCATTCCGTCTTATGGGATTTGGTCACCGTGTTTACAAGAATTTTGATCCACGTGCAAAAATCATTAAAAAAGCATGTGATACAATTCTTGAAAAGCTTGATATTCAAGACCCTCTTCTTGACATTGCAAAAGGTCTTGAAGAAGTTGCTCTTAAAGATGAGTACTTCGTTAAACGTAACCTATATCCAAACGTAGACTTCTACTCAGGAATCATCTACAAGGCACTTGGAATCCCAACTAATATGTTCACAGCAATGTTCGTACTAGGGCGTCTTCCAGGTTGGCTATCTCAGTGGAAAGAACTAAGAGAAGATGGTGCACGTATTTCACGTCCACGTCAGGTTTACATGGGTGAGACTGAAAGAGATTACACACCAGTAATCAAAAGATAATTTTAAAATTAAAATTTATCAATAATCGAGGGCCTCTTTTGAGGCCCTTATTATTAGGAAGTAATATGTTTGATTATGATGCTATTTTAAACTCTCTTCTGAATCCAAATTTAAATAAGCAGCAACTTGCTAAACTAATTGGGACTCAGTCCACACAATTTACAAGTGAGCGTACAAAGCTTAAGAATAATTACTCTGATGAAGATCTTATTAGTGCATATACTTCATTTTACTTTCCAACAAATGCACTGAAGCTTGAGTTTCTCACACAAAACTTAAGTGATGAGCAAATAAGCGCAATTTCAAAAACTCATATTCTAGATATTGGAACAGGGCCTGGGACTTATGTCTTTTCGGCCAGTGAGCTCTTTCCTGATGCTCTTTCATTCACTGGTATTGATGAGTCTAAGCTTATGCTTAAACAAGCAAATAAGCTTAACGATGAGTATTTTAAAAATTCTAAAATTGGTTTTTCTGAAAGTCTTCCTCTTGTAGATGATGCACCAAGAACTATTATTTTTGGAAACTCTATTAATGAAATGGGGATGCCGGCAGCTTTCAAAATCATTAAGCGTTATAAGCCTAAGTTTATTATCTGTATTGAGCCTGGAACAAAAGAGGTTTTCAAGGATCTACTAGCGCTAAGAAAAAAGCTTCTTCTTATTGATTATAAGATTCAATATCCTTGTATGGGGCAGGGGAGTTGTCCTCTCCAAAACATGGATGACTGGTGTCACCAATCTATTAAGACAACTCTAGATTACGAGCTCGAGTCCCTTTCTCAAGTGGCAAAGCTTGACCGTAAGGTTATGCCAGCAACCATTCACTTTTATTCATTTGATGAAGAGGCCACAAGTACTGAGAGCTCCGACAAGGCTCGCCTTGTTCGCTTAAAACGAAATGTAAAACACGCCTACTTATGGGAAGTATGTACTAGCGAAAATAAAGTTATTACCTTAGAAGTTCCTAAGAAGCTTTTTAAGAAGAAGATGCTTAAGCAACTTGATGGTATATCATCTGGGCTTGAAGTCTCTTATACGGTAGCTAAAGAGCTAGAGAATGATACATTTCGAGTGAAAGACATAGAGATTGAAATCGACTAATCTACTTGTTAGAAGACTTTCTTAGTTCTTTTAATTCATAAATGATCTTCTCTTTATCCATTGTGTATAGAGGCGTAACTAAGATTGGTGCAATGACATCTTTTGCAAGCTTTCGCATCTCCTTTGTTTCAAGGATGGCCATTAGCTTATTAATCTCTTCTTCTGAGTAATTCTCTTTTAAGCGTTTTGTGATTTGCTCTTTAAGGTCTAAGAACTTTGTATTCTCATCAATAATTTTTTCGAGCTTTTTATTGTCGATACTCTTTGCTGACTTTTCAATGAGTTGTCTTTTAACGAAATCTGCTCGCTCTTTTGAGTCGTTAATGAGGTATTGTTCTCGAATGAGAATGTCTGCAATATAGTTGATTTTGTTCTCTAGCTTTGCAAGTGCAACCTGAGAGATAAGAAGAAGGATAAGAATTTTCATATTCTTATTATAAACAAAAAAGCCTCGCGATGCGAGGCCTTTATATATCTTAAATTTGAAATCTAAATTAAGACTTTTTCTTCCCAAGAGAAGCGTAAGAAGTACCAAATTTCTTTCTGAACTTATCGATACGACCTTCAGTATCAAGAACTTTAGTTTTCCCTGTATAGAATGGGTGAGATGCACTTGAGATATCAAGCTTTACGTATGGGTAAGTTGTCCCTTCGTGCTCAAGCTCTGCATCAGCTTTGATTGTTGATTTAGTGATAAATTTTAAGTCTGCAGAGATATCGTGGAATAGAACTTCTCTGTACTCTGGGTGGATACCTTTTTTCATTTTAAACCTCTTTTTCTCGCATTGCTTGTTACAATGCTATTTCTACGTTTAAGTTTTACAACATTTAAGTTTGAGATTTGAGCAATTTCGCCTATATGGCCAGATTTGTCAAGGGTTTTGCCCCTCGCGGCTAGTGAGCACTGCAAGAACTACAGCCTCCTCCTGACTTATCTGTTGGGTCGTTAAATTGCCAGTGACTATAGTTCTCATTGATAAGAGTAATGGCCGCTTTTAACGACTTGAAATCACGTTGGAAGACTTCCTTATCTTCACCATCGACTACCGTTACCGAGTAGAGGATGATCTCTTTGAAGTCACCATTTGTCTCTTCTACATCTCCCGTCATTCCAATAAATGCCTTGAAATGCTCACTATTGTAGTGGGCGAAGTTCCAATTCTTTAAGTTGACGAGATTTTGTGTTTCCATAATGTATTTTTAGCAGTTGGCCCTTGCCATGACAACGTATTTCTAGTAAGTTTCTATCCTACGAATACTAATTTACTAAATAAGATTAAAAAAAATATTTTTTCAGGAGACAGTTATGGCAAAGGGTCCTAGAGTTATTATTACACTTGAGTGTACAGAAGCGAGAAAGAACGGACAAACTCCATCTCGTTACACAACTACAAAAAACAAGAAAACAACACCAGAAAGACTTGAAGTTAAGAAGTATAATCCTTTCCTAAGAAAGCATACACTTCATAAAGAAATTAAGTAATTTAATTATTTAAATTCAGATATAAAAAAAGCCTCGCAATGCGAGGCTTTTTTATTTTATTGCTTATTCAAAGCTACATTCGTATTCTGCAGTTTCTATGGACTTCTTCGAAAAGAGCTTCTTATTAAAAACATGCACCTTCATTGTCGAAGGACTGTCCATATTAAAGCCTACTTCTGTTGTATATCCACGGCCTGAATCACGAAAAGATAGGTGAGTTTGACCATCGTTACTAACGACAACTTTTGCTTTTTCAAACATTCTTCCATTTTCCAGAATTGTTGGAATAATGCTAAGTCCTTCATAATCTTTTTGAGTGTTCCAAAAAGATACCTTATATGTAGTGTTCTTAAAGTCTGCATATTGGTTCTTAATAATTCCAAAACAAGCTGTTTGACCAAGTAGAAGGTTTTCTTCTAGCTGATAAGACTTTGCTTTTACTCGCTCACATTGGAGGACATTTGAGATCTTATTCTGTGGCCAACTTGGGTCAAAAAGAAGTTCGTCTGCACAGAAGCCAGCAAATACTGACGATGTTAATGCCGTAGTGCAAATTGTTGCAATAATAAGTGCTTTTGCGATGATTTTCTTCATACGATCTCTCCATTCTGATTCTTGTTTTAGGACTTGTAGCACAGATTATTTTTAAATAAATATTGATTAAAAAGATCGCAGTGCTTTGCACTGTTTTTTTGTTGTGAACATAAAAAAAGGCCCCGCTATACGAGGCCTTTTCATTTATAACTCTGGTACAAAGCAGAATTCTTGAAAGTAACTCTCGTTAACAGGTCCGTAGTCATCATCGTAAATCACTGTGTAGTCTATAACGTAACAAACGTCAGCCTGTGTCTCTTCAATGGCGTGAATATCATTAATTCTATACCCGCCTTCATTTGGACCACAATTAAAGCACAAAAGTTCAATCATTTCCTCATAGTAAGGATGTGATGAGAATTGCTCTTCATTTTCAACCCATGCAAGAGTTGAAGTAGTGGAAAGAATTAAAGTCATTGCAATTAAAACTGATTTCATAAGGGCCCCTAAGTAAAAAATATGTATTTTTTAAACGACTACTAACGAATGTATTAATAACTGTCAAATATTTTTCATTGATGCTATTTGTAAGTGCTTGAAAATATTAAAATATTTAATTACTTGAATTTAATGCTCAGGAACTTGCTGTTTGTGACCGATAATTGATTAAAGGAGTCGGGTAACGTGAGTTTTAAGAATCATTTAAAATACTTAAATAAGATTTTTATCTCAATACTATGTGTAACTGGTACATATGCTGAACCATTTTTAGCTCTAGAGCGTATAAGTTATGAAAGTAGCTATAAATCAGATCTGTCTGAATATTATCGTCAGGCCAAGTCCTACCGAAGCCCGGCCTCAGTAGATGATGCCACCGAAGTTGATGAGTTTAATCTATATAAAATTAGGGAATTTAAGAATGTAAGCCAATTTGCTGGTTTGATATATTTTAAAAAAGGCGATATGGCCAAGTTATGTGAAAAGCAGGTCAGTAGCGCTAAGAAATTAGGCTTTAAGGGAGTTAGCTTATTTTATCCTGTCCATTTCTCAGGGGGGAACTCTGAACAGTACAATATGCCTTCTGAGCCTCTGCATGGACGTCATTATCGCTTTGAAGAGTTAAATCGTCCTAGTCGAAGTGAATTATATAATTGCTTGAATGTAATCTCAAAAAATAAGCTTAATCTACAATTTATTCCTCACTTGGAAAGTGTAAAGACACTTGTTGATCCAGAAAATTCTGAGTGGAGACTTAAGTCAGGCATTCCTCTTGATGATTTTTACTACGAGAGTGCTTTTGGTCAGTTCTTAGACTATCTTGAGTTAACTAAGAACTTTTCTAAAGAGGGTGACTTGATGGTTACTGCTTTCTCTGAAATTGATCCAATGGTTTTATCATATCCCAAGCGTTCACTATCAATAGTAAAAAAACTTAAGAAGGATGTTTTTGATCGCTTAGGCTATAAACCTAAGGTTTCTTACAATACCAATGGTGATTTCTATAATGGTTGGGATCTACCTCAAAGCAAGCAGGTTAGCTCATGCTTTTACTTAAAGGAGCTGATTGAAGAAATGGACTACATTTCTCCATCAATCTATGGTGATAGAGGTCATGTTGGTTTTAATAATTCTATGGCAACTTATACAGATACAAAGGCTTTGTTTTCTAAGAGAATGAATAAGAAATTAAATGAATTATGTAATAACAAAAATTATAAAATCAGCATTGCTAGTAAGAGGATATCTCTTGGAGAGTTTGCTTTAGATCAAACGAGTCAAATGCAATCCTATACGAAGTTTTTTAATAATAAAGAGGCCATCATCGTGACATATTGGAATCATAATAAGTGGGACCATCATGCTCTATATGATGGAACGATTTACTCTAAGCGTTTTTATAAAGAATTATTGATTAGTAAGTAAGTTCACACTTATTCGTTAATGGGAATGTATGCACTTCTTGATGATTTGTAATCTTCTCACCCTGAACTAGCAATTTTAGGCTTCCACCACAATTCTTTACAACTTTTAAAAGCTTATCAAAACCACCTTTTCTAAAGTACTTTCTAAATTTTCTTGCCGAGCTTTTGTAATCATCTTCATTCATTAGCTTCTTAAAGTTCTTTATAATTGTTGGGCCTAGTTCTATTTCAGCTTTTACAATTGCATATCCCAGTCTTTGCTTTTGAAAATCAATACTTAAATCTTTGAAAAAAGCTTGGTCAGTGTAGCGCTCGAGTTTATTGAGTGCAAGCTGTAGAGAGTGAGTTCTAAAGTGGTTTTTTTCACGATAGATTTCATACTTTGCAGAGCTAAGTTTATTATTATTTAAATTGAGAGTTAATTGGCGATTGAAAACACCTTTTTTGCTAAATAAACGATAGTCGTAACTATGTCCTCTGGTAATAATGGTTTTATTACTTTCTTGATTCCAAATATTATTTCTTTCTTCTTTGTAAACCTTAAGCTGTTTTTGGGCCAAGAACTCAATGAATGGAATAAATGGCGTAACTAGCGCGGCCTTATTAGTTAAGCTTAATACGTCTGACTTTACTTTTCCGGTCTTTACTATACTTTCATCTTTTTCTTGTGCAATAGTAGCATCTCCATGAGTTACTATTTCATGGTAGGCTTCTTGACCTTGTTGAGTCGAGATATCAATCAAAAAGTTAATTCCACTCGTTGCCTGGTGAAGACGAGAAGTCTCTGCAAAAACTCCCCAAGTTCCAGCTAAGAGAGAAATGCTTTTTGAAAAAACTCTTTGGATTTCAACGAAGACTTCGTTTTCCGATTTCTTTTCAACATAAATACTATATCCACCTTCAGCGTATACTTTTGGGCCTAGCCCTGAAGCACCAATTCCTGTTGTTAGGTAAAGCCCAAGACCTCCAACAACATTAAAGTATATTGAATCTCCAATATTCCAAGAATTAATATCCTTTGCATAAAATGGAATTTTAATCTTATAGTTTTTATAATCTTCGTAATTTTCAAAATTCTTACTTAATTTCAGGTAAGAATTAAAAATTGGAAATAATCCAATATTTGACCAGTCAAATGACTCAGGAGTGATATGTGGTGCATTTTCACTGTAGCTTAATATATTAGCACTCATTTTTAAAACGGCATTATAGGCGATCGGCTTTTCTGGATCATGTAGATTAATTACAGTTTCACTTATTGGCTTAGTTTGTGAAATTGGCCTCTTGAATAGTCTGAAGTCATTATAAGATAGGCTCAAGTCGGCCATTGCTTGAATAGAGAAAAATATAAAAAGTACAAATGCTTTCATTTCTTCAACCTTACACAAATTAATTAATTTCGTTCTCTTTTGTAAAATATATAAAGGAGTATAACTAAGTCAAAAATAATCATAAAATAGAGTAATTCTTTTACAAAAATCCAGTTAAATTCACGTGATAGCGTGTTTTCACCCTTTGAATATGCTCTTATCATTGAAGAGCTTTGGTAAATACTCCACTTTGAATTATTAAAGACTTTATAGTAGTTGTCTGTGACTTCTTTAGGTAAGTCTCGTATGTAGTCAATATTTGGTAGTGACTGCTTATCAAGGTATTCTTTTGAAATAATAATTGTATCGTATTCGATTAATGAGTAGACTAACTCTTTTTGAAAATTCTTAGATATTGGAGTCAGTATATCATTACTTGAGTCCAACATTGAGAGTCTATAAACATCATTAGATAATGCAATGGCCTTCTTCGTTTTATTATTTATAAACCATTTCTGTACATCGTAATCAAGTGAAGACTTATAAGGGTGATCATTTAAAATTGAATTGTAGAAATTATCAATTTCACCTTTAGGTGCAAAAGAAAAGATAAGCCATGATGAAAAGGTTAAGTACAAGCTTGCTGATAAAATAGCCTTTTTGTTACTCTTAGATGAAAGCATATTCAATGCTGTCAATATAAGTGCAATTGCTAAAAAAGAGTAGTTTTGATAAGAGCGATCAAGAGTAATTAGTATTACTTGAGCAAGCAGCGGTATAATAATTGCGGAGTTACGAATCAGTAATTGCCTAGCGTTTAGGCCAATCGTCTTTATACGATAGATAATGATAGGTATAAAGATTGTCCAATATAGTAGTGATTTATAATTGATAAACCTATGTTCATGAATAAAAAGGAGTTCTTCAATATTAATATTAGCTAACCAAGATAGATAAAAGACACCAAATAATGTGGCCATGGATGGAAAGGCTATCAAGAAAAGTGGGCCAAGTGTATATTTGTCTTTAAATAAAGTATGAAGTAGCAGTGGCAAGAATATAAATAATGACAAGAAGTTTGAAACTCCAATTCCACCTGAAGTCAGTAAGACAGCTAAGCCTATTGCTATTAGAAATATTCCCTTTGATGATCGTTTAACATCGTAATAAAAAACACCTTTGAAAATTAAAAATAATGTTAAAGCAGCAATTAAGCTAAGAACATCATTATTAATGGCATTCAATACATATGGATTTAACATAAATGCTAAAAGTACATAGGCACGAGTATTGTTTATTTGTAAGAAGTTTCCTTTTTTATCAATACTATTAAAGAAACTCACAAGTGATATTGCTAGCATCCCAAGAAAGAACGGAGCGAATATCGTGAGATTGAAAAAAGTTAATCTGTATATGTTTATAATATTGAATAAAGATAAGGGGGCGGTACTGGATAATAAAGAGTAAATATTATTATTGTTGTTTAGTAGGTACAGATACTTCCAGGTCTTTATTTCTAGATCTGAGTGATATCCATTTACACGTGATAAATAATACACCGTTATCAGAAAACTAAAGCCAAGTAAGAATACAATAGGGGAAGCATATTTTTTAAGCAAGGTCTTGTACCTCTTGTTGAGTTACTTTACTAAGGCCATGTTGTGTCTTTTCCCAGTAAAATGGATTTACGAAAAGTTGATACAGCCCCTTATAACCTGCAATAGACATTAGTATCCAGTAGAATGGAACAGCTAGGGCATACGGGATTAAGTATAACTTATTTCTTTTTGTTACTCCTAACATCATAATATATACATAGAATGCATTCCCCATTAATAGATTCAAGTTACTAAGGTAGATAATACTCTCTGTAAAATAAGGATCAAACATAGTCGTCTTAGTGAATAACCAAAATATGTAGACTGAATAAAGCCAAGGAGTTATTAAAGAAGTTAGAATTGTCATCCCTATAAAGAATTGAAAAGAGAAGAATCCCTTAAATCCTATGGAACGATAAAGCTTTAGTGGAGTCCTCATATGCACGAGGTAGGTTTGCATATAACCTTTAATCCAACGAGATCTTTGTCTAATCCAATTACCAACTTTTGTATTTGCCTCTTCATAGGTTGTAGAGTTTACGACTCTAACGACATAATTTAGAGCAGAATATCTAATTCCTAAGTCTGCATCTTCCGTTACATTAAATGGGTCCCATCCACCAACTTGTTTAAGGATTTTTGTAACAAAATGATTCGATGTCCCCCCTAATGGAATTGGGACATCTAGTTTCTCAAGGGCCGGTAGAAAAAAGTCAAACCATAGAGAGTATTCTAATGTAAAACATCTGGTTAAAATATTTTCTTTATCGTTGTAATAATTAAGTTTAGCTTGGATTACTGCAGTATTCTTTGGAGACTTTTTAAAAGCAATAATTGCTTTTTTTAATTGATCCTTTTCTGGTTTATCTTCAGCATCATATATTGTTACATACTTTCCTTTTGCAAATTTAAGTGCATAATTACATGCCTTTGGCTTTGTCTTTGGGAAAGAGTGGGGAACTAAGCAGATATCAAATATATCTTCTAATTCTAGGTCTTTTGCAGCTTGAATAGTTTTGTCGTCATTTTCTTCCAGTACTAATTTAACGTCTAGTTTCTCTTTCGGGTAATCAAGATTCCTAATTGAATTAACAATAATAGGTAATACCTCTGGTTCATTGTACATTGGAATTAGCACTGTATAAGCTGGAAGAGATGACTCATCAAGATTATTGACTTCTTCATCGGTAACTTTTTTTTCAAATGAGTTATCAGAACCTATCCAAGTTAAACTGAATTTGAAGATGAAACTTATAATTAAAAAAAATGTCGTTATAATATTGATTGTAAGAAATGTTGTATCAGTGTTGTAAAATACTAAATAAGCAAAAAGTATTGCTAAACAATAGATTCCTATCAATTGCTTGGAGATAAAAACTTGTGCTGCAGAGTATTCAGGATATGTATTTGCCAAAGAGTAGATTGATTCATGGCTTAGCTTACCTCCAAAGTGAAGGTGTAGCGCCTGCTTTAAACTGTCTTGGGATGTTACAATTATTTCATACTCTTTAAAGTTTGATTCGATAAATGATATTTGCTCATATTGTGGTTCACATATGGCCATCATATTATTCTTTAATGGTAAGAGGTTTTTCTCTAAGTATAGATCAAAGTCTTCGCGTTTTATATTATCAGTGTCGACATCCTCTGTGGAGATTTCTTTAAATGGTAAGTTAAAGTACTCCGCCATTAACTTATCGATGTCTCTCTGTTTTACATATCCTTTACCAACAAGAATTCTACCAAGTCTAGAACCTGTTTTACTTTGAATTAATAGGGCATCTTCCAGCTTCTCTGGGGTAATAAATCCTTTTTGAATTAGACGTTGACCGATCTTCATTTTAATTACACCAAAGACTTATGAATATAGAGTGTCCATTACCTATATTACGTCCCCAAACTTCATTTAAGTAGCCTAGTTGAATACTGTAGGTACGACTTAGTTTGTATGCAAGGCTTGGTCCGATCTTCCATTGGTCCCAGTCTTCAGCATCCAGAGGAGAGTTTGTTAGGTTACTGTTACTTTCATCTAAACTCTTTACGAAGTAGCTGTGAAACATTGGTAGAAAGTTGTTGAACCATTTTCCAATAGTAATATCTAATTTGAACTGGTTTACTGGAATACCTAGTCTAAAATTTACCCCTGTTTCAATACTTATGAAATCCAACTTGAAAGCTGAGTAGATATCATGCAGATATCTTATCTCAAGGTCACTTTGATGAGCAGCTGGCCTTGGTGCTTTTTCTTTATCAAATAAAGGAAAGCTTATTGTGGCCATCCAGGCACTGGTTCCATGCTTGTATTTTTTAATATGCTTCTTAATTCCAATTGCATTTTCTCCAATCTGTGTATTATCAAGTTGATTGAAGTCATCTTTATAACTAAGGTCTGTAAGTATATTTCCTTTTACAAGCAGGGAAGTCGTATTGCTTAATCCATAAAGGTAGTAATAACTAAGCTCATATTTTTTAAATCTTCCATTGTTTGGATACTTTTCAGATTTTGACTTATTATTAAAGCTATCACTTGTTTGATAAAAGTTTATAGAAGTATATAGCTCGTAAGCGCCATCTTTTGTTAAGGTGGCACTCGCATAAATAGACTGAGAAAGAAGTGTGAATATGATGAAGTTAATAACTTTAATCATTGTTTCTCTTACTTAATCTGATAAATCCAAATGTTAGAAGTAACCACACACCAAAGAGTAGTATAAATTTATACTTTGTATAGAGATCTTCTAAAATATTTGATTTGGCGAAGACTGGAAGCTCTTTACTTAAAAGCATAGAGTTGAATCTTGATACCTCACTACTTTTGTCGATCATTACAATGTCATTATCGTCAAATGTTATATAATTTGCTTCTGATATAAAGCTTTTGCCAAGATAGTGAAAGTTAACACCACTATGTCCGTCTTTATTTACTAATTGTATTAAACTTAGATTTTCTAGGCCTTCTATTGCCATTATTTTCTTTTTAAGAAATGTTGTAAATGTCGTTATATTACTATCTCTAATTGGAGCTAACCAATCAGTGTTACTATTTCTATTTGTAATGGCGATGAATGGTCTATTCGTTTTTGGTATAACGTTATCAAATTCAATGAAGTTTATGCGTAAAGGGTTTATACCGTATGAGTTTGAAAGTAAGTAACTATTGTAAGCTGCTGCAATTTTACTAGTGTCTTTTGGAATAAAGAAATCAACAGTGTCTTTAAATGCATAATTAATTTTTGCTAAACTGTCAGTTTTTTGATCAAGCTCTTTTAGTGTTACATGTGTGTCTGGTAATAGAGATGCAATTGCACCGTATGATCCACTTCCACATTGTCCATCCTTATCTGACGCTATAATAAGAACTTTTATCGTTTGAGTTTGCTCTTTTAAATAAGGTAGAAGTTCAAAATTATATAATGTTGGTCTTCCTGAGTTGTCTAATTCAACAACTTTTATGAGCTGGTTGTTTTGGAAAACATTTAGCTTATGTGGGTGATCACCTGTTGTCGGTGTTACCGTTGTTGATACTGTTAGAGAACTTGGTTGTTTTTTTCCTAAGTACTGTGAAGGATTAATACTAAAATTCCACTCTTGGCGATTGTTAAATACTTTACCTTCTTCGTTAATTCCTAGTTGGTCACGATAGACCTTCGTTTCAAGAAGACTACTTGGTTCAGAGTTTTCTAAGTTTATTCCTTTTGATAAAAGTAAGTTTCTATATTCAACAAGTGCATTGTAGATTCTTGTATCATTTCTACTTTGTGTATCAATTAAAATCATATTGTTATCAGAAACAAATCTTGACTCAATTTGATCCTTTAGCGCAAGTATATCTCTATCTTCATTTGATAAAAGTTGTAATAGGTTATTATTTGTCTCAGTGCTAGCTAGTGAGATATGAATCTTGTTCTTCTTTATGTCTTTTGGGTTATCAATGAAATTAATCTTATGTGAGAATTTTCTTAAGTAGTAGATTAAGTCAAAGATCTGATGATTATTATAGCTATGGTCAGTATAGATATTTATCTTTTCAGGGAAAGATTTTAGAGTATTAGCAATATTCATTCTTTGATTTTTATAATCAATATGTATCGCAGTTGATGGAAGGATGTGAATTAAATTCTTTGCAAGCTGTGTGTTGATACATTGGTCTTTATTTAAAACAGCATTTGCTGTGATTGTGAGCTTCATTGCTCCGGCCGATAGATATGACTTCGGTATATTTATCGTGTTCTTATATCTGTTAAATGCGAAATTATTTTTACCTGTTGATAGGTCTTTGGATGCAAGAGGAATGTCGTTAATTAATACCTTTACATAAGATGATGGCCTTAAAATTGATGAATATGATAAATTGATACTTAACTGGGCAGAGTTTATATATTCCTTATCTGTAATATCAAAGAAAATTGATTGAGAGAAATTAGATGGCCCAGAAATTCCCTTTGCAAAACCTTTCTTTTCAATCTTGTAAGCTATCTTATCTGCAAAAGTTTGAATGCTAAGTAGAATTAGAGCAGTAAGTAAAATCTTTTTCATCATATGGTAGTCCTAAAGTAAATTTGTGATAATTTACAATAACAATTAACTTAAGTTATGTATATTTCTTTAGATTTAGTACTACCATACTTTCTTTCACTTAAGTGTAGTCTATACACCTACACTTAAGTGAAAGATTGTTCACCATGTTAACAGCTTTTTAAAATATTAAATTATTTCATGACAAAAAATACTTCGATAATCAATATCACGACATTCTGGTGTGCTTTCTTTGCATTTTTCTACAGCAAGGGGACAGCGAGTGTGAAAATTACAACCAGTTGGTGGATTTAGAGGAGATGGTAGTTCCACATCCTTTAGCGGTGGAAATGCCTTGATTACTTCATTATCCACAGCATGTGCACTCTTTAAAAGTGTTTTAGTATAAGGGTGATGAGGAGTATTAAAGATCACATCACTCTTTCCATACTCACATACCTTTCCAAGGTACATGACAAGAACCTTATCTGCTATATAACGAACGACTGAAAGATCGTGGGAGATAAAAATATAAGTAAGATTAAATTCCTTTTGCAGGTCTTTTAAAAGGTTTAAAACCTGTGCCTGTACCGATACATCTAGGGCCGAAACAGGTTCGTCTAGGATCAATACCTTTGGCCTTAAGATTAGGGCACGTGCGATACCAATACGCTGGCGCTGGCCACCACTAAACATATGTGGGTACTTATGAGCATGTTCTCGTCTAAGCCCAACGGTTTCCATTAGATCACATGCACGGTTATAAGCTTCTTTTTTAGTGACCTTCTCATTTATAAGTAGTGGATCAGCGATTATTTCCCAGGCCTTCTTTCTTGGGTTAAGGGACTCAAGAGGGTTTTGAAAAACCATTTGGATATTGTGGTAGAGTTCTTTTGAACTTAGCTGCGAAAAGTCTTTTCCTGCAATCGTAATGCTTCCATCGGTTAATGGCTCAAGTCCCATGAGACATTTTGCAAGAGTGGACTTACCACAACCAGACTCACCAACAATTCCAAGAGTTGTTCTTTCCTGGAGGTTGAAACTTAATCCGTCTACGGCCTTAACGGCCTTATTTCCTACTGGGTAGTGTTTCTTTAAATTTGTGACTTTTATTGTATCAATCATATTCTATCTTTTTCTATGTATGGTTAGTTATTAAGTGGGTGAATACATCGTAGTGAGTGTTCATCATGAATAATGAGCTTTGGTAATTCGCCGCACTTATTACTTGCATAGTTGCAACGTTCTCTAAATTGACAACCTTCTGGCCTACTGGCCAGATCAGGCACCATACCCTTAATTGAGTAGAGGGGAGCATTAATATCATTTGTAAAAGAAGGAATGGATTGGAGAAGTCCATATGTGTAAGGATGTCTTGGATGAGAAATAATCTCATCAGTCGGTCCTTTTTCAATAACTTCGCCGGCATACATTACTTGCAGAGTTCTCGTGAAGTCCTTAACAACGGCCAAATCATGAGAGATGAAGATTACGGCCATTCCTGTCTCTTTTTGAATATCAATAAGAAGATCAAGAATTTGTTGTTGTACTGTAACATCAAGTGCTGTTGTAGGCTCATCTGCAATGAGAAGTTTAGGCCCAGAAGCAATGGCCATGGCAATCATTACTCTTTGGGCCATCCCTCCAGATAACTCATGAGGGTAGGACTTCATTCTCTCTTTTGGTGCAGGGATACCAACTTGAGTAAGAAGCCTTTCAACTCTTTGCTTACGTTCTTCTTTTTTAAGAGTTGGTTCGTGAATTAGAAGAACCTCTTCAATTTGATTCTCTACTGTGTAGCATGGATTTAAACTACTCATAGCATCTTGAAAGATCATACTTATTTCACCGCCACGAATTTGCTGCCATGATTTTTCATTTAAGCTCTGTAGGTCAACTCCGTCAAAACTTAGCTCGTCTGCAGTAACCACAGCATTATCATCTAAGAGCCCCATGATCGCCATATTGGTGATACTCTTTCCACAACCTGATTCACCAACGATTCCTAAGGTTTCACTCTTTTCAACTTCAAAGGAAACATTTCTTACAGCGTGAATTAGACCTTTCTTTGTTTTAAAATGTATATTTAGATTTTTAACTTTTAATAAATTCATGTCATTTAACTCTTTTGTTATCTCTTAAGTTTTGGATCAAGGGCATCTCTTAGGCCATCACCAAATAGGTTTAAGCCTAGAACAACAGCAAGAATACAAAGTCCTGGTAGTGTCACAAGCCATGGAGCACTTTGAATATAAGGCCTGGCATCACTTAACATAATTCCCCATTCCGGTGTTGGTGCCTGAACACCAAGTCCTAAGAAGCCTAGGGCGGCAGTTGAAAGAATACCTTCAGAAAGACCAAGTGTGACTTGAACAATAAGTGTCGCCATACAATTTGGAAGAATCTCCTTAAGCATAATGCGAATAGGAGAGGCCCCAAAAGTTTTGGCCGCTTGAATATATTGAAGGTTTTTAATCTCCATAACATTGGCACGAATAAGTCTGGTAAATGATGGGACACTAACAAGAGATACCGCAAGCACTGCATTCATTAGTCCTGGGCCTATAACTGAAACAACGATGATGGCCAGTAGGATACTTGGGTAGGCCATAAGAATATCAATGAATCTCATAATGACAGCATCAGTCTTTCCTCCAAAGTAGCCAGAGAGAAGACCAAGGATTGTTCCAATGACTGCTGAAATACAGACAATAGAGATACCCACAAATAGTGAGATTTGGGCCCCATAAATAAGACGACTTAGAACATCTCGTCCAAGGTCATCTGTTCCTAATAGAAAGCTTGTGGTTCCACCTTCTGCCCAAATTGGTGGAATACGAAGTTGACCCTCAAATATCTCACTTGAACCATGAGGAGCAATTACTGGTGCTAAAAGTGCGATGATGATAAAACCTAGCACAAGAGCAAGGCCTAAGACTGCGCCTTTATTGTCACTAAAGTGATCCCAGAATTCTTTAAGAAGTTTAATATTTGTTATATTTGAATCTTGATTCATGATTTGATCACTCATTACTTTGAACCTGCGATTTTAGGATTAACAATAGAATAAATAATATCCACACACATATTAATAAAGATAACCATAAGAGCTATAAAGAGAATTCCTCCTTGAATAACAGGGTAGTCTCTTGCATGAATACTTGCTACAAGCCAGCGTCCAATTCCTGGCCATGAGAAAATTGTCTCAGTTAGAATTGCGCCTGTAATAATACTTCCAAAGAGGAGTCCAATAACAGTAACAATAGGGATGAGGGCATTTCTAACAGCGTGTTTCCAAACGATCTTTTGATAACTTTGGCCCTTGGCCTTCGCGGTCTGAATATAAGGTGCTTTTAAAACTTCAAGCACGCTTGATCTAGTCATTCTTGAAATAACAGCTAAAGGAATAGTACCCATAGCAATTGTTGGCAGAATGAGGTGTTTCAGGGCCGAAGTAAATGGTGCTAGGCCATCAAACTCAATGACTTCTGGGTTTAAGGTATCTAGAAGCATAAATCCCGTAATACTTGGGACCTCGAAGAAGACATCCATTCTACCGGAGACAGGAGTTATTCCCATATTTACTGAGAAGACAATTATGAGAATAAGGCCCCACCAGAAAATAGGCATGGAGTAGCCAACGAGAGAAGTTCCCATCAGAAGATAGTCCATAAAGGAATTCCTCTTTAATGCTGCATAAACCCCTGCTGGAATTCCTATTAAGATAGCAAAGATCATAGCGCAAATTCCAAGCTCTAGTGTTGCTGGAAAGCGCGAGAAGAATTCATTTACGACAGTTTGTTTTGTCACAATGGAGATACCAAAATCACCAGAAAAGACATTCTTCATATAAAATAGGTATTGCTCTAGAATCGGACGATCAAGTCCCAATGTTTTTTGCATGGCTGCATAGACCTTGGGATCGGCACCTCGTTCTCCAAGTAAAAGAAGAACAGGATCTCCTGGGACTAGACGAACAATAATAAAAGAAAATAAGCTAATCCCAATAATCGTAGGGATTAGCTGTAAAAGGCGTTGTTTTAAAAAGTTTTTCATATAATTAAATTACTTACTCGATTGAAATATTTGTAAAGATGTCATTTCCAAGTGGATGAATCTTAAATCCTTTCACATTACTTCTCATTGCTCGATGAACTGTTGAGTGAAAGAGTGGAATCCAAGGAAGGTCCTTATTAAAGACTTCTTGTGCTTTTTGATAGTACTTTGCACGCTTCTTGCGATCACTTAATCGCTTGGCCATGATCACTTGACGATCGTAGTCTTCATTACACCAATTAGCATAATTTGATCCGGCCTTAGCGCCTTCACAACTTAGTAGCATATAGAGGAAATTATCTGGGTCACCATTATCTCCGGTCCAACCCATTTGAATTAGTGAGTGTTCTCCAGCATGGGCCTTCTTCAAATATGTTGGCCAATCATAAGACACAAGCTCAACCTTGATCCCAACTTTTGCTAGATCCTCTTGCATAAGTTCTCCCATCTTTTTTCCGTTAGGGTTATATGGACGTGAAACAGGGAGAGTCCAGATTGTTGTTTCAAAACCATTTGGAAGGCCAGCTTTCTTTAACTCTTCTTTTGCCTTTTTGATATTGTATTCTGAAGCGGAAATATCATCGTTATATCCCCAGATTGTAGGAGGCATTGGATTCTTTGCAATTGTAGCAAAGCCTAAATAAATAGGATCAATATATGCACTACGATTAAGAGCAAAGTTAATTGCACGTCTTACATGAATATTATCAAATGGCTTTTTTTCTGTATTCATTGCAAGATAGGCTACGTTTAAACCAGGCCCATCAAGGACAGTAATCTCTTTATTGGCCTTAAGTGCTGCAATATCTGTTGGAGCTGGTTGAGTGGCCAGATGACATTCACCGGCCACAAGCTTCTGTGTTCTAACAGATGGATCAGGAATAATTGAAAAAACCATTCTCTTAATTTTAGGTACACCATTAAAGTAGTCTTTGTTGGCGGTGTAGCGAATCATTGTATCTTTTTGATATGAACTAAAAATAAATGGCCCTGTTCCTACTGGTTTGCGGTCAAACTCCTCTGGAGTTTTTGCTGCTAGCATCTTCTCTCCGTATTCTCGCGAGAGGACACTTGTAAAGGCCATGGCCATATTTGCAAGTAGGGGAGCCTCTGGATAATGAAGTCGAATCTGTACTTGGTACTTATCAGTTTGCTTAATTTCTTTGATGATATTAGACATTCCCATGCCGTCCCAATACTCATAGATACCACCACTAACTTTGTTATATGGGTGATCTTTTTTGTACATTCGGTTAAATGACCATACAACATCACTGGCATCTAGCTCTCTTGTTGGCTTGAAGTATTTAGTTGTATGAAATTTTACACCTTTTCTAATGTTGAATGTGTAAGTTAGTTGATCATCAGAGACCGTCCAGCTCTCAGATAGAGAAGGAATTATATTTGTACTTCCAGTTTCAAAGCTTACAAGACGATTATAAAGTGGGTAAGCTGCTGCATTATGAGATGGGCCATCTGTTAAAAATTGTGGGTTAAATCCTGAAGGGGATCCTTCTGAACAATATACAAAAGTGTTCTTCTTTGCTCCACCATTTCCAGTGCATGAGACAACTAATAGGCCCATAAGTGAAAAGGCCACTAACTTCTTAAACATTAACTTCTCCCTGAATGTCTTATTTGATTCTTCTATATTTCTTATTTAAAAATGATACGTAGCATTTTATCTATCGTAAACAACGCTACGGATCACTCTCGCTTTATTAAGCTTTTCTTTAATATTCATTGATTTGGAGAGTTGTGAGAGACACAACAAGTTAAAAGGAAGAAACGAGTATAGAAATGAAAAAAAGCAGGCCTTGTCAGTGACATAGGCCTGCATATTCTCATTGTATTATCGTGGTCTTCAAACAATCCCCTACAATTGAATGAAGACCTTAAGTGTGTGCTTAAGGTCTAATACTTTTTAAAGTTCAGCTTCTGTATTTAAAGTATGTGTAACTGACTTTAATTCTTGTCCTGGAACAGTTGAGTCCAGTGGGAAGATTGTCAGTGTTACCTTTAGTTTACGAGCTTTTTCAAATGGACCAAAAAGTGTCTTCTTAATCTTTTCAAATCCGTGCTCTTTAAGTTCACCTGTAAGAAGGATATTACCGTTACTAAGTTGAGTCTTTTTAAAAGAGAGCAGCTCAAGTGTCTTCTTAAAGTGTAGTTTCTTCTTTTCTTTGTCGTAGATTACGATTTCAGTTTTTAAAGATTCAACACCTTCAAGATTTGATACTTCTAATTCAAATTTACCTTTTTTGCTAACTTCAACCTTCTTTGGCTCAACAAGGATCGGTGCACGTGCCTTATCAAGGTCAAAGAATTCTACTTTAAGAGTTGATTCATAGTTATAGTCTTGAACCTCATTAAAGTCAGTTACCTGGAAGTTGATCTGAGTTGATTCTTCGTTAAGGTTTTCTACAACAGTTTGGAAGCTCTTCATTTCATTTGCAAAGCTTAGTTCAAAGTTTGCATCTGCCTTATCAATTGCTCCAATATATTCTACTTTTACTTTATGAGTTACATTTTCTGTGTCTTTGTAAGCTACTGTACGTTGCTTAGTACAAGAGTATGGCTCTGAACGATACTTTGTTACTGTACGACATACGTAGTCTTGGTAAGGAACGTCACGACAGATATTTCTTCCTGGCTCCCATACACAACGCTGAACTGGTCTTGAGTTACATACGCGATCTTGGTATGGCTCGCGACGACATGTCTGGCGTCCTGGCTTGGTTTCACAAACGCGACGACCAGGTCTTTGGTTACATACACGACGTCCGTTTACATCGCGACAAATTCTTTGTCCCGGAACATCACGACAAACTTGTCTTGATGGGCCAGTTGTACATCTTTGACGGTACTTCGTTTCATAACGACATTGTCTTTCGTATTCTGTGTGGCATACATTTCGTCCCGTACGGTAACTACATTCTTGACGATACTTTGTTTCATACCCACATTCTTCATCTTGATATGGAACTTGATTGTAGCAAGTACCTTCATAGGACTCTTGCTTGTACTTTGTTACTTCAATTTCTTTGGCAAGTACTTGGACATCATTTTGTCCACCGTTAAATGAGAAGTTTAATTGGTTCTCACTAGCATTCGCAGTGAGTGCGATTAAAACAAGCATGATGCTTTTCAAAAACTTAGACATTTCTCCCCCTTAAAAGAATTAGTAAGTAACTTTTAGCGAGAATCTATTAAAATTGAAAAATATAATGAAATTAATTTAGCTCAACTCTATAATTGTAAGGTAATGTAAGATCTTTGACTGTGTATTAGCGGGTTTTTTTGAAAAAGTTGATGGTTTTGGTAAGAAAATGGCCCCACTTTGGGGGCCATATCATATTTAATCGATATTTAGAGGAGTGTATTCTAGGTTGAGGTCGTCAGCAACTTGCTTGTAAACAAGTTTACCTTTGTAGATATTGATCCCTTTCTTGAATGCGGCGTCCATTCTGGCCGCTTCTTCGACACCGTATTTTGCAATCATACGAGCATACTTTAGTGTAACGTTTGTAAGTGCAAATGTTGAAGTCTTAGCAACGGCACCTGGCATATTGGCAACACAGTAATGAACAACACCATCTACTAGGAAAGTAGGGTCTTGGTGAGTTGTTGGCTTACATGTCTCGATACATCCACCTTGATCTACTGCAATATCAACAACAACAGAACCTTTTTCCATTTTTGCAATCATATCTCTTGTAACAAGCTTTGGCGCTTTTGCACCTGGAACAAGAACTGCTCCAATAACAAGATCTGACTCTTGTACAGTCGTTTCAATATTTTCAATATTTGAGAATAGAGTTGTAATTCTGTTATCAAATAAGTCATCAAGTTCAGCAAGACGTTTTGTTGAAAGGTCAATTGCAGTTACATCTGCACCCATTCCCATGGCCATCTTAATTGCATTTGTTCCGGCAACACCACAACCAATAACAGTAACCTTTGCTCTTCTTGTACCCGGTACACCACCTAGAAGAACACCTTTTCCACCATGATCAATTTGAAGGTAAGCAGCACCAATTTGCGTTGCCATTCTTCCCGCAACCTCTGACATAGGTGTAAGAAGTGGAAGTGATCCGTCTGCTGGTTGGATTGTTTCATATGCAATAGATGTTGATCCTGATTCCATTAGGCCACGAGTCTGTGGCTCATCTGCAGCAAGGTGAAGGTATGTGTAAAGAATATGATGTGGCTTTAAAAGAGCAATCTCTCTAGCTTGTGGCTCTTTTACTTTGATGATCATTGTCGACTTAGCAAATACATCTTCAAGTGAGCCAAGAATCTTAGCACCTGCTTGGATGAAGTCTTCATCGCTAATACCAATTCCATAACCAGCATTTGTTTCTACGTACACTTCGTGACCGTCGTGAACTAGTTGTCTAACACCACCTGGAACTAGACCTACACGGTTTTCATTATTTTTAATTTCCTTAGGAACACCAATAATCATACTAATCTCCATCAAAGCTAAAGGCGTAATAATAAATCTTATAAATAGTTTAAAATATATAATGTTTTTAACGTGCAATTACAATAATTTAAACATCGAATTTCATGCCGTCATAGGCCACTTTGACATTTTTTGTAGGAAAATGCTCATGACACTTAGCTTGCAGTGAGTCATGGGCCAATTCATGTCCCATATGAGTGAGAAAACTCTGCTTTGCGCCAATTTCTTTGATATATGAGAAGCACTTCTCCACGTTTAGGTGACTGCGGTGAGGCTCTTCTCGAACACAATCTATAATAAGCGCATCAAGGTTTGAGTTTTTAAGCTTTAAAAGTGTCTGGTCCGCAATCTCATGACAATCTGAAATTATAGCAAGCTTATCCGTTAATAAACCTAATGAAGTTCCATTTCCGTGGGGAAGCTGAAGGAACTCACATTCTAGCTCACAAATTTTCATCTTTTCATTAATATTGATCTCATTCATTAAGAGTCTGGGACTTGAGCCGATATGCCCCTTATTACTTCCAAAGATATAGCCAAATCGTTCATGGATAACTCTTGCACAATCACTTGATGTGTAGAGGTTGATTGGATGATTGAATGTGAATGGCCTTATATCATCAATCCCGTTGAGGTGATCAGCATGAGGGTGAGATATAATAACACCATTAACATCTTGGACGTTCTCTCTTAATAGTTGAGTCCTTAGGTCGGGACCAGTGTCAAAGACGATAGTCGTCTTTTTCGTTTGCAAGAGAAAAGAAGTGCGAAGACGCTTATTAAATGGATTTGAACTTGTACATACTTTGCAATTACATCCTAACATTGGGATGCCTGTACTTGTTCCTGTTCCTAGAAATGTGATTGATAAATTCATAAGTATATATTGCCATGAAAATTATAAGCTTTTAAACTACTTATGTTAACTTTTATTGGAGATTTAATGTTTAAAACGACAAAGTACTTTGCCTGCCTGGTATTTTTATTTCTTGTCTCGTGTTCATCGACGCAGGATCAGGGCACAAATCATAAAGATATTGGACTTGGTGACTTAGAGTTAAATATCGATATTCAAAAACATACGTTAGATAATGGACTGAAGTTACTTCTAGTACGGGACTCTAAGCTTCCTATTGCATCAATTTATACATTCTACGATGTTGGTGGAAGATATGAGAAAGTAGGCACGACTGGAGCGACTCACTTCCTAGAGCATATGATGTTTAAGAAGACGAAGAATTATCCAGCGGAGTATTTCTCAGATTATATTGAAACTTACGGTGGTGATTCAAACGCATATACGACATTTGATAACACTGTTTATTATGAAAATATTGCGGCCTCTACTGTTGAGAAGATGATTGAGCTTGAAGCGGAGAGAATGCAAAATCTTGTTCTTGAAGAAGTTCCTTTTGAAAAAGAAAGACAAGTCGTTCTTGAAGAAAGAAAAATGCGTTATGAAAATAAGCCAAATGGAAAAATTCATCTTGCAATGATGAAGGCGATCTTTAAAGGAACTCCATATGGAGGCTCTGTTATTGGCGATGCAAAAGACGTAAAGGCACTTAAAAGAGATCAGATGATGGAGTTTTATCATAACTTCTACGCACCAAATAATGCGACGATGATCATTGTTGGTGATATCGATCCTTCTTCGGTACTAGATAAAGTTAAGGATACAATTGGAAAGATTAAAACAAATAGTGACCTTGATAAGAAAAAAGAGAAGCTTGATAACGTTGATAATTATAAGCGCACTTCAAAGCTTCCTTATATTAAAGGCCTTAATGGACAGGCAAAGAATCCAATGTTTCGTTTAGCATTTCCTGCTGTTTCAATAACTCATGAAGATGCACTTGCCCTGGACTTCTTAGCTGATATTTTAGGAACTGGTACAAGCTCTTATCTTGTTAAAAACTTTGTCGTTTCTAAAAGACCTCGTCTTTCAAGCGTTTATGCTTTCAATTACGGCCTAAAGAATGGTGGTGTTTTTGTTATTGGAGGAGAGATTCTTCCAAAATTTAGTATTCGCACAAGTCGTAATAAGCTTTTAAAAAGTTTACGTCGTTCATGCTCAAAGGCCATTACACCTCGTTCAGTACAAAAGACTAAGAACTTACTATTAAAGCAATACTTCCAAGCAATTTCTACAAATGATGGCCTTGCAAGCTTCTTAGGCTCAACTGAATTCTACTTTGGTGATTATCGTGAGTATAAGAAACAACTAAAGAGCTATGATGAAATGACTGTGGAGAAGGTGAGAGACGTATGTAAGCGTTATATCTCGGGTAATAACTATGCCTTCTTATCAATTTGGGATCGTAATAAAAGGTAATTTATATGAAAAATATTTTAAATAAAGTTCTAATCACATCTCTTCTTTTGGGGGCAGGCCAACTCTACGCAAATGAGTTAGTTGATCGCATTGAGAAAATGAAGTGGGAAAATATCGATGTCACTTATATTCAAGATGATAAGTTTCCAACTTATAATGTAACAATTTTCTTTGCAGATGGAGCAATGAAAGATGGCCGCACAAAAGGTGTAACAAATATGATGTTTGACCTTTTGGAGAGTGGTACTAATCGATTTAGCTTAAATGAGATCGCAGATAATCTCGAATTCTATGGTGTTTCAACATCTTCAAATGTTACTCATGAGTATTCAAGTTATTCGTATAATGGCCTATCTAAAGATATCATTCCTACAACAAAGAAGATCTGTCATATTTTTAGGGATGCTGTTTATCCAAAAAAGGAACTTGCAAAGGCAAAGAAGCTATTACGTGCTCAAAGACAAAACTTAGTTTCAAATCCTGGGGCCCTTGCCTCAACGGCTTTTCGTGATATTAGCTTAAGAGGAACTCCTTACGTCTCTGATGTAAAAGGAAGACTTAGTGATCTTAAGCGCATGAGAAGAAGCTATCTTCTAGATCGCCTAAAGTACTTTAGAGAAGATGTGAAAAAGAAAGTCTATATAACTGGGCCAAGAACAGTTTTAAATATTAAAAATATTATCACAAACGAATGTGGATTTAATTCAAAAGCAAGCTTTACAAGAACTCTTGACTCAAAAGTTAAGGAGCTAAAGCCATTTGACCCACAAAAGCCTGTAATCCACTTTGTTGAAGTACCTAAGGCAAATCAAGCACAAGTTAGGGCCGGAATCTTTATGGCAAAAGATAAAGATCCAGGATTTGAGAACCTTGAATTTATGTCCCAATATCTTGGTGGTGGATTCACTTCTATTCTTGTTAAAGAGCTTAGAACAAAAAGAGGCTTAACTTATTCTGCTTGGGCAACTGCTGGCATGCAAAAAGACTATGGACGCTCAATTCTTTCTACTTTTACAAAAGAAGAAACAGTAGGGCAGATGGTTCAAGAAGTAATAAAGATTCTTAAAGATAATTCTGAAGCAAAGAATATAGCAATGAGTGAAATTGAAAAGGTAAGAAAGGCCGTAAAGGGTGGTTTTGCTTTTCAATTCCAAAAGCCATCAAGCTTTATGAGACAATTAGTTAACCTTGATAATGCAAATGTCGATATTAAGCGCTTTCTTGAATACACAAGCTCTGTTGATAAAATCTCTCAAGAAGATGTCGCAAAAACAGTATATGCAGCCTTTCCATATGATAAAGTTAAGATTGTTGTTCTTGGTGACAAGTCAATGAAGAAGGCCTTACGTAAGATTGGTAAGGTTAAAGTCTATAACTACAAAAACTTTCTATAAATAAAAAAGGGTAGGACTTCGCTTCCTACCCTTAATATTTTTCTAAATATTTAAGATATTAAATTTATGATTGTGATTCGAGAGTATGCCCTTGCATATTAACAGTTGCCCCTGGAGCAATATTAATATTCTTAGCAACGATCTGACCTTTGACCACACCTGTAGGGAAAACCTTTACCTTACCTTGGGCCGTGATATCTCCTGAGACTTCTCCATAGATATTAAGGTCTCCGCAGCGAATTCGACCTTCCACAATTCCTTGTGGCTCAATTGTGAGAGTAAAGCTCTCATCAATTTGAATATCGCCTTCAATCGTTGAGCAAATATGTGATGGCCCTTTAAGAACAATATCGCCCTTTATAACGGATCCAATTCCTACAAATGTGAAGTTTTGATCTCTTAAGTCCATTATTTGATCTCTTCTCTGAATAATTGTTGATGAACAATATCACCAAGACGATTAAAGATAAAAACCTTAAACATTGCTGTACTGGTCTTTGGAAGATCAAACTTAGCTGTTACAGGACGAAAGCGTGAAGTGGCAAATGACTCACCCTTTGTGTAATTAAGAGAGAAGTTTCTGATTGAATCTCCACCTTCTGGGTAGTGAAAGTAATTATTCCCATCAAATAAGAAGATATGAATATAGCCAGAAACGCGATTATTATCTTGTGTAATATTGATAAGATTAAAGCTTAACTCAACCTTCTCATTTCCTTTGTTAACCTTAATATCTTCAATCTTGATACTTGCAGGACTTGTTAAGTCTTTTTGTCCCTTTACTGGGGCAATGATATTAAGTGAACTTGCAGAAGCTCCACTAATCGTTTCATTGGCAAGTCGGTTTGTTAGATCAAGGTTTAGTGTTGTAAGTTCTGAGTTCTTTTGAGTAAGTCCAGAATTCTCGTCGCGAAGATTTTTGATAATTAACGGCTCTTTTGCCTTAATTAGGTTTTCGATATTCTTTGTATAAAAGTATGAACCGGCCAAAGCAAAGATTGAAAATACTGTTAAGACAACAGGCACATAAAGAATGGCCTTATATTCTCGAGGTGTTAATTGAAGGTATCTTGGCACCTTATTATTTTCATAAAGAATAAATGAAAGATTATTCTTTGCCGCTTCCTTGGTATTTGAAGACATCCGTTTCCCTTTTAATTTTCGCTATATGGCCTAGTTAGAGTTAGGTTCAATGTGAAAATTTGTTTTGGGTCTTGTGAAGTAAAGAACCTTTGTGACGGCTCAAAACTTAAGTGCTCCCTCTCATTTGTAATATCCATTGGAATTCTCTGCCATCTCTCAGCGACGATTTTCCACTTATAATATGGATCACGCTTTAGATAGAGAGTCTTCTTTCCTATATCGTTTACAGTGTTACTCTTATAGTCTTGCTTAAATGTAACAACAACATAGTCATCAGCTTTTAATACTGTAAGGTTTGAGATTTTAATCTCTGGCTTTCCTGGGTTAGAAAAGACTGCTCTCTTATATTGAGCGAATGTATTGTAGCGACCTCTAAATGGGTCCTCAAAGTCTGTACGAGAGTAGTGAGAAAGGTACTTATCAGTATCTTCCTTAGACCAAGCATCTAGCCAACCATTAAAAGTATCAATGACTTCGTTCTTTTCTCTTTTCCATGTTTCTTCACTGAAGAATTTTAAATTATGGACAACAACGATATTCGTTTTATTGATTTCAATATATCTAGCGATATCAATTAGGTTAACATTGTGGGCAACAAGACATCCCTTAGAATCAAGACCTTTATCAATTCTTGGTTCATTATCAGTTGAGTGTAGCCAAATTCCGCCACCTGTTTTCCCTTGTGCTTTATCAATAGGATTAGGGTAGTCAAGAACGAAGGCACCAACTCCGTATTGTGCTCCAAGTTCACCATGACGTTTAATTAAGTCATTGTGATCTAGGAATTGGTTAAAGAAGTAAACACCTTCAGGAGTTCTCTTGTCTCCTTGATATTCTTTATTTCCAACTTTTTGACCTGTGGCCATTTGGAAGGTTTTTATTAGTCTTGGTTTTCCCTCATCATTTTCATAGAGATATAATGTATGAGTAGATTTCTCTGCAACAATCACATGGTGAGCAAAGTAATCATTCATCAAAAGTAGATTTGATGGGAGAAAGTCTTGAGCATTCGCTCTTAGCGAAATTAATGTCGTTGTTAAAATACTGGATAAAATTAGTAGTTTCTTAATCATGGATAGCCTTTATCTTGATAACTGCTTAATATTGTAGAACATTTCCTCACTAGTTCTCAAGTGGAAACCTCATCTATTTTGAATATTCTTAAACAGAATGACTTTATGCGACGTAAATACTTAACTTTTTTCAAAAAAAGGCGAAAAGGAGAGTGTAGGAAAGCAAGAAAACTTAGATTTAAACAAATTTAGTGCACTTTATTGGGGAAAAATATGTCAGCACACAAGAAAGCACAAGAAGAATTGACGGAAGAAAGTGACAAGATTCAGAGCGCTGTAGACGATGTTCTAGGTTCAGACTCTGATAATTCAGCTCAAATGGCCGATCAAGAAGATAAGACTTCATTAACACTTGTGGAAACAGATATGGATCTGTCTCAATTTAACTCTTCAAATGAAGAGGCAGATGAGGGTGGAATTGAATTAAATTTCGATGATGACTTAGATATGTCTCTTTGTGGGGATGGTGATGAAGTAGAAAATGCCCCAGCAGATGCAAGTTCCCCAACTGATATGGATCTGGATATTTCAGGAAGCCTTTCTATCGATTTAACTGCCAAAGGTGAAGATATTCCCAATGCACCAGCAGAGGCAGCAAGAGAAGATGACTTAGACTTAGATAATAATCCGATCATAGTAGAGAAGAAGGTCGAAGCAGTTACACAAGAAGATCAAGAGCTCCCATCTGAAGAAGATACTCAAGAGCTAGAAGCTTCAAGTGATATTGATAATGAATTAGATGATCTTGGTGAATTAGACGACTTGGATGATCTTGGTGACCTAGACGACTTAGGTGATTTAGATGATCTAGGCGAACTCGATGACTTAGAGGCGAGTGCTAATTTGGATGATGATCTGGATATTGATCTTGATAGTAGTCTTGATGATGAGCTTGACGAGGACCTGGACTCTCTTGATTCTGATGTTGAAGATACAGCAGAAGTGGAGCTAGGACTTAGTGAAGATGATCATGATGAAGACTTAGTTCAAGGGCAAGAACAAGAAGAAGATACTCTGGCCCAACTGGATGGTATGGTAAATGAAACACCTAGGCCACAAGAAGAGGAGGCTACTGTTACTGCGGTTGCTTCAAATGAAGCTGAAGAAACGAAAACAGTGCATGCTCCGATGAAATCAAATGAGCAAACAGCAAGTTATAATATCGGTGTTGGCCAAGATAGTAAATCACAACAACATGATTCATTTGTTCATGATTCTAGTGGTGTTGCACAGTCTCCTGCAGCTACGATTCACCCTGGGCATATTCTTTCGTCTATGAGTGAAGAGCAGTTAATGGATCTACGAGTTACTGTAAATGAGTTAAAGACAGATCGTACTAATTTATTAAATGAGATAAATGAACTTCAATCTATGGTTGAGATTTTAAAAAGAGAAAATCTTAATTTAAGAACTGAAGCAGATGAGAAATCAATTGAATTAACTATTGCTAAAAAGCGACATGCTTTTGAAATAGAAGAGACAAAGTCTCAGTTGGATAATTACAAGCATGGGCTTGAATTAAGTGAAGCTAAAAATAAAGCGATGAAAGAAGAAATGAATGAAATCGGCAGTCGCATGAGATTAGATCACGCAAGCGTTCGTGCTCGTGAGCAAGAACTTGAGAGTCAGCTAGAGCTTATGGCAATTGATAGTGATAATAAAATAAAAGCTCGCGATGAGAAAATCTTAGAACTTAAGAGAAAGATTGATACATTAGAGTTTAATATGGAAAATATGGCCATCAATGAAAAACAGGCCAAGAAAGAGCGCATGCTCGCTCAACAGAAACTTGAAAGATTAATTAATAACTTAAGAGGATCTTTAAGTATTGTTTCAGATACAATTGATTTGGATTTGAGCGATATTGAAATGGAAAACTAAAAACGATTATGTTGGAAAAACAATACGAAGCACTATTAAATTATATCTGCCAGAATGTGGAAGAAGAGAACTTCAATATTGTTCTTAAATCTTTTCGTGATTTTATCAAAAATGAGTTTAACTCAAGGACTCCTCTGGTATTTGCGACCATCCAAACTGATGATGGTAATCCTATTATCCGAGACTTCTATAATAATAAAATATCTGGGGAGTACCCAGATAAGGTTTATCAGGAATTAATGGGGGCGCTTAAAACTCAGCACCTACATGTGGATATTGAAGGGGATAAGTACCGATTTATTGATGTCGGCTTTAATGGAAGCCAAAATCTTTTTATCGTTGTTAATGGTGAATTCTCTACGCAAGTATTTTCACAGTTGGAAAATTATATTCAATCTAAATTTAGAAGTCTGTTACATATAAAAGAGCTTAAGCGACTACAATCTCTTGCTCATGTTGATGATGTAACTGGACTGTATAATCAAAGAAAGTTTAAAAGTGATATTGAAGCATCAATTAGAGAATATGAAACTCTAGAGAGATCATTTTCACTTATTTTTATCGATATCGATTACTTTAAAAGTATCAATGATGGTCATGGCCATTTAATTGGGACAAGTTTATTAAAACAAGTAGCTGAAACAATTCGCTCAACTGTAAGAGAAGATGACTTATGTTATCGCTATGGTGGAGATGAATTTGTTGTCTTGGCCCCATATTCAACATTGGAAGATGCCAAGCATATTGGAGAGCGAATTCTAAAGAGAGTAAAGTCGACAATATATAAGATTGAAGCTGACCTTGAAATCAATTCTAAAGAGGATGAGGACGTACAGTTAAGTGTTTCTATTGGTGTCGCTAATTACCCTGTAAATGCTTCGAGTCGAAATGAAATTATCGGTATGGCCGATAAAATGATGTATGAAGCAAAAAAGTCTGGACGTGGTAAAGTCTGTGTTGCAGACTCATAAATATGAAGTACCTAATTTTATCTGATCTTCACATTGGAAAAGGCAGCTATCTGCAAAACGGAGAATTCAATATTCTTGAAGATTTCTTCGAGGATGATCGCTTCTATGAATTTTGCGATTATTTTTCCACAAATGAGTATTATTCAAAGCCTGTAACCATTGTCTTAAATGGTGACATACTAAATCTTATTCAAATTGATACTGATGGGGTTTTTACTCATGTTGTCGATGAGCACATGACTGTAAGACAGATTGACGATATTGCAAAAGGACATCCGCGCTTCTTTGCTGGCCTTAAGAAGTTTTTGCGCGCACCACATAAGCGTGTTGTTTATGTTGTTGGCAATCACGATGCAGGAATGCTCTTTGAAGGAGCTCAACAAAGATTCAAAGAAATCTGTGGCAATGAAATTATCTTTACTGAAACATTTATAGAAAATGGGTTACATGTTGAACATGGACATCGTTTTGAAGCAATTAATACAGTTCCAAAAACAAAGCAATTTATTAAAGGTCCAGCTGGCAAAGAGATTCTAAACTTTCCTTGGGGATCTTTATTTTGTATCAATGTTCTTCCTCGTTTAAAGAAGGAGCGCCCTTATATTGATAAGGTTAGGCCTATGTCGTCTTATGTGAAATGGTGTCTATTCAATGATACACGCTTCTTTTGGCGACTCATGTTTACTTGCGTAAATTACGTTATTAAGACTTATTCAAATTATTACACACGTCAAAATACAAACTTTAAAACGACGATAAAAATTCTTCAACAGATTACCATCTATCCAAAGTACGAAAGGATGGCCAGAAGGATTCTTGATCGCAATTCGTCCATTCATACTGTTGTTATGGGGCATACTCATCTTCAGGAGTGGCGTCGTTTTCCGGAAGGACGATACTATTTCAATACTGGAACTTGGAATAATATCCCTTCAATTGATGCTGGAAAACATCAGGATACTCTTAGCCTAACTTATTGTAGCGTTAATGTTCATCAGGAGAGTTCTTCTCTAATAAATGCATCGATGAATCAATGGATGGGACAATGGAAGCCATATATCGAAGAGCTTCGAACTAGTTAAAATTTAAATGATTTGGGATTATTTTTTTGAATGAAATAAAAGACGACGTTCCTAAAAAGTCCTTTCCCGAAACGCCGAAGTGTCTTTATTTCGTCTCTGCTTATTAATAAGTTTATTCGATTTTACAGAAAGAACAAGGGATTTTTTCTTACAGTAACTCGCATGAGAAATTAACTTAGTCCATTATTCTAATACGTTACTGTATAGGCATTTACATGCTCTATAAAATATGTTTTCTTGATTTCTGACATCAATAAAAAATAGGTTTAAATTAGTTTAAAAGTAGCTAAAAGCTGACTATTCTTTTCTTATTTGTTATGAATACTAGTGTTTATAGGTTTTTCTACTTATAGGATATAAAAAGTGAAAAAATACGAATCAATTAGAATATTTAAGAACCCTGTTCTTGAGTCTATGACTCACGTACACCCAATAATACCATTACTACTTTGGACGCCCTTTGTCATTTTTCTTATCTATCGCTCTTACTTTGCTTTAGGTTATACACATTTTGAAATGATTATTTGTGCCATTAGCGGACTTCTTATTTGGACTCTGACAGAGTACTTACTTCACCGCTTTGTTTTTCATTTAAAACCTATAGGGCCACTGACAAAACGATTTGTATTCCTATTTCACGGACTCCATCACGATGATCCAAATGATCCAACAAGACTTGTTATGCCACCTGTTCCGGCCATTTTAATTATGGCATTGATATGGGGATTCTTTTCACTATTTATTCCAGCGTATTATCTTTCGGGTTTTATGGCATTCTTTACAGTAGGCTATCTTTGTTACGACTATATACACTATGCAACTCACCACTTTAAAATGACTGGCCGAGTAGGGCGCTACTTAAAGAAGTTTCATCTTCAACATCACTTTCGTCATGAAAAGGCAAAGTATGGTGTAAGTTCACCACTTTGGGACTATGTATTTCGTACGGTTACTGGAGAAAAAGAAGAAGGTTATTAGAGCCAGTTGCGCCCTTGATAATCTTTTGCTGTCATCTCAATAGTCGATCTTAGATCGTGTTGAGGTATATGTCCTAAGGCCTTGATCTTTTCACTTTTACAAAGCCACGCATGTGCCTCAAGCTCATTAATCTTATCTCTCGTTAATGGAAGGTGAATAGGCAGCGTATAAAGTGCACCTGCTACAATTCTTAGTATCCAAATTGGGATAGACATAAAGAATACTTTCTTCACACCAAGAGTACTTGAGATTGTATTGATTAATTCCTCAAAAGTTACTTCATCAACAGATGTGACATAGTAAACTTCATTCTTTGGACTTTGTTGTTTTGCACATAAGATAATTGCATCAACAAGATCAAAGACATTTACAACACTGTAGCGCTTTGATCTAAATCCAAGGCCAGGGCCAGTGACAAATCTCGATTTTACCATCTTAAAGACATCAAGTACGGCACTATCTCTTGGTCCAATTACCATTGGAGGCCTAATGATTGTACTATTCCAACTTTCAGGAGCTAGCTCTTTTAGCGCCTGCTCAGCTGCTAGTTTTGAATGACCATATGCTGACACTGGATTACATTCATGGGCCTCATCAATAGGTGATTGAGATGGTCCAGCAGCTGCTTGTGATGAGATTAAAAGAAAATGTAATTTCTCATAACGCTTACTTAATTCATTTATTAAATCTTGTGTTGCTAGCTGATTTGTTTTTGCAAATGTTAATGAATGCTTAGCAGAGACAACACCAGCTGTGTGAATAACACAGTCGAGATCTGAGGGAAGTTTCTTTACCCATGATGAAATTGATTCTTCATCGAGGTTTCCTGTAATATATTTTCCAGGCAGCTCTAAGTTTAGTGCTTTTTGTTCATTTCTTACTAAAGCGTAAACTTCATGTCCTTGTTCTGATAATTTATCACATAGGTGGGAGCCAACAAAGCCAGTCGCTCCAGTAATTAAAACTTTCATACGAGCTCTTTTTGAAAAATACGATACTTCCTATATGGTACCGCATTCATTTTTAGAAGTGGTTTATTCATATTTAAGTTGTCTTCTAAAATCCAACTCATTTCAATATTCTTATACTTCTTATAGCTTGCAATATTTTCGTGAGCTCGGAAATAGAGAATTGATTCTAGTCCATAAAGCCTGTATTTCTTCTTCACACCCATTGTAATAACTCGAACACCGTCGATTAATTTAGGTGCCCTTAGGACTTGAAATATACCTGTTGGTAATAGCTTTCCATTTGGGATTTTATGTAGAACTTGATTAAAGTCGGGTAGGCATACAATAAAGCCAGCTTCAACACCGTTTACAAGAGCGAATAAAATAAGCTTTTCATCTGCTACTGTTTTTAGGTCTGCGGCCATGGCAAAGAACTCATCCTTGGTCATTGGGACAAATCCCCAATTCTCTTCCCAAGCATCATTGTAAATCTCATACATGAGTTTTATTTCTTCTTGCCATCTCTTTTTAGAAACACAACGATAAGTAATGGACTCTTTCTTTTCTGCACGCTCTGCAATCTTTTTAATAACTTCAGGCATCTGAGTTTCAGTTTTCATATGATAAGCAAGTAGATCCATTGCTTTTGTGAAGCCAAGAGACTCAATATGTTGCTGATAGTATTCGTAATTATACATCATCATAAGAACAGGAATCTCTCCATATCCTTTGATTAGTGTTCCACATTCATAATTTGTCGAAGGATTAAATGGGCCAATAAACTTTTCCATGCCTAGTGATGAACACCATTCTGCCGCTGCATTAAATAAGCTTTCAAAAACTTTTATATCGTCGATGGCATCGAGGAATCCCCAATGTCCTTCTTTTGAATTATGAAATTTGTTATAGTTATGATTATTGATGGCCATGATTCTTCCAACATCTTTTCCATCTTTAATGGCGATATAGAAAGCACATTGGGCCGTATTGTAGAAAGGGTGGCCTGACTTGAATAACTTATTTAGCTCCATTCTTAATTGAGGAACCCAAAACTTATCATCTTTATATATTTCAAATTGAATATCAATGAATCGTTTACGGGCCTTTTTATCGTTTAAAACGTCTACTTTCTCAATATAGATGGCCATCTAAGCTCCTTTCTTTCTAGTGTCCCATTGTTGAAGGAAGATCAAATTCCTTCTTGGCCTTTGCAAATACCTCAAGAACTTTTGTTAGCTCACTCTTACTATGAGTTGCCATATAACTTGTTCTAATAAGGGCCTCTCCCTTAGGTACTGCTGGTGGAACAACTGGAGTTGCAAAAACTCCGTGATCACTTAGGAATTTTGTTACAAGCATCGATTTCACATCGTCACCGATGAAGATTGGAATAATTGGTGTTTGCGAATTATATGTATAGAACCCAATTTCTTGGAATCCATTTCTCATAAATTGTACGTTATCCCATAGTTTCTCATGAAGAGTGTCGTCTTCATTGATAACGTCGATACATGCAGATACTGTCGCAACTGCTGAAGGGGCCATTGAAGCAGAGAACATAAATGATCTCGCTAAGTGTTTTACGTAGTTGATAGTTTCAGCATCACCTGAAAGTACACCACCAATAGAAGCAAATGATTTAGAAAACGTTCCCATATTTAAGTGTACTTTATCAGTTACACCAAAGTGGTTCATCGTTCCTGCACCTTTTTCTCCCATAACACCGATACCATGAGCATCGTCAACGTAGATATAGGCACCATATTTTTCTGCAAGTCTTACCATTTCTGGAAGGTTTGCAATATCACCAGTCATTGAGAAAACACCGTCAGCTACGATGATAACTTTTTGGAAGCGATCGATATTAGCTTCAAGTTGCTCTTCAAGAGACTCCATATCGTTGTGACGATATTTAAAAGTTGTTCCCATTGCTAAACGTGAAGCATCAATGATTGAAGCATGATTTTCAGAATCAAAGAGCATACAATCTCTTGGTCCACAAATAGCAGATAGAGCACCAAGGTTCGTTTGCATACCTGTTGAAAAGATAAGGGCCTTTTCATGCCCAAGGTATGTAGCTAGCTTTTCTTCAAGTTCTTCGTGTATCGTTAAATTTCCATTAAGAAATCTTGAACCTGTACAACCTGTACCGTATTTTTCAATGGCCTTTATGGCCGCTTCTTTCACATGTGGGTGGTGAGTTAGACCAAGGTAGTTATTTGAGCCGATCATGATTTGATCACGGCCATCAATTTTTACAACCGTTCCTTCTGAGTCACCAATTTGACGAAAGAATGGATAAAGATCTTTAGACTTAAGCATATTTGCTTTGTCCATTAAACGGTCAGCTGCACTTGAAAATTTCAACGACATATTTCACATCTCATTAGAATTGTATTAATAAATAGAGGTAGCAGTGAATTTATCCATATATTGTTGACAAGTCAACTTAGATATATGCGTTAAGGTAGTACTTATCATGTTTAAATTATTCAACTTTTCTTCTTTTTTAAGTGCCATGATTCACTTCATCATCTTAACGATTTGTGCATCGTGTATTGGGGGAGATAAAGAGCTCTCTCAGACTGTAAGTTCTGAAGTACAAGACTGGAAAATACCTTGTGATTTAAGTACTTTGTGTACGAAAAAACAACTTATTAGCTCACTTAATGGCCCAATTGAATTTAGAAAAACTCTAAAAGAGAAGATTGATAATAACTTTAATCAATTCTTTGATACGTATGGAAACGACTTATTCTATGTCTGCGCAAGCTTAATTAGTGTCGGAGGATGTCGTGAAATACAAATTGATAAGGCCTCTAAAGTATCTTTTGAATTGTATATGAAAGGTCTTGCAAGTTGCCATCACCGTCTATGTCATGACTACTTTCAACAAAATAAGTCCCAGCTTTTAAAATTGGCCAACTCCTTTGATTCACAGCTCTCAATTAAGTCATATTATCTTATGGCAGTTAAGTTACCGCTTCCTTGGTATGATAAGGCCGACTATTTAAAGAAATACTTAGAGTTAATAGATGCTAAAGTCTTAAAATATGAAGAACTAGGGCCACTTATAAGTGCAATCCCAAATCATCAGGGACTGAAAACCTTTATTGCTAAGAGGTTTTTTAAAATAGATGAGAATCTTGATGGTGTCGCTGTTTACTTAGCTCGTTATCAAAATGGATGGCATGATATTTATTATAAGAAATTTCTAGCTAGTGATAATAAAGTTGCAATAAACGCCTTTATTAATTCTATGCCTATTGGTTGTCCTCAAATATCAACGATATTGTCTTTTAAAGATTTGATAAATCATAAAAATAAGAAGGTATTAGAAGAGACTCTTAATCAAGAAGAACTTGATAAGTATTTTTCGTCTTTAAAGCTTAAGAGCAATAAGGAGTCTAAGTGCCTTTCTTCATCGCCGCCTGCTTTCTAAGCTCTTCTCCACGGGCTTCAGAGTTAATTGAAAGAACGAGGTCTTCCTCAACATCTTTATCCATATTTTGAAAAGCGGCACCAATACCTAAAGGCTTTTCTGAGTCCGAATCATTTGGCCAAGTTGCTGCAATCTTAAGTTGAGGAATCTCAAAGCGCTTAGAAGCAAGTCTTACAGTGGCCTTGGCAAAGATGGTCTCTTTTGCAAACTTCTCTTTGAATTCAGAAGAGCAATTAAAGCTTATTCCACCAGCAGAAATATCATTGCAGTCAAATACATCTTCTTCAATTTTAATTTGAATAGGGATATATGAGTTTGCGTGTAGTCGATAGTTAGTACGTTGCTGACTTTTATAGAAAGGTCGATCAGCTTTAAGACTATATAATTCACTTGCTGAATTGAAACTTAGAAACGAGCTAGAGAATAGGTATACAGACTTAAAAGTGATTTTAATTAGAACTTCACTTTCTTTATTCTTTGAACCAGCAAGTTTCGCAATGATGCTTGCGTCAAAATCTACTGAAAGTTCAAGGTTGTCTTCATCGAGAGATTTTATTTTAAATTTTTCGACTTTGTCTTTGTCTTGACCTTTTTGCCAAACCTCTACGCTAAGTCCGTCACTTACGGCCCTTCTTAAAAAACTTAACCTCTCATCCTTGGGGATTTCAGAGAAATAAAATTTCTTATTAGCATCCATCTTACTAGCTCACTTTAAATTATTGAATTATTGCGTTAACTATTTAATATTAAATATATTTTAATCAAAGTTTTCATTCAGTTCAAATTGTGGCAAATTCTAGAAATAAATGCCTTATAATGAGCAAAATCGTTATTTTAGATACTTATAGATAGTTAAAAAGGACGTACGTATGAAAACAGAAACTCCAGTAGTCAAGTATTTGGCCGACTACAAGGCCCCAACTCATAAAATTGAAACAGTGGACCTTGAATTTCATCTCGATGATACACAAACTCAAGTTTTTTCAAAAATGAAAATCACACCAGTTAATGGAAATACTCTTGAATTAAATGGTGAAGAGTTAAAGCTTAAAAGCGTAAAAGTTAATGGAGAAGAGTTTTCAAATTATAAGGAAGAAAACGAGATTCTAACTCTTACTGGTCTTCCTAGCGAAGCTTTCACTTTAGAGATTCATAATGAAATTAACCCTAAAGCAAACACTGCTCTTGATGGCCTTTATAAGTCAGGTGGGATGTTTTGTTCACAAAATGAACCAGAAGGCTTTAGAAGAATAACTTACTTTATCGATCGTCCAGATAACTTAAGTGTTTTTACGACAAAGATCATTGCAGATAAGAAAGACTATCCATTTCTTCTTTCAAATGGAAACTTAATTGAAAGTGGAGATCTTGAAGATGGAAAGCATTTTGCTGTATGGAATGATCCATTTGCAAAGCCTGCTTATCTATATGCTCTTGTGGCAGGTGATCTTGCTGTTATTGAAGATACATTCAAAACGAAGTCTGGACGTGACGTTAAGCTTCAGGTTTTCGTTGATAAAGGTAATGAAGAAAAATCACATCATGCAATGGAATCACTTAAGAAGTCGATGAAGTGGGATGAAAAAAGATTTAGACTCGAATACGACCTTGATATTTATATGATCGTCGCTGTTGATTCATTCAATATGGGGGCGATGGAAAATAAAGGCCTTAATATTTTTAATTCAGCTTATGTACTTGCTTCAAAAGAAACTGCTGAAGATAGAAACTTCTTTGGTATTGAGTCAGTTGTTGGTCATGAGTATTTTCACAATTGGACAGGAAACCGTGTAACTTGTCGTGACTGGTTCCAGCTAACACTTAAAGAAGGTCTAACAGTATTTAGAGATCAAGAATTCTCTGCCGATCTAAATTCAAGATCAGTATGTCGTATTAATGATGTGAGAAACCTAAAGGCCGCTCAATTTCCTGAAGATGCAGGACCTCAATCACACCCAATTCAGCCAAAGTCATATATAGAAATGAATAACTTCTATACAATGACGATTTATGAAAAAGGTGCTGAAGTAATTCGTATGTACCATACACTTCTAGGTGAAGAAGGCTTCCAAAGAGGGATGGATAAGTACTTTGAGCTTTATGATGGACAGGCCGTAACAACGGCAGACTTCACTCATGCTATGAGTGTTGCCAATGATAATTATGACTTCTCACAATTTAGAAGATGGTATGATCAAGCGGGAACACCTGTTTTAGATATAACAACTAAATATGATGAAGCAGCTAAAGAATTTACTTTAACAGTTAATCAATCGACTCCTGCAACTCCTGGGCAGCCAACGAAAGAGCCTTTTCATATGCCTTTCTTACTAGGACTTCTTGATAGTGCTGGAAATGATATGACATTAGCTTTAAAGAATCGTGATGATCAAAATGATCTCGATCGTGGACTCCTTCATATAAAAGCGGATACTGAAACATTTGTATTTGCCAATGTTAATGAAAGACCAGTTGCTTCACTAAATAGAAATTTCAGTGCGCCAGTTGTTCTTCGCTCTGACTTAACTGATGAAGACTTCGTTTTCTTAATGGCAAATGATAATGATGACTTTAACCGTTATGAAGCTGGACAAGCTCTTGCCTTAAAGAATATTCACGCCATGCTAAAAGATGAAAATCATCAAGTTGATGAACTATTCATTAAAGCATGGGGATCGATTCTAAATGATAATAATATTGATGAAGAATTTAAGGCAGTTTGTCTTTCTCTTCCATCGATGATTGATGTTGCTGCAACAATCGATATTCCAAATTACCGCGCAATCCATGAAGCAAAAGATAAGCTATTTAAGCTTCTTGCTAATACTTATAAGTTAGAATTAGCTTCAATTTATAATGATCTTAGTACAGAGAGACCATTTAAAGTCGATGCTAAGGCGATGGGAGAGAGAAAGCTAAGAGGCTTTGTTCTAGCGTGTCTTTCAACAGTTGAAGAGCATAAAGAACTTGCTCGTGAATGCTTCAAGTATGCAACGAATATGACAGATATGATGAACTCATTAAGTGTTATGGTTAATGAAAACTTACCTGGTTGTCAGGAATCATTAAAAGAGTTCTATGATAAGTTCAAAGACCAAACTCTTGTTATGCAAAAGTGGCTCAGTGTGCAAGCTTCATCTTGTGATGATACAACTTTTGATAAAGTTCAAGAGCTAATGAAAGACGAAGTCTTTGATATGAATGTTCCAAATCTTGTTTCAGCTCTAATCGGTTCATTTGCACGTAATAAAGTTCAATTTAACCATGAAAGTGGACGAGGGATGAAATTTATTGCTGAAATGATTAGAAAGGTTGATGCAATTAACCCACAATCTGCTTCAAGACTTGCTGGTGCATTTAATGATTACCGTAAGATGCCTGCTGATCTTAAAGAGATAGCAAAGGCCGAACTTACTGCTATTGTTGAAAGTGATAAAACATCTAAGAATGTTTACGAAAAATTATCTAAAACATTAAATTCATAAAGGATATTAGACGTGAGTGATGACATTTTTACAGAGAAACTTGAGTTGAATTACACAGAGGTTGCTCCTGAGATCAACTTTGAGGAATTTGAAAAGGTTATCACTTCACGTCGAAGTGTCCGTGTTTTTGGTGATGAAGAAGTTCCTGATGAAGTTGTTCAAAAGGCAATCGAACATGGACTGCTGGCACCAAACTCATCAAACTTACAACCATGGGAATTCCATTGGGTTAAAAGTGACGATACGAGAAGTCGTTTAGCAAAGTTTTGTTTTGGACAAAATGGAGCTAAGACGGCCAAACACTTAATTGTCTGTGTGGCAAAGACTGATACTTGGAGAAAGAATTCAAAACGAATGATTTCTTCGTTAGAAGAGGTAAATAAAAAGAAAGGGTTGGAAGTGCCAAAGGCAGTAAAGGCCTACTATAGTAAGGTCACTCCGATGGCCTATGGTTATATGGGACCTTTTGGAATCTTATCTCCTTTTAAATGGCTCTTCTTCAATACAATTGGTCTTTTTCAAGTGATCTTTCGCGAGCCAATGTTTCCATCCGAACTTAAAACTTGGGCCCATAAAACAACAGCATTAGCTTGTGAAAATATTATGCTCTCTGTAAGAGCTCAGGGATATGACACTCTTCCGATGGAAGGCTTTGATGCTAAGAGAGCAAAGAAGTTACTAGGTCTAGGATGTCATGATCATATTACGATGATCTTGGGCGTTGGGAAGAGATCTGAAAATGGGGTATATGGGCCACAATTTCGATTCCCTAAGGAAGAGTTCATTAAGAAGCACTAATGTAAGAATTGGTTGTTTGTTTCTTACACAGATCTTTATTAAAATAGTAATTCAATTATAGAAAAAGGATTTTCTTATGAAGTACTTATTATGCTTATTAATTTCTATTAATATTTTTGCATTAACTCCAAATGATCTAATGGGGTGTTTTGAAACAATTAAAATTAATGATTCATCTATCTCGTATGGGCCAGATTACGAACGTAATTTATCAACCTTCGAGGACTTTGGGACTTCTTATACTTACCGTAATATTCAGTCTAATCGTGCAGAGCAGATTAATGTTTTCACTTTCTTTCAAGGTGTTAGAGATGAAGTCTATTATTCCTACTCACCAATGGTATTTTTTAAGAACTTAGGAAAGTATGAGTCAGGTGAGGCCAGTCTTTCTTATGAAATTGATGAAGATATCTATATGAGAGATTCAAGAACTTATGCCTATAAGAAAGTGGATCATCGTATGAGCTTTTTTATAGAAAAAAGAGGTGATTTCTACGAGGGGAGCGTTGAGTTGATTTCTCATATCAGAAATATTGACCGCGGATTCTCTTTTATTTTAAAGAAAGTTACTTGTCCTACATCATACTAATGTCATAAATGGATTTTACTAATAGGCCAACGAGGACGACATTAAATGCTGTTGTTACCGTTGTCCTATTTTCTTTAAGTACCTGGTTTGATCCAAGGTAGTTTCCAATTAAACCGGCCGGAAGTGCAATGGCCACAACTTTCCACATGATTACTCCTTTTATAAGAAAGGTTATAAAGGCCGCAACATTACTTGTGTAATTAATAAACGCAGCATGTGGTGAAGCTTTTAAAATATCAAAATGAAGAAAGAACATCATGGAGATAATGAGAAACGTTCCTGTTCCAGGGCCAAAGAAGCCATCGTAGCCACCAATCATTAAGCCGATTATCGATGATCTGATGATTACTTGAGTTTTTTCAAGTTTACTTGGGTCCACAAGTCCACGTCTCCCTTTCAAATACTTCATGATGAAAATAAAAGGTATAACGAGGATTAATATGTAGACCATATGCTTTGAATCTAGAATAGAACTTAGTCGTGCACCTATTAAGGAAGCAATGAATGCTGCTATCGTAGGGGGAAGAATAAACTTAAAGTCGATTTTCTTATTCTTTATATAGCGAAAAATTGATAAGGACTTTGAACAACATGAAACACATTTATTAGTTCCAAGAATAAAAGGTGCGGGAACTCCTGCTGCAAGGTATGTCGGTATTGTTATAAGCCCACCACCTCCGGCCATGGAATCAATGAAGCCTGCAAAGAGTATAAATATAAATATTCCAATTCCTTGAATTAGAGAGATATCTTCCATTAAGGCATTATGCCTTATTTTAGATACGATTGCGAAGAGTATCTCTTAATGCCGCCTCAAGAAAATTAAATGAGTATTCAAAGCCACAGTCCTTTGTTTCTTCACATGAAACCTTTTGGCTATCTAGTAAGACATGTGACATTTCACCAAATATTGTTTTCGCAGCAATCTCCGGTAATGGAATGAAAGTTGGCCGATGAAGAACACGTCCAAGAGTTTCCGTGAAGTCAATATTCTCTATTGGATTTGGTGCAACACCGTGAATAATATCTTTTTCCGTTTCATGTTCAACCAAGAATCGATATAGGTCTGCGAGATCCCTAATATGAATCCAGCTCATATACTGATGGCCATCACCGATTCTTCCAGCAACTCCCATCTTAAAAGCAGGAAGCATCTTTGCTAGAGCACCTCCTTCACTAGAGAGGACGACACCAACTCGAATAATTTTCACACTAATACCAAGCTTTGAAACTTTTTTTGCGGCCGCTTCCCAGTCACGACAAACTTGTCCCAAGAAGTCATCACTTGCATCACTATCTGTTTTAAGTTCCTCATCTGCTCGGTCACCATATATTCCAATGGCCGAAGTACTAATGAGTTTATTGGGAAGAGGAAGACCTCTGGATTGCAGCTGCTTTAATTTTTCATAAAGAAGGTTTGTCGCATTAATTCTTGAATTATAAATGCGATCCTTCTTCTCTGTCGTCCACCTACCATCTGCAATATTTTCACCGGCCAAATTAATAATTGCATTAACACCCATGAGTGCGGCCATATCCATTTGACCTTTTTCAACATCCCACTCAAAGTATTTCACTTTAGGAGTGCTTGTTCTTCCTTCTAGGTTGCGAGTTAAAATACGTACCTCATCATAACCATGCTCTAAGAATGAGTTTGTTAGAAATGAGCCAATAAAGCCTGTACCACCTGTTATTAATACTTTCATGGCGTCAGTATAGAAAGAGAATGTGATAATTTTGTCGAGAAACTATGAGTAGGCACTAGGATTTAATTGTACCTACTCATTTATGAACATTTTAATTATAGAATGATTGATTTTCCATCGGACTTAAGGTCACGACAAGCTTGTGAAATACGTTCAGTCATTGCATTTTCTGCTTTCTTCATCCAAGCGCGAGGATCGTACTTCTTCTTGTTTCCAACTTCACCTTCGATCTTAAGCATTTCATCGTAATTCTTGAACATGTGATCCACAACTGGACGAGAGTAGGCATATTGAGTATCGGTATCGATATTCATTTTAATAACTCCATATCCAAGTGTCTCGTGAATCTCAGAAAGTTCACTTCCTGAACCACCGTGGAAAACAAGCCAGTTTTCAGCATCTGCACCTAATTCTTTTGCAACTGCTGCTTGTCCTTCTTTTAATACTTCTGGACGAAGCTTAACATTTCCTGGCTTATAAACTCCGTGTACGTTTCCAAAAGTGGCAGCATACATAAATTTACCAAGAGGGCGAAGTGCTTTTGTTACCTCAACCATCTCTTCTGGAGTTGTGTATAATTTATCAGCTGGTGCATCTTCGTTATTAACACCATCTTCTTCACCACCTACAACACCTGTTTCAATCTCAAGAATGATTTCACTCTTAGCACATCTCTCTAAAAGCTTCTTACTCATTTCGATATTTTCATTTGTTGGTAGGACTGATCCATCAAACATATGAGAATGGAATAGGTTAGGCTGGCCTTGAGCTCTTCTCTTTTCTGTTTCTTCAATTAGTGGAATTAGGAAGCTATCAACTTTTTCTGGATGACAGTGGTCAGTGTGAAGAGCAATAAGCACATCGTATTTAGCTGCAACAAGGTGAACGTGTTGCGCAAGAGAGATGGCGCCAAGGACTTCATCATTTAGACCTTGTCCAGATGCAAACTTTCCTCCACCAGTTGAGACTTGAATGATTCCATCTGATTTCATATCGGCAAAGGCCTTGATTGCTGCATTTGCAGTTGACGTTGAAGTGACGTTAATGGCCGGATATGCGTATCCGCCTTTTTTTGCGCTATCTAACATGTCGCAATATTGTTCGTAAGTAGCTATTGGCATCCAGTGCTCCTTTTAGTTATAGTAAGTGAGTTCAAAAACATTATAGAGGTCAAAGATGTCACTTGCAAATAAGGAAACACAAAAATTATCACCTAAAGAGTTAAGAGAGGTCTTAAAGACTGCTCGCGGCGATGGTGAAATTGATTTACTTATTAAAAATGTAAAAATCCTTGATCTCGTTAACGGTGAAGTGGTTGAGAGCTCAATTGCTATCTCTGGTAAAACGATTGCAGGAATTGGTAAGGAATACGACGATCAACCAGCAAAACGTATTTATGATGCCCAGGGAGCGACAGCTGTTCCTGGCTTTATTGACGGCCATCTTCATGTTGAATCTTCAATGATGCATCCATTTGAGTTTGAAAGATTGACTCTGCCTTTGGGAACAACAACGGCCATTTGTGACCCCCATGAAATTACAAATGTAATGGGAGATCGTGGGTTTTCTTGGTTTCTTAGATGTAGTGAACTTATGGATCAAAATCTATTTGTTCAAGTTAGTTCTTGTATTCCTGCTCTTCCTGGTTTTGAAACAAATGGTGGGCAATTTGATATTATTGATATGAAAAAGTACAAGGAGCATCCTCGAGTTCTTGGCCTTGCTGAAATGATGAATTTTCCTGGGGTCATTAATGGTGTAGAAGGTGTGCTTGAAAAAGTCGAAGAATTTGCAGAGCTAAATCTTGATGGGCACTCACCAATGCTTCGTGGAAAACAGCTTAATGCTTATATCGCAGCAGGGATTCAGAATTGTCACGAGACTATTTTTGCAGATGAAGCAAAAGAGAAGCTTCAAAAGGGGATGGGACTAATCATTCGTGAAGGCTCTGTTGCAAAGAATTTAAAAACTCTTGCTCCTGTTGTAAATGAGTTCAACTCTTGTCAGTGCCTTCTTTGTACTGATGATCGCAATCCATATGAAATATTCAATGAAGGTCATATCAATTATATGATTAAGAAGATGATTAATGAGCTTGGTACACCTGCTCATATTGCTTATAGGCTATCAAGCTTTTCAGCAGCAAAACATTTTGGGTTAAAGAAGCTAGGCTTAATTGCTCCTGGCAAGCAAGCAGATATTGTTCTTGTTGGAAAACTTGAAGATGTCGATGTGAAAGAAGTTTTCAAAAAAGGTGAGCTTGTAAGTGAGTTAGATCTTCCATCTAAAGTTATGGATAAACTTAATAAGTCTGAGCCTCCAAAAGAGAATACAATCAAACGAAGCTTCTTAGCACCTACAGATTTTAATTATGATTTAAGTGCTGGAACTTATAATGTGATGGAAATTGTAAAAGATGAAATCATCACTAATCACTTAAAAGTTAAGTATGATGGTGAAGAATTTGCTGAAGATGATATTTCATATATCACTGTGATTGAGAGATACGGTCAAAAAAGAAAACCAAGCCTTGGTTTAGTAAAGGGGATGGGGCTTACGAGAGGGGCCATCGCTTCAAGTGTTGCTCATGATTCTCACAATATTGTCGTCATCGGAAAGACTCCACAGGATATTGCAACTGCGGCAAACGAAATTATCGAAAATGCCGGTGGTTTCTGTGTCGTTGATAAGGGGAGAGTAACAGCATCTCTATCTCTACCTATTGCTGGACTTCTTAGTTTAGAGTCAGCTGAAACAATTAATGAAGGAATTATCCAATTAAAAGAAGCCTGTAAGGAAATTGAAGTAGCAGTAAATGAACCATTTATTCAAATGGCCTTCCTTGCACTACCTGTAATTCCAACTTTAAAAATAACAGATATGGGATTAGTTGATGTAACGAAGTTTGAGTTCATCGATCTTAAATGTGAAGATTAAAAAGTTATTAGATTATATTCCTGGTTGGTTATTCCTAACTATTATTGTTGGTATTACCGTCATATTTCTTGATCCTATCATGGCCCTTTTAGAAAAGCGGGTAGTTCAAGTTGAGGCAAATAAGCTTCGCTCTGATGCAAAAATTATATGTTTTCGTGACGATTTTCCCCAAGGACGTCAATTACAAGCTTGTCGTGATGGAAGTTTCTATGCTCAAAAAGACAATGACAATGAGCTTCATCAAACATATCTAAAACGTTTGTGTGACCTTGATGACCCTCGATCGTGTTATGAGTATGCGAGCAAAAATTTTTCAAAAATAACAAGCGCTGATTATCAAGTACTCTTAGAAAAGGCCTGTCGAAATGGTGCTGGAGGGATTATGCTGGCATGTGGAAAGCTTGCTCCACTCATTGAAGACACCTCACCAGAATTTGCTAAAAAGTATCTCGAATATGCCTGTGCGGCAGGTCATAAAAAGTTCTGTAAGTAGCTCTTTATTCACGCTTTATGCGCTGCGTTTTACCTTGTTATACCTGTCCCATATTTGCTTCCCAAATTTAGTAAATTATGGTTAAATTCCGTCTCACTCAAGATTTATAACTAAATGAAAATACGAGGTTTGAAATGGCAAATGTTCTTAAGCCTAAGAAGAAGTACACTTGGAAAAATACAGATAAGGCCACACTAAAGCAGTGGTATGAACTACTGACACTTGGACGCATGTTAGATAACCGTGCACCAAACTATCTTAAACAAGCAATTGGTTGGTCTTACCACGCACCATATGCTGGACATGATGGAATTCAACTAGCTATCGGTCAAACATTTGAGCTTGGTAAGGATCATTTATACCCATACTATCGTGATATGATGACAGCATTTTCAGCTGGTCTAACTACTGAAGAAATTCTTTTAAATGGTATTTCAAAAGCAACTGACCTTGCTTCTGGTGGACGTCACATGTCTAACCACTTTGCAAAGCCTGAGTGGAATATTCATAATGTTTCTTCATGTACAGGTAACCACACACTTCACGCTGTAGGTACTGCAAGAGCATTTAATCGTTATAAGCACGATGGTGTTGTTTATTCTTCACAAGGTGAGTCTTCAGTTTCTGAAGGTTATTGTTATGAAGCGATCAACGGTGCATCTCGCGAGAAGCTTCCTGTCGTATTCGTATTCCAAGATAATGGATACGGTATTTCAGTTCCAAAATGTGATCAAACAGCTAACGAGTACGTTGCAGATAACTTCACAGGTTTCCTAAACCTTTCAATCATCCATTGTGATGGGAAAGATATTTTTGATTCAATGAATGCAATGGCAACGGCTAGAGAAATTGCAGCTACTCAACAAGAGCCTGTAATTGTTCACGCTCGTTGTGTTCGTATTCACTCTCACTCTAACTCTGATAAGCACGAGCTATATCGTTCAGAAGAAGAAAGAGCAGAAGCAGCAGCACAAGATCCGCTAGTTGCATTTAGAAAAGAGCTTATTGCAAAGAAGATCTTTACTGAAGCAGAGCTTGATGAAATGGATGCAGTTGCAAAAGCTGAACTTCTTGAAGCACACAAGAAAGCAATGAAAGCTCCAAATCCAACTCCAGAGTCAATTTATGATTTCGTACTTCCTGAACCACACGTTCCAACGAAGTATGTTGATGGAACTCATAACGAGTCAGGTGAAGAGATGAAGTTCATTGATGCAATTAATGGACAACTAAAGAAAGAATTTAGAAACAACCCTGACACTTATATTTGGGGACAAGATATGGCCAACAAAGACAAGGGTGGTATCTTCAATGTTTCTAAAGGAATGCAACAAGAATTCGGTAAAGAGCGTGTATTTAATGGCCCAATCGCTGAAGATTATATCCTAGGAACAGCAAACGGTTTTTCTCGCTATAATAAAGATATCCGCGTTGTTGTTGAAGGTGCAGAATTCGCTGATTATTTCTGGCCAGCAATGGAGCAATACGTAGAGTGTTCTCATGACTACTGGAGATCAAACGGTGCCTTTGCTCCAAATATTCTAATCAGATTAGCTTCGGGTGGATATATCGGTGGTGGTCTTTACCACTCTCAAAACTTAGAAGGTAACCTTGCAGGTATCCCTGGTGTACGTATCGTATGCCCAGCATTTGCTGACGATGCTGCTGGTCTTTTAAGAACTGCAATGAGAAGTGAAGGTCCAACGCTATATCTAGAGCCAAAAGCTCTATATAACGCAAAACAAGCTATGACTGTTGTACCAGAGGACTTTGAAGTTCCTTTTGGTAAGTGTCGTGTAAGACGTGAGGGGACAGATCTTTCACTAATTACATATGGAAATACTGTTCATCACTGTCTTGAAGCAGCTGAGAAATTATCTGAACAAGGTTACAGCGTAGAAGTTGTAGACCTTAGATCAATTGCTCCACTAGATGAAGAGGGAATTCTTGCTTCAATTAAGAAAACAAATAGAGCACTTGTTGTTCACGAAGATAAGGTCTTTGGTGGATTTGGTGGTGAAGTTGCGGCCATGATTAACGATAAAGGATTTGAGCTTCTTGATGCTCCAGTTCAACGTGTTGGTTCGACTTTCACTCCAGTTGGTTTCAATAGAATCCTTGAAAAAGCAATCCTTCCAAACACTGATCGTGTTGTAGAAACGGCCATAAAAGTATTAAATTACTAAGCATTCGCAAAATTTAGATATTGCAAAGGCCTACATTATGTAGGCCTTTTTTATAGGTAAGTATCAGATATCACGTAAGATTTTTGTACAATTTGATGTAAAACTTTCAATTATATAGAATTTATTGGATACGGGTTCCTCATTAATGTACATTTTCATATATACAAATATTTTTGAGGCTACTTTGAAGATTATATCTATCATTGCTATTTTGTTATTAATTTCTTGCGGAGATAAGAATACTTATCAAGTTAATGAAGTTTCGACTATCTCAAATGATAATGAGAACACACAAAGTAGTGAAGATAATAATCGTACATCTCAAGATGATGTCCAGCTTAGTACGTCAGTCTTAGCTCCTTCTGCAATACCTTTTATTGGTAAGAGATTTAGTATTAAAAATACTTCAGACTTGAAATACGTCGATTTTAGTTATCAAAGAGTCTCTGATACAAGTCAATTTAATAATATTGAATTTAAAGAGGGTCCAAGATACGCAAAGCTTAATGGTATAAAACTTGTCATTAATGAAGGTAATAGACTTTATACTTATTTGGCCAATAATCTTGATATTAAAATTCTTGAAATTAATGCTGAAGAAGTTGTCATTAATTCTAAAATTTGGCTTCCTTCGACAAATGTTACAATTAATGCAAAAAAACTTATCATAGGCCCTCTTGGTTCTCTTTCAACAACACCAACATTTCTCCCAGATAATGCTAACAGCTTTGAAGATGGTAGAAAGGGATTAAAAGCAGGTGATATCAAGTTAAATATTTCTAAGCTCGATATTAGGGGACATGAAAGAGTTATCTTTAATTTAATTGGTGGAAAAGGCCAAGATGCTGGCCCTGGTAAAGATGGGAGAAATGGATCAATCCCTGGTCTTAACGATTTAGGAGATGGTGTTGTTTATAAGCAATACGCGACACAGATCGTTGAAGATATTAATCCTCGAAATCCAAATCGATTTTTTACGATACCTGTAAGTGTAAGAGTGGATAAAGAAATTGGTAAAAAGCAATGGCCACAAGATGGTGGAGATGCTGTATCAGGTGGAAGACCTGGTATCGGTGGAGATGGAGGGAATCTATTAAGCCGTATCTCAATTGAATCAAAGTATTTTACAAGTGTTGGTGGAAAATCAGGTAAGCGTGCTCCTGACTATAAAGGAGGAGCTGCTGGACTTCCTAATCCTGCAATTCATGAATACTGGGTGAGTGGTAAACTTAGACAGCGTCAGATTAAAGAGTTTAGGCCAGGAAAAGATATTGATTCACCAAAAGCCAAAAAAGAGTTTGGAAATGATGGCCGTTATAAATTATTAGAAACCACCTTAGATGATTACTGGCTAACAAATGGATATCTTGCTAATGCAATAAAGTATGGTAAGGATTTATTTCTTGGAAATCATGTTGTTGAAGCACACTCTTACTTCTTAAAACTATCACAGTTTTGCACTGATATTTCATCAGAGGACGTGGTACGAGCTAATCATTGTCTTTCGATTTTATCAAATCTTCAAAACCTCAATCTTGGTAATAACTATTTTGGTAATTCTTTAAATAATGTACCTCTAATTAGCCTAGAGACATCAACCTCTATCTATAAAAATGAGTTATTAAATGCTTTAGAGGTTATTTATTTTGCGACTTTAAGTAAGAGTAAGAAACTTGACACCAAAGATAAGGTACGAATCTTATCAAACTTACAGGATTCAATATATAAGGAACTTGAAAAGAGTAATAATCAAATTCCAAAACTTCTGTGGCAAATACCAGATGTTAATACGCTGATTGATGAGTTAAGAAGAGACGAAAAAATCTTTACTGCTGAACTGCTGAGAGTTCAAGATATTATTGAACAAAGAGCGAGAGATAATATAATAGATAGAAGAAGAAAAGCAAAGTTGTCTAAAGTTTTAAAATCAATTGCAACCGTAGCTTCAGTTATCCCTGTTGGAAAACCAGCATTGGGAGCCTCAGTAGAGGCGTTGACGAGTTTTATTGATAAAGGGATTGATTCTAATAGTCTCAGCGATACTATTAAAAATGTAAGTGGCCTTTACAAAGCTGTAAAAAAGATCGAACCAACAATTGCTAAGTCTAAAGAAGATTGGAACAATGGATTTCATAAAATTAGATATAGCGTACTTCGTGATAAATTAGATGAAGAAAATAAGAGAGAGGAAAGAAATAAGATATTAAAAACATATATGAAAGATATTACTAAGTTCGCTTATCCTATCGTTGAAAATACTCTTGCAGAAATTAATTCATATCGAAAAATCTCTTATCCAAAAGATGAAGTAGAAAAGGAAATCTTACGTCTTCAGCAAACTGATCCGATGTTTAATGAGTTAACTCTATTATTAAATAATATTCTCGAAAATAGAAAAAGTGCAGCTCAAAAAGTACGCCAAATAAATTCTAGAGTATCTAAAATAATGTCAGATATTAATGAAGGCTTTAATAAAATTGCTAACATTTCCAATGAAAAGTTTCTCTTATTGGAGCGAAATACTTTTTTACTCGGTCAGGACTTTGAAAGTATTATTGATGATGCTAAATATCGAATCCTTTTTTATAACTACAATCTGTATAGTTCGTATCAATATCGTTTATTCAATAATGAAGAAGTTGGCTTTTACGAGTCTCTGAGTTCTATTATTGAAAAAATGGAAAATGATATATTGATGAATGATGGCAATGAGAGTTCTGATTTAATGACCTACTATAGGTTAAATCAGGATAATCTCTCAAAAATATTTTTCAAATCAATTAATTCATTACGAAGCGAAGAGTTAATTAATGACTCAACTACTATCCATCTCAATGATGCTCAGATTAGAGAATTAAACAAAGGTAATGAGATCTTTCTTAATCTGTATTCAATAAAAGACCATTTCTCAGGGCAAGAAAATCTAAAGATTCGTGATGTAACAATTGATACAGACTTCAATGATTCTTATAGCGATCAATCAATTTCTAAGTTTCTCTTAACTATAGAACATGGCAATGACCATATTATAGAAAAAAATGGAATTACCTATAAGCTCGGACAAGAAAGAACTTATGAATGGGGTGTTAGTGTTGATACTATTTCAGGACATCACAGTGTCCTTGAACCATCAAAGTTAAATTATTCTTTTCTTGAAAGATTAATTGGTGAAGATTTATCTGAAAATGAGGCATCTCAATTCTATGCAAGACCTTCACTTTTAGGAGAGTATAAAGTTAAGTTTATCAATAAATCGTATCCTAAGACACAAATAGATTTAAAAGAAGTTAGTATTAAAATTGACTATGATTATATGAAAAAGAATTAGTATAAAGAAAGGCCCATAAAATGGGCCTTTTTTATTTACTAGTTAATGTGAAAACCCCATCCCATTCTGGTGGAGGTGGAAGTTTCTTATAATCCTCACAACGCTTAATATAAATCTCACTAGGATTTGTTTTTACGCCTTTTAGATCAGGAAAACGCATATACTCTAATTCAAGAGTTACCTTGAATAATTCAATGGCCTCATCCCACTTTTGTGCTTTATATAATAAAATTGCAGCTGAGAATTTCTCTGATAGTTCTTTAAGGTAGTCAGGAGCAGTCTCTTTAAGCCCAAGGAGATCATATGTCGTTACAGGAATTGATTTTCCTACAACCTTAATTGTATCAAGTTCTCTCCAGAGGAATTTATCACCGGCCATCTCAACTGTTTCTTTGGCAACTTGAGTAAAGATACCATACTGCTTTGCTGACTCTTCCAATCTCGCTGCAAGGTTTACAGAGTCTCCCATCATTGTGTAATTCATACGTGAAGCGGATCCCATATTTCCTGTCACAATATCACCAGAGTTAATACCAATTCTCATGCGCATATCATGAACAATCTTTGGCCATTTATCTCCTTCAGAGACCCATTTCTTTCGAAGCTCTAGTAGCTTCTCTTGCATACGATGGGCCACCATACATGATCTTTGGGCATGATCAGGTAATTCCATTGGAGCACCAAAGAAAGCGATAATAGCATCTCCTTCATACTTATCGAGAGTTCCCTTTTCTTCTAAGAGAATATCAGTCATTGCTGTTAAGTATTCATTTAGTAATTCAACCAATTGAGTTGCACTTAACTTTTCTGAAAAGCTTGAGAAGCCCTGAATATCTGTGAAGTAGGCGGTTCTAATTCCAGATGTACCACCAAGAGTCGGTGCGTGACCTGATTCATACATTTCATCGATTAACTCTGGAGAAATATAGTTCCCAAATGCATTCTTTAGAAAGGCCTTGTCTTGATTGGCCATGTAGAAATTTACTATGGTATTCCATCCATAGCACATTGTTAGCGCAAAGAAGCACCAAAATAATTTTGTTTCATATCCTTGTTCAACAAAGTAATAAGTATCTGCATAAAATAATACCGTTACGAGTACAACTAAGATGGCCAAGTCATAAATTGGATTTTCTTTTAATTGAACTAATAGAAGAATAATAACTGAAATAATAAGTAGCAGCCAAGATAGTTTAGCCGACTCTTTAAATGGTTTAAAATAATAACCATCAATAAGCATCTGAGCAAAGTTCATATGAACCATTACTCCTGGAAGCATTGGGTGAACTGGCGTATTTCTTAAATCGTGTGCACCATAAGCAGTTGCACCCACAAAGACAAGAGCATCTTCAAATAAGTCTTTTAGCTCCTCATCATTTGGATCCTTTGTGATAATGTCATAAATTGGAATACGCTTGTAGGTTTCTTCTCCACCTGTCCAACGTACCTTTGTTTCACCTTTGAGATTTAATTCAATATCGCCTTTCTTTGTTTTTAAAATGGGCTTCCCACCGGCGGTACTGAGATCAAGTTGGGTTTTAAAGACTTTATCCATTTTTGATGGATCATCGTATTCGTCAAATTCCCCAATCCAGTGCATATAGGCAGTTAGTCCATATGAAGGAACGTGAACTTCACCGTAAGGGAAGGCGAGTGCTTTATAATGTCTAATAACACCATCTGTATCTGCTGTTGCTTCAATAAAACCAAGTGAGGTTTCTGCATCAATAAGCTTTTGTAGAGGATAGACTGAGTCTGAGATAAATGTTGGATACATCTCATAATTTGCCCCTCCAACTTTTGTCGTTAGAGCAAAAATATAAAGATCATCTGGAATTGATGTGTAATGTTCTGTTCCTCCGACTTGTAGATTGTATGGAAGAATAACTCTATTATTTGGTACTTCTTGAAAATACTCGATAGCTGCAACGAGATCATCATCAGGGTTTTGCCCATTACATGTCATTGAGTCTTCCGAGAAGAAAACATCAAATGCAACAATTTTTGCTCCATAACCACGTAACTTCTTAAGCATTTCTGCCCATTTTGTTCGAGGGATTGGCCATGAGTTTAATTTTTTAATTGAGTCATCATCGATATCTGCTAGGATGATTTTTGGGTGTGGCTTTCTCTTATGCATTGTTTGAAGCATTCTAAAATCATAGAAACGGTTTTCAAAAAATGATGCATATGAAGTTAGATCACTCCATTTTGCTTCATAGTCTTTACTGTAAAGTGAGAAGAACACACTGACACATGAAAAGATAATAATTATAAAAAGCCCAATATTCTTAACAATGTTCTTCATAAAAACCTATTTTAGTAATCGTAATTTAATTCAAATGATGTTTGATGGGCCGTATAATTACTGGCATCTTCATCTGATATATTATTTGTGTAGAGGTATTCAACATTAAAAGATAGATTTCTATTAATGACTCGAATGAACTTTGTATTGAAACTAATATTACTCTCAAGACCTCTTGCCGCATCTTGTGTCACGTCATCATAACTTATAAGCATATCTGCAAGGCCAATATTTAAAGTCGTATTAGGAAATATTCCAGGATAGAGATAATCAAGTCTAAATAAGTGTGAGTTTGTACTAAGTGTCTCATTATTTTCGTAATCACTCATATCGTATTGGTAGAGAAGAATAAAGATACCATAATTCTTTTTAATAATTTGATCGATTGAGAAAATTGTTGATGAACGGTTTAAGCTGTCGTTGTAGTAAGTAAAACTTTGAGACTTAATAGAGATTGATGTATTGCCAATTTCAAAATGTGGTAGTTCTGTACCTAAGCTGAATTGATTTGATCGATAAGTATATTGTCTATCTTTTTCACTATTAATATCTCTGGCCTGATAATCATATGTGTAGTTTAGAAAAAAACGAGCAGGTTTCTTCTTATATTTATAGGCAAAAGAAAAGTCGACTTCTGGAGTGATATTATAACTATCATTTGAAAAAATAGCAGTATCATTTCGGTCTGAGTAAGTCGTACTTGTAAGTTCAAATCGAGGCGTTAGCGTATATCTTCTTTTAAAATTATAGGCCTTACTAATATTAAAGCGTGTTTGAGAATAGAATGAATCTTTATTTGTACCAGTTGAAGATGGAAGGTCATCAGATCTCGTCACGTTATTATCATAAGCAATCTTTTCACTTACACCTAGGTTTAGTCTTTGACTTGGTAGGGGAGCACCGTTAACAAGTTTATCTTCTTCTAAATAGAACTCTTTTCTTATATCCAAAATTCTCTTATCAATATCATCAGCAGTGGAGCTATTTGGGAGTATATTAATAGCACGATAAAGATCTGGAAGGATGTATTTTTCAACAATTTCAGATGCTCTATTGGTACCTCTTGCAATATCTAAGTTTATAAGGGCAACTTGATAATAAGCAATTTGCTTCATCTCTATTGAAGTATCTTTATTCTTTAAAAGTAATTTGTAGTATTTCTTTGCTTGTGGAAGATCCTCTTTAAGCTGATTGATATATGCAATGTAATAGGTTGATTGTTCAACTTTGTACTTTATTTTTATCGAGATTTTAAAGTTATTAATGGAATCATCAAGTTGATTAATTGCGTATTGGGCCTGCCCTAATTCATAATAGATTTCTTTAGCGTCATTCTTATTCTTTAATGCATCCTTAAAGTATTTTATGGCCAATTCAAAGTCTTGAAGTCTAGCGTGAGAGACTCCTAAAAGATAACTTCTTACTCCTAAGTATTTCTGATCTTGTCTTTTCTTATATTGCTCTTCATTAAGCTTTTCTATTACATCTTCGTAATTAGCATTTTCAAACTCTTGATATATAGATTGTAGGCCTTGAGCAAATAGAGAGCAGCTCAATAGTGATAGAAGTAATAATTTCTTCAAAGTCATTCCTTTAACTTTAATTATAATTTTAGGTGCTTGCCAATTAATTTTACTGATAATTAGGGCAGTTGAACAGAGGGAATTTGGTCGCATTAGACTTAATGCGACCTATAGTTGAATTTTTTAGTTGGTTTATGGCTGCTTTTCTAAGATAACTCGGATAACAGCTCGATTTGTTGAAGATAGTGGGTCCTTTGTCGATTCAATCATATCGTCACGATCACTCATCGTATCTTCCATCATTTTATCTTCTTCTGTTGAAGCTGTTGTCCTATTTGGATCAGTAAGAGATATTGTTGTATCGTCCATCTTCATTGTATCGTCCATTTGCTCGTCCATGACATCGTATACATTGGTTACTTCTTTCATGTCTGAATTTGTTGTATCCATAGTAGATGTTGAAGCCGGTAGTCTCGTTAATGAATCATCTTCTTTTTCGATAAAGTTACCGCTTTCATCAACTTCATAGTAGTCATTTGTGTACATACCTGTTTCTTTATCAAAACTCCCCATTTGAACAGGAACTATTACTTCATTTGTCATTGGGTCCATCGCTGCATTCTTTGGCGGTGGAATATAAAGTGCATTCTCTGTATCAACATATCCACCATCTTTTAAGGAACCTTTAGGAGTATCTTGTGAAATTTGAACTTTCTTCTTTTTCTTTGCTTCACTAGCAGGGCCTCTAATGCTGCTGTCAACTTTTGCCATCTGATCAGCTACTTCTGTATTAGTTGAAGCACTAAAGCTCTTGCTATCAACACCTGGAGGAATAATATTTCTTGCCATTGGCTTTGCTTTCTTATTCTTCTTATCCTTAGCATTTGTCATTTTTGAGCCATCGTTATTTTCAAGGGCCTTAAGTTGTTTTTTATTAATTTTAACTGGAGCAATTGGTTTTGAGTCGATTGCAGGCATAACTCCTGATAACTGACCTCTTTTAACCATTACGGAAGTAGGTGAAGAAACAACTTTTTCTAGGCGATCTTGTCTAAAGTCAGATACTTTAAACTTTGAAAGAGATCCCATTGCAACAGCACCTTCAAATGTAATAAGTGTTGTATTCTGGTTTTTCGAGTTGTAGTTAACTTGAAAGTCAGTTCCTCTAACACCCATGGCAGCTGTTTTCGTTTTAATAAAGAGCTTTGATTTCTTCTTATCTATTTGCAGATAATTCTTAGAAACCTTTGATCTTAGTTGTCCGTTTACGAGATTAATAATTCCGGCCTTCTTCTTAGGAAATTGCTTAATTTCCATTTGTGAGTTGGCCCCAAGTGTAAGGTTGGATTTATCAATGAAGAGTAATTTAACAAAGCTTCGACTCTTTGTTGTAATACTGGCCCCTTCTGGAACCCAGTCTCCCTTCTTAAGCTTTTTCTTTGTCTGAGTAATAAAAACTTTTCCTCTTTTTTTCATAACCTTAGCAACACCTTTGTCACCGGCCGCATTGAGTATCGAAAAGTTCAATACTAGTGCAATTTGAAAAATGATGAATTGTTTTAATAGCTTCATGACGTCGTCCCCAACAAATTAAACTCATTTATACTTATCGTAATTCAAAGTTATTTCTTAAGCTTAAATATACGTAAATATTGAGAAATAAAGGGACTTAGGGAATTCTTATATATTTGATATGACAAGAAACTGTGGCGGTGAGATCCACCACAGTATGAGTTTTCAGCTATTTATATAATTGGATCAAAACTATGGGCATCCGGCCTACCAATGGCCGCTTTCTTATCATCATTGACAAGAATAGGGCGCTCTAAAAGTTTTGGATTTTCATGAACTAGTTTTGCCCATTCCATATCACTTAATTCTTTACCAGCTAGACCTAGGTCCTTAAATAGGGCCTCTTTTGTTCTGATTAGTCCATCAAGTGGTGCAAGTCCTGTGTACTTGATTAGATCAAGGAATTCTTTTTCCTCGACACCGTCTTTTAAGTATTCTTTCACGCGAAAGCCAACTCCTTCTTGGATTCCTTTTGACTCAAGATACTCAAGTCCTTTACGACTTTTAGAACAACGTGGGTTGTGGTAATAAAGCATTAATTCAACTCCTGATTAATTATCATTTTTATAAAATTTTGGTATGTTAAATTCAGTAATTTAAATAACCTATATAGGATTTTAGCTATGTCTTTCGATATTGAAAATATAAAAAACGAATTTGCCGCTCACGTTCAAGATTTACAAAATCAAATTAGTGAGGAACTTAAGAGAATCGATACAAAAATTAACTTGAATGAAGATATATGGGAACGCAAGGACTTCGCTGGGAACCCTGGAGGTGGCGGGATCACTCGTGCTTTTGAAGGTGAAATATTTGAAAATGCAGGAGTTAATACATCCCTTGTTTTTGGAGAAGTTGACCCAAAATTTGCTGCTAATATTGGCGGTGATAATAATCAAATGTGGGCAACAGGTATTTCTCTTATCATTCATCCAACAAACCCAAGAGTTCCAACAACTCATGCAAACTTCCGTATGATTCAAGCGGGATCAAAGGTCTGGTTTGGCGGTGGAGCTGATCTAACTCCATTTTATCCTCATGAAGATGACTTTGAGTACTTTCACAAGGTTTGGAAAGATGCTTGTGAACCATATGGCCATTGGGATGAATGGAAAGAAAAGTGTGATAATTACTTCGTTAATAAGCATCGTGCCGATGAGATGCGCGGAATTGGTGGCTTCTTTTACGATCACTTCTTTTCTGGCGATCCTCAAAAAGATCTTGCGATGTTTAAAGAGATTTCCTCAAATTTCATTAAGTCATACTTTCCAATCGTAGAAAAAAGAATGGATGAGGAATTTGATGATGAAGATGTAGACTTCCAATTACACCGTCGTGGACGATATGTTGAATTTAACTTACTTCATGATCGAGGAACCCACTTTGGTTTAAAATCTAATGGAAGAACAGACTCAATCCTAATTTCACTACCAAAAAGAGTGAAGTTTACTTATCGCTATGAGCCCAAAAAGCCGGAGCATAAGAAAATGATGGAGTATTACTTTCCTAAAGACTGGGCCTAGTTAGCTTGCTTGTTTATTGATTAATTCTTGAAGTAATTTATCTGTATCAATCTCAAGGCCATGTGTTTTGGCCAATGATTGAACTTCTTCAATTTTTTGCTCAAGCTTTGTAATTTCGCATAGTAGGCGGTAGCAATTGTTAATCATCATATCCTTGGCCCCTTGTTAGATCTCTTAAATATAAGTTTGGCATATCAAACAATCGGCGTCTAGAGGAAAAAACTTAACTCTTTTCATTTTTTTGTATTTAACTAGTAATTTTAAATACTTCCATGTATGGTTCCAGCTGACTTTTACGTAAGTATAGCTTAATCACGAGGTACCAATGTCAAAAAAACTACAAGAGCTACTAGCTGATCTTGAGAACTTCTCACCAAAACAAATGAGAACATTGAGAAATAATTTAAATAATCGACTACAAAGTTTCTCAAATGAATATAAAGAACCAAAAGAGCTTCAACCTTCGCATAAACTTTATGGGCTTGAAGAAGGTGAGTGCCGTGAGCTTCTTGGTGTTGTAAAAAAGAAACTGATTCAAGCAAAATTTAGTTAAATAGAAACCGTTCTAATCACTTGTTCAATGTTTGTAATATAAATGTAAAAGCTTTGCTAATCGCTTTAATTGAACATTGTATCCGCGTATGCTTTCTATATGGAAAAGCAAAAACCCATATTAAGAGGTTGGTCACACCAGGTAATGTTCTTTGTTTCCCTTGGTGCCTGCTCTCTACTTATCGCAAAGAGTGCAAATACAACTCAATATATATCGACGATTGTTTATTCAATTGGACTACTAATGATGCTTGGGGTGAGTGCTTTTTATCACCGCATTCATTGGGAGCCTCGTAAAAGAGACCTTTTAGGTCGACTTGATCATAGTGCTATCTACGTTATGATCGCTGGAACGTGTACACCGATTACATTGCTTGTATTAAACGGTGAATCTGGATCAACCCTTCTAATAAGTATTTGGACCGTTGCTGCAATTGGTATTTTAAAATCAATCTTCTTTCCAAATTTACCTGAAAAGGTAAGTGCTCTTATTTATCTCATTCCAGGTTATATGGTATTGCCTTATGTCTCAGAGCTTATGCCAAAGCTTGGCGTTTCAAATATTGTCCTCTTAATTACTGGTGGTGTGCTCTATACAATTGGAGCGTTATTCTATGGATTAAAAATGCCTGGCCGAAATGCTAAATGGTTTGGTTATCATGAGATCTTTCACCTCTTTGTCTGTGTGGCAGCAGTTCTACACTTCATCATCATTTATTCTATTGTTGGTTAATCTGACATTGAAAAAGTCAGAATGTCAGGATTTGTAGATTTATATATTCTGTGAATTTAATAATATAGAGATAGAAAATGAGTGATAGCAATATCAATTCATAAAATCTTCTTGTTTGTTTTATTTAGGGCACCCATGTGGGTGTCCTTTTTTTATTGGTGCCATGCTCTTTTTGTTTCGCATGTGCTAGGGGGGGCTTATTTTAGCTGCGCTAAAATGTCGCTTTTATTGGTGACATGCTCTTTTTATTTCTCATGTGCTAAGGGGGTGCTTATTTTAGCTGCGCTAAAATATCGCTTTTCCTTTGCGTGACCTTTCTCTTTGGCCCAGGAACAACAAAGCCGGGCTTGAACCCGGCTTGTTGAATTAGCTTAATTTCTTTTGCATGGGGGCCTAGCACCGCGTCCTATTGATTGGCTTTGGCCAATCAATGCCGCGTGCGCTTACCAATCAGGAGCAATATAAACATCAATCTCTGGATTATATTCTGCTCTCAGAGTTGATTTAATTGCTTCAAGCGTTCCCGTTGTTGAAGATGGACATGTTCCACAAGCACCTTGGTATCTCACAAGTAGAATATTATCTTCATATGATACAGTTTGGATATCTCCACCATCTGCCTGAAGGTATTGACGTACAGTTCTATCAAGAACTTCTTCGATATCTTTAAGTTCTTTAGGAAGGTTCTCACGCCTTTCTTTTTCTGGGTCAAACTCTTCAAACTCTGGATTGTGATTTGGAAGATCATGCTTGATTGTTTCTACTACTTTTTCTTCGATATCTTCCCAGTCTTCATAATTAAACTTTGTAATCGTAATCACATTTTCAAAAAAATGGATTTGATCAATACCTCTAATTGTAAAGAGGTTAATACCTAAGTTTACCTCTCCACACTCCATAGGAGTTCTAAAAGTAGAAGATCCATTCTTTTTCACGTCCATATTTAAAATGAACTTCAATGCATTTGGGTTTGGAGTTGGTTGAATATCAATATTTACTTCACTCATATAATTATCCTGTGTATTACTTCTTTAAAGAAAGTTTAATGCCTTATTTAATGCTTTGATAAAAATATCAATTTCTTCTTTTGTATTATACAACGAGAATGAGGCGCGTGCAGTAGCACTTACGTTGAACCTTTTCATTAAAGGCTGTGTGCAGTGATGGCCAGTTCTAATTGCAACACCTTGGCGGTCAAGGAGAGTCCCCAGATCATGTGGGTGAGCTCCATCCACAACAAATGAAAGTACTGATGCCTTTTGTTTTGCAGTCCCAATTACTTGAACCTTTTCAATCTCATTTATTTTTTGAGTCGCATAATCAAGTAGTTCTTTCTCGTATCTCTTAATCACATTCAAGTCTGTATCTATTAAGAAATCAATAGCAGGCTTAAGGCCAATACCACCAGCAATATGTGGTGTACCAGCTTCAAACTTGTGTGGTAATTCGTTATATGTTGTTTTTTCAATAGTTACGACATCAATCATATCGCCACCACCTTGATAAGGAGGCATGCTTTCTAGTAGTTTCTCTTTTCCATATAGTACGCCAAAGCCTGTTGGCCCAAACATCTTATGAGAAGAAAATGCTAGAAAATCACAATTTAAGTCTTGAACATCGACTTTCTCGTGAGCAATTGACTGAGCAGCATCAACACAGAAATAGGCACCATGATCATGGGCCAAAGAAATATATTTCTTAATGTCATTAATTGTTCCAAGGCTATTTGAAATATGTGCCATTGAAACAAGTTTAACATTACCTTCTTTTAAAAGCTCGATATAGGCTTCTTCATCAATATCCCCGTCATCTGTAATAGGGATCTCTTTTACCTTTGCTTCAATCTTTTCTGCTTGAATCTGCCATGGAACAATATTTGAATGATGCTCCATTGTTGAGATTAAAATAACATCATCTTTTTTCACATAATGTGGAACAAAGGAAGCAGCCACTAGGTTTAAGCTATCTGTTGTACCTTTTGTAAAAATGATTTCACAACGAGACTCAGCATTTAAAAGATCTTGAATAGAGTCACGAGTTTGTTCATATTGAATCGTCCCATGCTCACTAAGGTAGTGGACACCTCTGTGGATATTCGCAACATCATTAGTGTAATGATTATTTAAAGCTTCAATAACACTTATGTGCTTTAAAGTAGAGGCTGCGTTATCTAAGTAGATTAGAGGCCTATCATGAACTTTTCTTTCAAGTTGTGGAAATTGGTTTCTAATATTATCAATTTCTAATGCCATTATTTAGCCTCGCTTTGATCTAGGTGATCAAATGCCTCTTTCTCAAACGAATCAAATAGGATTTCACTTAAGAAGTCCTGTAGCTTTTGGTTTTCAATTTTCATTATTGCATCTGAGCAAAATGCATGAATAAGAAGCTTTTGAACGCGCTCTTTTGAAAGTCCACGTGACTGTAGATAGAAAGCTTCCTCATCACTCATTTGACCAACAGTTGCACCGTGGGCACATTTAACATCATCAGCGTAAACTTCAAGTTGTGGGCGTGTATCAACGTGGGCCTTCTTCGATAGAAGAAGATTTTTATTAAGTTGTTCAGAGTTAACTAATTGAGCATCTCGACAAACAAGTACTTTTCCTGTGAATACACCGCGGGCCTTGTCATCAAGTACACCCTTAAATAATTGTGAACTTTCAGTTTTTTCTTTTATATGTGAAATCAACGAGAAGTTATCAGTGTGCTGCTCACCATTGATGGCATAGAGTCCATCAACACTACAAGTAGCTCCAACATCATTCATACGAACACGAATCTCATTACGCGACTTCTTTGCACCTGTTGTAAAAGTAAATGAATTGAAGTTTGCATCTCTTGCAATGTCTGCGTTTACACTTCCAGCGTGAAAGGCGTTTAGGCCTTCTCTTTGTACCTTGATATGAGAGATATTCGCACTATCTGCAATTTTGAAATTTGTAACAGAGCTAATATTATATGCTTTAGTTTCACTTCCAGTGAAGATCTCTACAAATTCAGCTTTTGAGAATTTATCCGCATTTACATGAATTCTTGGAAGTGAAAATTCTCCTTCAAAATCAGATAGGTGAACAATTGAAATAATATCATCAGCAACATAGTTTTTTGGAACTGTGATATTGATAACTTTTTCAACTGCTGAAGCGTTTAGCATTGCAAAGATATCTTGTTCGTCACAATTTGCATCTTCTGCTACAAGGTCGACTTCTTCTAAAGTGATTTCTTCAGGTAGAAATGAGTCTGCTTTTGAGTATTTACCATTTAGAAATACTGCTTGGTACTTACCAGCTACTTTTACGTTCTTTAACATCGCTTCTTGTGTTGTCACTTTGAAGTTTTCAGGGAGAACATCAGTAAGCTTTGTGTAAAGCCAATCTTCCATTTTCGTATGTGGAAGACCACGGGCCTTGAAATTATCAAAGGCCTCTTTATTTGATTGTGATTTAGTATAATTTCCTAAGTCACTTATATATTGATCTGTCAGTTCTTGGATATTCATAACGATACCTTTCGCTTTCTTATTAGTATTACTTAACTAGCCAGTCGTAACCTTTTTCTTCTAGCTCTAGTGCAAGTTCTTTTCCACCTGACTTAATAATTTTTCCACCACTAAGTACATGAACATAGTCAGGAACAATATAATCAAGAAGTCTTTGGTAGTGAGTTACAAGAACAATTCCATTATATTTTGATTTAATAGCATTAACACCTTTTGCAACAATCTTAAGTGCATCGATATCTAGGCCAGAATCTGTTTCATCTAGTAGTGCAAGTTTTGGATTAAGTACGGCCATTTGAAGAATTTCGTTCTTCTTTTTCTCTCCACCAGAAAAACCAGTGTTTACTGGGCGATCGAGAAATTCTTCTCTCATCTCTAGTAGTTCTAGCTTTGGTCTTAGAAATTCTCTAAATTCTTCTTTTTTCATTTCAGCAGCACCTTGTGCTTTTGAAACTTCATTAAATGACTCTAGTAAGAAATCAATATTTGAAACTCCAGGTACTTCAATAGGGTATTGAAAACCAAGAAAGATACCATTCTTTGCTCTTTCATCTGGCTCTAATTCAAGAAGGTTTGTTTGTTTACCATTGATATTGTAATCAATTGTTCCATCAGTTACTTCAAATGATGGGTGACCAGCAATTACCTTTGATAGAGTACTTTTACCTGAACCATTTGGCCCCATAATAGCGTGTACTTCACCTGGTTTAACCTCAATAGAAATTCCTTTTAGGATTTCTTTTTCTTCAACTCTTGCGTGAACATCTTTAACTGTAAGTAAGCTCATATTTATCCTTTATATAATTTAAAATTATCCGATTGAATTTTCTAATTTCATCTCAATTAACTTTACTGCCTCAACAGAGAACTCAAGTGGAAGCTCTTTGAAAACTTCACTACAGAAACCGTTTACAACCATTGAGATACATTTCTCCATATCCATCCCACGTTGTTGTAGGTAGAAGAGTTGGTCTTCTGAGATCTTAGAAGTTGAAGCTTCGTGCTCTACTGTTGCGCTGTTATTTTTTACATCAATATATGGAAATGTATTAGCTGAACATTTATCACCAACTAGCATCGAATCACATTGTGAGTAATTCTTTGCACCGACAGCAGAAGGCATAACCTTTACGAGTCCACGGTAGTTATTTTCTGATTGCTCAGCAGAGATACCTTTTGAGATAATAGTCGATTTTGTATTCTTACCAATGTGGATCATCTTTGTTCCAGTATCGGCCTGCATTTTGTTATTTGTCAGAGCTACAGAGTAGAAGGCGCCTTGTGAATTATCACCGATAAGATTACAAGAAGGGTACTTCCAAGTAATTGCAGAACCTGCTTCTACTTGTGTCCAAGAAATCTTAGAGTTCTTTCCTAGGCAGTTACCACGCTTTGTAACGAAGTTGTAAATTCCACCTTTTCCTTGCTCATCTCCTGCATACCAGTTTTGAACAGTTGAGTACTTAATCTCAGCATCATCTAGTGCAATAAGTTCAACAATGGCCGCGTGTAATTGATTTTCATCTCGTTGAGGTGCTGTACAACCTTCAAGGTAGTTTACGTAACTTCCTTTATCAGCAACAACAAGTGTTCTCTCAAACTGACCTGTCTCCTTAGCGTTTATTCTAAAGTATGTCGATAAATCCATTGGACAAGTTACACCCTCTGGGATGTAGACGAATGAACCATCAGAGAATACTGCTGCATTAAGTGCTGCATAGAAATTATCTGCTGGAGGAACTACTGTTCCTAAGTATTTTTTCACAAGCTCTGGATAGTCTTGTACAGCTTCTGAAATAGAGCAGAAGATAACACCAACTTTTTCAAGCTCTTCTTTGTAAGTTGTTCCAACTGAAACTGAGTCAAAGACAGCATCAACAGCTACACCTGAAATCCTCTTTTGTTCAGATAGGGGAATCCCTAACTTTTCAAAAGTTGCTAAAAGCTCAGGATCAAGATCATCTAAGCTTTTTGGAGCACTCTCTGTCGACTTTGGAGCTGCATAGTAATATAAGTCTTCAAAGTCGATCTCTGGAATTTCTAGCTTTGCCCAATTTGGCATTGGCATTTTCTTCCATAGACGAAATGCTTTAAGACGGTATTCTAGTAACCATTCTGGCTCTTTCTTTTTTGCCGAGATCATACGAACGATGTCTTCGTTTAATCCCTTTGGAAATTCTTGTGTTTCAATGTCTGTAAAAAAGCCATATTTATATTCTGACTTTGTTAACTGTGTATCACTCATGTGTGACCCCTGTTTTATTCATTAGTAACTCCTCAAGTGAAACCGAAATCAAATGGTGATTCACATGAGAGTTAATTTTTTCTATTGGTGAAATTAATTCGCAAGCTAAGTATTTGTCACATTTTCCTTTAAGAGCATCACATGCTGTCTCTTTAACCTTTCCTTCGATAATATTACTTACTTCAAAAAGATTAAGATTACTTAGGGGACGACTTAGAAAGTAGCCACCTTTGATACCTTTAATGGAAGAGAGAATTCCCGAGTTATTTAACTTCTGCATGACCTTAGAGACTGGATCAAATGGCATATCGTATTTGTCACAAATTTCTCTGGCCGAAGTAAGATTTTCTTCGCACGTGTGTCCATACTCTTGCATATGCTTAAGAGCTGTAAGTGCGTATTGTGTTTTCTTACTTACTTTATACATACTCGTAGTTAAATACCCCTTAGGTATTCCCATTTTTTAATAATTTACGTTATGATTCATACTTAACGTAAAATAAGTCAAAAAACAACTTATTTAGGTCTATCTTATCAAAATTCTATGGTTAAACCTATCTCTTATTCGATATATTTTGTTGGTTGCTCGACTTTTATAGAGGCCTGTAGCAGAATATGTTCATGACAAATCAAGATAATGACGCAAACCAAGATAACGACCTAAAAAGACTTCACTATATTGGCTCTCTAAGAGATGAACAAATTGTAAGTGTAATAGAGAAACAATTATTAAATGAAGGTATTCATATAAGAAAAGAGTTCGAAAACGACTTCTTTCATCTCTTTGTCGTTGAGTTAAAAGATCTCTCTCAAGCACGTGAAGTTTATCGTGTCTATATTGGGGGAGCAAAGCCCATCGAAGTTAATAAAGACTGGCAATATGTACAAAGCCTAAGAATGGGACCAGCTACTATTATAATTCTCGCCTTGTGTGCAATTGTCTTCATATTTGGTTGGATTCTAAAGAATGAAAATCTCTATTATCTCTTCGCATTTTCAACTTCTAAGCTAGACCCGTATCATAATTTAAATGCAGGGGAGTATTGGCGAATCATTACTCCGGCCTTTATTCATTTTGGATTCATGCACGTATTCTTTAATCTTTTATGGTGGAAGGAATTAGGAAAGTTAATTGAATTCACAAAAGGAAGCTTCTTTCTTATTCTCCTTCTTTTATTTACAGGGATTATTTCTAATTTTCTCCAAGCTGCAATGAGCCCTGGATTCTTTGGAGGCCTCTCTGGAGTTGTATACGGTTTACTTGGGTTTCTTTGGCCTTATTCGCGATTAAATCCCAATTTCAAATTTAAGCTGCCAACGACAGATATCGTTTTGATGACTGGATGGCTCTTTCTCGGCTTTTTTGATGTCTTTAATTTTAAGATGGCCAATTGGGCCCATGGTGGTGGATTAGTAAGTGGTGCTATTTTAGGAATTATTTTTGCTCTTATTGACCGTCAAAAAACTCAAACTGACCAAGCTTAAGTTCGCCTAGTTTGATATTTCCAATTGCTGTACGAATAAGCCTAAGTGTCGGAAAGCCAACTGCCGCACACATTCGGCGTACTTGACGATTCTTTCCTTCTGAAATTCTCACTTCAATCCAGCTTGTTGGAATATTTTTTCGAAAGCGCACAGGTGGATCTCTTTGTTCTACTTTCACAAGGTTTGATTCAATTTTTTTAACTTTTGCTGGCTTTGTCTTGTAATTATCTTTAATCACAACGCCTTTTTTTAGCTCTTCAATTGCCTCATTGGTGATATCACCATCAACTTGTACCAAATATGTTTTTTCAACTTTGCTCTTAGCATTTGCCATACGGTCTTTATACTTTCCATCATTAGTCAAAATTAAAAGTCCTTCGCTATCTTTATCAAGTCGTCCAACAGGGTAGAGCTCTTTTGGAAGATTGTAATCAATAAGGCTTAGTTGATCTTTATGATCCTTTCCAAATTGGCAAAGGACGTTATAAGGCTTATTAAAAATAATATACTTAAATTCATCACTAATTTTTGTTCTAAAATTATCAAGATCAAACACGGGCCTAATTTCTAAATCAATCTTCTGATTTGAGAACTTATCAAAGAAGCTCAACTTATAAGCACATAGCCTTTGTCCATCTTGTTCTTTTGAATTTGAATAAATTGGATCACCAAAGATAGGATGACCAATAGACTTTGCATGAAGTCTTATTTGATGCTTTCTTCCTGTTAGAATCTGAAACTCAATAAGTGAGTAGTCGTTTTTAAAGTCCTTTACCCAATAATTTGTAATGGCCTTCTTTCCTCCAGAGGAAACAACCACCATCTTCTCTTTACGACCTTCTCTTTGGCCTTTGATAAAATTCTCTATTGTGCCTTCATCAGTTTTTGGCCTTCCACTGCAAATTGCAAGATATCTCTTATCAATCTTATCTGCTTGGTGAGAGCTAAATAGGTCTTGTAAATACTTATTTGCTTCTTTTGACTTCGCAAAGAGAAGAATACCTGCTGTTTCAACATCAAGCCTATGTACTAAGACGAGGTAAGGTGACTTTCCATCCTCTCTGAATTTGAGATAGCTTTTAAGGGCGTCTGTACAATTATCTCGCATTGGATCGAGAGTTTTGTGTACAGGCCAGCCGGCCTTTTTATTTAAGGCTATATAGTTATCATCTTCAAATATAATATCATTTTCAGATAATCGAATTTTAAGTCTTTTTTTCACGAAATCTATTGTATCATGTTTAACATGACTGATTTACCAATTTCTGAAGCATGTGAAAGAAATAAAGAACCAATTTTTAATATTATTGCCCCTTATTTGGAAAAGGGCAGTAATCAACGCATCAAAAAGCCTAAGTTCTTTGAAGTTGGCTCTCTGACTTGTCAGCACAGTGCTTACTTTGCAGAAAAGTTTAGTGATGTAGACTTTATAACTTCTGAAATTAGGGCCAATCAAGAAACACTTAAGAAGTGCCTAAGTTATTATAAGCAAAGCTTTAAGAACTTAAATGGCCCAGAGGTCTACGAGGCTGGCTTTAATAAAATTCCTAAAGGATATGGTGCATATTATACGGCAAATACAATGCATATTATGTCTTGGAAGGAAGCTAAGACCTTCATTAAGGATCTAGCGGCCGCCATGGATGAGGATTCTGTCCTATTTATTTATGGCCCATTTAAGTATCATGGAAAGTTCACTTCGGAGTCTAATGAGCAATTTGATAAGCATCTCAAAGAGCGAGACCCACAAAGTGGAATAAGAAACTTCGAAGACATCTGTAATAACTTCTTAAAGAAAGGAGTCTTTCTAAAAGAAGATATTAAGATGCCTGCAAATAATCAATTATTGATTTTTTCTAAGTAATGTAATTACATTCGGTCAGGTACTTTGATTCCTAAGATAGCAAGTCCATGCTTAATGATTTCACTTGTTGCATAAGCAAGTTCAAGTCTTGCTTGTTTAAGACTCTCTTCACTTGAAGCGATAGGACAGGCTGCATAGAAGCTATTAAATAACTTTCCAAGCTCAAATAGGTAAGTTGTTAAAAGACTTGTTTTGTTTTGCTCATGGGCCTTAATTGCAACATCATTAAATAATGAAATCTTTTGCATTAGCTCATATTCTTTAATATTTTCTAGGCTTGCAGCATTGGAAAGGTTAAATTCTTTAGATTTATCAAAGCCTTGTTTTACAAGTAATGAGTTGATACGAGCATAAACATACTGAAGGTATGGACCTGTATCTCCATCAAGTTTGAGCCATTCATTCATATCAAAAACAATCTTACGATTATTATCAATTTTGATCATCCCGTACTTGATGGCACCATTTGCAATTTTAGTTGCTGTCTCATCAATCTCTGCTTGATCCCATTCGCCTTGATATTTATTTAAGTAGTCCTCTTTGATCTTAGCTTCCATTTTATTAATAAGATCAGTTAGAGGAACGATATTACCCTTACGTGAGCTCATTGCTCCATCTGTAAGTTCAACCATCTCATATGGTAGGTGATAGCAATCTTTAGCTTGCTCAAAACCAATCTTTTCTAAAACTTTAAATACTTGTTTAAAGTGGAATGCCTGACGTGAGTCGACAATGTAGATATTTTTTTCCACACCAAATTCTTCAAACTTCTTAATAGCTAGGGCCACGTCTTTTGTAGAATAAAGGCCTGTTCCATCTGATTTAATAAGAATGCAAAATCCTAATTTATCATCACTTAGATCCATTCCAATAGCGCCATCATCTTTAATAAATGTTCCATCTTTGTAATAGTCTTCACAAATCTTAAGTGATGGAGCATCCATTTCTGATTCAAAAAACCAACGTTCAAACTCAACGTCTGCCCATTCATAAGTTTTTTTCATTAGATCAATAGACCACTGTCGTGTTTCTTGCCAAAGATCATAGAATTCACCGCTTTCACTATGAAGCTGCTTTAAGATCTCTGTAAGCTTAGCTCTATTATCATCTTCTTTATCACTTCCAAGCTCGTCTTCTAGCTTTGTATTTGCAAGTGTATAGATTCTTCCTAGCCATTCTCCCTTATTAGTTTCTGGGATCGTGTCTTGATTGTGGTATTTTAAGTACCATAGACATTTTGCAACGTGAGTTCCAGAGTCTCCTGGATAAGTCACAGGGTGAACATCCACATCACAGTATTCTTTAATTCTAACCAAGGCATTACCTAAACATAGGTTTCTCATATGTCCCACATGGAGCTCTTTATGAGTATTTGGCTGAGAGTACTCAATCATAGTCTTAGGCTCATTAGACGTAAGCTTCTTTGTGAAAAAGTTACCACTTCTAACTTCACTAATTAAGTTTTCAAAATATGCATCTGCACTAAGAGTGAAGTTTAGGTATGGGCCTTGTGCTTTAACATCTTTTATAAGCTTTGATGTCTCTTGTTCTTGGATTTTATCTAAGATTGCACCTGCTATTTGTGGTGGTCCTTGTTTAAGGGCCTTTGCAAAACGAAATGTTGGGAATGCGTAATGGGCCATCTCAATATTTGGAGCTTGGCCTATTGAATCGTAAATATCTTTTCTATTAAATTGCGCATCTGGGTAGGCTAATTTAATTGAAGATTCAAGAATATCTGTAAGTTTTGTTAAAATTGTATTCGTTTCCATTTGCATTTCACCAATCGTACTTTATCGCTATTTTTTATATTTATGATATTATCGTATTATATTATTATAGTAAATTTTTTAAAAGTTGGCCTTAAAAGCTTTAAGTAGAAGCGGATAATAAATCAATGGATAACAAAATAAAGCCTATTTTCCTTATTTTTTCGATCATAATGACTATGCTCTTTACTATTTCTAGTGATGTTAAAGCACAGGAGACACTGACTCCGCTTGAGGACTATACTCGTCAAAAACTCAAAGAACAGCGCGAAGCGGATGAATTTCGTCGTTTTCAAACAGAGTCTTCAATTGGTAATGGGCTAAATAAAGGCCCTCATCTCATTTACTTGTGTTCTCGTCGCCATTTCGCATGTGTTAATAATGACACTATTAGAAATTGTGCTCAAAGACCTCAAATGAGTTGTCTTATAATCAAGAAGTTTCAAAACCAAAAACAATGTTTTAGTGAGCAATATGAAGTTATGTTAAAATCAAGAATTGATAATTTTTGTGACTCTGTGGATTAATTGATCTCACGATACATGAGAATATGTTTTCCTATATTCTCAACATCAAATTCGTCTCCACTTATTTCAAAACCAAGCTTCTGGTAGAAAGGAGCTGCTTCAACTCTTGCATTACACCATACAAGATTACAAAAGTTCTGTTTTATTATTGGAAACGCGACATTTAAAAGCTCTCGTGAGAGGCCTTGTTTTCTGAAGTCTTCAAGAGTTGCCATTCCCTGAAGTTGATATTGATTATCGATATTAAACTTACTGTTTCTATTAAAGTAAAAAGAGGCTACAGATACGAGGTTATTTTCTATAAAAGCTCCTAAGTGGAAAGTTCCCGACTCAGTATCACCTTCAAATAGATAACTAGATTCAACGTTCTCAATTCCAAGAACCTTCTTCCTAATCCCGTAAGTATCTTTTAAATGGATTCTTTTTACTATCATAGTCTGTCTTTATAACAGATATTTGAGGTTATGTCACAATAAAGACCTAATTAAGAACAAGTTAAGTTGTTATGATAGTCGGTATTTTACATATTATAGGCAATTATACCCATATATTAAGGAATTAGGTGCTTGGTTATAATAAACACATGTCATTTAGCATTAAACAAGTTCAACAATTTTTAGAGAAACTCTTTCTTATGTTTAAGGAGGAGTCGCAATTAATAATCAGTCGTGTTGATCATTTTATTATATCAACGCCCTTAAAGGCCTTTATTATCTTCGTATGTGGAATAATTGGTCTTAGGATTATCACTTTAGGATATCGAAAGTATCGACTTAGAGAATTAGACGAATTGGATCGAGCACGTTCTAGCTTATATCGATTTATTGATTTCAATTCGTATTACATCATTATCTTTTTATGTCTTGATATCTTCAATGGCTATTTAGAGAAATTCAATCGTGCTGATTATCTTTTGGCCATGCATATTTTTGGAAACTTTCTACTCGTCTACATTCTCTATATAAATATTGGCTACCTACATAGTTTTCTAAATTTAAACTTTAGAGTCTATTTTAAAAGAAGTAATAAAGACTTTGTAAAAGATAGTAAGAAGTTAAGATATATAATCACACTAACAACACTAATATATATCGTAATGTATAATTTATTCTCAACTTTTCTTGGGCATAATATTATTAGTATAATTTTCTTTATTATTTATACAAAAATTTTACTGGATTATGAAAAGTATGCAGACATCATACTTGCAAAGATTATCCCATCTTCCATTTCAATCGGAGCAAAGCATATTCCGAAGTTTGTAATTCATTATGTACTGCCTCTAGTCTTTTATATTTATACGCTTTTATATTCTCTTTACCTCGTTATTTTACTTGCGAATAATACAAGAGATTGGAGTCGTAATATATTATCAGGACTTCTTGAGCAGCACCTTGAAAACTTTAGACAAGATAGCTTTAATGAAATTGATATTCCTGAAGATTATAAAGCTTGTTTTGAAAATGAAGAAGATGTTCAAATCGTTCGTAAACCCGATCCTGCCGCAATGGCCTATGATCGCATTGATGAATGGTTAAATGGTGTTAATCCTTCTTACCACCTGGCCTTCTCTGGAGGTGCGGGAAGTGGTAAGAATCATATCTTAAATAAGATTCTAAAACGTTACTCTTCAGTAAATTCTTTTAAAATAAATATTCATGAAAAGATTACTGAAGGGAGTATTCTACATAAAAGACTCGAACAATTTGTAGGTAATGGGGATGAGGATGAGAAGAAATTTGTTATTGTTAACTCCGCTCATAATCTCTTCTTGTCAAAGCTTAATGGGTTTAAGGCCTTTGATGCGCTTTTTAATATTATAAATAGTAGTTCAAAGAATGTATTCTGGCTTACGATTTGGAATGCTAATTCTTTAAATCTTATCAAGCATATTTATAATAAATATGAACTTTCTGCAGACTCCGTTTTCATTAGACCATGGGATAAAGAAGAGCTTAAAAATCTCATTATTAAACGTCATGAAAAAAGTGAATTAGAGATACGTTTTCAGCCTGAATTATTTGAAGTTATGTGCCATTTCGGTGCTGATCGAAGCATTGAAAATGCACTTGATATATACTTTAGAATTTTAGGAAAACAAACTGGTGGTAATCCTCAGGCCGCGATTAATACGTGGTTGAAATCTATAATGAGTATCGATGATAAGAGTATCGAATTACACCTTCCAAGTAAGAAGCCAATACATGAGATAGAGAGTTTAACAGACGAGTCTCTCTTTGTTCTCTCTACAATACTTTCGCATGAAAGACTAAATATCGATCAGATATCAGCAACAACTGATCTTAGTGAAAAGGTTGTTAACTTTGTTCTAAAAAATGGTCTTAATAAAGGCATTATTGATAAGGATAAAGAGGATAATAGCTATCTTATTAGGAAGGATTGGTTATACGATTTAAAGAAGATTTTAAAGAAAAGGAACTTTATCTATGAATAAAGCGCTTAAGGATACAATTCAATCTAGTGAGAAGGTAGCAAGCTTATTTAGTTCGATTAGTTCTGAAGTGATATTGAGTATTTTCTTTGGGTTTTTATTTCTTTATTTATTTGCAAAGACCTTAAACTGGGCACTTGAATACTTAGCTATAAAGATACCTTCTTATCGCTTATCGATTCTTCAATTTAATACAATTGCGACTCATATCACTTATATCGTAGGAAGCTTATGGATTCTCTATGTTGCTATTAACCCTTCTAAAGAAATGGTTTATGCCATTATGGGTTCTGGGGCTGTTGCGATAGGTTTCTCTTTGAAAGACTTAGTCTCTTCAATTATTGCAGGAATCATTCTCATTTTTGATCGTCCTTTTCAGGTAGGGGATCGTATTAGCTTCCGAGGTAATTATGGTGATATTATTAGAATTGGTCTCAGATCTGTGAGAATTCGAACACTAGAAGACTCTGTCGTTACAATTCCAAATAACCTGTTCTTAAGTGATAATGTTTCATCTGCAAACTCTGGTGAAAGAGATATGATGGTCTGTAGTGATTATTACTTTAAAAACAATGTTGATTTGAATCAGGTTTTACCAATTTTAGATGAAGTAACGAGAACTAGTCGTTTTGCTTATCTAAATAAGCCTGTTAAGATTATTACATCGAGTGAAAAATTTGAAGAAATAGTAGGCTTAAAAATTACTGTTAAGGCCTATGTTTTAGAAACAAAATATGAAAAAGATTTCACGACCGATATTACAAAACGCTTTTATCAAGGCTTAAGAGATGAGAGTTTGGAAGACTCACTGATTTCTTCTACATCGTCTTAGTCGTCATATATTTATTAGAGGGAGTTGATATGGAATTACAAATTTTTTACCGTTACTGCGGTGTACTCGGTCTTATTTACTTATTACTAACTTTCTACGTCATTCGAATGAGATGGAAGCATCGTGTAGGTCTTGGCCATGGTAAGAATGAGCATATGACTAAAGCAGTTCGAATTCATGGAAATTATAATGAATATGTTCCATTTATTCTTATGCTTACTTATTTTGCTATTCAAAAGAATGCAATTAATCTGATGGCGATTCACTTTCTTTTAGGTGGTCTGGTATTATCGAGAATTTCACATTTTATTGGACTTAGAAAGTCGGCCGGCTCAACAATCTATCGAATGTTTGGTACCGGCGTCATTATCGTGGCATTATTTGCTATAAGTATTACTTTATTAGGTTAATACAGATATCAAGGCTTCCCAGCTTTTCTTTGACTTGTTGGGAAGTCATCTCACCGAAAAGGTCTTTAAGCCTTTTATGAATTGAGCCATCAGTCTTAAAACGATCTTCATCACTTGCTTCAAATGAAAATGCTTCTCTAAATGATTGCCAAAATTTCTCTTCTACACATGCCATAACGACAAAGTGTGAATCTTTTGTTTGGTAGATATTGTAACAAGGGTAGAGTCCATTATGGAGAAACTTGTGATCTGTATCTCTAATATCTTTCGGCCAAAATGCATCAAATACTTCTTGAGTTGATTCATAAAGATATGAGTTTATTGTTTCAACTTTATTTGATTCTTTAGACTTATACATTGCTCCAAGAAGATCAAATGCCATTTTTTGTCCAAAGTTAATACCTGCAAGAGGTAAGAACGGCGGGGCCACATCTTCAACAGAATTAATATTTCGCAGATGAAGACTAAGTAGACCTGTCATGGCCAGTGCATTAAGGTCATGCATGTGGCTCATGGCCTCTTTTGAGGCAAGTGGAATCACTGCTGCAAAGCTTTGTTTTACATTCTTTTGTATGTCTTCAATTGTGATACCAAGCTTTTGTTGAATCTTTTTTGGAATACCCATAATTATGGCATCGGCCTTAAAGATTGTTTCTCTAATCTGTTCTTGTGCAGCCTCATTATTGAAGTCTAGTCTTAGAATCGTTTTATTTGCATTCAATTCTTCGTACCACTTAGGAAAAGAATTATCCATTTCTGCAAATAGGCCATAGATAAATGGGTCCTTAAACTTTGCATCTTCTATCTTGATTACATCAGCTCCAAGGCCTGCAAGTAATTTCCCTGCAAGTGGCCCTGGTAGGCGATGTGAAAAGTCTATAATCGTTTTTCCGGCCAATGGCCTTTCGTGTGTACTACTCATTTGTTGCCTGTGGTTGGTTTGGCTTTAAAGTTTCAATGAAGTGATCTAGTCCTTCACCAGTCATCTCACATTCATTTGTTCCGCAAATTTCCCATCTTTCACCTTTGTCTTCGTGGAAGTCGAAAACAAAACGTGGAAGGAAGTAGCAGATAAAACCTGCAAACTCTTGATTTGTGAGCCATGCTTTTGGACATTTAATTACCTTATAAGCATTTGCTGGATATGAAAGCGCTCTTAGACCTTCTCCTGATCCCGCTGGGTTTTTTAGTACATCGTGAGTTACATTTTCCATAAGCTCTTTGATATCTTCAAGCATATCGACTTCACCAAATAGTACACTTGATCTTCTTACAAGTTGAATAAGTGTGCTAACAGGTGAGCGGAATGATTGATCAAAACTTGTGAAGTCTTGATTTGGATAAAGTTCCGCATCTTGATCTCTTATTGCTCGTGACTTTAGACGTCCATCTACTAAGAAGTCTTTTATAATAAAACCTAAAGTATCTTTTAGGTTTTCTTTAAATACAGTATTCCCACTAAGCTCATAAATTCTTAATTGTGCTTCAGCAAAGAATACGTAGTCTTCTAGTAGTGAAACTCCAACTGGACGTGTTGTTGTATGTCTTAGTCGCATTCCTTTTGGTGTTGTTTCAAGGAACTTCTTATATGTTCCTTCTACGATACGATTAAATAGAGTACTTGCTGCACTTCTTATTGCTGGAATTTGAGTAAATTGCATTACATCTGAAAGTGCAGAGATCATATGAAAGTTCCAACTTGCGATCCCTTTATTATCTGTCATAGGAGGAATACGTAGTTTTCTTTCATTTAATAATGCTTTTTTAGCATTTCTAATTAAGTCCCAAGACTCAGGTGTGAAAATTTCTTGGGCCTTTTGGTTATTAATAGTTAAAACATTTAAGCCAGAATCAAAGTTTCCTTTTTCTGTTACGCCAAACCATTCTTTTAATTTTTCCATATTCTTAGTAAGGGCTTCATCTTCTGTATCGAATCGTCCTAGTGCATCTTCAAACTCTTGTTGAGTATATGTGAAATATAGTCCTTCGACTCCTTCACTGTCAGCATCTTGGGCAGAGAAGAAAAAGTTTTCTTCTTCATTAAGCATTTCTGCTTTTAAGTACTCAAGCGTATTAAAGATACCATCAAAGATTAAAGGTGATGGGTAGAGCATACTTGTTTTTGCAAGAAGCTTTAAAAGACCAGCTTGGTCATAGAGCATCTTTTCAAAGTGAGGTACAGTCCAGTTATTATCTGTACTATAGCGATGCATTCCACCTCGAACTTGGTCGTAGATACCACCCATAAGCATTCTTTCAATGGATTTTATTATATGCTCACCATGTTCTTTCTTAACGACACCCTCAAGCATTTGCTCGATGGCCCATTCATAGAATGCTAGTTGTGGAAACTTTGGAGCCTCTCCAAAACCGCCGTTTTCATTATCTTTAAATTGCTCAAGAACATCCATTACTGAATTTGGGTGAGGGAAGTGCCCCTGGAAGTCTACCTTCTCTGGTGAGATAAAGCCTTTTTCAATTGCCTCAAAAGCTTTATTCGAATTCTCAGTAACTGTTTCAACCTCTTCGTTATAGGCCCTAACAAGTTCTTTTAGAACATCTTTAAATGCAGTTGATTTTCCTTTTGCTTCTTTAGGAAAGTACGTTCCAACAAAATATGGCCTTAAGTTAGGCATAAGAAACGCGCTTAATGGCCAGCCACCACCGTTTGTAAACAATTGACATGCTTGTTGATAATAATTGTCGATATCTGGATGCTCTTCACGATCAACTTTAATATTGATGAAATGCTCATTTAGATACTTTGCTGTTTCCTCATCACAAAATGACTCTTCTGCCATGACATGACACCAATGACATGAGCTATAACCAATTGATAGAAAGATTGGTTTATTATCTTCCTTTGCTTTTGTTAGGGCCTCTGGTCCCCAAGCATACCAGTGGACAGGGTTGTCCTTATGCTGTTTTAAATATGTTGATTCTTCATCCTTTAATCGATTAAATCCAATATCTGTCATTTCAACTCCTAAAAATTTATATATCTATTATGCGTGAAATATATGAAATTTAAAGGATAACCTCTTAATATCCTGTAATTAAATGAATATTTTTTGTAAATACTACTATAGTAGTGCGTTATAAGTTTATTTTAACTAGACGAGAGCGTTCAACGGGGGTAAAAAGCCCGTTATGAAAGCTTCGAGTGAGCGATATAACTCACATCTTGAACATTTTAGTGCTTACTGCATGAACGTAAGATCTTTGTTTATTTTAGGTCTGTGTGCAGTGACGGCCGTGATTTCTTTTGACTTCTTTTGGACGCCAGCAACGAAAAATTTTCGTGATCTAGGTCTACTTGCAGGAATCTCTTCTGAGGGGAAAGCCTTCACTCCTTATAATACTTATAATTTTAAGGATACAAACCCATTCTTTAAAAGACTTCATTTAGGATACCTTTCTTCAATCGATAAAAAGACTCTTGAAGACGCTCTTATCGATCATATGGAACATCCAATAGATAAAAGAGCTAAGAAATATATTTCTTCGCTTCTACACTTTGCTGAACAAAGACAACTTGATCCTCTTTGGGTAATTTCAATTGCATGGACAGAAAGTCATTTTAATCCGAAGGCCCAAAGTTATGTAAAGGCACAAGGTTTAATGCAGATTATGCCAAAGACAGGAGTATTTCTTCATAAGCTTCTTAAAAGATCACTAAATAAAGAAGATATTATTCAAATCTTACGTGTTCCTCATGTGAATATGGAGCTAGGCGTATATTATTTAAGTCGTCTTTATAAGAGATTTGGTCTTTATCGTTATGCAACTGTTGCATATAACATGGGACCAGGCTTTGTTCGTCGTAGTCTTCGTTATAATCGTCCAGTAGGAATCAAGAATGTCTATTACGACAAGGTAAAGAAGAATTACAAGAAATTGCTAGCAGCTGTTGACTCGCTAAGAGAAAAATCACGTGAATACGGTCACGAGAGTATAATTCACGTAAAAAATCATACTTTTGACATTAATTACTATTTAGGTCTTGATATTGTTCCAACTAAGGAAGAACTAAAGCTAGCTAGTAAAGATATGAAAAACTCACGCCTTGCGAAAAACTAACGACTGCATCGAGTCATCTTTTCAACTTCAAATAGTTTTCAAAAATTGTTATATTCATTCCTTATAATTCACAGGATAAGGAAGTTGTATGACATATTCATCAGTTATTGCCATTGATGGCCCAAGTGGAAGTGGTAAATCAACTGTTGCAAAACTATTGGCCAAGGAATTGGGGATTCTCTATATCGACACTGGAGCGATGTTTAGAGCGTTAGGCTTAGCTGCCCATGATGCCGATGTTGATCTTCATGATCACCAAGCAGTAGAAAAATTCTTAAAAGAAATCAAACTCGAGTACGGACAAGCTGATGCTCTTGTAAAAGTCGATGGTAAGGACTTAAGTCAAAGAATACGTGAGCACCACGTATCAAAGCTTGCCTCTATTATTTCACAAATTCCTGTCGTAAGAACTATGCTTCTTGATTTCCAAAGATCAATAGCTAAGGAAAAAGTGTGTGTCATGGAAGGCCGAGATATCGGTACAATTGTGTTTCCAGATGCTTTTATTAAGTTCTTTGTTACAGCTTCAATAGATATTAGAGCACAAAGAAGATACGACCAACTAATAGAGAAAGGTCAAAGTGATATCGATCTAGAACAACTTATAAAAGATGTAAAAAAACGAGATGAAAAAGATATGGGTCGAGAAGTTGCTCCTCTTGTTAAAGCAGACGATGCAACACTTGTTGATACTAGCGAGATGGATATCTCAAAAGTTATCTCAACTCTAAAACAAGACGTTCATGCTCGTGCAAAAGAGGTTGGAATAGATCTGTGAAATATCTCATCAGTCGTACTGACGCCATTGGATCAAATATACTTACAATGCCAATGGCACAGGCCATAAAAGAAATGGACCCAAATGCGACTGTTGCCTTTATAACGTCAAAAACTTCTGCTGTGCTTTTTAAGAACCATCCTTATGTTGATAAGGTTTTTATTTTAGATCGAGCAAGCTCCTATCCAAAGAAAGTAAAAAAGTCTCTGCAAATATTTAATGAATATAAGCCAGATGTCTATCTGTATACAGGAGGCTCTCAAACGCCAAACTTTGTTGCCTGGCTCAAAAAGATACCTTTTCGCGGAGGTCATTTAAAGAGATGGCAATCAAACTTCACTTTAAATCGAGCGATTAGACAAGTACGCTCTGAGGTTGAAGGACATGAAGTTTTCTATAACCTGGCCTTACTTGGTGAGCTTGAAAATTATTCAAAAATTCAAGATAAAGAATATCTGCCATTTTTTAATTTTAAAGAAAGTGATTCAGATATAAGTGACTTTAATAAAGAATTAGAGGCACAAGGACTTGATTCTACTAAAGAGCTTATCTTCATACATCCGGGTGCATCTGAGGGGATTTTAAGTTGGCCTGCGAAGAATTTTGCAACTTTTATCAAAAGAATTAACAACATCTATCCTAACCGATTTAATTTCATTATTTCTCATATACCTTCAGATATGAAGTATGTGGCACCAATAAAGAATGAGCTGGTGGATCATGAAGAAAAAAACATATTTTACTTTGATGGAAAGAAAGGTGGAATTGTTAACTTTCTAAATATCTTAAAACACGCTAAACTATTTATCGGGCCAAGCTCTGGAGCAATTCAGATGGCCGCAGCTCTTGAAGTGGCGTTAATTGCAATTTTTTCTCCCATCAAGAGTCAATCTTCTTTACGCTGGGGAGCAAAAGGTAAGGGCTTTATTAAAAATATTACGCCAAATGTTGTATGTGGTGAGCCTGATACATGCCTAGGAATAGAGTGTCCTTATTATGATTGTATGGCAAAATTAGAAGAAGATAGAGTAATTGAAATAGCAAAATCAGTTTTAAATAAATAATGGAATAACTATGACAAAATTAATTTCACCTCAACGCTTTGATGCAATTGTATCTAACCTTAGTAATATCAAACCGATCTTAGTGGTTGGAGATGTCGGGATCGATAAGTATACATCTGGAGTCGTTAATCGAATTTCCCCAGAGGCACCTGTTCCTTTAGTTGAAGTACAAAAGGAATGGCAAAAGCTTGGTCTTTCAGCAAACGTATCAGAAAACTTAAAGACCTTGGGAGTAGAGTCTACTCTTTGTGGAGTAATGGGTGATGATCTTAACGCTAATGTTCTTGAGGATCTTCTAGAGGAAGCAGGGCTTTCTACATGGGGAGTTGTTCGTTGCGAAGAAAGGCCAACTGTTTTTAAAGAAAGAATTGTCACTGATCACCAACAAATATGTCGTATCGATTACGAATCAAAGAAGCCAATTAGTGAAGATGTTGAAAAGAGACTAATTGGGCGAATTAACGAGTTAAAAGAAAACCATGGTGCCCTTATCTTAGAGGATTACTCTAAAGGGGTTCTCACTGAAAGTCTTATTTCAAGACTTGTTAATGAATTTAAAGAATCAAAGAGTTTAATCGCTGTTGACCCAAGTCGCACTACACCTCCATTATTTTACAAAGGGGTTTCTCTTCTTAAACCAAATCATGTTGAGGCCAAGTTAATGGTAAATCAATTAGGCTACTCGCAGGATATGCAGGTTGAAGAAATTGCCGATATTCTAGTCGATAAGTTGCAGCTAGAAAAAATCATCATCACTCTAGGAGCACGTGGCATGGCAATGCTTGATACTAAAGGTGATGGTAAGCTACATATGATTCCAACTGTTGCAAACGAAGTTTATGATGTTTCTGGTGCAGGAGATACGACGATCTCACTTCTTGTTGCCTGTTTAGAAGCAGGGGGCAGTCTTGAGGAAGCAGCATGGGTTGCCAATTGTGGTGCTGGTGTTGTTGTTGGAAAAGTAGGAACGGCAACTGTTTCTCAAGATGAGCTAAGAAATTACTACGAAGTTCTTAAAGAAAAGATGAAATAGGTATTTCTTGAGTGATTTAAGGCCAGCTACAGATGCATTGCTATTTATTAGCGTTCTCTATAATCATAAGAAGTGTAATTTAGAAGATATCATTGCCACTTTGGGAAGTGGTTATGAACGACCTATTATTTTTAAGCACGATTTTTTTCCAATGAAAGAGTATTATAGTAAGGAGATGGGTGAGGAGCTATCACGCTCTTTTATTTTCTATCCTAAGCCTATTTCTCGTGAAGAGCTTGTTAGCATTAAGGTATATTGTGATGAGCTTGAAAAAGGTCATCAGCAAACAAGTGGCCGATCGTTCAATCTTGATCCTGGTCTTATAACTCTTGATCAAGTTCTATTAAGTAGTGGTAAACCATACTCTCATCGAATCTATCTAAAAGACGGCGTTTACGCAGAACTAACTTATCAGTTTAAAGCAAATAGCTACCATCAATTAGAGTGGACATATCCTGATTACCAGCATCCCGAAATCATCCAGCAATTTAACTGGTTTCGCTCATTTTTATTGGCACTTTAAACACCCCACGTCTTGCCTTTTCGCACACCGCATGAAAAACTCCCAAGGTTATTATTGAATGTTTATAAATAGTCGAATAGGTGGGAATTATGATTGATAAGCTAAATGAGGCTTATGAAAAGTTTCAAGCTGAAATTGAAACTCTTAGTGCACAAGCAGATGTTTTATCTCTTAAGTCGAGTTACCTTGGGAAAAAAGGTGCCGTTTCTGAGATCCTTAAATCACTAAAGGATGCAACTCCAGAAGAGAGAAAAGAGATTGGACCAAAAGCAAATGAAATTAAACAAGAAATTGAGAAATTAGTTGCTAAGAAGCTTTCAGATATTGAATTAGCTCAAATAAATGAAAAACTTAGTAAAAATAAGATCGATATTACTTTTACAGATGCTGTAAAGGCCAAAAATAATAATCATGGTGGATTTCACCCAAGAACTCTAGTTCAGCAAGAAGTAGAAGATATTTTCTTATCAATGGGCTTTGAGGTCCTTGATGGCCCACATATTGAAACTGAATTCTATAACTTTGAGGCACTCAATATCCCAGGAGATCACCCTGCACGAGATATGCAAGATACTTTCTGGTTTAAAGATGAGAAATCTCCTGAAGGTAATAAGCACCTTCTTAGAACTCACACGTCAACAATTCAGGTCAGAGGGATGCAGTCTCGCAAGCCTCCATTCCGCTTTATTGCTCCAGGAACTGTATTTCGTTGTGAAAGAACAGATGCTTCTCATGAGATGGTCTTCCAACAATTAGAAGGAATGATGGTTGGAAAAGATATTTCTGTTTCAAACCTAATCTACTTCATGAAAGAAATCCTAACGGAGATCTTCAAAAAAGACGTCGAAGTTAGACTTCGCCCTGGATACTTCCCGTTTGTTGAGCCTGGATTTGAGCTTGATATTAAATGCCAAGTCTGTAGCGGTAAGGGATGCTCTGTTTGTAAACAAGTTGGTTGGGTCGAGCTACTTCCATGTGGGATGGTTCATCCAAATGTTCTAAGAGCAGGTGGCATAGATCCTGAAGAATATAATGGATTTGCATTTGGTCTTGGTTTAGATCGACTTGTAATGATGAAGTATGGGATTGATGATATCCGCCACCTACAATCAGGTGATCTAAGATTTAATTCACAATTTAAAGAATATTAGAAAGGTTTAAGGAATATATATGTTAATTAGTATCGATTGGATTAAAGACTTCGTAAAAGTTCCAGACTTAGATGCAAATGAAATTGGATCAAAATTTACTCTGGCTACAGCAGAAGTAGAAGATGTTCTCTCTGTAGGAGATCACTTAGAAGCTATTACTGTTGTTGAAGTATTAGAAAAAGAAAAGCACCCTGAAGCTGATAAGCTTAATCTTGTTACATTCACAAATGGAAAGGATAAGTTTCAAGTTGTTTGTGGTGCTGCAAACGTTCGCGTTGGCATGCGTACTGCATATGCTCCATTGGGTATTACATTACCAAATGGATTAACTCTTGAGCCAAAGAAGATTCGTGGCGTTTTATCTGAAGGAATGCTTTGTTCTGAAGAAGAGCTTGGTTTCGCTGAAGACTCTGCAGGGATCATTGAGCTTGATAAGGTTTTTGATAACCCAGAGCTTGGTAAGAATATGCTTGAGCTTTATAATGAAAAGAAAGATGTTCTTTTAGATGTAGATAATAAGTCTTTAACTCACAGACCAGATCTTTGGGGACATTTTGGTATTGCTCGTGAATTTGCAACGATTTTTGAAAATGAGTTACAAAACCCATTTAATGAATCTTGGTCAAAGGATTTAAAGTCTAAATTCTCTAGTGATTCAGCTCCAATGAAAATTAAAGTTGAAGAAGGAACAAGTTGCCTTGGTTACTTTGGCCTTAGTGTCGATAATGTAAAAGTAGGAGAGTCTCCTCTTTGGATGAAGAAACGCCTTCAAGCTGTTGGCCTTCGTCCTATTAATAATATCGTTGATATCTCTAATTACGTTATGCTTGAGCTAGGGATTCCTCTACATATCTTTGATCGTGAAAAGATTAGTGGTGATACTGTTGTAATCACTTCTCTAAAAGATGAAACTGAATTTACAACTCTTGATGAAGAAAAACGCAAGCTTGTTGCAGGAGATACTGTAATTGGTGATAGTGATAAGCCTCTTGTTCTTGCAGGTATTATGGGCGGGCTTAATAGTGGAGTTGATGAAAACACTTCTAAAATTTTCATTGAAGTCGCTAATTGGAAAGCTGCTGAAGTTAGAAAAACATCAACACGTTTAGGTCTTCGTACAGACTCTTCATCTCGTTATGAAAAAACTCTTGATTCTTTAATGCTAGAGAGAACACTACTAAGAACTCTAGAATATATTCTAAAAGAAAACCCTGAAGCTAAAGTTATTGGTGATATTCAATATGATGGCCCTAATCTTTCAGAGATTAAACCAGTATCAATTGAATCAAGTGCTACAAAAATTAATAAGGCACTTGGTAAAGAAGTTTCTTTTGATGAAATGAAGAGAATCTTTACAAGCTTAGATATTCAAATTGAGGGAAGTGCTGACAAGTTTATTGCACATATTCCAAGTTATCGAGCTACGAAAGATATTGAAACAGGATCATGTCTTGTGGAAGAAATTGGACGTGTTATCGGCTTTGATAATATTGCTCCGACTTCTCCAAAACTTGATATCTCTCCAGTAAAACTCTCACCAGCACAGAAACTTCACCGTAGCATGAAGAACTTTATGGTTAATCATGCAAGTGCTTTTGAAGTCATGACATATCCTATGATTGGTCCAAAACTTTTAAAGAAAGCAATGTATGATCACAAAGGTGGTTTAGAGCTTATTAATGCCCTTTCTAAAGACGCTGCACTTATGCGAGAGTCATTAGTCCCAAGTTTCTTAGAAGCAGCTGCGGCCAATGCTAAGAACTCTAGTGCATTCAAATTCTTTGAGATTGGTCGTACGTATCATGCAAATGATAAAGACTTTGTTAAAGAAGAGAGTGTGTATGGGGCACTTTATTTTGATAAAGAATCAACACCGTTCATGGATCTCTTAAACGATACAACTCGCTTACTTGATAGTGTTAATATTAATTATCAATTAAATGATCGTAACCCTAAGTTTAAAAGTAATGCCGTTGATGAAGATTGGAATGGTATTCATCCTTACGAATTTTATAACTTAAGAATTCAAGGAAAGATGGATGGTGTAATCTTCTCTGTACATCCTCTAGTGCTAAAACAATTTAAGATTAAAGGTAATGTTTCTATTGCTCTTGTTAATATGAGTGCTTTTGAATCGCGTCCACAAAAAGATAAAGTAAAGTATCAACCGCTAGCAAAATTCCCTGGTTCTACTTTTGACTGTACAGTTGAAGTAAGTGAAGAAGTCGCTGTAGGTGATATCTTAAAGAGTTTATCTAAACTTAAGATTAAAGAATTAACTTCTACAACTATTGCAGACATTTATAAGCACGATAATATGAAGTCAGTAACATTAAGAAGTGAGTTCTTGGATCCAAATAGCACTTTATCTGGAGAATTTATTACTGAAGCAAGTAATAAGATCGTTGAAACTCTCGAAAAAAATGGTTTTCCACTAAAAAAATAGTTAAAGATTTTAGATTTCTACCGATTATAAAAGGCCACTCACTGAGTGGCCTTTTTTTATGCATTTTTTACATATCTCGACTTTTCGAATTTTCAGTATGTTACAGGTTTGTCAGTAGGTTGAGCTACTATCTAAATTAAGTACACTCTAATAATCGTAAGTAATTAATATTGTTATTGAAATTAAGATAAAAAAAAATGAAAAAAACTTAAAAAAAGTATTGACGGACCAGGTACGGTTTCATAATATGCATCTCGTTCCAAACAACAAACGAAAAAAAACAAACGTTGGAAAACAACGCTGATAACTTTTTTTCACATTGTTAAAAAAAGGCTTTACATGTTGAACATGAACATGTAGTCTCGGACAGCTCTTTAACATTCAAATAAAGTAATAAAGATTTGCTGCTTCGGTAGCAATTCAAGATGAGAAGAAATCCAAAAAAAGTTTTAAACGGTTTTTGAAAGATCTGACGTAACTGAATCATTGAAGTTACTTCAATCAGTCAGATGCCATTTAAACTTTGTAAATTTGAGTTT